>JAFWVK010000051.1 GCA_017518255.1 Oscillospiraceae bacterium
GCAAATTCCGCAGCCTGTGCAGCCTGTAATTCCGGAAGAACCCCCCGAACAGACTGCTGCGGTCAAATCCAAAAAGAAATCAGGCATTTTGCTGACCGCAGCGGCGTTTCTGCTTGCGCTGACCGGCTTTCTGGTCTGGTTCTTTGTGTTTCGGGATACCACACCGGACTGTGAAAAGCCTCTCAAACAGTTCTTTCAGGGGATCAATCAGCGGGATTACAGAATCTGCAAGGAACAGGTGCTGACAGACCGGTTCTTTCGTGAGTCAGCGGGAATCTACGGCATGACGGAAGAAGAACTGCGGAAGAATTTCCGGGAAAGATGCAAAACACAGTCGGAGGAAATGGACGATTGGTTTGAGGAGGCTTCCGAGCGCTGGGATGTAGACAAGGGTGCCTTCAAATTATCGTACAGCGTTCTGAGCAAAAACAAAATGAGCCGGAACGATTTGCGTGAGATTGAGACGGTTCAGTGTCCGAATTTTTATGAATCAGGCGAACTGAAAGAAGGGTATCTCCTCAAAATCCGGGTGACTGTAAAGGCTGGAATGGAATCCGAATCGGCGCGGGGGGCTGTATCCGTTGTCCGGTCAGAAAAAGAAGGCTGGATGCTGATGCCGGATTCATCGGACGGATTCGGGTTCTATCTGGCGGATGTCGGGGATCTGATTCCGTTTCTGCTGACAGGCTGGATATAACCGGCAGGAGGCTGCGGGCGGTGTGCGGCTTCATGATAACGCCTGTGCTGTTCCGGAGAAATCTTTTTATGCTGCCCCCATTGCATTTTCCGGAGCCTTGTGCTATAATATGTCTGTAAACAAGATGATTGATGCTGAAAGGAAATGAGAATTATGGCAGGTAAAAGGAAAAATCTTGCGTTTGATAACGCTCAGTACATCAAAACGCAGTCCGCTCATATCCGCGAGCGCATTCAGCAGTTCGGAGGCAGACTCTATCTCGAATTCGGCGGAAAGCTTTACGACGATTATCATGCATCCCGCGTTCTGCCGGGATTTCAGCCCGATTCCAAGCTCAGAATGCTCTTGCAGCTCAAAAAGGAAGTCGAAATTGTCATTGCCATCAACGCCTCGGATATTGAGCAGAACCGTACCCGCGGCGATCTCGGCATTACCTATGATACCGATGTGCTGCGCTTAATCGGTGTTTTCCGCGAAAAGGGGCTGTATGTCGGCAGCGTCGTCATGACCCGTTATACCGGAGAGGCAGCGGCGGATAAGTTCCAGAAGCGCCTGGAAGCACTCGGTATCCGTGTGTACCGGCATTACCCGATTGAAGGATATCCGTCGAATCTCTCGCTGATTCTCTCTGAGAACGGCTTCGGAAAGAATGAGTATATCGAAGTCAGCAGACAGCTTGTTGTCGTGACCGCGCCCGGTCCGGGCTCCGGCAAAATGGCAGTCTGCCTTTCCCAGATTTATCAGGAGCATCAGCGCGGAATTGAATCCGGTTATGCAAAATTTGAAACCTTCCCGATCTGGAATGTGCCGCTGAAGCATCCCGTGAATGTTGCATATGAGGCGGCAACGGCGGATCTCAACGATATCAATATGATTGATCCGTTCCATCTTGAAGCCTACGGCAAAACGGCAGTCAATTACAATCGCGATGTTGAGGTGTTCCCGGTTCTGCACGCGATGTTTGACCAGATTTACGGAACATCGCCGTATCAGTCCCCGACGGATATGGGCGTCAATATGGCGGGCTTCTGCATCATCAATGACGAGGCAGCAAAGGCTGCATCCCGTCAGGAGATTATCCGGCGCTATTTCACGGAACGATGCAATCTGCGGCAGGGAAAAGCCGATGCGGAAACGGTCTATAAACTTGAGCTGCTCATGCAGCAGATGAATCTGACCGAAGAGGAACGTCCGGTGATTGCGAAAGCACGCCGCATTGCAGAAAAAACCGGTGAGCCTGCGGCGGCTTTGCAGCTTCCGAACGGCAAAATTGTAACGGGCAAGACATCCGATCTGATGGGACCCTGCTCGACCATGCTGCTGAATGCGCTGAAAGCGCTCGGCAGAATCAATGACGATATTCTGCTGCTCAGTCCGACGGTAATCGAGCCGATTCAGCATTTGAAGGTCGATCATCTGGGAAATGAGAATCCGAGACTGCATACGGACGAAACACTTGTGGCACTGTCTATTTCCGCGGCGACAAACCCGACCGCAGAACGCGCCATGACACAGCTTTCCAAGCTGCGCGGCTGCGAAATGCACTCGACGGTCATTCTTTCACAGGTCGATGAGCGGACGCTCAAACGCCTCGGTGTGAACCTGACCTGCGATCCGCAGTTCCAGAGCAACAAGCTTTATCAGAGATGATTTCGCGCTTAACCGGAAGGAGACAGATCTGATATGCAGACTGATCGTGTTTGCGTAATTTTTGCGGGGAGTCCGGAGCAGGGGGAGCCGTGTATTCCGGTTCCGGAGCAGGCGTATGTCATCTGTGCCGACAGCGGTCTTCGGCTCTGCGAAAAAATGAACCGCAGACCGGATCTCGTTCTGGGTGATTTCGATTCGCTCGGTTCGGTTCCGGCGCATCTCCCGCACAGGGTTTCGCCTGCGGAAAAGGATGATACGGACACGATGCTTGCGGTTCGTTTTGCGCTGGATTCCGGATTTACCGATATCCGGATTTACGGCGCGTTCGGCGGAAGGCTCGATCATACGCTTGCCAATATCCAGACACTTGAATTTCTGCGTCAAAACGGTGCATCCGGTATGCTGATCGGTGATTCGGACTGGCTCTGTATCCAGTACGGCGGCGAAACCGGACGCTATCCGCGGCGGGCAGGAGAGTCTCTTTCCGTGCTGGCGCTGACGGATACCTGCTGCGGCGTCTGTATCCGCGGGACGAAATATCAGCTGGAACAGGCGGAGCTGAACCGGTCGTTCCCGCTCGGTGTGAGCAATGAGATTACGTCAGATTATGCGGAAATTCGCTGTGAATCGGGCGCACTGCTGGTGATCGGCAGTGCGCTGCATACCGCAGAACAGGAAACGGAAGGAGCAGAAAATGGGATACAAAGCACTTCTGGTCATTGAACTGCAAAATGATTTTCTCTGGGAGAAGCGCAGAGCCAAGTTTCCGTATGATACGGAGAAACTGACCGCTGCGGTCAACGGTGCAATCGAACAGGCGCAGGCTGCGGGAACCGATGTCATTTATCTCTCTCAGATTTTCCCGGATACGCCGACCAATCATCTGGTGTTCGGCTACTGTATTGAGAAAACCGAGGGCGCGGAGCTTTGGAGCGGGCTGCATGTCGTTTCGGATTACTGCTTTGAGAAAAATACGGCAGATCCGTTTCTTTCGCCCGGTTTTGCAGCGCTTGTTCAGGAGCGTGCCTATGAGGAGCTGCTGCTTTGCGGCATTGACGAATACGGAAGCATTTCCGGCGCGGCAAAGGCGGCGGTTCAGCACGGAATCCGTGCGGCTGTTCTGAAAGACTGTGTTGCATCCCGCTTTCCGGTCAGCAAGCTGATTCCGCTTCGCCGGGAGCTGAAACAGCTCGGAATAGAATATCTGTAACGGATACATATTGCAAAATTGCCCCGAAGCGGTCTGGACACTGCTTCGGGGCTGAGTGTTTTTCACAGGCATGACCGATTGACTTTCGGCTGTCTGCCTGATATAATAGGACATAAGGAAGGGGGGTGCTGCGCCGTGAGCAGAAAAGAGATGCTGATCGGTGTGATCGGAACCGAAATGCAGAGTATGGAGCAGCAGAGAATTCTCAGCGGCATCATTGAACAGGCACAACTCGAACATGCAGATACTGCCGTTTTTTGCAATGTGTTCAATCTGCCGGAAGGGGGACGTGCGGTCAGCTGTGAGAACCGGATTTATGACCTCGTTCTTTCACAAGATCTGAATGCACTGATTGTGCTTTCGGAATCATTTGTGAATCCGGTGCTGCGCCGGAATATTCTCAGTCTGCTTTTACAGAGACCGGATATTCCGCTTTTGCTGACCGGTTCGGAACTTCCGGGGTTTGATTTCCCGTGCATCGGCACAAGCGATGCCAATGATATCGAAGAAATAACCGATCATCTGATCGGAACGCACTGCCTCCGGGATATTGCCCTGCTGACCGGTCCGCTTACGCTCGATGTTTCCCGTACCCGGATCGAGGGCTACCGCAGGGCGCTGGAACACGGCGGAATTCCGTTTGATGAGAGCAAGGTCTATGAGGGCGATTTCTGGTATACCTCCGGCGACCGTCTGGCGAAGGAATTTCTCAGCGGTGAAAAGCCGATGCCGGAGGCACTGGTCTGTGCCAATGACTATATGGCATTCGGTGTTCTGGACGCATTTGAAAATGCGGGAATCAATATTATGGAGCGTATGGCACTGACCGGATATGAATTTATTTCCGAACGGAATCTGCATACACCGCTGCTGACAACCTATCAGCGAAACCGTGCGGAGCTGGGCAGAAGAGCGGTGCAGATTCTGATGCAGAAGCTGCGGGGCGAAACGGGCGCTCCCTTTGAGCCGCCGCGCGGAAGACTGATCCACGGCGTGACCTGCGGGTGCGGCATTTCCCGGATCCGGCAGCATGAGGAGCTGGCTGCTGCAAGAATGACCAGGCAGTATGCGGAATGGAATCTGAAATCGGATATGGACCGTATGCTTACCGAATGCCGGGATATGGAGGCATTCGCAGCGGCAGTGGGTGAATTTATGTTTCTGATGCACGGCGTATGCGACATTCTGCTCTGTCTGTTTGAGGACTGGTTCCGGCAGGAGCCTGCTTCGGATGTGCTGCTCTGCCGGAGTGTCAACCCGTGGGCAGATCATACGGTGTTTCAGCTCAATAAAGAGAAACTGAGCAGACTGACCGGGAGAGAACAGAAAAACTGTGCGTGGTTCTGGCTGCCGCTCTGTTTCGGGGAAAGGTTCTTCGGATACTGTGTTCTGCGGTATGACGAACCGAACAGTATTGACGACATCTGCCGGAGCTGGATGAAATCGGTTGCGAACGGTCTGGAATTCCTGCGGCTGAAATCCGATGTGCAGTATCTTTTGCAGTGCAGAGTGCTTTCGGGCGCTTATGACAGTATGACCGGTATGTTCAGCAAAGAGGGGCTGACCAATGCGTTTCACCTGATGCGGAATACGGAAGGTGCGGAAGGTATTTCTGCGCTGCTGCTCCGCTGTATGACCGACCGCGGCGTACTTTACGGTTCGGAGGATGCAAAACCGGTTGTCAGGGAACTGCTCAGCGCTGCGAAGGTGATTCAGCAGTTTCAGGGCGGCATCTGCGGACGCCTTTCCGAAAACGATTTCCTGCTGCTGATGCCTTCGGTCAGTATCACCCCGCAGATGATGCGGACGGCGGCAGAGTCGGAACTGATCCGGTCTTTGCCCGCGGACAGGTTTCTATGTATCGGGGAGCAGTTTCCGGCAGATATTATTCCGGAGAGTCTGTTTCAGACACTTACCGCCGCAGCAGATGCAGAACAGGCAAAGCGTTATGAATGCAGAAGGCTTCCGCACTATGTGGATTTTGCTGAGCTCCGGTCAGATGTTTTCCGGAATCCTGCCAAACCGCACAATGCCGGAGAGACTGCGGCTGCGCTCGGTTTTCATCCGGATTATTTCAACCGGAAATATAAGGAATGCTTCGGAATCAGCTTTCATCAGGACTGCATTTACAGCCGTGTCCTGTATGCAGTGCATCTGCTGATGCGGACCGGACTGACTCTTTCGGAAACAGCAGAATGCTGCGGGTATACGGAAAGCAAGTATTTTATCCGGCAGTTTGCGGCGGTTGCAGGCTGCCCGCCGAAGACGTTCCGGCAGATTCTGACGGATTTCGGAAAATGAGGTTTTCAGAATAAGCGGTGGACAAAACAAGTCGGGTTTGTCCACCGCTTTGCGTTTTTGTGAGTTGACGGGCAGTGTGCTTTTTGTTACAATAAAGAAAAAAGCGTATACAGATACTTTTCAAACATACAGGGGGAATTGAATATGAAAATGCTTCGTACACTCAAACGGGTGATGGCGGGCGCAGCGGCTCTCTGAACGGTCAGGTTGTACTGATGCACGAAACCTACGACACGACTGCCTCGGCAGTGGAACAGTTCTGCCCCTGGCTTGCTCAGAACGGCTATGCGGTTGTCACCGTTTCGGAAATTTTCAAGTACAACAATAAGAATATGTTCAAAAGCAATGTTTATAACAATTGCTTCTGATTAACCCCCCTCGCCTCCTGTCCGAAACAGGGGGCTGTTTTTTTTTTCGTTTCGCCGGTTGATTTCCCGTCTGGAATGTGTTATGATGATACCGGTACGGCAACAGGGAACAGAAAGGAGACGCGGATGTGAATACACCGGTTTATGATTTTGCAAAAAAATATGCAGCGGGCGGAAAAGTCAGGCTGCATATGCCCGGACATAAGGGTGTTTCCGCGCTGGGCTGCGAAGCGTTGGACCTCACCGAAATTCCCGGTGCGGACGAGCTTTTCGCGCCGGCGGGAATCATCGCGGAGAGTGAGGAAAATGCAGGAAAACTGTTCAGGTGCAGGACGCTCTATTCTACGGAAGGTTCCTCTCACTGCATCCGTGCGATGCTTTATCTTGCGCTTCTGCACGCTGCGGCTTCCGGCAGACCGCCTGTGATTGCGGCTGCGCGAAATGCACACAGGGCTTTTCTGACAGCGGCGATGCTGCTCGGTTTTGAAATTGTCTGGCTGCCGCAGTCCTCCGGCAGCAGCTATCTGTCCTTTTCGCTCACGGAATCTGCAATGCAAAGCTGTCTGCCGCATCAGCCGGCAGCGCTCTATCTGACCAGTCCGGACTATCTCGGTAATCTCTGCGACATTCCGTCTGCGGCTGATTTCTGCCGCAGACATAATATGCTGCTGCTGGTTGATAATGCGCACGGAGCATATCTCCGTTTCCTGCAAAAGTCGCTGCATCCATCGGACTGCGGTGCCGATCTCTGCTGCGATTCCGCGCACAAAACCCTGCCTGTTCTGACAGGCGGCGCTTATCTGCATATCGCAGACAGTGCGCCTGCGGTTTGCTTTGAACGGTGCAGGCAGGCAATGGCGCTTTTCGGTTCGACCAGTCCGAGCTATCTGATTTTGGAATCGCTCGATCTCTGCAACCGGTATCTTTCGGAGGAATATCCGCAGAAATTGCAGACCTTTCTGAAATCGGTGCGGTCTCTGCGGGAAAAGCTTTCTGCGCAGGGCTGGTCCCTTTGCGGATCGGAACCGCTGAAGCTGACGCTCCGGACAAAGCCGTTCGGCTATTCAGGCGGAGAACTGGACAGCATCTTGCAGGAAAAGGGCATTTTCTGTGAATTCGCCGATACGGATTATCTCGTGATGATGCTGACGCCGGAACTGACGGACGACGATCTGCACAGAACGGAGTGTGCTTTGCTTTCGGTGCAGAAGCGCCCGCCCCTGCCGGAGATACAGCTTCCGCCGCTCCATACGGGAACAGTTTTGCGCCCGCGTGAATTTTTGTTTGCGGAGACGGAAATTCTGCCGGTTTCGGAATGTGCCGGAAGAATCTGTGCAGAGACAGCCGTTTCCTGTCCGCCGGCAGTTCCGCTTGTTCTGTGCGGCGAGCGTATGACGCCGGAGGCTGCCGGTGCAATGCGCCTTTACGGGAAAACAACCTGCGCAGTTGTAAAGGAATAATGCGGTACCGAATTTTATTGCCGCGCAAGTATTGCATTTTTCGCAATTATATACTATAACCGCGCAGTGTGCGGCTCCGAGACAGTTTCCGATTTGATCTTTTACACTGTATCCATTGACATTTCCGGTATAATATGCTATAATACTATCTGAGATTATGTGCCGGATCGTGTCCGGCGCGCTCATGCCGCGGAGCTTTCCGCGGACAACCCGCAAAAAGGAGGTTATTTCCCATGCGTCATATTCAGACAATCGAAACCCGCGATCTCTGCGAGAGCGCAAAGAAGGGCGGCTGCGGCGAGTGCCAGACTTCCTGCCAGTCCGCCTGCAAGACCAGCTGCGGTATTGCAAATCAGCAGTGCGAAAACAAGGAGACTGCTTCCGCAGAAAAGTAATTGGCTTTTGCGACCGAATGAATGCCGCCCGGATGATGAGGCGGCATTTTTCGCATCAGACCGGAAGGGAGACTGTCATGAAGCAGATATTGACATATTATCCGCTTGATTCTTCTGAAAAAAACACGTTACAGAAGATGTATACGGAACAGCTGACCGAGGAGTTTCTCTCTGCGCCGGCAGCTCAGAAGCTGAAAGAACAGATCAGACAGCAGACCGAGCATGAAATTATTGAGAAAATGGATGAGATTTCCCGTAAATCGGAAAGTCAGCTGAAACTGGTGTCCGGTCCGTATCGGTATGCGGATGTCCGCATAACCCGCCTTCTGCGGCAGTTTGCCGCGCAGTTTGTCCGGCGCAGCAAAAATATTTCGGACGAAGGCTATGCCGAGCTTCAGAAAAGGCTTTCCTCCTTTCTGACGGATGATTTCCCGTTCGACGGGATTCTTGAACCGCTTTTCCGGAACCTGCCTGAAAAAACGGCTGCACCGTCAATTGTGTCCGGATCTTCCGCCTCCGGAAAATTGGTTGTCAAACCGGTTTCTGCAAAATCGCATTCTGCGGCGATTCAGCCTGCTGCGGCGGAGCGGATGAGCGTTTCAAAGGATTTTACCATGATGAGTGCGCTGGCAGAGCGGAACGGCAGAATTCTTGCATTCGGACCGGAAGGAACCGTTAGGCAGTCTGCCATGATTGTGCAGCGTGACGGAAGTGTCTTTGCCGTCAATACCGAGCAGAATGTGCTGACGGATTATAAGGAACTGAAAAACTGGAAATCCATCAAGGAAATTACTTCGGGCGGAAATGCTGTTGCCGGACTGCACTATAACGGAAAAGTGGAAATGATCGGACTGCCGCCGATGCGTAAGGAAGCACAGAGCTGGCCTGCCATGCAGATGATTAAGTTCAGCAATGACTATTTGCTGGGCATTACCGCAACCGGCAAGATGAAAACCACGTTTCCGGTGCGCCTGCCGGGGCTTCTCCCGACACAGTCGCCGGTCAGTGTCCTGACGGTCGCAGACGGCTATCTGGTTCTGCTCTGGGACGGAACGGTACTCGGCGAAGCCAAGTTCGGCTGCAAGGAGTGGACACAGATGATCGGCATTGCCGCCGGTACTTCGCATTTCCTCGGCCTTTCGCGGGAGGGAAAGGTTGTTGCCGCCGGGTCGAATTCAGAGGGACAGTGCGAAACTCTGAAATGGAATAATATCATTGCCGTCGCTGCGGACGGAAATGTTTCTGCCGGTCTGAATTCCGGCGGATCTCTTGTCACAACAGATCCCGAACTGACCGCAAAGGTCGCGGGATGGCATGAAATAGCGGGATTTACATTGCGGAACCGACAGATTCTTGCAGTCACCAATTCCGGAAAGGTGCTTTCAAGCTGCATTCCGGCATCTAAATTTGCCGGCTGTCAGCCGAACTTTATCACCATTCCGCGATGATGTGCGGAACCGGACGGAAACCGGAATCTCTGCGATTCCGAAAAATTAAAGGAGAACAGGAATGATTCATCAGTATCAGCTCGGCGGATACAATATTGTACTGGATGTCTGCTCCGGTGCGGTGCATGTGGTTGATGAAATTGCGTATGATTTGATTGCACTGTTTCCGGCAATGCCGCGGGAAGCCGCTGAGCAGAAAGTATGGGAGAAATATCAGGGAAAGCCGGAGCTGACCCGTGCGGAAATATCCGAATGCTATGACGATATTCTTGCACTGAAAGCTGCGGGAAAGCTTTTTACACCGGATACCTTTGAGCCGATGGCGGGAACGCTAAAGCAGAAAACAGCCGGCGTTGTAAAGGCACTCTGCCTGCATGTTGCGCATACCTGCAACCTGAATTGTTCCTACTGTTTTGCCAGCCAGGGAAAATATCACGGAGACAGGGCAGTGATGTCTTATGCGGTTGGAAAACGTGCGCTGGATTTCCTGATTGAAAATTCCGGCTCACGGCATAATCTGGAGGTCGATTTCTTCGGCGGTGAGCCGCTGATGAATTTTCAGGTTGTCAAAGATCTGGTTGCCTATGCACGCAGCATCGAAAAGGAAAAGCACAAGAATTTCCGCTTTACGCTGACCACAAACGGTATGCTGATCGACGATGACGTAATTGAATTCGCAAACCGGGAATGCAGCAATGTCGTGCTGTCGCTTGACGGGCGAAGGGAAATTCACGACCGTTTCCGCGTAGATTATGCCGGGAACGGCAGCTGGGAAAAAATAGTCCCGAAGTTTCAGAAGCTTGTTGCAGCACGCGGCGGAAAAAATTACTATATGCGCGGAACCTTCACACATGCGAATCCGGATTTTTTAGAGGATATCAAAGTCATGCTCGGACTCGACTTCCGCGAACTGAGCATGGAGCCGGTGGTCTGTCCGGCGGGCGATCCCTCGGCGCTGACGGAGGAGGATCTTCCGATCATCGAGAAACAGTATGAAAAGCTTGCGGAGCTGATGATTTCGGAGCGGAATGCCGGCAGACCGTTTACGTTTTATCACTATATGATTGACCTGAAAGGCGGACCGTGTATCTATAAGCGGATTTCCGGCTGCGGTTCCGGTACGGAATATATGGCGGTAACGCCGTGGGGTGACCTGTATCCGTGTCATCAGTTTGTCGGGGAGGAGAAATTCCGACTCGGCGATATTTACAGCGGCGTGCAGAACACTGCCGTGCAGGAGGATTTTGCCGCCTGCAATGTCTATGCGCGGGAGGAATGCCGGGATTGCTGGGCGCGGCTCTACTGCTCCGGCGGATGTGCTGCAAACGCATATCACGCGACCGGTTCTGTTCGCGGCGTTTACAGCTACGGATGCAGACTCTTCCGCAAACGGATGGAATGCGCGATCATGGCAGAGATTGCAAAGACAGTTCCGGCAGAGCAGCCGGAGGAATAATCAGCGAGAGGAAGCACAGGAATGTGCTTCCTCAGTCTGTCGAAAAAGGTATCGCAAGTTTTGCAAAGCGAAACTGCGCAGTTTTCTTCGCAAACTCACCAAAACCGCCAAAGGAACAATGTCCCTTTGAAATACAATTATATATAAAATGAAGACAATACATTCTTTTTATGTGTAATGGGGTTCGGGGACAATGTCCCCGGCAGGGGATTGGGGACGGAGTCCCCATTATGGATGCATCGCAGATACCACTTTATCTACAAGCTGAGGAAGCACAGGAATGTGCTTCCTGTTTTTATGCGCGATTCGGAAAAATGACCGAAAAAAGCACGCTGTGAAGCCAAAAAAGCCCCGAAAATGTGCGAATTGCCGGCGGAGACTTGACAGAACTGTGCAGCCGGTGTTATAATCAGATGTTATATTTTTATAGGAGCCGCCGCTTTTAATGGTGAGAGGAGTTAGAAATGAAAAAACGTTTTTTCCTGACCCCGCTGTTCGCACTTTGTCTGGCAGTGACTGCCTGCGGTGACAAGGACAGCTCTGCTGCAAAGGACAGCAGTTCCGCAGCCGATACCACGGTGACAACAACGGAAACGACCGGAACCGAAGCAAACGGAGCAGAAACGACCGAAACAACGACAGCAACAGCTTCTGCGGAACAGACAACTTCCGTGTCTGCTTCGGAACAGACAGAGCCGCAGGAGGGGACAACCGTAAAACCGGCTTCCGATCCCGGCACCGTCGGAAAAAAGCTCTTCGCTACGCCGGAGGAGGCTCTGAAAAACACCTACGATATGTGGAATGCCAGAAATTCCGAGGGGATTCTGAATGCAGTTCCGGAACGGCTTGCAAAGGATATCGCGGATGATTATGAGATAGAATATTCCGACCTGAAAAAGGCTCTGGATAAGATGTTTGCAGACAACGGGGATTCCGATCAGAAAATTGAACTCACAATCAAAGGCAGAGTCAAGCCGGAAGAAGTGATGGAAGGCGATAAGCTGACAGAATTCAATACGTACCGTGACAACATTCTGAATGAACTGTCAGAAACATACGGCTATGAGAAAAGCAGGCTTGAATGGGTCGCTCTGGATGTGCATGCCGTAATGACTGAGGACGGCGAAACAGAGGAAGCGGATGATTACTGCGCTGTTTTCCTGCTGGATGAGGGATGGTTTGATCCGACGGCAGCTTCTGTTCTGGATGATGCTGCTTGGAGTTTTAACGAAGGATAAGCGAGGAATCTGAAATGGAAGTGAACATTTCGTATCTTCCGGCAGTTGCCCAGACGTTTGTTCCGGAGGACGGAGAGGGCAGAGAAATATTCGTGTTCCGGCCCTATGCGGCGATCCCGCTCTCTGAACTGGAGGAACATGCCGAACAGCAGAACGACCGCGGTTCCCTGCTGGAACTGGGAGAACGCTATTATTTCGGGCTGGGTGTTGAGCAAAACTATGAAAAAGCGATTGCGTACCTGATCCGTGCGGCGGAACAGAATGTTCAGGATGCGCAGTTTTTGATTGCAGAATGCTATCGCTGCGGGTATTATGTAAAGCAGGATTACGAAAAATATTTTCAGTGGCTGGATGCCGCCGCGAAGAACGGCTCATGGAAGGCAATGTTTAATCTCTGCGCCGCTTACCGTGAAGGGAAAAAGGCTTACGGCGGATTCGGTCCGAAAATTGATCATACGCAGTCCTTTGCGTGGAGTCTTCAGGCTGAGAAAACCATTCTCGGTTACTGGTCGTTCTATACACAAGCCAACTTTGTCGATTTTGATGAAATCAAAAAGGAACTGCTCCGCGCTTATGCGCGGATTACGCATCAGATTGCCGCACACTATGCCGAGGGCATGGGCGTGAACCGCGATCTGACAACGGCACTCGGCTGGCTTCAGAAAGGGAAACGCTTTGTCTCGAATGCGACCGGCGAAATCCGGGTTCCTCTGTTTGAGCGCTCCATTGAACGTCTGAAGCAGCGGATTGCGAAATATGAGGAAAAGAAACTGGCGAAAGAAGCAGAGAGGAAGAAATAAATTGGTTCGGAATGATTTGAGAAATATTGCGATTATTGCGCATGTTGACCACGGCAAGACCACGCTGGTTGACGAAATGCTGAAGCAAAGCGGTGCATTCCGTGAAAACCAGACCGTTGCGGAGCGCGTGATGGATTCCAATGATCTGGAACGGGAACGCGGCATTACCATTCTGGCAAAGAATACTTCGGTGATGTATGACGGCGTGAAGATCAATATTATCGACACGCCCGGACATGCGGATTTTTCCGGCGAGGTCGAGCGCGTTCTGAATATGGTGGACGGCGTTTTGCTGCTGGTCGATGCGGCGGAGGGTCCGATGCCGCAGACCAGATTCGTGCTTTCCAAGGCGCTGGAAATGGGACAGAAGATTATTATTGTCGTCAATAAGATCGACAGACCCGATGCCAGACTGGATGAAATCGGCGACGAGGTTCTGGAACTGCTGCTCGATCTGGATGCGAATGACGAGCAGCTTGAAAGCCCGATTCTGTTCTGTTCGGGCAGAAGCGGAACAGCCTCTCTCAGTCAGTATGAACCGGGAAAGGACTTAAAACCGCTGTTCGATACCATTCTGAGCTATATTGAGCCGCCGGAAGGCAACCCCGATGAGCCGCTCCAAATGCTGATTTCCTCCATTGACTATAATGAATATGTCGGCAGAATCGGAATCGGCAGAATTGTGCGCGGAACGGCAAAGGTCGGTCAGCAGGTGCAGGTCGGCAATTATCACAGTGCGGAAAAGCCGGTCAATGCAAAGCTTGTGACGCTGCTGCAAATCGAGCAGCTTCAGCGTGTTTCGACGCAGAGCGCGACTGTCGGAGATATTGTATGGGTTTCCGGCATTGACGGCATCAACATCGGCGATACAATCTGTGAGGCGGGCAGCTATGAGCCGCTCAGCTTTACCAAAATCAGCGAGCCGACCGTCGAAATGACATTTTCCGTCAATGACAGCCCGCTTGCCGGCAGAGAGGGTAAGTTTGTGACTTCCCGTCAGCTCCGTGAGCGTCTGTACCGCGAGCTGCTGAAGGATGTTTCCCTGCGTGTGTCCGATACGGACAGCACGGATTCCTTCCTCGTCGCGGGCAGAGGCGAAATGCATCTGTCCATTCTGATCGAAAATATGCGCAGAGAAGGCTATGAGCTGGCTGTCTCTCCGCCGCATGTGCTCTTTAAGGAGATTGACGGCAAGCGCCATGAGCCGATTGAACGGCTGGTAATTGATGTGCCGGAGGAAGCGGTCGGTGCCGTTATGGAAAAGCTCGGAGGCAGAAAGGCGGAGCTTCAGGAGATGCATCCGCAGGGCAGCAGAATGCGGCTGGAATTCCTCATTCCCTCCCGCGGTCTGTTTGGCTATAAGAGCGAATTCCTGACCGATACAAAGGGTGAGGGAATCATGTCTTCCGTATTTGCGGAGTATGCGCCGTATAAAGGAGACATTCCGCGCAGATCGGTCGGTTCCCTGATTTCTTATGAAACCGGCGAGGCAGTCACGTACGGCCTGTTCAATGCACAGGAGCGCGGCGCTCTCTTTATTCCTGCGGGAACCGAAGTGTATGAAGGCATGGTTGTCGGCTGCTCGCCGAAAGCGGAGGATATCGTCGTCAATGTCTGCAAGAAAAAGCATCTGACCAATACCCGCGCAAGCGGAAGCGATGATGCGCTGCGCCTGATTCCGCCGAAGGATCTGAGCCTTGAGGACTGCCTTGAGTATCTGGCAGAGGATGAACTGCTGGAAGTAACGCCGGAGCATCTTCGGATCCGCAAGCGGATTCTCGACAATTCCCTGCGCATGAAGCAGCGCTTCAAAAAGGCATAAGCATTCCGGAACCGCCATACAATGATGACAGATCAGATTCGGGCGGTGAAACGGCGATGCAGATACCGGAGCGGGAAAATGACCGGATTGTATTCTCTTTTTCGGAGGGCGGCAGAACATGCATCTGCTCGGCACCGCAGAGAGAGCCGCCGGCAGAAATTGCAGAATGCAGAAGACTGGCATCTCTCCTCACGGAAAAATTCGGCAATTTTTATGCAAATTTGAAGGGGAATCATGCCAAAAATAGCGAAAAAATGATGTAAAAAGCTAACAATTGGACATGTTGCACAAAAATAGGCTGAAAAATTTGTTCCGAATTGGGGAGGAAAATCTCCTGTCCCGCTTGACTTCATGTTCAATTTGTGATAAAATACAGTTGTATCACTGATATTGTATCGCTGCTGTCCCTGTGTCAGGCGGGGTCGGCAGAATGCAGGGTGATTCAGGCAGCGTTCTGAATGCCTAAGCAAACCGCGCAGCGCTCATTTGCTCTGCGGGGCAAGCTGAACAGTTACGGAGCGTTGGCAAATTATTTGGTAATGCTCCAACATGAAACAGAAAGGATTGAAACACATGAGCAAATCTATCTTCAAGAAAACAGCTGCAATTATTTGCGGCGCAGCAACACTGGTCACAATCGGTATGACCGCGATGATGGCGAATGCTCAGGAGCAGGCGGTTGATCCTACCGCACGCGAAGGTCTCAGCACCAGTGTCACTAACGTGATCGCGGATCAGATTTATGCTGAACCGGGCGAAGAAGTCCTGTACCCCATCCTCATTGTCGGCAACAAGGGTTACTCCGGAAGCGGCGTTGCTCTTGAGTATGACAAGAGACTGACCCCGAAGGTCAAGGACGGCACAGAGGATACTCCTGTTGTTAAGCGCGGTCCTGCATCCAAGGTCCAAGATGAGAACCTGAGCTCCAAGACAACATTTAACCTGGATCTCGGTATCTGGGCATTCTCCACCATGGGCAGTGAGGATCTCTGCACCGATGACGGTATGTATGTTGCTGCATACTTCACCGTTCCGAGCGATGCAAAGCCGGGCGATACATTCCCGATGACCCTGACTGTTGACAAGTGGCAGGATACCAAGAACGTTCAGCTCGATCGCAATGTTATCGGCGACGGCTGGATCAAGATCAAGGCCGGAGATACAACCACTACCACAACTCTGACCACAACATCTACCACTCTGACCACAACATCTACCACCGAGACCACCACAACCACCACTGAGTCTACATCTACCACAACTCAGACCACTCTGAGCAACGGTGATACCACCTCTACCACGACTCTGACCACTTCCGGCGACGGAACCACCGATACATCCTCTACTACTTTGGATAACGGTACTACCGCTCCGAACAACAACACCGGTACTGCTGCTCCGCCGATTAAGACCGGCGATGCAGGCGTAGGCGCTGCTGTTGCAGGTCTGATGCTGGCTGCTGCTGCTGCTGTTGCTGTTGCTACAAAGAAGAAGGAAGACTGATTCTGAGCAACTGCCATAACACAGTACATCTGAATTGATAAAAAGCTGCGCAACGTTATGCTGCGCAGCTTTTTTCTGTCACAAATTTCCCGGCTGACTGCCCCGCGCGGCAAAGAAGTCCTGCTTTTGTGCAAATCCTGCTAAAACTCGAAAAATCACTTGACAGAAATCCCTGTTTGGTGTAAAATAGAATTGTATAAATATTTGCGAAAGGCAGGAATTTCACAATGGGACTTACTCTGACAGAGAAAATTTTATCGGCACATCTGGTATCCGGTGAGCTCAAACGCGGAACTGAAATCGGAATCCGGATTGACCAGACCCTGACGCAGGATGCTACCGGCACAATGGCTTACCTCGAATTTGAGGCGATGGGCGTGCCGCGTGTCCGCACAGAGCGTTCAGTCGCTTATATAGATCACAATACTCTCCAGAACGGTTTTGAAAATGCGGATGACCACCGCTTCATCGGCAGCTGCGCAAAAAAACACGGTCTGTTTTTCTCCCGTCCGGGCAACGGCATCTGTCATCAGGTGCATCTGGAGCGCTTCGGCATTCCGGGAAAAACCCTGATCGGTTCGGATTCCCATACTCCGACCGGCGGCGGTCTCGGTATGCTCGCAATCGGTGCCGGCGGACTGGATGTTGCAGTTGCGATGGGCGGCGGTGCCTATTATATCACCTGCCCGAAAATTGTGAATGTGAAGCTCTCCGGCAAGCTCAGCCCGTGGGTCGCAGCAAAGGATGTCATTCTCGAAGTCCTGCGCCGTCTGTCCGTAAAGGGCGGTGTCGGAAAGGTCATTGAGTATACCGGCGAGGGCGTCAAGTCCCTGACTGTTCCGGAGCGCGCAACTATTACCAATATGGGCGCGGAGCTCGGCGCAACTTCTTCCGTTTTTCCGTCGGATGAGATGACAAAGGCTTTCCTCAGAGCGCAGCAGCGTGAACAGGACTGGACTCTGCTTTCTGCCGATCCGGATGCCGTTTACGATGAGGTTGTCGAGATTGATCTCTCGAAGCTGGAACCGCTTGCAGCATGTCCGCATTCTCCCGACAACGTTAAGTCTGTTTCCGAAATCGGAAAGCTGAAAATTGATCAGGTCTGCATCGGCTCCTGCACGAATTCTTCTCTGCTTGACATGATGAAGGTCGCACATATTCTGAAGGGCAAGACGGTTCATCCGGATGTGTCTCTTGCCATTGCACCCGGTTCCAAGCAGGTTCTGAACATGATCGCGGCAAACGGCGCACTGGGCGATATGATTGATGCAGGTGCGAGAATTCTCGAATCTGCCTGCGGTCCGTGCATCGGTATGGGTCAGTCTCCGAATTCCGGCGGTATCTCCCTGCGTACATTTAACCGCAATTTTGAAGGCCGCTCCGGAACAAAGGACGGACAGATCTATCTGGTTTCTCCGGAAACTGCGGCTGCATCCGCTCTGACCGGCTATCTGACCGATCCGCGCTCAATCGGCGAAATGCCCGCATTCTGGCTTCCGAATGTCTTTACGGTCAATGACAATATGGTTACCCTGCCTGCCGATGAAGCGGATATGGACAGCGTTGAGATTAAGCTCGGCCCGAACATCAAGCCGTATCCGGAAACCCATCCGCTGCTCGAAACCATTGATGCGCCGGTTTCTCTCAAGGTCGGCGATAATATTACCACGGATCACATTATGCCCGCAGGTGCAAAGATTCTGCCGCTGCGCTCGAATATTCCGAAGATCTCCGAGCACTGCTTCGCCGTTTGCGACGAGAGCTTCCCGGCACGCGCAAAAGCTCTGGGTCAGAGCATCATCGTCGGCGGCGCGAATTACGGTCAGGGTTCCTCCCGTGAACATGCTGCGCTTGCTCCGCTCTATCTCGGCGTCAAGGCTGTTCTCGTGAAGTCCTTTGCAAGAATTCACCGTGCAAATCTCATCAACGCCGGTATTCTTCCGCTGACCTTTGTCAATGAGTCGGATTACGATAAAATTGCACAGGGCGATGAGCTTGTGCTTGAAGGCGTCCGCAAGGCGGTTGAGAACGGTCAGACCGAACTGTCGGTTCTCGATAAGACAAACGGCGCACAGATTCCGGTGCTCTGCGAGCTGACCGGCAGAACCAAGGACATCATGCTTGCCGGCGGCCTGCTGGATTACACCCGCGAGGCGCTGAAGGGCTGATATTTTCAGCAACGAATTAAATCAGGAGGAATTGTACCGATGGATAAAATCAAAATGACAACCCCGCTCGTCGAAATGGACGGCGACGAGATGACGCGAATCCTCTGGCAGTGGATTAAGGAGATTCTCATTTCGCCCTATGTCGATCTCAAAACAGAATACTATGACCTCGGACTGAAAAAGCGCGAGGAGACAAAGGATCAGATTACGGTTGACAGTGCAAACGCAACGCTGAAATACGGTGTTGCTGTCAAGTGCGCGACGATTACGCCGAACGCAGCGCGTGTCGAGGAATATAATCTCTCTGAAATGTGGAAGTCTCCGAACGGCACAATCCGTGCCATTCTCGACGGAACGGTTTTCCGTACCCCGATTCTCGTGAAGGGCATTACCCCGTATATCCCGACATGGACCAAGCCGATTACAATTGCGCGTCATGCATACGGAGATGTGTATAAAAACACCGAAATGCAGGTGAAGGGCGGCGGCAAGGCAGAGCTTGTCTGGACGGACAAAAACGGCAACGAAACCCGTCAGCTCATTCATGAGTTTACCGATGACGGAATCATTCAGGGACTCCATAATCGCGACAATTCTATCGCAGGCTTTGCAAGATCCTGCTTTAACTATGCGCTCGATCTGAAACAGGACCTCTGGTTTGCAACCAAGGATACCATTTCCAAGCAGTATGACCACAGATTTAAGGATATTTTCAGCGAGATATACGAAAATGAGTACAAGGCAAAATTTGAGGAAGCCGGCATTGAGTATTTCTATACGCTGATTGACGATGCGGTTGCCCGCGTCATCCGCTCCAGCGGCGGCTATATCTGGGCGTGCAAGAACTATGACGGTGATGTGATGTCCGATATGGTTTCCACTGCTTACGGTTCGCTTGCGATGATGACTTCTGTTCTGGTTTCACCGAGCGGTGTCTATGAATATGAGGCGGCACACGGCACGGTGCAGCGTCATTACTACAAGCACCTCAAAGGCGAGGAAACCTCGACAAACTCCGTTGCAACGATCTTTGCATGGAGCGGTGCGCTCCGCAAGCGCGGCGAGCTGGATCAGATTCCGGCGCTCTGCGATTTTGCGGATAAACTCGAAGCTGCAACGATTCAGACCATCGAAGACGGCATTATGACAGGAGACCTGTATCTGCTTTCCTCGCTTGAAAACAAGCAGAAGGTCAATTCCAGAACCTTCCTTGAGGAAATCGGAGCGCGCCTTTCTGCAAAGCTGCAATAAGGAGGCGTATGCTTCATGCCGAAACAGGAGATTTCCCCTTCAGTCATTCGGCGACTGCCGCGCTACCACCGCTTTCTCGGTGAGCTGACGGCAAAGGGGACTGTTCGGATATCCTCAAAAGAGCTTTCTGTGCAGATGGGACTGACTGCTTCGCAGATCCGGCAGGATCTGAACTGCTTCGGCGGCTTCGGGCAGCAGGGCTACGGCTACAACGTCCGCGCACTGTATGATGAGATCGGTCAGATTCTCGGCGTATCCGAGCACCGGCGCACCATTCTGATCGGTCTGGGGACGATGGGGCGTGCCATTGCCTCCCATGTCAGCTTCCCGCAGTGCGGCTGCGAGCTGATCGGATTGTTTGATTCCAATCCCTTTGTTGCGGGCAGGGATCTGAACGGAATGCCGGTGCATCATACGGATACGCTTGCCGGATTCTGCCATCAGGAGCATCCGGAGCTTGCGGTAATCTGTGTTCCGGAATCGGCAGCGCCCGCGCTTGCACAAAAACTCGTGACGCTCGGTGTCCGTGCGTTCTGGAATTTCAGTCACGGCGACCTTCGGATTGAGAATCCGGAAATCCTTGTGGAGAATGTTCATCTCGCGGACAGCCTCCTGACGCTGACCTACGGTCTGGGACACGAAACTACGGTTGGTTCTGCTCCCTGAGAGCAGTTTCAATAATTCTTTGATACGAGAAAGGATGATATAAATGGGATTCAAAAAGCTGATGTCTGCCATACTGGCGGGGTCTATGACTGCAACGGCTTTGCTTGGCTCCGCAGCGATTCCGTCATTTGCTGCCGGTGAAACAATGACCTTTGATATTCAGAGCGACGGAAAAAACAGCATCAATATTTCTGCGGAACAGATTGCTGCCGGCGATGTGACGGTTCCGGTTGATATCTATATCCCTGAAAACCCCGGCGTCAACGCCATTAACCTGAAATTTCAGGTCAATGACGGAGAGGTCGCCGAGGACGGCAGCTTCAAAAATTACGGCTTTTATCTGAGTTCCGCGCAGATTGCGGATCAGTATTGCTTTGACAGTGAGCACAGCGGCAATTCATCTTATGCGTTTAATCATGATTTTAATGCGCAGCAGATGAACCTGGTCTGGTGCTATTCCATGAATACAACGCTGAATCCGGATGCGGCTGCACAGGCGGATTCAAGATCATGGGATTCCTCTGTCAGCTGGGCATATCAGTATGCATTTGCAAATGCAGAGCTGGTTGTCCCGAAGGATACGCCGGCGGGAACCTATGTGTTCGATATCCGCACAGAGCCGTTTGTCAATTATCTGAGTATCGGCAGGGAAAAACAGAAAATGATGCAGTCAAGCTGCGAATCTGCAACGGAAACAGCCGATATTCCGTTTGTGAGCAAGCCGCTGACGATTGTGGTTGAAGAACCGGCGGTAACGACAACTACCACCGAAACTACTACAACAGAGACTACTACAACCACTACCGAGTCCACAACTACTACCGAGACCACGACTACTACCGAGACCACGACTACTACCGAGACCACGACTACTACCGATTCCACAACGACTACCACTGCAACAACTACTTCCACAACCGAGACAACTACCACGACAACTGCTCCGGTGCAGATTCCAAAGTACAAAATTGAATGCCCGGCGATTCCGACTCTGCCGCAGGGCGAGACCTATACGTTTACTGTGACTGTATCCGGCGAGAACAATGCACGCATCGGCAAGATTTATGCCGGTGAAAGCGGCGTGGCAAAGCGTATGAGCTGCAGCTGGGAGGAGCAGGATTTCGGAGCAGAAGGCACGGCATCTGCCGAGGTGACGATTACCCTGATAATTGATGAAGATGCAAAGCCCGGCACCTATGATTTCTCTTTGGACGCTCTTTCCAACAGTCTGATGAATACAGACGGGAAAAGAATCAGCGGAGATCAGGTTGAGCTGCCGAAGATGAAGATGGATATTATGTCTAACGGCGGAACGACACCTCCTGAGACAACCACTTGCACCAGTACAACTACTACCGAAACAACTACCACGACCACTGCGACAACCACCACCGAAACAACCACTGAGACGACCACCACACAGACTACACCGACCGAGGAGCCGTGGACCGATGATTACAAGATTGAGGACGGCGGTCATTATCTGATGATCGGTAATGTCTGCGGCAAGCCCGGCGAAACCGTCAAGGTTCCGGTTTATGTTTACGGCGACCCCGGTACGGCTGCAATGCGCCTGTACTTTGATACACCCGGCGATGCAAAGATTACCGATATGAGCGTTCCGAAGAATAATTATGCTTATCTTTCGGAAATGCAGTTCAATCCGGAATCCAATCCGAAAAGAATGACCTTTGCCGGTTCTGAGGATACAATTGCTCCGGACGGTTCAATTGTCGTTCGTCTGCATGTGACCATTCCGGAGGATGCAGAAGACGGAACGACCTATCCGGTCGAATTCTTCAAAGGCGATGCAACAGACAGCCTCGGCGTTCCGGTAAAGCAGGAAGTCGGCTGCCATGATGTGCACTTCTTAGATCCGAAATACTATGACGGCTCTGTTACGGTTGTCTCCGGAAAAGAGCCTGCACTGAATTACACCAGCTATATCCTTCCCAAGGAAGGCGAAACCGTGAATCTGACACTGTTCAATGCTTACGGCGACGTGACATGGAGCAGCTCGGATCCGGAAGTTGCATCTGTCGATCAGAACGGCTTTGTTGTTGCCAAGAAGATCGGCAGCACGACCGTGACTGCAAGCAACAAGGGCAAGGATTACACCTGCGAGATTATGGTCGGACTGTTCGGAGATGTGGACTGCAACGGTGAGGTTGCCATTGAAGACGCACAGCTTGCGCTGATGGAGTACACTGTTCTGCTCGCACATAAGGATTCTGTTCTGACCCCGACTGAGCAGAAGATTGCCGATGTCAACGGAGACGGTGCCGTAACCATTGATGATGCACAGGCAATTCTTCAGTATTACACGGAAATGCTCGCACAAAAGAACCCGACGTGGGACAAAATCCTGCATCCGGAAAAATACTGAGAACAAAACGGCTCCCCGATGACGGGGAGCCGTTCGTTTGTCAGAATAAGTACATTCATTTTATCGTATAGCCGGGGCCGGGTACAATGCCCTCAGGATCAATCCGCCGGAGATACAGCTTTAGATACAGGCAGCAGCATCAGCAGCAGATAGACAACTCCGCCGCCGGCAATGCTCAGCAGCAGTGCAGGCCGCTGCGGAAGAACTGCAAGCTTCCGGTAAAGCGTTCCGGCTGCCGCAGAACAGCATAAGCCTGCAAACAGTGCGCGCCCGCAGGCTGCACCGAGGCGGAGCTGTAAACCGGTTCTGCGGCAGAACAGATACCGGCTCCCAAGAAAGATGGTCAGATAACAGAGCAGCGTTGAAAGCGCTGCCCCGCGAAGCTGCATCTTCGGAATCAGCAGCAGATTGCCTGCAAGCTTTACACCGGCGCCGTAGAGCATGGCAGTGACGGCATCTCCGGCATGACCGGATGCCTGCATCATGCTGAACAGCGGACAGCTCAGAGCGGTGAAAATCAGCGCAATGCCGAGCAGAGAGAGGGCAGGGGAGGCGATTTCCGTCTCAAGTTCCCGCGAGGCAAAGAGAAATTGCAGAATCGGATTTGCCAGAATCATGACCCCAAGCCCTGCCGGAACCGCAAGAAATGCTGTCCGGCGCAGTACATCTTCGGCGTGCTTCTGCATCTGAGCCGTGTGATTCTGCGCAGCCTGCTCTGCAAATGCAGGAAGCACCGCTTTTCCGAGCATATTGGTAACAGCCGGAACCAGATTGAAAACCGTAACAGCCAGACCGGTATAGGCGCCGTAATAAAAATTTGCAAGCGCATCTGCTTCGGCGGCTGCGGAATCCGGTGAAAGGCCGAATGCTGCCGGATTGCCGAGTACTGCGCCGGAGAGCCCGCGCAGACAGGTTCCGAGGTCGATCAGAGTGGTCAGGTTTGTGACCAGAGATGCAGCGGAAACGGGTATCAGCAAAGCGGAAAGCATGTGCCGGTATTCTCTGCGCCGTTCGGATGAGAGCGGAATCCGTCTGAAACGCCGGCGTTCCGGGATGCGGAACAGCAGCAGTATGCCGGTTCCGGCTCCTGCGGAAATCGTGACACCGAGCACAGCAGCGGCGGCAGCGGCAGCTTCGACAGCCGTTCCGGACGGAAAGAAGCGAAGTGCCTGCACCGGATGATGCAGCACCAGAGAACTCAGCAGCAGCCCGCAGAAAAGCCGTGCGATACCTTCGGCTGTCTGTGAGACGGCAGTCGGGATCATATTCTGTCTGCCCTCGTACAGTCCCCGCAGCACAGCGCTCTCGCAGCAGAACCAGACCGCCGGTGCGAACATCCGGACTGCCGGTTCCGCCTGCGGATTGTGCAGAAGATAACGGCACAGCGGCTTTGCCAGGAAAAACAGCAGAATGCTCCCGCAGAGTCCGGCAATCCGGAACATGCGTTTTGCCGTTCGTTCAATGCCGAATGCCTGTTCAGCATCCTCTTTCGCGAGCGCGGAGGCGGTCAGAGCCGCAACCGCGGCATTGATTCCGGTGACTGAAAGCGCAAAGACCGGCAGAAAGATGCCGTATGCGCAGGAGTAATAGCCCATTCCCGTTCCGCCGAGCATTGCGGTCAGAGGAATGCGGAATACCGCACCGAGCAGCTTCGCGGCAATTGCGGAAAGCATCAGCCAGACCGCTCCGCACAGGACTGTTTGCCGTTTCATCTGCTGACGCCTCCTTTCCGAATCCGCCTGAACAATGTCTTTTTGCTGTTCAGTTCAGAATATGCTGCAGGAAAGAGAAGTATGTGCTGTTTTCCGGTGTGCGCATGAGAGGGAGCGGCTTTGCCGCTTTTCCTTTTGATGACCTGATCTCTCCTAACCTAACCCTTTCCCCCTGTGCTCTGCGCGAAAATCTTTTTGTCCACACCCATTGCGTTTTCCGTCATAATGTGTTATAATATAAAGGCGATTTGTCTGAACGGGATACTGTTCGGGCGAAGATACAATGAGAAAGGATTTCATAATTATGGCAGACCAGAACTTTATCAGAAGAATTCCTGTCAGTAAAACATATCTGACAACCAGATTTCAGGCATTGCATCTCTCACCCTCCAATTTCACACAGTATATGACCAAAAGCACGGTCTACGGTGTTGTGGTGGATATGCCGATGTCTCCGACTGTTCTGACGACACTTGTGTGCTACATCAACGGTGCAGCAAATCTTTATTTCAACAACGGCAAGGATTATTCCGGCGCAGCACAGCGTTATCCGGGCGTTGTGCAGGCAGCGCGCGTGTTTGTCGCAAATGCGGGCAATTATATCGACGGAATGAAGCCGGTTGAAAATTTCGAGCTGCCGTCGGGAATGACGCATTTTGCATATATCCTGACAACCGGCGGTATCTACCGCCTGGAGCTGACTTCGACAAACGATTCCGGTACGGAGAAAGAACGCCTGTTCAAGAATCTGTATCACCGTCTGATGAGTGAGCTGCGCAGTGCTCAGCTCAAGGATCAGGCCTCCGGAATTGACCCGGATGCTGCACTGAAAAAATAATGTCCGGAGGTGTAATCAAAATGGAACAAGCTGCTGCACAGAAAAAACGGATTTTCAGCGCGATTCAGCCGACCGGCGTCTTCACGCTCGGAAATTATATCGGTGCTGTCCGGAACTGGGACAAATTACAGGAGGAATTTGACTGCATCTACGCAATTGCCGATCTCCATGCAATTACGGTCGCACAGGAGCCGGCAGAGCTGCGGAAAAATACGATGCGCGCATTCGCGCTGATGCTCGCCTGCGGAATGGATCCGAAAAAAAGCATTACCTTTGTTCAGAGTCAGAATCCGCACCATGCCGAGCTGAGCTGGGTGCTGTCCTGCTCAACAATGTTCGGCGAGCTGAGCCGCATGACGCAGTTTAAGGACAAGAGCGCGAAGCATGCCGATAATATCAATGCGGGTCTCTTTACTTATCCGGTTTTGATGGCTGCCGATATTCTCGCTTATAACGCAGATCTGGTTCCGATCGGTGCAGATCAGAAGCAGCATCTGGAGCTTGCGAGAAATATTGCACAGCGCTTCAATCAGCGCTTCGGCGAGACCTTTACCGTTCCGGACGGCTACTTCCCGAAACAGGGTGCAAGACTGATGTCGCTTCAGGACCCGACCAGAAAAATGTCCAAATCTGATGAGAATGCGAACGGCTGCGTTTATATTCTCGATGACAAGGATACCATTCTCCGGAAATTCAAACGCGCAGTGACAGATTCCGAAACAGAGGTGTGCTTCCGCGAGGGCAAGGACGGCATCAATAATCTGATGACAATTTACAGCGCCGTCACCGGGAAAGATATGGATGAAATTGCAGCGGAATTTGCAGGAAAAGGCTACGGCGATTTCAAGATTGCAGTCGGAGAAGCCGTTGCAGATCATCTCAAGCCTGTGCAGACGGAGTATGAAAAGCTGATTGCGGATAAAGCCTATCTGACGCAGTGTATGCTGGAGGGCAGCGAGCAGGCTTACCGGATTACCCGCAAAACCTTGCAGAAAGTGTACCGCCGCGTCGGATTTATCGACCGGAAAGCATGATTTTTATGCAATTTGTTGTTCTATATTCACATAAAACCGACGGAAAGCCGCCTCGCTTTTTGTGCGAATATTGGAACTTCAGATTTGTGAAAAATAACACTTGCTTTTTTTCAGAAAATGAGGTAGAATTATAACAATATGAAAACGAGCGAAAAAACTCTTGCAAAATTGCGGAACTGCCCGCGCTACGGAATCACAGAGCTGCTTGAAATTATGCAGGCTCTGCGCAGCGAAAACGGCTGCCCCTGGGACAGGGAACAGACACACGGCAGTATCCGGCAGGATTTGCTTGAGGAAACCTATGAGGTTGTGGAAGCAATTGATTTGAACTCGGTTCCGATGATGCGTGAGGAACTGGGGGATGTCCTGCTTCAGGTTGTCTTTCACTGCCAGATTGAAGCGGAGCAGCAGCATTTCACATTTGATGATATCTGCGATGAGCTTTGCAGAAAGCTTGTCATCCGGCATCCGCATGTGTTCGGCAGTGTCAGCGTTGCAGACAGTGATGAGGTCCTGAAAAACTGGGACAGCATCAAACAGGAGACAAAGCACCAGTCTACCGCAACGGAAACGCTGGAAGGCGTCTGTAAAGCACTGCCTGCGCTGATGTATGCGCAGAAGCTCGGAAAACGGGCAGGCAGAGCCGGTATGGACTGGACAAGCGCCGAGGATGCTTTCGGCTATATCCGGAAGGAAACGGATGAACTCGAAGAGGCAATGCAGAAAGGCAGTCAGGACGACATTGAGGAAGAACTGGGCGATCTGCTGTTTTCCTGTGTCAATACGGCACGGCATCTGAACATAGATGCAGAAACAGCTCTCAACGGCGCTTCAAAGAAGTTTTTGCAGCGCTTTGCCCGGACAGAACAGCTTGTGCTCGCGGACGGCAAACAAATGAAAGACCTGCCGATCGAGACGCTCGATACATATTGGACAAAAGCAAAAGAAATAACAAAGCGTGATTCGGACTTGAAAGATCAGATATGACACAAGTTCATCCCGAATGTATTCTGCAGGAAGACTGCGGATATACAGGAATTTTTAATTCAGAGATGCAATGTGGAGGATCTAACAATGACTAAGATCGAATTGATCGGCGCTTTGGCACAGAAGGGTAACTGTACCAGAAAAGAAGCAGATGACGCGCTCACGCTCGTAACTTCTGTGATTATTGAATCCCTGATGGCGGGGGAGAAGGTTCATCTGACCGGTCTGGGTACCTTTGAGATTCATGACCGTAAGGCAAAGGAAACAAAGAATCCCCGCACCGGCAAGCCGATGACGACACCGGCGAAAAAGGCTCCTGCGTTCCGCGCTTCCAAGCACTTAAAGGAAGCTGTGAATCAGAAGTGAGACTTGACAAATATCTGAAGGTTTCCCGGCTGATGAAGCGCCGCACCGTCGCAAACGAGGCGTGCGATGCCGGACGTGTGTCCGTCAACGGAAAACCTGCCCGTGCATCGTATGACGTGAAAATCGGCGATCTGATCGAAATTGCGTTCGGTCAGCGAACCATGCGAGTGCGCGTTGCGGCAGTTTCTGAATTTACGACAAAGGAAAACGCTGCGGATCTGTATCAGATCGAACCGTAATCAGGCAGTTTCCGTTTCCGGGCATGTCCGTTGAAGGCTGTTCGGTACGCGGTTCTTCCGTTACAAAACACAGAATGCCCCGGCTGAGGACTTCAGCCGGGGCATTTTCAAGCAGAATACGCGGAGGAAGCCTGCGGATGCAGACCTGAAAGTGAATATTTTCATGCACGAAAGGTTGACTTTTTTGCTGTTCTGTTGTAAAATAGAAGTAATGGCAGATTGCCGTTCGACTTTATATTTTGGAGGCTTCAGACAATGGATACCTATAATGGCTGGCTGATTGTAAACAGCTACTACAATCCCGCGAAGTTCAATTCTCTTTACAGACTGCTTCAGGAAGCAGCAGACCGCGCAGGGCTGCATTTTTCCAAGTGGACATCCGATCAGCGCCCGACCGTGATCGGTTCGGCTGCGCGTGAGCCCAGACCTTCATTTGTACTTTTCTGGGATAAGGACGTTCTGCTGGCAAAATCAATGGAACTTTCCGGTCTGCGTCTGTTCAATTCCGCAAGAGCAATTCAGCTTGCCGACGATAAGGCGGAAACTGCACTGAAGCTTGCTGCGGCAGGCATCCCGATTCCCGATACCATTCCGGCACCGACCTGTTTCCCCGGCTGCAAGCGGAATCCCGCTTCGGCAGAGCAGGCTGCAAAAATTCTCGGCTGGCCGCTGGTAATCAAAGAGAATAAGGGCAGCTTCGGTCAGCAGGTTTATCTTGCAAACAATGTCCGGGAGGCAGAGCGGATTCTGCTCCATATCGGTGAGCATGACTGCGTGTTCCAGCGCTTTATTTCAGAGAGCGCCGGAAAAGATCTCCGCGTGACGGTTGTCGGCGGCAAGGTAATCTGTGCAATGGAGCGCCAGTCTCAGTCCAGAGATCAGTTCCGTTCCAATATGGAACTCGGCGGCACTGCAACTGCAAGAGCCATCTCCCCGCTGGAGGAGAAGCTTGCGCTTGAATCCGCAAAAGCACTCGGTCTGGACTTTGCCGGTGTGGATATCCTGATGGGAAAATCGGAAGATGAGCGCTATGTCTGCGAGGTCAATTCCAATCCGCAGCTTCAGAGTACAATAGATGCCTGCGGCATTAACCCGGCTACCAGCATTATGTGGCATATCCGCTCTTCCCTGAACCAGTCGGCAGAATGATCCGGAAAAACGGTATTTTGCTCTATGACCGTGCAGATGCCGAACGGAACAGATGGTTTATCCAGCGATTATGTGAAGCAGCAGAGCCGGAGGGGCTATCTCTTCGGCTCTGTATTCGTGAAGAGCTCTGCATTTCGGAGATTTCCGCAGATTTCCTGATCAACCGCAGCCGCAATGCCGGAATATCACGCTTCTGTGAGGAAGAACTCAGAATCCCCGTATATAACAGTGCGCAGGTAACCGATATTACAAACGACAAATACAAAACGCATTTGTTTCTGCGTGCGCACGGTCTTCCCACTGCGGATACGGTTCTGGTTGAGGATGCACAGTTTCCGCGAAGCGCAATGCCGCCTCTGGTTGCGAAACCGCCCTGCGGACACGGCGGGGAAGGCGTGCGGATGCTCTCCGATCTCTATGCTTTGAAGCAGGCGGAACGCGAAATGCCGAGGCCGCTTCTTCTTCAGGAACCGGTGCAGACCGGCTGGGATACGAGAGTATATGTCATGGGCGGGGAAATCTATGCAGCGGTTCTCCGGACTTCCGATTCCGATTTCCGGAGTAATTATTCGCTCGGCGGTTCAGCCGCTCTGATGCAGCCGGACAGTGAGATGCAGGCACTGGTTTCCCGTGTGCAGGCTGCTCTGCCGCTGGATTTTGCAGGCGTGGACTTCCTCCGGCGCAAAGACGGCAGCTATGTCATCGGTGAGATCGAGGATGCAGTCGGATGCAGGATGCTGTATGCGCTGACAGCTTTCGATCCTGCGGCGGATTTCATCCGGATGATTTCCGGCAGACTTCTGAAATGTTCAAAATGAAAGGACTAGAATTCATGCAGAAAAGATGTAAGTCATTTTTGGCTGCGGTTTTATCTGTTTCCTTCCTGCATTCCGTTATGTTCGGCGCGTTCCCTGCCGGAGCGGCTGATGCTTCCCGTTCGGGCGGACAGACAGTCGTTTTGCAGGATGCCGCCGGCATAGCCGCTTCCGAAACAACAGATTCCGCAGCAGAGACAACCGCACCGGCAGAAACATCAACCTCTGCCGCAGCCACAGAAACGACCGCAGCAGCAACCGCTCCGGATACGATTCTCACGGCGGAAACTACTACGACGGAGACTACTGCCACGGAGACTACTACAACGGAGACTACTACGACAACTGCACCGGTTGTGCTGCCGGTTCCTGAGCTGACGGCAGAATTTGAGCCGGGTATTCCGACCGGCGATACTGTGATGTATGTGAAGCTGCTTGAGCATACCGGCGTGCAGGCAATCGGCATTTCCGTTGTTCTGCCGGAGGTGCTGTCTGCCGATGCTGACGAGAGCGGAACCTGTATGCTGATGTTCTCGGATGCGTTTGATGAAGAAAATACCTTTACGTATTACAATGCCGAAAGCCATACGCTTTCTCTTGTCTGTGCCGGAATGGATGCATCTTCGGAGGAGACAGAGGTTTGCCGGATTCCGCTGCATATTGCCGAGGAGGCGGAATGGGGCAAAGAGTATCCCGTGAAGCTTCTGCTCAGCAGCCTTGCTCTTTCTGACGGCAGAACATTCACGGATATTGAGAGTCAGGTGCAGTTCGTTCCGGAGGAATCGGCTGTGCGGACACTCTCCGAAACTGCCATAGCGAAAAATGAAGCGGGAGAATCCGTTCAGCTTTCGCTTTCTCCCGCTCCGCCGGAAGGCTCATGCAGATGGGAGAGCAGCAATCCGGAGGCGGTTTCCGTAACGGAGGACGGGCTCATTACCTTCCTGAAGGAAGGTTACGCCGATATTACCGTAACATGTGAAAAGCGCAGCTATGTTTGCAGCGTCGTGATCCGGTTTAACCGTTCGCTGAACTGCGAGACAATTGAAGCAAAAGACAACGGCGATACATTTCAGCTTGCACTGGAGCCGGCACCGGATGTTCCGGTACAGTGGGAATCCTCGGACACGGCTGTTCTCAGCATTGATGAAAACGGACTTGCCGCCGCACACCGGAACGGCACGGTGACTGTCCGAGTGTTCAGTGATTCGTTTGAATATGTGTTCCCGGTCAGTGTGGTCATTCCGCGCGAGATCAGCGAAAGTACATGCCGTCTGACTGAACGCGGAAAGCAGCACCGGCTCTCCGTTCTGCCCGCACCTCCCGATGAAATTCAATGGTCAAGCGATCATCCGGAGATTGCGAGCGTGTTTTCTGACGGAACGGTTATCCCGCTGAAAAACGGAAAAACTGTAATCCGTGCGGTTTGCGAACAGATTGAATACACTTGCGAAGTGACCGTGAAATTTACGTATGCATTGAATTTTACGGATGTCGCCTTCAAGAATGCCGGCGAGGGCGTCGCGCTTGCGCTGCTGCCGAAGGATGATGAGATGCCGGCTGTTCACTGGCAGAGCAGTGATCCCGAAATTGCAAGCGTGGACGGGGAAGGCAATGTGACGGTTCTGAAAAAAGGTGAGGCAGTGATCTATTGCGTTGCAGACGGTGTCACATATACCTGTCATGTTACCCTTTTGCCGTATCTGCGCGGAGATGTGGACAGCAGTACAGTCATAGACATCACGGATGCACAGCTGACTTTGCAGTATTATACGGACAGCCTTGCCATGAAAAAGGGAGCGCTGCGTGCGCACCAGCTGCTTGCCGCGGACGTTGATGAGAACGGCATTGTCGATCTGGACGATGCAACGATGATATTGGCGTATTTTACGGAGAATCTTGCGCAGAAAGAACCGACATGGGAGGATATCATATTCCAGATGACCGGTCAAAGCTGAATAAAGAAAACGGGCAGTTCATCCGCTTTTCAGCGAGTGCTGCCCGTTTGGTTTCTGATCTGACTGCCGGAATATTTTTCTCTTGTATCACTTGAAAAGCAGCGGTCTGTGTACCGGTATCGTACACAGACCGCTTTTTGTCTCAAATCATTGATTTACAGCAGAATCTGTTTCAGCAGTGAGAGGTCAACAGCAGTGAGTTTCCCGTCCTTGTTCAGATCGGCGATTGCGCCCTGCTCCGGCGTCAGCGTGGAAATTGTCAGCAGATAGTCGCGCATCATGACAAGATCGGTTTTGTCGCAGACACCGTCCGCATTGATATCGCCGATGACCGGTGCTGCCTTCTGTGCAGTCACAGCGACTGTATAATTCACGCAGCTTGTCTGATTCAGCACGCCGAGCGTGACCTTCTCACCTGCGGCAAAATCTTTTTTGTAAAGCTGATACGTGACAACCGGATTTCCGTCGTCGGTGAGGGCATCGTCGGTCTTTGTCCAGTCGCCGAGCCATGCCGGAACATCCGTGATTCTGGTATCGAGTGCGACATATGCGATGATATCCGCGCCTGCTGTGAAGAACGCTTCCTCGCCTGCATATTTCTTGGATTCGCAGGCGGTCTGAATCCATTCTGCGCCGCTGAGCGTTTCGGACATTGCCGTGAATGTGAATGCTCTGTCGCCGAAAACCGCGCTGCCCGTCTGCTTCGGTTCCGTCACGACCGACCAGTTTGCAGCGTTTGCCGTATCATTGACCGTCAGATTCGTGATATACTGACCGTCCTCATATTTGATCGGCTCCGGCGGATTTGTGGCTTCGCCGTTAATGATTACATTCGGGCGCTCCGGCAGCGGCGCATCCGAGCCGAGATAATAGCTGACATGCGGAGGCTGATTGTATGCCGACTGCTGGCAGCAGTTCTGTGCTCTGTACTGCATATCGTGCATCAGTGTTGTCAGGCGTACCGTTGTTTCCGCTGTTGTACACCAGATGCGAAGCTTGCTGTTATCGGTCGTGCGGAGAACAAGTTCTTCGCGCCAGTCACCGAAAAGGTCGGCGGTCAGGCAGGGAACTGCCTTTGTGCCGTTGTTGGAATAGCAGCCTGTGCCGCTGAAAATTGTGTCAATCTTATTCGGCGCGTTCATTTTCGAGATATTGATATCATCAAGAAATTCACGTTCCAGATCGCCGTCCCAGTAGATCAGGAAGTTGGTCGGCATTCCGTTGTTCGTCAGCGTCTGACCGTTCGTTTTCAGAACGGTATTTGCAGGGCGGGAGCCGCAGAGTTCTGCGCCCGCATTGCCTGCATACACGTTGTCTCCGCAGCATCTTCCGGTGTCCTTGTCGCCGTCAATATGGAAGATGATGCTGCCGTCCTTTGCATCAATCAGCGAAACGCCGTAAGGAGATTCTTCATGGCACATGAACAGTTCCAGACCCGGACGCTCCGGCACAAGGTCGCCCAGATGCATCGCATCGCCGTGACCTTTGCGCGTACACCAAAGCAGTGTACCGTTATCGTCGATCATGGTTGAACCCATGCAGATTTCCTGTTTGCCGTCATTGTCAACGTCTGCTGCCATCATATTGTGGTTTCCGTCGCCGTAACCGGGTGCATTGGGATTGAATCCGGTATCAAAAATCCAGCGCTTGACGAGCTTTTTATCCACAACATCAATTGCAGAAACGGTCATGCGGGTGTAGTAGCCTCTGCCGTAAACAGCAGACGGATGCACGCCGTCCAGATAAGCAATACCGCCGTTGTAGCGTTCGCAGCGGTTGCCGTAACTGTCACGCCATGTGCTTTCCGCAGTTTTGCTGGTTGCATCTCCGCGCAGAACCGGAAATTCAATCGTGTTCAGTTCCTTTCCGGTTGCACCCTCAAAGAGTGTCAGATATTCAGGTCCGGTAAGAATTGTTCCGGCATCACTGACATAGACCTTGCTTCCGTCTCCGATCACTTTGCCGGAACCGTCTACGGTACCGTCGCAGGTTTTTGTAATCAGCTCCGCCTTGCCGTCGCAGTCAAAGTCTGCCACGCACATTTGTGTGTAATGCTGACCGGCACGGATATTCCTGCCGAGGTCAATGCGCCACAGTTTCTGACCGGTCAGCGTGTAGCAGTCGATATATACATTTCCGGTTATGCCCTGAATGCCTTTGTCGGCATTTGTGACTTGTGAGTTATCTTTGGAATTGGAAGGATCCCATTTCACAAACAGCTCATACTGCCCGTCGCCGTCCACGTCACCGACAACTGTATCATTCGGAGAATAGCTGTATGCTTCCCCTTTGATGACACCGCCCTGCGGTACGTTCAGCGGAATATCGAAATAGTTTGTTCCGGAATTGAATCTGCATTCCTCTGAGGAGACAACTGTTCCGTTCACGACAGTATCCACGCGGTATTTTGAATTCGTGCTGCCGCTGTTATCCTGATAACAGGTTGCGCCTGTTCCGGCGCTGCTGGTGTAGATCAGACTGCCGTCGCGGTAAAGCTGAAATTCGGCATTGTTCGCATCGTTTGCATTCCAGCGCCAGCTGACAAACATGCCGTTCCCGGACTTCACGGCATAGATGCCGCGGTCAAGATACTCCATGATTGCCGTGCCGTTGCCGCCGACCCCGTAATCCGCCTGCACCGGCAGCGGCAATGCTGTGATACAGACTGTCAGAGCGGCAATGCCTGCGAGAAAATGATTTATTTGTTTTTTCATATAGTTCCCCCGTTTCATGTTTTAGAAGAGAATTCTTCCTATGAAACCATTGTAGCACATATCCCGTAAAAATACAATAACAAAATAATCATTTTTAATGATAAATTGAATTAAAAAATGCTGCAAAACAAAGCGTGCATGGAAACGGGCTGTTCCGTTTCATTGAAATAATCCGCGCACTTTTTGAAAAACGATCAAATTTCTGTGACAAGCCAAGCGGATTTATCGGTAAAAAGAGGCGAAGACCGTAAGCAGTCTTCGCCCCTTTTGTTTTATTGATTCAACAGATTATTTTGCTTTGGAAGCGATTTCGTTGATCAGTTTCTGGAATACCGTATCGAGCGGGAGACAGCCGAGCTCTCCCTCTTTGCGGGAACGGACGGTCGCACCGTTTGCCGCAACCTCATTGTCGCCGATAATCAGCATATAGGGAATGCGGTCGAGGCGTGCGTTCTTGATCTTTGTACCGATGTTTCTGTCCTCGGTATCGACTGTCACGCGCATACCCCAGTTTGTGAGCTTTTCCGCAAATTCGTTTGCATAGGCGAAATGCTCTTCGCCGATCGGCAGGAGACGGATTTGTTCCGGAGCAAGCCAGAGCGGGAGAACGCCTGCATATTTTTCGAGCATATAGGCAAGTGTACGCTCATAGCAGCCGAGAGAGGTTCTGTGAATGATATACGGCAGCTTCTTCTGACCGTCCTTGTCGATATAGTACATGCCGAAGCGTTCTGCCAGCAGCATATCAATCTGAATGGTCACCAGAGTATCCTCTTTGCCGAATACGTTTTTGTACTGAATATCGAGCTTCGGACCGTAGAATGCAGCCTCGTCGATGCCGATTTCGTACTTTACGCCGAGGTGATCGAGGATTTTGCCCATTGTATCCTGTGCGATATCCCACTGCTCGGCAGTGCCTTCATACTTGTTTTTCGGGTTTGCCGGATCCCACTGCGAGAACCGGAAGGTGCAGTCCTCCAGCAGACCGACGGTATCCAGCATATACTTTGCCATTTCGAGACAGAACTTGAATTCGTTTTCGAGCTGATCCGGACGTATAATGAAGTGACCTTCGGAAATCGTGAACTGACGGACGCGGATCAGACCGTGCATTTCGCCGCTGTCCTCGTTGCGGAAGAGGGTAGAGGTCTCGGTCAGGCGCATCGGCAGCTCTTTGTAGGAACGCTGTTTGTTGAGGAATACCTGATACTGGAACGGGCAGGTCATCGGGCGGAGCGCGAAGCATTCCTTTTCTTCATCGTGCGGATCGCCCATGACGAACATGCCGTCAAGATAGTGATCCCAGTGACCGGAAATCTTATAGAGGTCACGCTTGGCAAACAGCGGAGTCTTTGTGAGCTGGCAGCCTTTTGCCTGTTCATAGTCTTCGACCCAGCGCTGTAAGAGCTGAATGACTCTTGCGCCCTTCGGCAGCAGAATCGGGAGCCCCTGACCGATATAATCGACGGTCGTAAAATAGCCGAGCTCTCTGCCGATCTTGTTGTGATCGCGCTTTTTTGCTTCTTCGAGCATATCAAGATGTTCCTTGAGCTGTTCCTTCTGCGGGAAGGCGATGCCGTATACGCGCTTGAGCATCTTGTTGTTCTGGTCGCCCTTCCAGTATGCGCCGGTACATGCAGTCAGCTTGAACGCCTTGACCAGACCGGTAGCAAACAGATGCGGACCGGTGCAGAGATCGGTATATTCGCCCTGCTTGTAGAAGCTGATGGTTTCTCCTTCCGGAAGCTCCTCAATCAGCTCGACCTTATAGGGCTCGTTCTTTTCCTGCATCAGTGCGATTGCTTCTTCCTTAGGCAGGGTGAAGCGTTCGATGCGGAGATTTTCCTTGACGATTTTTTTTATCTCCGCTTCCAGAGCGACCAGTGTATCGGCGGTAAAGGGCTGCTCGGAATCGAAATCATAGTAGAAGCCACGGTCGATTGCCGGACCGATTGTCAGCCTGACATCGGGATACAGGCGTTTGACCGCCTGCGCAAGAATATGCGCTGCGGTGTGGTTGAAGATATGTCTGCCCTCATCGTCTGCAAAGGTCAGCAGTTTTACATCTGCATCTGCTGTGAGCTGTGCAGTCAGATCGGCGGGGCTGCCGTTGACCAGAGCGGCAATGACCTCTCTGCTGATGACGCCGGCTTCCTTTGCTGCGTCATAGACCGTAACCGGGGCAGCGCTCTCGAAGCTGCCGTTTTCAAACTGGATTTTCATAGTGCATTCCTCCGTATTCTTGTTGGTTCGGACTGCGCAAAAAAACCGCACTCCGAACAGTATGACCTGTTCGGGGTACGGGTTTGATTCCTGATATACGGAACAAACGCGCACGGTTCCACCCGAGCGTTTCCTCATTCCCATCTGCATTTACAGCAGGAGGTGGTACCGGCTTCCGGTTCCGCCGAATGCCTTTCAGCGCAAGCGGCATTCTCTCTGTCAGGCGGATGACAAAAGCGGCGTGTCCTCTGCTTTTTTATGTAAAAGCATCTGATTGGTTTCATTATACAGCAACTTTCTGATTTTTGTCAAGACGATTTACGGAATTCGTGATTCTGCATAAAATATATTGCCGTTTTCAAAAATTATTCCGATTATGAATTGACAGATGCAGAAAAATATGGTAAAATAAATTGTCTATTCTCTTTTTTCAGAAAGGATTATAAAATGAGAAAGATCTTCAAAAAACTCTGCTGTACGGCGGCAGCGGTGTCGGTTCTGCTGAATGCTTCCCAGCCGGTATCTGCGGCAGAAGGCAGACTGTATAATCAGTATGACCCGTACTGGAAAACGGTCATTATGCACAGCATTACCGGCACGCAGAATTCGATGTATGCATCTGCCTGCGGTGTGTTTTCGCTGTGCAATGCGGTTTACGGGCTGAACAGTACGGAGATAGATGCAGTGGAATTTGCGGAATGGGCATGTGAAAACGGCTCATACCGTCCCGGAAACGGCGGAACCTATGCCAAAATTCTGTATGAAAACATTCAGGAGGGCTGGGGCGAACGCGCAGGTTTTCAGCTGATTGAAACCTTTGAAGGAACAATCCGCGATGAAAGGCTGCTCGCACACCTGAAAGCCGGCGGCGTTGCGGTGATACATGTGTATAATCACTATATGGCGATTACGGGATATGACGAGGAGCTGGGATTGTATCATGTGATTGAAAGCGCGTGCAGTGAGCGGCGAAAGCTGGAGGGAGACAGCTGGGTTACTGCGGAAACACTCTCGGCGGGCAGAACAAAAGCGGACTGGTTTGCGCTTCTGGCGAATACCAAGGCGCCTGAGCGTGCATCTGTCACGACAGACCGGCTCCACAGTGCAGCCGCGAACGGAAGCTTTACGCTGGAAAGCGATATCAAGGGAGAGTTTGATCTGCGGATTCAGAATGCGGAAGGTGCGGATATTGCCTCCTGTCACAGCAGTCAGGCGGCGCGTTCCTGCCGGCAGAATGTGCAGCTGAATATTCCGGAAGCGGGCTTCTATACCTGCGATGCGACCGCAATCAACGAATTCGGCACATATGACAGTGAAAAAGCGGAGTTCCTGGTATATGACTGCAAGCCGCAGCGTTCGGAAATCTCCTGCGAACAGACGGTATACCGCACGAAAGAACCGGTGCCGCTGCTTCTGAAGGGGGAGCTTGCAGAGTCCTTTACGGTTCAGGTCTTTGACGAAACAGGGCAAAAATACAGCCCGGTGCATCAGGAATGTGAGCTTTCCGAATGGTGCGGAGACAGCTTTGTTTGTGACTGGATTCCGGACGATCCGGGCGCCTATACTGCAAGAGTGACGATGTATAACGATTACGGTTCTCTGGAAAGCAGTGAAATATCGTTTTGCGTGGAGGGCGATGTGACGGCGCTGCTGGATGCGCAGGGCGGGGAGCCGGAGCAGGATTCCGTTCAGGTGCCGTATCACGGCATATACGGCGAACTGCCGGCAGCAAAAAAGCCCGGTTACTCCTTTGACGGCTGGTTTACCGATGCAGAGGGCGGGGAGCCGGTTCTGGCGGAGAGCCCCGTTTCCGACCGGCTGACACACACGCTTTATGCGCACTGGTATCAGCTTCCGGCAGGAGATCTCAATGCAGACCGGAACGTGGATATGCTCGATGCGGTGCTGATGATGCGGATTGTCTCTGAGGACAGCACACTGACGGAAACAGACCCGGATCTGCTCTGTATGGAATATGCCGATCTTGACGGCGACGGCATTATTACCATGCAGGATTTTTCACAGCTTCTTTCTGCACTTATAGCTAATGAATGAAATTTGTGCAATATCAACTGTTTTTTTGTTGTTGTTATTCAAAATGCCAATTGACAGCAGCGGGATAATATGGTATACTGGATATTAGAATGAGCGGAATAGGTCTGCTCGCGGAGAGGGGAGGATTCTGATGAAGAAGCGTTTATTTGCATGTTTTTCGGCGGCGGTAATGGGTGTCTGCTGGTGCAGTGTTCCGGCGAATGCCTATGAACCTCCGGCTCCGACCGAACCTTTTGACGCCGCGTTTCAGGCATATCTGGAGCAGAACGGACTGCATCACTATGAGGGCTTGGGCGTTCTGAAAGACGAATTCAGAGGAGAACCGTTTTACTCGGACAAATATGAAGTACTGGAATTTGTAAACAAGCCCTATGCCACTGCCGTGCTGCGAACGGATATCTATGAAGGAAAGGTGATTGATGAGGTCTGGAAGCTGCTGGAATCCCATTTTGCCGATGCGGAAACGGAAATAGTCCGGAATCCGCAGACAGGCAGTGTTTTTTTCAAGGCTGACGGGATATCCTATTGTGTTTACAATGAATCCAATCACGATATCATGATTAAAAACTATGAGCTGTCAACAGCTTTCTCTGATGAGATCATTGGAAAGCTGCTGGCGGAAGAGTTGATTGCAGGATACCGGGCATGGGAATTCAGCGCCGACGAATGGAGCCTTGCTACGGTCGGATGCCTTTATTATAATGCAGCAGCAGAAGATGCCGTCCGCGCATATCTGGAATCGCATCATCCGGATTATGACATCTATCACATTGACGCGAATTCTTACGGATTTTTTGTTGCGCCGGCAGGCGTTGCGGAATGGAGCGGATACACCGTTCAGGGAACCGGTACATACGGAAACATCATTCCGGATATCCGGCTCACAAACGAACAGCAGCTTATGCTGTGGGAGGAAATGCGGCAGGACATCGGCATTTTCCCGGATTTGAATTATTATATCCTGAATGAAAAATCCGGTGCCAAATTCGCAGCAAGCGACTATATTCCTGCGCTGATCCGGGGCGATCTGGATATTGACGGCTCGGTGGATGTGACCGACGCGGTGAAGATGCTGCGCGTGCTGAATGAAGACACGAACGTGAAGATTACCGATGAGGGTATGGACAACGCCGACTTTGACTGTGACGGCGATTTGACGATGAAGGATTTCCGTTCGCTGATGCGCTATCTCGCCGGACTGCCGTACTGACGGTCAATGCTCAGGATAGATATACGGAATAGAAAACAAACAGCAGTACCGGAAACGGTGCTGCTGTTTCAGCTTGTAGGAAAAGCGGTATCTGCGATGCATTATAATGGGGGCGCTGCCCCAAACCCCCTGCTGGGGACATTGTCCCACCGCAGCGCAGTTTCGCTTTGCGAAACTGCGCTGCCTTTTTCGACAGACGGAAACAGCAGATGCGGGCGGTTGACATTCTGCCGGATTTGTGGTATGATAAGATGACTGAATATGGGTAATTCGGTCTGAAAAAAGGGAGGGCAAAAATATGCTGAATATTCAAGGAAAATGGGCTTTGGTTACCGGCGCCAGCAGGGGAATCGGAAAACTTGCTGCGCAGGCGCTTGCGGAACAGGGCTGCAATCTGATTCTTCTGAGCCGGGATACCGCGCACACGGCAGCGATTGCCGCCGCACTTTCGGAGAAGGTATCCGTGCATGAGGTCGCGTGCAATCTTGCGGATCCGGATTCCGTGACCGCTGCACTTTCCGAGATTGATGCACTGAATGTGCCGGTGGATATTGTTCTGAACAATGCCGGTGTGCAGATTGCCTACCGGACGGACTGGTATCAGACCCCGGTCAGAGATTATACGGTCAGCTTTCAGATTAACACAATCTCACCGATGATGATTTGCTATCATTTTATTCCGAAAATGATTGAACGCGGTTTCGGCAGAATCGTGAATACGACGAGCGGCATCCGGCTGGAACCGGAGCAGGCGGGCTATTCCGCCAGCAAGGCAGCGCTTGACAAGGTGACAATTGATCTCGGCTCCAAGCTCGCCGGAACCGGCGTTGCGGTCAACCTGACCGATCCGGGCTGGTGCCGGACCGATCTGGGCGGTCCGAATGCGCCCAATGCACCGGAAAGTGCGCTGCCCGGTGTCATCGTCGGTGCGCTGATTGAGCAGGCAAAATCCGGCAGAATCTTCTCAGCCGGTCTGTTCTACGGCATGGCTTTGGAGGAAGCGGTTGCAAAGGCTGAGGATATGCCTTGCAGCGCTTACTGATTCAGCCGTGAAGCTGCTGATAATCCGGCACGGTGATCCGGATTACGAGCATGACTCCCTGACGGAGACGGGACATGCAGAAGCCAGATGCATTGCGGAGCGGCTCCGCGGCCGCAAAATAGATGCGTTTTATGTTTCCCCGCTCGGCAGAGCGCAGGAAACAGCGCGGTATACACTGGATGCGCTCCGTGCAGAGGCGGAGACACTTCCGTGGCTGCGTGAATTTCATGCGCCGATTCAGCATCCGGATACAGGCGATTTCCGCATTCCGTGGGACTGGCTTCCCGCTGTATGGACGGCGGAACCGGCATATTATGATAAGGATTTGTGGTGCAGTACCGAAGTGATGCGGGCATCCGGTGTCGGGGATGAGGCACAGCGTGTATACAGCGGTCTGGATGCACTGCTGAAAAAGCACGGTTATGTGCGCGACGGGATGATCTACCGTGCGGTTCGGCCGAACAGTGAAACAATCGGTATTTTCTGTCATTTCGGGGTCAGCTGTGTAATGCTTGCGCATCTGCTGGGCTGCTCGCCGATGGTGCTCTGGCACGGCTTTTGCGCCGCGCCTGCTTCCGTGACTGTTCTCTCAACAGAGGAGCGGCGCGAAGGAATTGCCTGTTTCCGGATAAATGCATTCGGCGATACCGGCCATTATTATGCTGCCGGCAGGGAGCCGTCCTTTTCTGCGAGATTCTGTGAGATGTACCGGAATGCAGATGAGCGGCATGACTGAGAAAAGCTATATCCTTTAGGAGGGTAATCATTTTGAATATCATTATTGTGGGCTGCGGCAAGGTCGGCAGGGTCTTAACTGAACAGCTGAATGAGGTCGGAAATAATGTGACGGTCGTAGACCAGAATTCTTCACGGGTGACCGAGGTTTCCGAGCGCTTTGATGTGCTGGGTGTCGCGGGAAACGGTGCAACGCATTCGGTATTGCAGGAAGCCGGCATCAACAAAGCCGATCTGCTGATTGCGGTGACCGGTTCGGATGAGCTGAATCTGCTCTGTTGCCTGATGGCGAAAAAAGCGGGAGACTGTCAGACGATTGCCCGCGTTCGCAGTCCGCAGTACAATGCCGAAGCGCCGTATCTCAAGGAAGAACTCGGTCTGGCAATGGTCATTAACCCCGAATATGCCGCCGCGGCAGAGATTGCCCGCGTGCTGCGTTTCCCCTCTGCAATTAAGATTGATACCTTTGTAAAAGGCAAGATTGAACTGCTGAAGTTCCGGCTGCCGGAAGATTCTCCGCTCTGCGGCATGGCGGTTAAGGAGATTGCACCGAAGCTGCACTGCGATATTCTGGTCTGTACCATTGAGCGGGAAGATGAAGCCTATATTGCAAACGGTAACTTTGTCTTTTCGCCGCGCGATGTCATCTCGATTATCGCCGAGCCGAAAAATGCCTTTACGTTTTTCCGGAAAATCAACTATAAAGCAAAGCCTGTCAATGATGTTCTGATTGCCGGCGGCGGTGACATTACGCATTATCTCTGCGGCTTGCTGGAAAAATCCGGCATTGCCGTGACTGTCATTGAGAAGGATGAGGACCGCGCAAATCTGCTCTCGGAGCAGCTTTCCAATGTAAACGTGATTTTTGCAGATGCAATCAATCAGGAAGTCCTGAAACAGGAGGGCATTGACCGCAAAGAGGCGTTTGTGTCGCTGACAAATATGGATGAGGAGAATATACTGCTTTCTCTGTTTGCCAAATCGGTCAGTGAAGCGAAAATTGTCACAAAAATCAACAGAATTGATTTTGACGAGGTGATTGAGCATCTCGATCTTGATACCATTATTTATCCGAAGAATATTACATCCGAATCCATTGTGCGGTATGTCCGTGCGATGAAAAAAACCATCGGTACCAATCTTGAAACGCTCTATCAGGTGATTAAGGGCAAGGTTGAGGCAGCAGAATTCAATATTACCACAGACTGTGAGCTGACCCGCGCCCCGCTGATGGATCTGAACTTTAAGCCCGGTGTACTGGTTGCAGCCATTTTCCGGAACCGGAAGGTTCTGATACCGCGCGGCAGCGATACCATTCAGATCGGTGATTCCGTCGTTGTGGTTTCCAATCACCTTGGCTTGCATGACATGAATGAAATAATACGCTGACGGAGGTTCGTATTCGGCATGAATGTTCGGATGTCTGTTTATATTCTTGGCTTTTTGACATTGTTTGAAGGCGTTTTTATGGCTGTCCCGACCATTACGGCGGCAGTATATCAGGAAAAAGAACTGACGCTCTTTGCAGGCTTTGCGCTTGCACTGATGCTGATCGGCTTTGTGGTTACCCGCTTTAAGCCGACGAATAAATCACTGTATGCCAGAGACGGATTTGTGATTGTTGCGGTCAGCTGGATTCTGCTTTCTCTGTTCGGGGCTTTGCCGATGTATATCAGCGGCGCGATTCCGGAATTCATTGATGCAATGTTTGAATCGGTTTCGGGCTTTACGACGACCGGTGCCAGTATCCTGCACGACCTTGATTCCCTGCCGAAATGCGTTCTGATGTGGCGCAGCTTTATGCACTGGATCGGCGGTATGGGTGTTCTGGTGTTTATTATGGCGATCCTGCCGCTTGCCGGCGGACAGAATATGTATCTGATGAAAGCCGAAAGTCCCGGTCCGTCCGTCAGCAAGCTGGTGCCGCGCGTCAGAAAAACTGCGGTTATTCTGTATGCAATCTACTTTGCTCTGACCGTTACGGAGATTATCCTTCTGCTGATCGGCGGAATGCCGCTGTTTGATGCAATCAATCTGGCATGTGCGACAGCCGGTACGGGCGGCTTCGGAATTTCCAATGCCGGCATGATGATTTACAACCCGTTCTGTATCTGGGTCATTACGGTTTTCATGTTCCTGTTCGGCGTGAATTTTTCCTGCTTTTATCTGTTCCTTTGCAGAAAATTCCGCGAAGGCTTCACCGCGGAGCTGAAGGTTTATCTCTGTATCATCGCGTTTGCCGTTACGACCATTACACTGGATATCAGGCATCTGTTTGAGAATTTCGGCACAGCATTGATGCACAGCTCGTTTACCATCGGGTCGCTGCTTTCTTCAACCGGTTTTTCAACGGTCGATTTCAACCTGTGGCCGACCTTTTCCAGAACTCTGCTGGTGATGCTGATGTTTGTCGGCGCCTGTGCCGGCAGCACCGGCGGCGGCATCAAGGTCTCCAGATGCATTATCTTTTTCAAGAATATGCACAATGAGCTGCGTGTCATGACGCATCCGCGCCAGGTGAAAAAGGTGAAAATGGACGGCCATCAGGTCGAAGCGGAAGTCATCCGTTCGGTCAATGTATATTTTGCCTGCTATATCATGATCTATGCGGTCAATATGCTGGTTCTTTCTTTAGATCATCTCGATCTGACAACGAATTTTACAGCGGTGGTTGCGACCATGAACAATATCGGTCCGGGTCTGAATCTTGTCGGACCGGCATCGAATTATGACGTCTATTCCGGCTGCTCAAAATGTATGCTGATTTTCAATATGCTGACGGGCCGTCTGGAATTGTTCCCGATTATTCTGCTGCTTTCTCCTGCAACATGGAAAAAATAAGACCGGATACATTATCCGGATTCTGAAACGGAACTGTGAGGATTCAATATGCCGCAAATTCAGCAAAAAACAGGTTTGGTTATGGAGGGCGGTGCGATGCGGGGACTGTTCTCCGCAGCCGTTCTGGATGTCCTGACAGAGGAAAATATCAATCTTGATGCCATGATCGGCGTATCTGCCGGTGCAACCTTCGGCTGCAACTATATTACGCATCAGCCCGGCCGTGCGCTGCGGTATTGCCTCCGGTACCGCCTTGATCCGAGGTTTTGCAGCGTTTTCTCGCTGCTGCTGACCGGAGATATGTTCGGAGCGGAATTCTGTTACCATACGCTGCCTGAAAAGCTCGACCCGATTGACAATCAGGCGTTTCTGGAGAGAGGAATTCCCTTTTATGTCGTTGCGACGGATGTCAATACCGGAAAGGCGGTATATCACCTTTGCCGGGATGTAATCAGCAAGGATGAGCTGGAATGGATCCGTGCAAGTGCTTCGATGCCGCTTGCGTCCCGGATTGTCAAAGTCGGCGGCAGAGAAATGCTGGACGGCGGCATCAGTGATTCCGTTCCGCTGAAATACTTTGAATATAAAGGATTCCGGAAAAATGTGGTTGTGCTGACACAGCCTGAGGGTTACCGCAAGCAGCCCAATTCGATGATGCCCCTGATCCGGAAGGTCTACCGGAAATATCCCGCACTGATTGAAGCCATGCAGCGGCGGCATCTGCTCTATAACAGGCAGATTGAATATGTGGAACAGGCTGCAAAGCGCGGCGATGTGCTGATTATCCGTCCGCCGGAGATTCTGCCGGTTTCCCATACTTCACACAGTGCCGCAAAGCTGAAAAAGGTTTATGCATACGGCAGAGAAACAGCAATCCGGATGCTGCCGGAAATCAGATCATTTCTTGAAACAAAAGAAAGAGAGAGACTGTAAAACAGTCTCTCTCAGTTTATTTTCACGCTTGGTTTTCAGAATATGTTTCAATCGCAGTCAGCGTCGAATCAAGCATTGTTTCAGAATCTCCCGTCCATAAGCCGTCATCGGTCAGGATCGGAGTATCAAGCACAGATTGAATTGTAACAGTCACTGCATCACGGGAACTGCAATGATAATCCTATTGAAGGCTCTCGACAGACTGAGGCTCCCTGCCGGAACAGGGAGCCCTTTCTGTTATGCCTGATTCGGGTTCAGGATTTTGTCCCATGTGGGATTCTTATGTGCAAGTGTTTCAGTGTAGTATTGCAGAATTGCCTGTGCATCGTCAACGGTCACTTCACCGTCGCCGGAAACATCCGCTGTCTGTTCCTGTGCGGCAGTCAGCCCGGAGGGCTTGTGCGCCAGCTGATTCGTATATGCAGCCAGTGCAAGCTGTGCGTCATCCAGTTCAATTGCGCCGTTGCCGTCAACGTCGCCTTTTAGCGCTGCGGGTTCAAGCGATTCAAACTTATATCCGTTTTTCTTTGCAAAGGTCTCCGCCGTAGAACCGGTATAGCCCCGGATCGTGCCGTTGAAATACGGCGTCATATCTTCCTCATGACCGTTGCAGACCGTTGCTGCCTCTTCAGGAATCTCACAATTCGGATTCAGGAATACGACTTCTGTCAGCTCGGAGAGTTCGTAGAGCGAATCAAGCTTTTCGAGACTCTTGGGCAGCGTGAGTTTCGTGATCGTGTTGTTGTTCATCACTGACCACGGATTGATCTCCGTGACGCCCTCCGGAACCGTGACCTCGCCCTTTGCGGTCTGTGCATCAATCAGAATGCCGTTGACGACAACAAGCGGATTCTCCGCGCGCTTTACTTCCAGCCACGGTGTTTTTTCAAAGGCAGGCTCCTCGAATCTCTTGACCGATGCAGGAATATTGACCTCGCTGAGCGAAGTGCAGCCGGAAAAGACCAGATTGCCGATTATTTCGCAGCCGTCCGGAATCGTAACGGATTTCAGTGCCGTGCATTCTGCAAACGAAGCCTCATAGAGACCTTTCAGCGTTGAGGGCAGCGTGACCTTTTCGAGATTCTTGCATCCCCAGAACGTCTGCATTCCGGAGGATGTGATGGTATCCGGCAGCGTGACTTCCTTGAGCTTGTCGCACTGCGCAAGCGCGAACTGTGCAAAGCCGGTCACGGGCTTGCCGTCGATCTCCGCAGGGATTTCCAGTACGGCGGGGAGATCATCGGTGTAGCCGGTGATGATGACCTCGTCGTCCTCAACCGTATATTTCAATCCCTGATATACCAAATCCGCAGGTGGGTCAGGTGGATTGCCGAGGGATTCAAAAGTGTAGCCATGTTCCTCGGCATATGCCTGCGCGGTGGAGCCTTCATAGCCGCGAAAAACGCCGTCAAAGACTAATTCCCATGTTTCGTCGTCCCTGTAACCGAATGCTTGGCTTGATTCCGGAAATACGCAGTCGGGGTTCAGGACTGTGACCTCGTCCAGCGCCAGACAGTGCCAGAATGTATTATCTTCAATGCTTGACACACTTTCCGGAAGGGTGATGCCTGTCAGTACAGAGCAGCCGCTGAACATTCCTTCTACGATGCTTGTTACGCCGTCCGGAATGTTGATATGTGTCAGACCGGTGCATTCGCAGAATGCATAGCCGCCGATGCTTTTCACACTGTCCGGCACCGTGACGCCGGTCAGAGCTTCACAGTTATAAAACGCATAGCCGGCGATGCTCTTGGTGCCCTCCGGAATCACAATATCGCCCTCGCAGGCTGTTCCGTCAACAACAATTCCGCTTAAAATGACAAGCGGATTTTCAGCCTGACGGGCAGTCAGCCAAGCTGTACCGAAAAACGCAAATCTGCCGACAGCGGAGATACTTTCCGGAATCGTGATGTCAGACATCTTCTGGCACGATGCAAAAGCATAGGAACCGATATTTGTCACGCCGTCTTCAATCACCGCTTTCTTGATATCCGAACGGTACTGATACCACGGCATCGGTCTGCCGAAGGACAAATCCCAGTCCGCCATTGCGCCCTCGCCGGAGATCGTCAGGATACCGAATACCGGGTCATATTCCCATGTGAGGGAATCGCCGCAGGTGCCGGTGATCATTTCATAGTCGAGTGCTTCAAAGGGAATATTGGAATCCTCTGCGAAGGTTTCCGCATAGGTGCCGGCATAGCCCTTGATTGTCAGATTGTAACAGCCGTAGAATGTACCGGCGCTGATGACTGTGACATCGGCAGGAATCGTGACGGATTCCAGTGCTTCGCAGTTGAAGAACGCGATTGCACCGATTTCAGTCATACCCTGCGGGAGAATGACGGAGGTCATACCGCAGTCGCTGAATGTTCTGTCTCCGAGGTACTCCACACCCTTCTCAATGACGGCTTTGTCAAATTCCAGTTCCTCGAACGGAGAAGGCTTTGCGGTATCGTAATCCGTCATTTTGCCGTTGCCGCAGATCCGCAATGTGTCGGAATTGTTCAGAACCCAGATCACGCTTTTTCCGCAGATGCCGTTTGCTTTCATCGTGTCAAACGGAATGGAATTCTCATTTGCGTATGTCTCTGCATAAGAGCCTTTCGCACCGTATACAGTCACATTATTGCTGCTGTAAAACAAATCCTCGCCCATTTCCGTGACACTCTCCGGCAGGATAACGGCAGAGAGGCTGAGGCATTCTTGAAACGCACGATTCTCAATGCCGGTGACGCCCTCCGGTACGGTGACGGAGACAAGGCTGTGGCATTGGCGGAATGCAGATTCTGGAATGCCTGTGATGCCGCCCGGCAGCCTGACAGAGGTCAGACCGGTGCAGGTCTGGAATGCGCCGACACCGAGGCTTGTCACGCTCTCAGGGATACTGACAGCGCTCAGAGCTCTGCAGTTAAAGAACGCTCTTTCGCCGATGCTTGTCACACTGTCCGCAATGGAAACATCGGACAGGGCAGTGCAGTCTTCAAACGCATACGCGCCGATGCTTGTCACGCCGTCCGCGATAACGAGCCTGGAGAAATCCAGATCGGAAAACGGACTGTTCCAGTTATAATCGGTCATCGCGCCCGTGCCGGAGACAGTCAGTGTGCCGGTTGCCGGGTTGAGCTCCCATGTGACGGAATCACCGCAGGTGCCGGTAACGGGATCATCCGCGCCGGAAGCTTCGTAGGAAATGTTGTTCTCTCTGGCATAGCTTTGTGCATAGGAGCCTGCGCTGCACTTGATCGTAACATTGTCGCAGTCTTCAAACGCGCTCGCATCAATTTCTGTTACACTGTCCGGAACCGTGATCTCGGTCAGGGCGGTGCAGCTTCGGAATGTATTTGCGCCGATTTTCGTCACGCTTTCCGGAATTGTGATGCTCGTCAGTGCCGTGCAGCCATTAAAGGCATTTTCGCCGATGCTCGTCACACCGTTCGGAATTGTAATTGTTTTCAGCGCGGAACAGTTGTCAAATGCTCCTTGTCCGATGATTGTTAAGCTGTCCGGCAGCACAATATCGGTTAAAGCACTGCAAAAACCAAATCCGCAGGTTCCGATGCTTGTGATGCTTTCCGGCAGCGTGACTTCGGTCAGCGTTTTGCATTGTGAAAATGCAAAATCACTGATGTTTGTGATGCCATCGGAAATTATGAGCTTCTTGAGACCGCTGATGTCATAAAACGGGGTTGCGGCGAGTTGATACTCGTCATACATCTCGCCTTCACCGGTTATGGTTAGCGTGCCGGTTGCCTCATCAAAGTCCCTTGTAAAGCCGTATCCGCCGTTGTTGAATGCATCCAAATATGCCTCATCAACATCTGCGCTTGCGGTCAGAACGGTCGCCGGCATGATTGCAGGCATCAGCGGCACATTTGCAAGCAGCACGCCCGTAGCCGTCAGCAATGACACTATCCGTTTCTGTTTCATCATATCAACCTCTTTTCTTAGACTGGAATTGAATAGATTTGCCAAATGAATACACAAACGATGCTGATTTCTGTGCATCATAACATTATTGTAGCGGATTGCCGTGTGTTTGTCAATGGTATTTCTCAAACTGACAAAAAAACCGGATTCGCCATTTTGTGAAATTCTATTGTCCTCTGCTGCCGTGTGTGATATACTGGTCATATACCGCAAATAGGGAGTGACAAGAATGAAAATGAAAGACAAACTGGAACAATATCTGAGTCTGCTCGGCTGTACTTCACAGACGCTTTCGGAGGTGTCCGGTGTTTCCCCTGCAACGGTCAGTCGGTATTGCTCCGGCTCTTTTAACCCGAAGCAGGACAGTCCGATTCTCAAAAAGCTCGCAAAGGGAATTGCGGAATTATCCCGCAGCAGGCATCCGAAGATCACTGCGGAACAGGTGCTGCGGGAATTGCAGGAATGCTGCACACCGCAGGCGGATACCGGCAGCCTTTTAGCAGAAAATTTCAATATATTGGTCAACAGGCTGAACATCAATCTGACTGCGCTTTCGGATTTTTCCAATTTCAATTTATCGTATCTCTACCGGATCCGCAGCGGAGAGCGAAAGCCCCGTAAGACCGATGATCTTCGGGACAGCATTTGCAGATATATTGCGCGCTATCACAACAGCGAGACCGAAAAAACGATTCTTTCGCGGCTGACCGGCAGGGAGATCACCGATGACCGCGCACTCTATGATGCCGTCCGCGATTGGCTCTATGCCGATCATTCCGGCGAGATGCATTCTGATACGGCAGAGCATTTCCTGACGCATCTGGACAATTTCGATCTGCGGGAATATATCCGTGCATTCTCGTTCGGTGCAGCGGAAATACAGAAGCAGTCTCCTGTAATGCCTGCCGCACAGCGGTATTACGGTCTGGAGCGATTTAAGGAGGCAGAGCTTGACTTTATCGCCTCGGTGCTGTTGTCTGAAACGGCGCAGTCCGTGAGGATGTGCTCTGATATGCCGATGCGCGATATGGCAGCCGATCCGGATTTCGGCAAAAAATGGATGACGGGTCTTGTTCTGCTGATGAAAAAGGGAATCCGGCTGGAGGTCATTCACGATCTCGACCGCCCGTTTGAGGAAATGATGTACGGGCTGGCAGGCTGGATTCCGCTGTATATGACAGGTCAGGTCAGTCCCTTCTATTTCAAATCTGTCCGCAACGGGCTTTACCGGCATCTGCTTTATTCCGCCGAGCATTCCGCCCTGCGCGCAGAATGTCTGACCGGCTTTCATGAGGACGGCTGCTATGAGCTGGAAACCGCGCCGCAGGAGGTCGCATACTGCCGGAAACGCGCAAAAGAACTGTTCCGGAAAGCGTCCCCGCTCATGGAGATCTACCGTGAGGATTCGGCAGCCGCATTCCGGAAATTAGAGGACAGGGAGAGCGAGCATACCGGACAGCGCCGCCGCATCCTGACCGTCCCGCCGATCTATACGCTCTCGGACGAGCTTCTGCAAAGAATACTGAACCGCTGCGGCGTGCCGGAGGTCAGCCAGCTTCAGATCAGACAGTATGTCAGCCGTCAGCGCCTCAATACGGAGAAAATATTGCAGCACAGCAGCATCACGGATGAGCTGCCGGAACTGAAAAAGGAGGAATTTGAAGCTTATCCGCAGTCCCTGTCTCTGTCAGGAATGTTCTATCCGGATGAGCTGCAATATACCTTTGAGGAATATCAGGCGCATCTGCGGCTGACGCAGGAATATGCCAAGAAACATGAGGGCTACACGCTTTTGCGTTCCACGCGGGCGGCGTTCCGCAATATTCAGATACGCATTCTGCTTGGCGGCTATGTCATCATTGCGAAAAACAAGTATCCGATGATACAGTTTGTGATCCGGCACAGGAGCCTCTGCGATGCCATTGAACATTTTGAGGTCAGGCTGCCGGATGAGAATGCAAAGACAGATGAGTGAGGATTATGAGATGAAACTGAAAAAGCTGATTTCCATGCTGACAGCTGCAGGCGTGAGCATGATGAGTGTACCGTTTGCGCCGGAGCTGCTTCCGGGGGACCGTGCTGACCGCTTTTGCTGCGGAGCAGGGATTACTGGGGCGATGTACGTTTCAGGAATGCGCCGGATTTGATCAGGTCTCGATTCCGGGCAGCGTAAAAGCAATCGCAGATCAGGCATTCAATCAATGTGCAAATCTCAGAAAAGTGACTCTGGCAGAGGGTGTGGAATATATCAGCGATCGCGCATTCGCAAACTGTCAATATCTACGGGAAGTCATCATTCCTGAGAGCGTCTCACACATTGCCGGAAATGCGTTTGAAAATGACGAAAAGCTGACAATCATGGATGTGCGGCAAATCCTAAAACTGCTGGAGCAGTCCGCGCTGCCGTTCTGACCGGCGACAGGAAATAATCTGCTTCCGGACAAACAGATAATACAGAAAAAGCAGTGCGGCACGCGGCCGCACTGCTCTTTTCATTGATTAACAGATTAGTCCTGAGCAAGCTGCTTTCTTGCTTCCAGTTCTGCAAGCGCATCCTTGCGGGAAAGGGAAATCTTTCCCTTCACATCGTCAATTTCCATGACCTTGACGACAATTTCATCACCGAGTGAAACGACATCTTCCGTTTTCTCAACGCGCTGTTTGTCCAGCTTGGAAATATGAACCAGTCCTTCCTTGCCGGGAACGATTTCGACAAATGCGCCGAATGATTGAATTCCGGTTACCTTGCCCTTATAAATCGCGCCGATTTCCGGACCGTTTGCAATGGTGTCAATGATCTGGATTGCCTTTCTTGCGTTTGCGAGATTGATACCGGAAACAAATACGCTGCCGTCCTCGTTGATATCAATCTTGACATCGCATTCGGCAGAAATCTTCTGAATAACTTTTCCGCCGGAGCCGATGACCTCCCGAATCTTGTCAACCGGAACACGGGTCTGGAGCATCTTCGGTGCATAGTCGCTGACAGTTTCGCGGGGCTGCGGGATTGCTTTCAGCATAATTTCATCGAGGATATACAGACGGGCTTTCCGTGTTTTCTCGAATGCTTCCTTGATAATGGCAGGTGTCAGACCGTCAACCTTGATATCGACCTGAATTGCCGTGATGCCCTTGTGCGTACCGCCGACCTTGAAATCCATATCGCCGAAGAAGTCTTCGAGTCCCTGAATATCAACCATCGTCATAAATTCATCGGAATCCGGCTTGGTAATCAGACCGCAGGAGATACCAGCAACCGGAGCCTTGATCGGAACGCCAGCATCCATCAGTGCCAGAGTAGAGCCGCAGATGGAGCCCTGAGAGGTCGAGCCGTTTGAGCTGAGCACCTCGGAAACAAGACGCATTGCATACGGGAAGTCCTCAACAGAGGGCAGAACCGGAATCAGTGCTTTTTCTGCGAGTGCGCCGTGACCGATTTCACGTCTGCCGGGACCTCTGCTGGGCTTGGTTTCGCCGACGGAATAAGACGGGAAGTTGTACTGATGCATATAGCGCTTGGTTTCCTCATTCTCATCCAGACCGTCGATGCGCTGTGCATCGGAAATCGGGCCGAGGGTTGCGATTGTCAGAACCTGTGTCTGACCGCGTGTGAACAGACCGGAGCCGTGAACGCGCGGCAGCACGCCGACTTCGGAAGCCAGCGGACGGATTTCGTCAATTTTTCTGCCGTCTACGCGCTTGCCCTGGCAGAGCCACTCGCGGACAATTGTTTTCTGGAGCTTATAGATGCACTCGTCGATCATCGCGATGCGGGTTTCGTTTTCCGGATCGAATTTCTCGTGAATGGCATTCTTGATCGGAAGAAGTCTTGCCTCGCGGATATTTTTGTCATTGGTATCCAGTGCAAATTCAACGTCCTTGCGTGCGAATTCGGCAATTGCGTCGAACAGGTCGTGATCGACCTCCATAGACTCGAACTCAAACTTCGGCTTGCCGATTTCCTTCTGGATATCGGAGATAAAGGAAACCAGCTTTTTGATTTCCTCGTGCGCTTTGAGGATACACTCCAGCATCAGATCCTCCGGAACCTCATTTGCACCTGCTTCGATCATGACGATTTTCTGCGCGGTTGCAGCAACCGTCAGCTTCAGATCGGAGACAGCTCTCTGTTCTTTTGTCGGCATGAGGATGATTTCGCCGTTGACCAGACCGACTTCGACGCCGCCGATCGGGCCGTTCCACGGGATATCGGAAATTGAGATTGCGACGGATGTGCCGATCATGCCGAGGATTTCCGGCATAGCGTCCTGATCGACTGCCAGAACGGTCATGACAACTGCAACGTCATTGCGCATATCTTTCGGGAAGAGCGGACGGATCGGACGGTCTACGCAGCGGGAGGTGAGGATGGCGTGCTCAGAGGGCTTGCCCTCGCGCTTCATAAAGCTGCCGGGAATTCTGCCGACAGAGTAGAGCCGTTCCTCGTAGTCCACGGAAAGCGGGAAGAAGTCGATGCCGTCGCGCGGCTTTTCGCTTGCGGTAACATTTGCCATAACGACCGTATCACCGTAGCGGATCCAGCAGGAGCCGTTGGAAAGCTCACAGGTCTTTCCGGTTTCAACGGTCAGTTCACGGCCGCAGAAAGTCGTTTTGAAAATCTTGTGGTTCTCAAACATTCGGATAGCCTCCTAATTCTGTATTTTTTATTCTGTGCAGGTTTCTTTTGTTCATCCGGCGTGTTAGCATAAAATCATGAACTGCATATCGGAAGCTGCAATGCATGATTTCATGCTAAGCCCCGGCGCACGAACGGAAAGAACCTGATTAGAAACATGGAAAGGGAGAGGGTCGCCCCCCTCCCTCCGTTGTGCGTATTACTTACGCAGACCGAGACGCTCGATGGTCGCTCTGTAACGCTCGATATCCTTTTTCTTCAGATAAGCAAGCAGATTACGGCGGCGGCCGACCATCTTCAGCAGACCGCGGTAGGAGTGGTGGTCGTGCTTGTGCTGCTTCAGATGTGCGTTCAGGTCATTGATGCGGCGTGTCAGAATTGCGATCTGAACCTCAGGGGATCCGGTATCGCCTTCGTGTGTCGCATTTGCGAGGATGACCTCTGTCTTTTCTTCCTTACGAAGCATGGTATTTCACCTCTTTCTTGAGAATAATCCGGTAAACGCAGGTAAGGGAAGGTGAAGACCTCCTGCATACGGCAGGCATACTCCCGTATCCGCGTAAACGGTCTATTTATTATACCATATTTCACTGTATTTGTCTATGAATATTCTATGAACATTCTGTGAACGAACTGTAACAACCGTCGGGCAGGAGAAGCTTCTTCTGTGCAGGGGATAAACAGTCCGGAAGATCACGCGGAGAGCGGGAAACCGGTGCGCTTTTGCGGGAGCCTCCGGTGTGCTTATAGAAGTTGACAGAACGGGTAAAATATGCTATACTGTTCACGTATCGAAAACCGGATGATCTGCGGAAAACACAGGATCCATCCGGCAGAATGATGAAGAGAGGATGAAAAGAAATGAGCGAATGTACCCATGATTGCAGCACCTGCAGCGCGGCGTGTTCCAGCCGCGAACCGCAGGATCTGCACGAGAAGCCGCATGAACTGAGCAAGATCGGAAAGGTGATTGCGGTTGTCAGCGGAAAGGGCGGCGTCGGAAAATCGCTGGTAACGGCACTGACGGCTGTATCCGTTCAGAGAGCCGGCCACACGGTCGGTGTGCTCGATGCGGATATTACAGGTCCCTCTGTCCCGAAGATGTTCGGCGTGCAGAGCCGTGCGGAAGCGGATAATCAGGGCATTTATCCCGTAAAAACCAAGCTCGGCACCGATATTATGAGTCTGAATCTTCTGCTTGAAAATCCGTCTGATCCCGTGATCTGGCGCGGCCCGGTGATTGCCGGAATGGTCAAACAGTTCTGGACTGATGTTATCTGGGGCGATGACGAGTATCTGTTTGTGGATATGCCTCCCGGAACCGGAGATGTTCCGCTGACGGTGTTCCAGAGCATTCCGGTTGACGGCATTCTGATTGTAACAACTCCGCAGGAGCTTGTTTCAATGATCGTGGAAAAAGCCGTAAAAATGGCGGAAACCATGAAGGTGCCGATTCTCGGACTGGTCGAAAATATGAGCTATGCGGTATGTCCGGACTGCGGAAAGCATATTCCGGTATTCGGCGACAGCAGGATTGATGAGATTGCCGCAAAGCACGGACTGCCCGTTCTCGGCAAGCTGCCGATGAATCCGAAGCTCGCGGCTGCATGTGATGCGGGAATGGTGGAACTGTATGAGGGCGAATGGCTGGAGCCGGCGGTTCGTGCTATTCTTGCACTCGGAGGACATGCGGAGTGAACTGGACGGAAATCACAATTGAAACAACCGGATACGGCATTGATCTGCTGTGCGCATTCCTGACTGATCTGGGATTTAAGGGCTTTTCGATTCATGATCCGGATGATTTTGACGAACTGATGGCAGGAAAAGCCGGACACTGGGATTATCTGGAGGAAGGCCTTGAAGCGGAGCTGACGGCAGGTGCGCCGAGCGTTACGGTGTATGTCCCGGAAAATGCACAGGGCGCCGAGCAGCTTTCGGCTGTTAAAAACCTGATTGCGCAAATAAAAAAGCGCGGGGATGCTGCGGAATTCGGCAGTCTTGCGCTGACCGGAAAGGGAATTCGCGAGGAGGACTGGGCGAATAACTGGAAACAGTATTTCCGCCCGCTTCCGACCGGAAATCGGCTCTGGATCACGCCGACATGGATTGACGAGCCTGTGCCGGAGGGAAGAACCGCGCTTCGGATTGATCCGGGCTCCAGCTTCGGAACCGGGCAGCATGATACGACAAAGCTTTGCCTCGGAATGCTCGAAGACTGTGTGACGCCGGGATGCCGCGTGCTGGATATCGGCTGCGGAAGCGGCATACTGTCAATCGGTGCTGTGCTGCTTGGAGCATCGGAAGCGAACGCGGTTGATATTGAGCAGAATGCAGCGGAATCGGCTGCGGAAAATGCTGCAGGAAACGGAATTCCGTCAGCCTGCTATCACACGTTCTGCGGCAATATTCTGGAGGATTCCGCGCTTGCTGAAATGCTCGGCTCGGATTATGATGTGGTTTGCGCGAATATTGTTGCGGATATTCTGATTGCGATGAGAGAACTTTTTTGCCGTTATATGAAGAACGGTGCATCTCTGCTGCTTTCCGGTATTATTGATGAACGCCTTGATGATGTGCTGAAGGCTATGCAGGAGACCGGACTGAAAACGGAGATGATTGCACAGAGCGGCGGCTGGGCTGCTGTCCGTATGACTAAGTAAACCGCTTTTCATAGAAAAAACGTACTGTTTCGCGGAGAATGATGCGGATAAAATCCGGATGTTCGGATGCTGTTCGTGCGAATAATGCCAGACTTGTTAAAAACAGACAAAAAAACGCAAAAAAAATCTACATCATTCTACCGGGACAGGGGTTGACAAAGAAACGAAAATGTGGTAGAATATACAAGTCGCCGCAAGAAAGGGCGGCGCCCCCGGCACCTTGAAAATTGAACAATGCAACCAAGAAAGAGAACCCTTGAAGATTCCGAATCTGACGGAAGCGGAGCGCTGGAAAGAGTGCGAAGCGGA
>JAFWVK010000052.1 GCA_017518255.1 Oscillospiraceae bacterium
GATTTTAGGTGCAAAAGACGGAATTGTGACGGATTATTTTGCGGATAAGGGTCTGCCGGATAAAACAGGATACGGTACGTACGCTCCGAATACGACCTTGCTGAATGAGATCATCGGAAACTGGGCAAAAGATGATATAGATTTTTGCGGGCTGTATCATACGCATTTGCCGGGCGGCATTTCTCTTTCTGATGCGGATAAGGAATATATCCGGGAGATACTGATCGCCGCCAAAAAAGACAAGCTGTTTTTTCCGATCCTGCTGGACAATCAGATGATCGTATACTGTGCATATTGGATCAAAAATCGCCTCTGCACCGAACATGTGGATGCTGAATTGATATAAATCAACGTAAAGGAGTAAAAATGCGATGAAGCAAATCATGAAACAAACAACGAAACAAACAACGGTACAAATGCGTCCCGTAACGTTGCCTTGCAGATATTTCTGCGGCGGGAACTGCTCGGACTGTTTGTATTACGAACCGAGAAAAACAGACAGCAACGGGAGAGCTTATTGCAACCACTACGGACACTACTATTATCCGTCTGAGAGACAGGGCTGCTTGTCGTATGCACGTCGGTAAACGGAAGGATAAGGGATACCATGAGTAATAAAGCTGCCGATCCCCGTTACATGAAAGATTACCTGCGGTTTGCGGTTCAATTTGAAAAGAACTACTATATCTGGGAACATGCGCTGCAGCAGGTAAATGCATCTATGCGGCAATTGTACGAAAGAAGAAACGCAGACCAGACAAGTGTTCAGAATTTGCAGCACCGCTGCAATACAATAGATCAGCCTGTGCGGCGCAGTTCTCTGCAGGATAGCGGGAACGACAAAGCAAAACGATACCAATCGTTTTCCAAAATTGCTCTGAAGGTCGTCATTTCCGTTATTATCATCTCCGCGGTGTTCGGAATACTGATGGCTGCTGCCTTTGCAAAAGACGCCGAGGGCGCCCATCGTCTGGTCGGTGTGCCCGTTGTGGCCTTGTCCGTCGTTATCGGCGCCATGATCGTTTGTCCTGTCGGTTTGCCTGCCTATGCGTTTTTTCGTGCAAAGGCAAGGTCGGCGGTTGTGCCGGTACACTCGGCAGAATATGAGGAGCGCTCCCGGCAGCGTGAGAAGGCACAACTTGTGAACACCCTTTATCAAACACAGCACAGTTTGCAGGAAAGCTATGAAAAGGAACGTGCGCTCTCTGCGCGGCAAGAAGAAATTGCTGCCGCATTCCGGACGGCAAAAAGCAATCGGGAAAACCTGTATGCGGAGAATGTTCTGCCGCAGAAGTACAGAAACTGGAATGCAATCGCGACCATGTACGAATATCTTGCAACAGGTCGGTGCACAACCATTCAGGGGCATGGCGGCATATACGATACATATGAAAACGATGTGAAACAGGGCCTGATTATTTCAAATCTTCAGGGAATCAACGCACGGTTAGATGTCATATCGGAAAATCAGCAGATGCTGTACAGAGAGTTTTCTCAGGCAAACCGTACGTTGTCCTCCATTCAGAATTCGTTGACGAATATCGAAAAGTACAGCGCGCAAACGGCACAAAACACGGCGATCTCTGCTGCTGCCGATCGACAGATCGCAGAGTCTGCCCGTTGGATAGAATGGCGTATGTGGGCAAATGGTTATTATTGCTCCCCCAATAAATTCTTGAATTTAGGCTGCATATCTGGTAAGGGGTGCGTGAAAGAACGAAGCAATATGATCCGGAGTGGTCGTCAAGTAGGTCAGACGTCCTTGGACGTTGGCTTCTAATTCAGCTTGAGTACGCGGTGATTGCTTGGCTCCGGCGTTCCGCTTGATGTCGCTGTTGAGCAATTCGTCCGGATTGTACTCCGGTGCATATGGGGGAAGGAAGAAGAGTTCAATTTCATTCTTGTGGTTCTCCAGCCAAGCAGTAACAGCTTTGGAATGATGAACACGGAGGTTATCCAGAATCAGAAACACTTTCTTTTTGCTGTCAGCTACAAGACGAGTCATGAAGTCGATGAGCTTTTCTGAATTCATACTGTCCTTGTATAGCAGAAAATGGAGCTTTCCCCGCTTTGAAATTGCTGAAAGCATCTCGATTTTGAGCTTCTGTGCCTCGGTTTGGACGACGGGTGTCTGTCCTTTCGGCGCATAACCTCTGGCATAGTTGGCTGTGTTCTGAATGTTGGTTTCATCGCCGAAGAAAATTTCAGCATCTTCTTTTTCCGCACGCTCCGTAATTCCCGGAAACTCGCTATTCAGCCATGCATCGATCTTTTTCTCATCCTGCTTATATGCGCGTTTCACCGGGCGCTGCACAGTAAAACCCCACCGCGCCAGATAGTATCCCAGCGTGGACAGTTTGATATCGATGCCGTACTTCTCTCGAATCAACTGACGAATATTATTCCTGGTCCACATGCACTCCTTAAAGCGCATTTGTTCCGGCGTTTTGTCGACGATGATCCGCTGAATCTCACGTTCCTGTTCCTGCGTAAGAATTTTATTCTTCCCTGCCGGACGTCCACGCTTTGCGGGTTTCAGAGCCTTCGCGCCTCCCGTTGAATACAGCTTCTTGACGTTCGAGACGTGTCCTTCACTCACGCCCAGATCTTTTGCGATTTGTTTTCCGCTCTTGCCGTCTTTCAGCATCCGTATGATGGTTTTGCGTAGCTCATGCTGACCTTTTGATCCCATACCCAAGGCATTGGATTTCAGTTCTTTTTCCATGCCTTTATTATATCACAAATCAATCAATAATTCAAGTATTTATTGGTATATCAATAA
>JAFWVK010000053.1 GCA_017518255.1 Oscillospiraceae bacterium
CTTTTCAGAGATCCCCTCCGGGGGAGTCCAGTTCATCTGAAACGGTTTCAGCTTCTTTCCGGCTGCATCGTATCCTCTGGAAACTCTGATTCGGTAGGAATCTCCGCGCTTATCAATGCTTGCCATACGCTTTCTCCTTTCAAATCACAACTCACTCTGCATCTTCTTTTTTGCTGTTAACAGGCGGCTGATTGAAAAATACCCAGTTGTCAAAAAGCTCCGTTCTGATCGTCCGCAAAAAACGCTTTCACAGACCGATGCGGATGAACCTCCGGAAAGGGTGCAGTTCACGCCAAGGAGAAGATGAGCTCCAACTACAAAAGTGTAAAACGAAACGGGAACCGGCTGTGTGTCGGTTCCCGTTTTCAGTTTAGAATTCATTATGTAAAATCAATGGACTTGATAGATTCATCTATAAAAACTCTGATTTTCATTATTAAAGATGTTTTCGCGTCTTCAAATTTCTTGCTATTATCGTTCATTGCTTGTTTGAGCGCGAGGTAATTAAATGTTTCCATGCTTTCACTGTCAGTATAGACATGATCGTTACAATAGTCAATAAATTCCGCTGTCTCAGAATCCGTCTGTCCAGAGAGAGTCTCATATTGATGGATTTGTTCCCAAACCGGATTGATGATTTGTCCTATACTGTCCCTCTGGCAAAAACCGTGATAAAAAGATTTTAGCTGTTTCTCAATCATATGAGCGTTGCTGATACATTCGCATATTTCCTTAAAAGAATTGACTATTCCACGATCATCACTAAACAAAATGCGCAATTCGTTTTCTGACACTTTATCATAAATCCCAAATGCAACATGTGGAAGTAGGTCATTTTTTAAATGAGGTTTTTCGTATTGTTCGATTTTATCTAAAACAGCTATTCGGTTATTGAGCAGTTCTATATTTTTAGATTGCTCCTGTATTTTAATTGATGTCTGAATTGCTTTTTGCGCCTGTATGATTTCTTCACGGTTTTGTTTGTTGGCTTGGATTGCAGCTTTCAGTGTTAACAAGGTTAAAATCGCAACAACGATTTCAATCGCTATGCCGATACTGCTTATTATATCTGAGCAAGTCATTTTGCTTCTCCCTTTTTCACTGAATAATACTATCATTCTAAATTAGCCACATCATCACCATCTGATCACCTATATTATACCACAATCCGTCTCAAATCACAAGGCAAGCCCGACTTGGCATTATGCCTAAAAATCAGCATCAAAATTCTACGTTTTCAACAAACAGCATTTTCGCAAGAAATTCCATAAAACTCCAAAAATCCGGATCATTGTTCGCTCAAAAAGCGCGCAGCTTGGTGTCCATTTTTCTCCGTAGTGTCCAAATAGTGTCCAAAGCCCATTTGACAATAAAATACGCTGTTCTCCCGATACAGGAAAACAGCGTATTTACGAAATATTCATGAGTGAGAAATGAGGGGTTCGAACCCTCGACCCTCTCCTTAAAAGAGCCTATTTGGCGGTTTTACGGCTTTTCATATCGTTCGATTTTATTCGTTTTTACGCACTTTTTGCGCCTTGCGATTCTTTTCAATTTCACCCGATTTCACCTAATTAGTGTCCAAGTAGTGTCCAAATAGTGTCCAAGATTTCTGAAATTTGTTCCGCTTATTTCAATGAAAGAATATTGCAGGGATGATATTGCGAATGGCAAATGTGATAATGTTGCCGGTGCGAAAATGAGATCCACATCACAGGATCGCAGCCATATAACATGGCAAAAGCATAACCTCTTTTCGACAAGAAGATCAACTTCATTCAGGAATATCCATATTATGCTTGTGCAGAGAATGTAGTGAAATATCATTTTTTCTTAGGAAATAGTCCTTCTGCAGCATCATTGAAAATATTGCTTAATTCCGGATACACACTTGCTTTAGAAATACGTAATGCCCTGATCTCATTTTGTATAGATAATACAGCTGAACAATCTATATCAATCTCATATAAAAATTTCCGTATCTGAGATTTAGGAACTTTTTGGTCATCTTGTAGTTTTTCATATGCTTTCTCAAATTTCTTCAAATCCAAATATGCATAAGGATGTTTGTGATCATTCATATCTGGCTTTGATCTCAAATCAAATGCAACAAACGTCCCCCCCTGAACTCGGATTCGTTCATGACTGTGCCGAATGATTACTGGAACAGGATAAAGAATACTAGTTTCATGCGGACTAAATGCATTTTGGAACTCTGTAATTTGTTCCTTCAGAAATGCTTCGTCCATTCGGTATGGAAAATAGTAGCTCATGTTGTCATCTGCCAGTTCATACAAGACCGGAGATACACTAAACTGTTCACTCGTTATCTTTTGCTGTTTTAGCGAATCAACTGCATGAGCATATTCAATCGGATCGAAAGCATAGACTGCAGGTGTAATAAGTCCTTTCTGCAAGTTTTCTTTATCTTTGGAATAATCTGGCGTCAACGCAAAATGCATTGCTGTCAGCATGTCTAATGAAAAATCAAGAAGATTTGTCGGCACCCCGTAGTGCTGCAAAAGACTGATCTGCTCCTGTATTTTATCGCTCCAAAGATCAGGATATTGTATAGTTGCATCATAAGCTGTTTTTAAAGATTTTACTTGCGCTGCATAAAGCGGAAAATCTGAGCTGACATTCCTAAGCAATGAAGGCGTTAATCCGTGCGTGTTGTTGCAAACACCGCGAAACCACAGCTGTCTCCCTGTTGCATCAGATATTTCTGCCATTTTAGCGATATATTCGCCCAAAGAAGGAACAAAACTAGTTCTTGATTCTTCGTCCACTCTTGAACAACTATAGTGTGGTAGCGTACATGTCGATACGATGGGGATTTCGTCATAGTTCATAAATGCGTTCATCATTTTGAGATGATACAGGAACTCATCTTTTTCTTCATTAATTGCAAGATATTCCCTGACAGAAAATTCTTTGAAAAGACCAAACTGCTCAGAGTAATCATGGAGATATTCGATTTCATAACGCAATGTATCTATGATTGTCTTATGAATGGTCGGCGATTGACCTGCCAGATCATTCTTTCTCAAAAACGCCTCAAACCATGGATCCGCTGTATCTACTTTCATAATCTGGACAATCAAATCAATCTCCGATCTGGGCACCGCGGGCACAATCTTCTTCGGATCATACTCATATCCGGCACGCAAAACAGAGGCTACCATTCTGATTCGATATGACAATGACATGTCATCTACAGCCATCGTGAGTCTTTCTTTCGCTTTGTACAACGTCAGAAGCTCAAGATATTGCTTGAAATCCAATTTGTAAAGTGCACACATGAACAGATCACAAAAGACTTCTTTTACAGTAGATGCCAGTTCAATCATTCCTCGCAGCGGATCAGTTGTCCGAAGCCAAAGCTGCAACGCATACCATGCATCAACATCACTCGGATTATGGACACTAGGATCGATACAAGATAATTGCTTGGCCTTGTCAGTCAGTATTCTCCATTTTTGTGCATCAAAATCATGCAGCTTTACTGAGATAAATTGACAGAACTTTGTTAATATATCCTCGGCAAATGAAAGATTGCCGAAAACCGACATTTCATAAATATCAAATTTGGGGTAATAGGATTCTTTTGTTATTGCTTTATAAAACTCCTCCAGATACTCAGAACACACTTGAGCGTCATCTAAAATCCCTTTTATCCAGCTTGCAATATCCTTATCCCAAATGTCATTTGAACAGTTCCGCATGCTTCTCATCTGTTTTTCCATCTGCATCAGAAGATACGTCATCCATATATTTAACATTTGTTTATTTCGGTATTTCCGATTTACAGGCGCTATATAATGAAATACCTCATGCACCAACAATTTTGCACTTGTATTAAAATCATATAAAGCTGAATAAGGCAGCTGAAAGATGACAAAACGGTATTCTTGTTGTTTTGATGAGAAACTGCGTGTCTGGATATTTTCAACACTGTCAAATCGAATGCCGAAAGAAAAATCAGTTGGCTCATTTTCAGGCTCTCTCCGTATCTCCCAACCTTTTTTCTTAATAAAGTGAATGATACCATAATACATTTTCAGAATATCATCAAAAGATCCGGAATAAAAATAATTATGATAAGGTATTTCATAAACAGGTGTACAGGCTTGGTTGATATGTGTCAATACTGCCTGCATTCCATCAGTAAGCTCTCTTCGTTCTTTACCGGTCTCATCAAAAAAGCTATCAAAATTCAAGAGCGAATCACGCTGCGTCCTCAGTATATTTCTCCACTCAGCACACTGATTCAGTTGAATTAGTCTGTTATACTCTGAAATAATAAAACTGAATACATGGTTTTTATCACTCGACTTTTTTGTTATGATACTGTTTTCTTCGCCTGAATCTTTTTTGTCAATATCCCCAAATGGATTATGGACACCAATACATTCAGCGTCATCTTCAAGCTTGTCCGATTTGTTTATAAGCCAAAAAGTTCTGCTACTGCTGATATATTTCTTATAAATATCAGTCTCGCCGTTCAGAACTCCACCAATTTTATAAAGTTCGTTTTTCGCTTTGAGACCATGCCACAGTTCCAAGTCAGTAGGCTTAAAGTGCGCTTCAAATACATCGACGCCTTGCATTATCGAATATATTTTAATATTATCAGCCGCATGCTTTGATATTTCCCTGCTGATTGCAGTTTTATATTCGGCTTTTTTGGCAGATATCTTTACGATCACCTCCATCTCCGGTTTGTACGAATAATATTTTTTGTTGAAACCCATCATTGCACATATATTGGAAAAGAGAAGGGTTTTATTATCTGAAAACTGTTGTTTGCGAAGCACAGTCAACAGTTTGGCGAAGTCTTCTATGCGATCAGCAAACACCATAAACGCAAAATCTTCTGAACCCAATGTTTCAAATGCAACGCAGTCATACTTGAGATGTTCTTTTTCTCCGAAACAAGAAAGATTCTCTGTAATGCTTTTCAACAACTCCTTCTTTACATTATTTGCAGCAGTTTCTACAATGTTCGTAAGAGTATCTTTGTTCAGTCGGCCTGTTATGATACATTGCAACCCAAAATAGTTTTCTTGTAAATCTTTTCTGCACACTAGAATTTGTGCTTCATTTGAATCACTCTCATGATTTATACTCACCCATTCAGGTTCATCCGGTTCATTTTGTCCAGAAATAATGTAATAATGCGGGATGAGATGTAACTGTTGCGTCACGCCGCACCAATCATCTTTCGGAAAAATAAATTCCCTAAAACAGTCTGTAATGTGAACTTCTATTCGATCATATGGAGACCACGAGAGAAAATGATAGTTTTGCTTGTGACGGTTATCTTGATTCTCTTGATCTTGTCCTTCATCTGTAAATAAAGAGATTACCCAACCTTTTTGATTTTTATATTCCTTCATTTGTCCAATACCCCAATTCAATTATTTGTACAAACCAAAAAAAGGAAGCAAAACAATTGATGCCTTGCTCCCCTTCGTCGGTATACCAATGATATATTAACCTTTTGCAATTCGCGATACCGAAGTAAAGCCACGCCGTGGAACTGACCTTGAAGTTCTGCTCATCTCAGCTGTTATTGGCTCTAAAAAAGAATTTTCTTCCATCTGTGCTCTTTGAAGCATTTCCACAACATTTTTACTGTTACTATGCTTCTGAAAGATTTCAGCGATCAGTTCACTTTCATCCTGATTTGGCACTTATTACACAACTCCTTTCAAAAATTAGCAACACCTCAAAAGTGGCCTGAGAGTTTGAAATAATAGTATTGCTTAGCCCCATTATAATACATTTTGCGCAAAAAGTCAATAGAAACCCTCTAAGTGCAAGCCAAATCCGCATTCGTTTTGTCAGACGGCTTTGTTGATTTTACACAATCCGGCGATGTGCATTTGAAACAATGCATCGCTCCATGCGCTTAAAGATATAACGTATTATATCGCTTGCTGACAGGGAGCTGATTGTGATACAATACTTGTATTCGTTCTTGCCGAATCCCTCTGCAATGCTCGTTTGGCCGACACGCCTTGCGTCTTTGATAAACAGCGCATATTCCGGCACGTATTTCGCTTTCCATTCCAGCATCTTCGCATAAACCTTGCGTTTCAGAACCATTTTGCTCATTGAACAGCACTCCTTTCACGAAATCGCATATTTATAAATGGCTGATTATCACGAAATCGCGCCGTCCATGTGCAGCGCTTTGTGCAGATGATTGCAGAAACGCCCAAGCCGAACGGCAAGATGCCCGCAGCATCGACCGTTCAGCGGAAACTCGTGTGTCTGCAAAGCATCATGCGGCAGGCGGTCAAGCTCGGTATCATCCCCAGCAGTCCGGCAGATTCCAAGAAGCTGACGCTGCCGAAGGTCGTGCAGCCGGCAGTAGAGATCTTCAGCAAGCAGGAAGCAACGGCGATCGTCGATGCCTTGCAGAATGAGCCGCTGCAATTCCAGGTCTGTATTCAGCTTGCAATCATCTCCGGCGCTCGTCTGGGCGAACTGGTCGCGCTGAAATTCGCAGATGCTGACTGCGAGAATCACAAGGTTCTGTTTCAGCGGTCCGCATACAAGCTGCGCGGCAAACCTACCGCTACCAAACTGCCGAAAGACTACGATGTCCGCATCGTATCTGTCACGCCGGAGATTTCTGCTCTGATTCAGCTTCTGAAAGAGGAAAAGCAGCAGAAAGCACAGGAGCTCGGCACAGCATGGCATGACGAGGACTGGATGTTCACGCAATGGGACGGCACCGTCATGCACAATCAGACGCCGTCCAAGCAGTTCAGGAAGTTTTTGAAGCGAAACGGCTTCAAAGTCCGCAAGTTTCACTGTCTGCGGCACACCTCGGCAACTTTGCTGCTGTATTCCGGCGTGAATCTCCAGCAGGTGAAGTCGCGGCTCGGTCACAGCAATCTCGCTACGACGCAGCGCTATCTTCACGCGATCAAGGACGCGGACACCGAAGCTGCCAATGCCTTGCAGGCTATGCTCATCACGCGGCATAAGCGGCCTGATGAGGCATCCGGAGACGGTAACCGCAAGGCGGAATAAGCAAGAAAAGAGGAATTCACCACACTCGGCGAATTCCTCCTTTTGCGTGTAGAGCCCTCATAGAGCCCTCAAACAGTGTCCCAAAGAAAATACGCTGTTCTCCCGATACAGGAAAACAGCGTATTTACGAAATATTCATGAGTGAGAAATGAGGGGTTCGAACCCTCGACCCTCTCCTTAAAAGGGAGATGCTCTGCCAACTGAGCTAATTTCTCATTTGTCACAAAACATATTATAACACAGGGAACGCCATTTGTCAAGAGCTTTTTGCAGAAAAGGCGAAAAATATTTGCAGGACATGAAGATTTTCCGAAAAGGAAGGGACAAGCGCGCCGGAAATCGCAAAAAAAGTGCTGCCGATACGAATAAAATATATTTTTTCCGCGGGAACCTCTTGCTTTTTTGCGGCATATCGAGTATAATGTAGGGTGTAGTTTTATGCGAATCAGGCGGTGCCACGGCAGCTGCCGCATACAGGAGGACTCAACCATGGAAGAAAAGAAGCTGATTTCTGTAATTGTTCCCTGCTATAATGAGGAAGAAGTTCTGCCTCTGTTTTACAAGGAGATTACAAAAGTAAGCGCACAGATGCAGGAAGCGCATCCGGAGCTGAATTTTGAATATTTGTTCATTGACGACGGTTCTAAGGACCGCACACTGAAAAAGCTGCGGATTATGGCGAAGTACGATTCCCGCGTGCGGTATCTGTCGTTTTCGCGGAATTTCGGCAAGGAAGCGGGAATTTATGCCGGACTGAAAGAGTCTGCCGGCGATTATTGCGTGATTATGGACGCAGACCTTCAGCATCCGCCGGCATTCCTGCCCAAGATGTACGAGACAGTTGCGAGCGGATACTATGACTGTGCAACGACCCGCCGTGTCAGCAGAGAGGGCGAATCGAAGGTTCGTTCGTGGTTTGCGCGCCGCTTCTACGGAATCATGAACAAGATTTCGCAGACGGAGATTGTGGACGGCGCACAGGATTTCCGCTTTATGACCCGTCAGATGGTCGATGCAGTTCTTTCGATGACCGAATATAACCGGTTTTCCAAGGGCATCTTTTCATGGGTCGGATTCCGGACAAAGTATCTGGAATATAAGAATGTGGAGCGCGCTGCCGGAAAGACCTCATGGAGCTTCCGCGGACTGTTCCGCTATTCGCTGGAGGGCATGATCGGCTTCTCGACCGCACCGCTCTCAATTTCTGCGGTTGTCGGTCTGATTACCTGTCTGCTCGGCCTGATTATGCTGATTTTCACGGTGGTAAAGAAGATCGCGGTCGGCGATCCGGTTGCGGGCTATCCGACACTGATCTGCACCATCCTGCTTTTCGGCGGCTTGCAGCTGTTCTGCACCGGCATCGTCGGGCTGTACCTCGGAAAGACGTTCTTAGAAGTGAAGAAGCGCCCGCTTTATATTGTCCGTGAAACGGAGAAGAATGCCGACAGCTTCCCGGAGCTTCCCGAACCGGAACCGAAACAGATCGCGGAAAAGCCCGCAAAGGCAGCCGCACAGGTTCAGAAATCAGCAGCCCCTGCAAAAGCAGCCGCTCCTGCAAAGCAGGCACAAAAAGCGGCTGTCAAGGTGACGGCGAAACGCGTTCCGGCAGAGCCGAAGGATGCAGCACTGGAAAAGGCAATGCGCCTCAAGGAAGAAAGCGACGCGGAATTCGATGCACTGGTCGATGCAGCATTTGAAGAAGCCGATGCAAAAAAGGCTGCCGCAGATGCAGAAAAGAAGGCTGCACAGGAGGCTGCCGAGAAGAAGTCTGTAAAAGAAGCTGCCGAAAAGGAAGCTTCCGGACAGGATGCAGCGGAAGATCCTGCAAAAGAGCAGGCAAAGGCTGACAGTGCAGAGGATAAGAAAGAAAAATTCGTTGTAGAGATCAATTATGACAACGATGATCTCTATGATGATGAGGACGAATACGACGACGAAGATTACGACGATGAGGACTATGACGACGAGGACTATGATGACGAGGATTACGACGATGAGGATTACGACGATGAGGATTACGATGACGAGGATTATGAGGATGAAAAGCCGGTAAAAAAGACTGCGGTCCGGAGATCGGCGCAGGCAGCGGCAGAACCGGAGGAGGATCAGCCGACCGTCGGGGAAAAGGCTAAGAAGGTTCTGAAGTCGATCGTTGAGAAGCTGAAGCAGCTGAAGGACAAGATTGCGGCAGCATTCGCATCAAAGGATGATCCGGAAAAATCCATGCCGGATGATGAATATGATGACGATGAATATGACGACTACGACGATGAAGAATATGACGATGACTACGACGATTACGATGATGATGACTATGACGATGATGATTATGACGACGATGATTATGACGATGATGACTATGACGACGACGATTATGACGACGACGATTATGACGATGACGATTACGACGATGATGACTATGACGACGACGATTATGACGACGATGACAAAAGCGGAAGAACCGGCTACCGCAGTGCGCACTGACGGACATCTCCGCTGAAAGGAGCTGCCGCCTATGAACCGACGCTTCAGGCTGCTGGTGCTCGTGTTGCTGACGGCTGTTCTCTTTCTGAGCGCCGCGATTGCCAGCCTTGCCTTTTCCGGCTCCGAAAAGCCGGCGAAGAAAAACGGGGAACAGGCTGAGACCACCGGCAAACCCGTTTCGCTTTTCGTGCAGAACGGACTCTGGGGCGCCCGCACAGCGAACGGCAGGGTGCTGATCGAACCGACATGGTATTATCTGCGGGCAATGAGCGATTCCGTTCTGATTGCACGGCGCAGCGACGGCAAACAGGATCGCTTCGGTCTGATCCGGACCAACGGCGAGCAGTTGGTACCGTTTCTGTATTCTGCTTTTGAACCGCGCGGAAACGACCTCTGGATTGCCGCGCTCAGTGAAAACGGAACCGTAAAATATCATCTGTATCACGCGGACGGAACCCGCTGGATTAACCGATCCTGGGACAGCGCGGAATACACAAACGGAGTTCTCTCCGTGAAAGAAGGAGAAAGCTCCTATCAGGGAACACTCTCCGGTTCCGGCGGCGGTATCACATGGACAAACTGGCAGCAGGTCTGCCCGGTCGGCATCAGCCGGCTGGTGATGAATCTGGATGAAGAACAGCTCAGGAAACTCCCCGCAGCGGATGTGCTGCAGCATCTGGGGAGCACCTGTGCCGAATATCTGACATATCTGTTTATTACGCGGACACCGCCGGAGGATGCGCGGATCAGCGCGGAGGACCCCGGAAGAATCAAAGCAGACCGCTATTACACAAACTGCCGGTTCCGCGATGCAGCAATCACACGCGTTCTGGAACTGAAAACAGACCGGTTTCCGATGTATACGGTCTGGATGGATGTCCGCTTTGAGGAGACGGACAGCAACGGAAATACGCAGAATGTCCGTACCGGCATGACGCTTCAGATCAGCCGGAATGCAACGGGTGATTATACCTTTTTCAGCTTTAACGATGCACGGCTGGAAGCAACCGGCGGCGCATTGCAGCAATAACCTTGATATCGAGAAGGGAGTCTGTTTCATTTTGAAAAAAGTCGCAGTGATTATGGGCAGCGACAGCGATTTTCCGGTCGTGAAAAATGCCCTGACAGAACTGAAAAGCTTCGGTGTACCGTTTGAGGCGCACGTAATGAGCGCACACCGCACCCCCGCAATGGCTTCGGAATTCGCTGAAAATGCAGAGAAGAACGGCTTCGGCGTCATCATCTGCGCTGCGGGTATGGCGGCACATCTTGCCGGCGTGATTGCAGGACATACCACGCTGCCGGTCATCGGCATTCCCTGTAAGGGCGCACAGCTCGACGGGCTCGATGCCCTGCTCGCAACCGTCATGATGCCGCCGGGAATTCCGGTTGCCACGGTCGCCGTGGACGGCGCAAAGAACGCCGCAATTCTTGCCGTGCAGATGCTCGCGCTCTCCGACGAAAATCTCGCGGAGCAGCTCAAGAGCCGCAAGGCGGAGATGATCGCGGGCGTGCAGAAAAAGGATGCTGCCTTGCAGGAAAAAATCGCGGAGCTCTGAGGAGTATTGCAGTTATGAGTGTGATGGACAGTGTGAAGGATTTTTTTACGCCGAAGGAGGAGCGGATCAGCGCAGAGGGCGGCGATGAAAAGCGCTTTGTGCTGCGTTCATATCCGATCGGCGGGATGACGCTCTTTATGATTACCGACCGGAAAACCGGCGTCAGTTATCTGACAAAGGCGGGCTCCGACTGCCCGCTGACCCCGCTGCTCGATGCTGACGGCAAGCCGTTCATCTCCCGCTTCCGGTAATATACCGTGGCGAAAGCGGCATTATGCGAACAGTGCGGCATAGAAAATGCTGCGGTGTTTGTCCTGAAAAAGCAGGGCGGGGCGGAACGGAAACAGGCGCTTTGTCTGAAATGTGCCGAAAAGCTGAAAATCCCGGCAGTGCGGGAATATATGAAGCAGTGCGGAAAAACCGATGCCGCAATCCGGATGTGTGAACAGTGCGGCGAACTGCCCGCAACGGTTTTCGCATCGGTCACGGAAAACGGCGGCAATCCGGAAAAACAGGCGCTCTGTGCTTTCTGTGCGCGGAAAACCGGTATTCGGCAGGTGACGGATACGATTGATGATCTGGCGCTTTCGGATGAGGAGCTCCGGCGGATCCATACAGAGCTTCTGAACAGCGCACAGGCATCAGAACCGGAAAATATCCGGCAGAGGCTGAGGCGCATATTCCGAAAAAGCTGAGCAATGCGGAGCAATCCGCAAAAACATATGTCAACATTTTTGAGGAGGAAATTCCAATGGCAAACGTAACAAAAGGCGAGCAGCTCTATGAGGGCAAGGCAAAGAAGGTCTTTGCGACCAGCGATCCCGATCTCGTGATCGTCGATTACAAGGACGATGCAACCGCAGGCGACGGCGCAAAGCGCGGCACCATCAAGGGCAAGGGCGTCATCAATAACCAGATGACCAATGTCATGTTCTCTATGCTCGAAAAGGAAGGCGTTCCGACCCATCTTGTCGAGGAACTCTCCGAGCGCGAAACACTGGTCAAAAAGGTCGAGATTGTTCCGCTGGAGGTCATTGTCCGCAATGTCGCAGCCGGCAGCTTCTCCAAGAGAATGGGCGTTGAGGAGGGCAGAAAGCTCCTGACCCCGATCCTTGAATTCAGCTATAAGAACGACGATCTGCACGATCCGTTCATCAACCATTATTATGCGCTGGCGCTCGGTCTCGCTACGCAGGAAGAACTCGATAAAATCGCAGAATATGCGTTCAAGGTCAATTCTTTTATGGTCGGATTCTTTAAGAAAATGAACATCGACCTGATCGACTTTAAGATTGAATTCGGCAGATTCCACGGTCAGATTCTCCTCGCAGACGAAATCTCGCCCGATACCTGCCGCTTCTGGGATTCCACGACGCACGAGAAGCTCGACAAGGACCGCTTCCGCAGAGATATGGGCGGCGTTGAGGAAGCTTATCAGGAGATCATGAAGCGCCTGAAGGAGAATGCATAAGCCGCAGACCCCGCATAACCCTGAATTCAAAAATAACGGAGGTATTTATGGGCGGCTTATTCGGCGCGGTGTCCCGTGAGGACATTACGGCAGATATCTTTTTCGGAACGGATTACCATACGCATCTCGGTGCGCGCAGAGGCGGCATGACCGTCTACGATGTAAAAGAGGGCTTTCAGCGAGCCATCCACAACATCGAAAATGCACCGTTCCGCACGAAATTCGGAGACGATCTGAATGAAATGCACGGCACAATGGGGCTGGGCTGCATCAGCGATACCGACCCGCAGCCTGTGCTTGTCCGCTCGCATCTGGGCAGCTATGCACTGGCAACCGTCGGAAAAATCAACAACTCCGCAGAGCTGGTCGAGGAGATTATCTCCGGCGGCGGTCATCTCAACGAGCAGAGCGGCAGCATCATTAACCCCACGGAACTGGTCGCTGCACTGATTAACCGGTGCGATACCATTCCTGAGGGCATCCGCTATGCACAGAAGAAAATCAACGGCTCAATGACCCTGATGCTGATGACCAAAGACGGCATCTATGCAGCCCGCGATTATATGGGCAGAACACCCGTGATTATCGGTCACAAGGAGGGCGCTTTCTGCGCGGCATTCGAGTCCTTCTCCTATATGAATCTCGGCTACCGCTATCTCCGCGATCTGGGTCCGGGAGAGATTGTTTTCCTGACACCGGATTCCTGCGAGACCGTGATGAAGCCGAATAATAAAATGAAAATCTGCGTGTTCCTGTGGATTTACTACGGCTACACAACCTCCTGCTACGAGGGCGTCAATGTCGAAATCATGCGGAACAACTGCGGCGCACTGCTCGCAAGACGGGACAAGGGCATTGATGTCGATTATGTCGCGGGTATTCCGGAATCCGGAAACGGACATGCAATCGGCTATGCCAACGAGAGCGGCATCCGCTTCGCCAGACCGTTTATCAAGTATACCCCGACATGGGTGCGCAGCTTTACCCCGGCAAAACAGTCTTTGCGTGATCTGACCGCACATATGAAGCTGATTCCCGTCGAACAGCTCATTCACGGGAAAAAGCTGCTCTTCCTCGACGATTCCGTCGTCCGCGGAACGCAGATGCGCAATACCGTGGAATTCCTCTATAACAACGGCGCCAAAGAGGTTCATATCCGCTCCGCCAGTCCGCCGAGTATGTTCGGCTGCAAATACCTGAACTTTTCACCGGGCAAATCCGATATGGATCTGATTGCCCGTCAGGTTGTCCGCGGCTTTGACGGAGACGACCGTTATCTCAGCGAATACTGCTCCGATCAGACCGAGCGCTATCATGCTATGGTCAACGAGATCGCACGCAGGCTGAATTTCACCTCGCTCAAGTATCATCTGCTTGCAGATGTCAAAACAGCAGTCGGGATTGACCCCGATTCTCTCTGCACCTACTGCTTTACCGGAGAGGAATAACAAACCTTGTTTTTCTCCGGCAAAACTATTTTTTCAGAAGGGAAAACAGATATGGGACACGCAAAAAACAGTTTTTCTGAAAGCTATGCAAAGGCAGGCGTTGATGTCACTGCCGGCTACAAATCCGTTGAGCTGATGAAGCAGCATGTCGCACGCACGGTTACAGACGGCGTTCTGGACGGCATCGGCGGCTTCGGCGGACTGTTTCAGCCGGGCTTTGCGGGCATGGAAGAGCCTGTGCTCGTCTCCGGAACGGACGGCGTCGGCACAAAGCTCAAGATCGCATTCCTGATGAATCAGCATAACACGATCGGCATTGACTGCGTTGCAATGTGCGTGAACGATGTCATCTGCTGCGGTGCGAAGCCTCTCTTTTTCCTCGATTACATCGCCTGCGGAAAAAATTATCCGGAAAAAATCGCGGAGATCGTCGGAGGCGTGGCGGAAGGCTGCGTGCAGGCGGGCTGTGCGCTGATCGGCGGCGAAACGGCAGAGCATCCGGGCATGATGCCCGATGAGGAATATGACCTCGCAGGCTTTACCGTCGGCATTGCGGATAAGAAAAAGCTGCTGAAGCCGGAAACCCAGAAGGCAGGCGACGTTCTGATTGCAATTGCCTCATCCGGCGTGCATTCCAACGGATTCTCCCTTGTCCGGAAGGTATTTACCGTCAATGAGCAGAACCTTGCGCGGCATTATGCCGAGCTCGGCTCGACACTCGGCGAATGCCTCCTGACTCCGACCAGAATCTATGTCAAACCGGTTCTCTCTCTGCTGGAGCAGGTGAATGTCAAGGCGATTTCGCATATCACCGGCGGCGGATTCTATGAGAATATCCCGCGCAGTCTGCCGGAGGGGCTGACAGCCCGCATTCCGCGCAGCAATGTGCAGGTGCTCCCGATCTTTGACCTGATTGCGCAGACCGGCAATATTCCGGAGCGCGATATGTTCAATACCTTTAATATGGGCGTCGGCATGATCGTTTCCGTTGCGGCGGAAGATGCCGACAAGGCAGTTGCAGTGCTGAATGCTGCCGGCGAGAAAGCCTATGTGCTCGGCGAGCTGATTGCAGGAGAGGAAGGCGTTATCATTGCGTAAAACACTGCGTATGTCTGCCTGTATTTTCTGCGCGGCACTGCTCATAACCGGATGCAGCCAAAACCAGAGCTCCGAGGTCAGCGGCGGCGATGCACATGTCAGTGAACTGGAAGTGCAGGATGTTCGCGAAACGGATGTCTCCAAGCGCTTTCCGGATTTCTTCCGCTACTGCTTCGGAGAGGATGCGACCTATACTTATCTGCGGACGGATCCGGATGACAGCAGTGATTATTATGAACTGACTTATCACGACAGCACCGGCACGCTCCGCAGGACAGAGACCTATTCCTTTCCCTACGGAGAGGAGCAGGCAGAACAATTCCCGACAGAGGAAATGTATTACGCTGCGGAGATAGAATGCCTCGCAGAGGAAGAGCTGGAAAAGATCTTTAGGAGAGGCTTTTTTCACGATATTCTGGAAAAGCACTTAGAAGGTCACGGCATTGAGAATGAGTCGAGCGAGCGCGCAGAGTGGGAAAGCGACAATGAGAATGTCCTCCTGCTGACGTTTGCTCCGCTTAATATATCCGGGGGAGTCTTTTTCAAAGCGGATGATCCGGTCGTTCAGCGGATTGCCCGTGCGCATATCGAGCCCGGAACCGGCTGGCAGGTCTGCACCGCCGACTGGAAAACGATCGCGGCAGATGAAGACTTTTATACGCTCCTGGACGTCCGGATCCCGAATGATGCCGATGCGGATGCCTATGGGGAAAAGCTCCGGCAGATTGCCGCGGAATACCGCAGCTTCGCGGATGAGCCGCAGTCCTTTGTGTTTGCGCTGAAACAGACGAGCGGCGGCGAAGAGGAAGCGTCCGACACCGTTCTGCTGATTTCTTATATCATGGACGAGGAAATCGACCGGAGCAAAATGGACGCCGATTATAATGGACTGAACCATTATACCGAAAAGATGATCGAAAAGTACAGGAACGATTAAAAAGAATTGGGAGGTGCCGCTTATGGCAGAGCAGAAACATCCGAGAGCGTACAAGAATATCATTGTGCTGGTTTCCGGCGGCGGCACCAATTTGCAGGCGCTGATTGATGCACAGGAGCGCGGCGAGCTGGGCAGCGGAAAAATCACCTGCGTCATCAGCTCGAAGCCCGATGCCTATGCGCTGGTCCGGGCAAAGAATGCCGGGATTCCCTCCCGCGTGATTCAGCGGAAGGAGTATCCCGATACCGCGGCATACAGCGCCGCGATGCTGGAAGCATTTTATGAGGAATATGCTGACCTGATCGTGCAGGCGGGCTTCATGACGATTCTGGATGAGACGATCTGCCGCGCATATCCGAACAAGATGATTAACGTACACCCCGCTCTGATTCCGAGCTTCTGCGGCAAGGGCTATTACGGTCTGCATGTGCATGAAGCGGCGCTCGAAAAGGGCGTAAAGGTCACCGGCGCGACGGTGCATTTCGTCAACGAAATCTGTGACGGCGGACCGATCATTCTGCAAAAGGCAGTTGCCGTGCAGCAGGACGATACGCCCGAAACGCTGCAAAGGCGCGTCATGGAAGAGGCGGAATGGAAGATTCTGCCCGAAGCCGTGCGGCTCTTCTGCGAGGATAAAATCAAGGTACAGGGCAGCAAGGTACTGATTCAGGCGTAAGCACAGGGAGCTGCAATACGCCCCCGCCATTCACGGCATCCGTGAAGCGGATCCATCTTTTGTGATATCAGAATAACCAGATTCAAGGAGGATAAGACTATGGCAATGATTTCACTGGCACAGTATCTTCAGGGAAACAGCTATCCCGGAAGAGGCATCATCCTCGGCAGAACGGCTGACGGAAAGCGCGCTGTTGCTGCCTATTTCATCATGGGAAGAAGCGAGAACTCCCGCAACCGCATTTTCGTGCCGGAGGGGGCAAACCTCAGAACCAAAGCCTATGACGAGAGCAAATGCTCCGACCCCTCTTTGATTATCTACTATCCGGTGCGCGTGCTCGGCAACAAAACCATTGTGACAAACGGCGACCAGACCGACACGATCTATGAGGCGATGGATCACCAGTTCACCTTCGAGCAGGGACTCCGCGCACGGAAATTCGAGCCGGATGCACCGAACTACACTCCCCGCATCTCCGGCATCATCCGCTGCGAAAAGGGCGGCTTCAACTATGCGCTTTCGATTCTGAAAAGTGCAGAGGGCAATCCTGCTTCCTGCCAGCGGTTCATGTTCTCCTACGAGAACCCGATTGCCGGTCAGGGTCACTTCATCCATACCTATGTCGGCGACGGCAACCCGCTGCCGAGCTTTGTGGGCGAGCCCAAGCTTGTCTCAATTCCGGACGATATTGACGGCTTTACCGATCTGCTCTGGAACAATCTGAATCCGGACAATAAGATTTCCCTGTTCGTGCGCTATATTGACCCGGAAACCGGCAATGCCGTCAGCAAGATTGTCAACCGCTTCGGCGCTGCGCCGAAGGAATAACCGCTCCGGCAGATACCGACGAAAACAGGAGGCGATCATATGAAAAAGCTTCTTTCTGCTGCATGTGCAGTATTATTCGCAATTCCGGCACTGACCGTTCCCTCAGCCGCCGATACGCCGCAGCTTCCCTTTACACTGGAAGCACCGCGGAATGTTGCGATGGTCTGGCTGGAGGGCAATGATTCCTACAATACGATTGAGATTCACTATTCGCAGAATAACTCCATGAGTGAGTGGGCTACGCGCATGGGTGATCCGAACGAGCACGACACCGTTGTGTCAGAGCTCAACGGGATGGGCTATGACGATCTGTGGATTACCGCGCAGGTTGACTGGTCAATCGACACAACGGATGACTGGCATGTCAACCAGTACTGGGAAACCGGCGGCTATGACGCAGACTATAGGCAGCATCTCGGCGACTGGGCATGGACGGATTGCAGCTATTCCGGCGAAATTGTCAATTCGACGTGGATTTTCCGCGGAATGGGCAATATCGAAGACCCGGAGGACGAGTGCTGGTACGGAAGGCATACGGAGGATGAAAATATCCCAGGCTGGAAGGATGTCCTGAAAGAAGGACAGTATGAGATCATCAAGGACGGTGACGAGAGCCACGCCAAGATCGACCTCACCAAGCATACGATCTATACCCGCGTGCGCTGGCTGGTCACCTGCCGCCCGCTCGAAGGCGATGACAAATATGTGACCTCGGACTGGTCGGAGCCTGCCGCAATCGGCAAGGATGCCGTGAAGGCGGAGCTTCTGAAGCCCGGCGATATTGCCGCGCCGAAGATCAGCGACCTGCGCTATAACGGCGACGAATTCAACGGATTCCCCGTAATTGCATTCAAGCTCGCGGTCGATGAGACGCTCGAAAAGCAGCTCACACAGGTCAGCGGCTCGCGGGGCGGCGTTTCGCTCGAAGTCGAGGGCAGAGTGATGGGCTCCGGGGAATGGGTCAACCTGCAGGGAGACTGGATTGTCAAGGCTGGCGAGATGACCTGTGCGCTCCAGAATCTCGCGGAGCAGGAAAAGAAAATCGAGAAGGATACCCCGATTGAGCTGCGTGCAAAATACCGTGTCTCACAGCCGGAGCAGGATGATTTTGAAACGGAATACTCCGAGATTCTGGTGTTCGGTTCGGAGGAAATGACCGTCGGCACACAGGATGTTTCCTCGGATGAAATCTCAGAGGCGGAGACCACAACTACAACCGCAAAGGCTGAGCAGAAAGCGGAAAAGAAGTCGCTCTGGTGGCTCTGGCTGCTGCTCCTGCTGATTGTCATTATCATCGTTGTCGTTGTCATTCTTCTCTCGAAAAAGAAGAAGGAAAAGAAGTAAGCAGCTTGCAGATAAAGCGGTATCTGCGATGCATCAATAATGGGGGCGCTGCCTCCAAGCCCCTGCCGGGGACAGTGTCCCCGGACCCCATTACATATAAAAAGAGTGTATGAGCTTCATTTTTATTTATAATGGGATTCCTGCGGTTTGTGCAGCAACACCGTGAGGTAACTGTCCCACCGCTGCGCTGGGACGGATTCTGCGATTCGATTATATCATACCGGGGCGGAAATAATCCGCCGGAAAGGAAACTGTTATGGAAACCGAACGTCTTTTGAAGTATGGATGCAACCCGAACCAGAAGCCCGCAAGAATCTTTATGAACGACGGCAGCGCACTGCCGATTACGGTTCTTTCGGGCAATCCGGGCTATATCAATCTGCTGGATGCCTTCAACGGCTGGCAGCTTGTCCGCGAGCTGAAGGCTGCAACCGGTCTGCCGGCTGCAACCTCTTTCAAGCATGTTTCCCCGGCGGGCGCCGCAATCGGCAGACCGCTCTCCGATACGCTGAAAAAGATTTATTTCGTCGATGACCTCGGCGAGCTTTCCCCGCTGGCATGTGCCTATGCAAGAGCAAGAGGCGCCGACAGAATGTCCAGCTTCGGTGACTGGATTTCCCTTTCCGATGAGTGCGATGCAATCACCGCAACACTGATCGCACGCGAGGTCTCCGACGGCATCATTGCGCCGGGTTACTCCGAGGAAGCACTGGCAATCCTCAAAACCAAGCGCAAGGGCAATTACAATATCGTGCAGATTGACCCGAACTATGAGCCGCCGAAGGTCGAGCACAAGGAAGTTTTCGGCGTGACCTTCGAGCAGGGCAGAAATGACCTTGCAATCAACGAGGAAACTATGCTCTCCAATATCGTCACCGAAAACAAGGAGATTCCGGAGGACAAGAAGTTCGACCTGATTCTCTCGCTGATTACCCTGAAATATACCCAGTCAAATTCCGTCTGCTATGTCAAGGACGGTCAGGCAATCGGCATCGGCGCCGGTCAGCAGTCCCGTATTCACTGCACGCGCCTTGCCGGCACAAAGGCGGACAACTGGTGGCTCCGTCAGGCACCGCAGGTTCTGAATCTGCCGTTCCGCGACGACATCAAGCGCCCTGACCGCGACAATGCAATCGACCTCTACATCGGTGAGGATTATATGGATATTCTTGCAGAGGGCGAGTGGCAGCGCGTCTTTACCGAGAAGCCGCCGGTCTTTACAAAAGAGGAGCGTCAGGCATGGATTGCAAAGAATACCGATGTCTGCCTCGGCTCCGACGCATTCTTCCCCTTCCCGGACAACATCGACCGCGCCTATAAGAGCGGCGTCAAGTATATTGTCGAACCGGGCGGCTCAATCCGCGACGATATCGTTATTGAACAGTGCAACAAGTACGGCATTGCAATGGCATTCTGCGGTCTGAGACTGTTCCATCACTGAGGTATTCTATGAGTAAAATTCCTGCGCTTGCCCTGCTTGCAGCGGCTGCCATGCTGACAGCCGGCTGCGCAGAGAAAGCTTCGTCCTCCGAAGGAGAGAGCAGTCTCTCCGCTCCGCCGGAAACAACCGTAACCACTGCGGAAACCACAGCGCCTCCGGAAGCGGATTCCGCCGCACAGAACAGCGAAGCACTCGGCAAAGCGGCAGCCTATCTGCTGAATGCCGGAGAAATGAAGCTTCCGGCTTCCGAAAAGGATGAGAAAAACGGAATGATGTTCCGCTTTACGGCTGTTACCGCGGAATCCTGCAACCTGACATGGGATGCCTACCGCATCACCGATTCTGCAAATGACATCGGACGCGCCATTTCCGTCAACGGAACGCTTTACGGCGACCAGACATGCACATATGAGCCGGTTCCCGGTGAATCCGGCAGCATTGCGGGATATACCCTTTCCGGCGCATCCGTGAAAAGAACGGAATCCTCCGGCACAAAGGAATATCAGATCTGCGTCAGTCTGACCGACCCGGAGCCGCAATTGCTGCTGCTCGCATCGGACGGTTCCGGCAAAACGCTTGCAGCATCGCCGTTTGATCCGGAAATGACCGAATATGAGTGGGTTGCGCTGGCTTCTGCCAATGAGAGCGGCGGCGAAGCCGTCGGCGGCGACGGCCTGTTCTATACGCAGGGCAATGTGCTGATGATGGACGGCTCTCTGTTCGGTTCTCCGAAGGATACTGTGGAAAGCCGCATCGGCTACGGAATCGGCACGCTTCAGCCGTTCACGGAATGGAGTGTCCCGCTTCAGCGGTCGGACATTGAATATAACGGCATCCGTCTCAGCCTGATGTTCCGCGACGGCGGACTGACGAGCGTTTATGCCGATTATACGCTGGATGACCCCTACACATTCTTCAATCAGGTTGCAGACGATGCCGTGAATGCATTCGGCGCAGCGGATCAGGCATATTCAGACGAAAACGAAAACTATGTGGAATCATGGTATCTGCCGGATCAGAACATCACGCTTTATCTCTACACCTACAAAGTGACGGCAGGAGAAACCGAAACCGTTTATTTCCGGCAGCAGTATACGGTCGGAAAGACAGACCGCTTCTGCGGATTCTGATGTTTGCCGCTGAGAGGAGTGCTGCCCTTTGAAAATCTATCTGATGCGGCACGGCGAGCCGACCTATGCGGATACCGCCGCAATGGGACTGCGCGGACAGGGCGCAGAGCTGGGGCAGCTGACCGCAGCGGGCATTGCGCAGGCGGAAGCCGCCGCAAATGACCCCCGGATTCAGGACTGTGACCTGATTGTTTCCTCCCCTTATCCGCGTGCGCTGCATACCGCGGCGATTGTCTCGCGGAAAACTGACTGCCCGATTGAAGTGGCACCGGGAATCTTTGAGTGGATTCCTGCGCTGGACTGGGAGGATCTGTCACAACAGGAGATTCATGACGCATGGCAGGAATATAAGCGGAACGGCGGCGTACATTTGCCGGGCGACCGCTTTCACAAATGGGAAACCCATGCGCAGCTCCGCGCAAGAGTGCTTCCGTGGATTCTGCCCTATACGGAGCGGAACGATCTGAAAAAGCTGCTGATTGTCTCACACGGCGGCGTCATGCGTGCGCTTCTGAATCAGCCCTCCCTGAAAAAAATCCATTACTGCGAAATTCTGGAGCTGACTCCGGAAATGCTTGCGGATGCACAGACACTCCGCGGTTCCTGCGATTGACCGGAGGAACCGACAAAAACCGAAAGGAATCATCAACATGAAAGTATTAGTAGTCGGCGGCGGCGGCAGAGAGCACGCCATTGTCATGAAGCTCAGCGAATCCCCGCTCGTAACGGAACTGTACTGTGCGCCGGGAAACGGCGGCATCGCAAAATATGCGACCTGCTGTCCGGTCAAGGCAACCGACCTTGAGGGAATGCTCGCGCTTGCAAAAAAGCTGGAAGCGGACTGGGTTTTTGTTGCTCCGGACGACCCGCTCGTCATGGGAATGGCAGATCTGCTCCGCGAAAACGGATTCAAGGTCTTCGGACCTTCCAAGGCTGCTGCCATTATCGAAGGCAGCAAAGCATTTTCAAAGAATCTGATGAAGAAATACGGCATCCCGACTGCGAAATACGAAGTGTTTGACAGCGCAGAGAAAGCAATCGCCTATGTGCAGGAGCAGAACACCTATCCGACCGTTGTGAAAGCGGACGGACTGGCACTGGGAAAAGGCGTCATCATCGCAATGAATGAGGAGGAGGCAACTGCCGCAATCCGCTCGATTATGGAAGATAAGATTTTCGGCGAAAGCGGTTCCAGGCTGGTTGTCGAGGAATTTCTGACCGGACCGGAGGTTTCCGTTCTTGCATTTACGGACGGCGAAACCATTGTGCCGATGATTTCCTCGATGGATCACAAGCGCGCACTCGACGGCGACCGCGGAAAGAACACCGGCGGAATGGGAACCGTCTCCCCGAATCCCTATTATACAAAGAGCATTGCCGAGCAGTGTATGCGGGAAATCTTCCTGCCGACAATGCACGCAATGAACGGCGAAAACCGTACATTCCGCGGCTGCCTGTATTTCGGGCTGATGCTCACGCCGGAAGGACCGAAGGTGATTGAATACAACTGCCGCTTCGGCGATCCGGAAACACAGGTCGTTCTGCCGATGCTGAAAACCGATCTGCTGGAAATTATGGAAGCGGTTGAGGAGCAGCGCCTTGCAGATCTTTCCGTTCACTGGAAATCCGGCGCCTGCGCCTGCGTCATTCTCGCCAGCGGCGGATATCCGGGCAAATACGAAACCGGAAAGGTGATCGGCGGTCTGAATGAAAAAGGTCAGGTCGAAGGTGCCGCCGTCTATCATGCCGGCACAAAGCTCGAAAACGGCGAATTCCTGACGGCAGGCGGCAGAGTCCTCGGCGTAACCGCCGCAGCCGAAAATCTGAAAGCTGCACTGAGCGCCGCATATGCCGCTGCGGAAAAAATCCGCTTTGAGAATATGCATTTCCGGAAGGACATCGGACAGCGTGCGCTCGCAGCCGAGAAATAACAACGGATACAGGAGGCCGGATCATGGCAAATAAACAGCGGAAACAGCCTGCGGCTTCCGTGAAAGAATCCCGAAAAACTGCCGGAAAGAGCCGGAAGCTTCCGCAGGAACCGAAGCAGAAGCCGGATGCCGGAAAGGAACGGAAATCCGCTCCGCAGGAACCGAAAAAAAAGAAAGCCGGCGAAAAAATCCGGAATTATACGCTGCTGGACTGCATGAAAATCGGCAGACTCGGCAACATCATGTTTGTGGTCTTTATTATCATCTGCCTGATTTATTATTACTCCATTGCACGGAAAGGCACTTATATTATCCCGTTTGAGGTTGTTGCATACGGCATCGAAGCGCTCGGCTTTGCCCTGTTTACAACCAGTGTCATCTGGATTGACCGGCTGGTGCGCGCCCGTGTTGTCATGAAGGTTTTGCTGCTGATCTATATTGTAACAGAGGTCGTTCTGATGCTGCTGGAATTCCAGTTTTTACCGTGGACCTATTACAACGGCATTTCCATTGTGACGGTTATTGTGCATGTGATTTTTTCGGCAGCCGTATCCTTTTCGCTGCTGATGCTGGAACCGCACAACAAGCGCGTGGAAATCATTGTCGGCATCACAACCGCAATCATTCTCGCAGGCATGTTTTTCGGCGCTGCCGGTTACCGCGTCTATGCCAGCATTCTGCTGAATGCATTTGCCTATATCTTCTTTTTTACGGCGATGAAGCGCCAGATTGAGCTGGAGGAGGTTCTGGTTGACTGCTACGGCGATCAGGCGAAGGTGACAAGCTTCAGCTCCACAATGTTTGAAAACACGCCGACTCTGATTGAGCGCCGGAAGCCCGCAACCCTGAAAGACAAAGTGAAGGATGTCAGAAACAGACTCAGCCTTGAAAATGAGGAAAAAATCGTACTCACAGACAAGGATGAGAAGTTTGAATACGAATTCGGCGTGCAGGAGGACGACGAATACGACGATTATGATGATGACGGTATGGACGGGGATGACAAATGAATCCGAGACTCCCCTTTTTACAGCAGAAAACTGCGGTCCTCACCACCTCTCCGGGCGTATATATCATGAAAAATGCGCAGGGAAAGATCATCTATATCGGGAAAGCGAAAAACCTCCGCAGCCGTGTGACCGGCTATTTCCGCGATCATCCGGATCATACGCCGAAAACCGCGAAAATGGTCTCGCAGGTCTATGATTATGATTTCATCGTGACCGCTTCGGAATATGAAGCACTGATTCTCGAATGCTCGCTCATCAAACAGCATAAACCGCCGTATAATATTCTGCTGAAGGACGACAAGGGATATCACTATATCCGCATTTCTCCGCCGCCCTATTCCAGAATCACCGCGGAGCTTCATGCCAATGAAACCGGAACCTATCTCGGCCCCTATATGAGCGGATTTACCGCGAGGCAGACGGTTGATGCCGTCAACCGGATGTTCCGTCTGCCGACATGCAGCAAGCCCTTTCCGGAGGCATTCCGGAAGCAGCGCCCCTGCCTGAATTACCATATCGGGCAGTGCATGGGCGTCTGCAAGGGGAATATTCCGCAGGAGGTTTATGAAGAAGCCGTGGCGGACGCGGTTCGCTTTATCCGGAGCGGCGGCGACCGGACTGTTTCGGAGCTGGAGCAGCGGATGACCGCTGCCGCAGAGCGCCTTGACTTTGAAGAAGCGGCAAGACTCCGCGACCGGATTGCGGCAATCCGCTCCGCGGGAGAAAAACAGGATATCATGGATGCCGTCTCTGCGGACACCGATATCATCGGCACTGCCGAGTCCAACGATACAACCGTGATCTCGGTTCTGAATTACCGGAGCGGCAGGCTATACGATCAGAACACCTTTGTCCTGACGGGTGAAGCGCTTTCCGGAAAACCGCTCGACGAATTTCTGCCGCAGTATTACAGCGATAAAACAGGCAAAGATCTTCCGAGAATCATTCTGGTCGAGGAACTGCCTGAGGAGACAGAGCTGCTGTGCAGTATGCTCGCAGAACGGGCGGGCCATGCCGTTTCCGTTGAACAGCCGGTGCGCGGCGCACGGCACAGACTGCTCCAAAAGGCAAAGCAGAATGCCGGCGAAAAGCTTTCGATCAAAGCCGGCAGAACCGGCAAAGAACTGCTCGCGCTGGAGGAGCTTGCCCGCGTGCTGGGACTGGAAAAACCGCCCCTCCGCATCGAATCCTACGATATTTCCAATCTTTCCTCCTCTGCAATGGTTGCCGGAATGGTTGTTTTCGAGAACGGCAGACCGCTCAAAAGCGCCTACCGCCGCTTTTCCGTCAAGGAGCTGAACCAACAGAATGACTATGCCGCCATGCAGGAAATCATCCGGCGGCGGTTTCAGGAATACCGGAAAGCCGCAGCAGAAGACATTCCGGAGAAAAATACGGAAAATGCGTTCGGCATACTCCCCGACCTGATTCTGCTCGACGGCGGCAAAACCCATGTCGGTGCAATTGCACCCGTTCTCGCTGAGTTCGGACTGCAAATCCCGCTGTTCGGCATGGTCAAGGATCAGAAGCACAGAACCCGCGCCATTGCCACAGGCGGCGGCGAAATATCCGTCCGGGAAAAGCAGGCAGCCTTTGCACTGCTGACCCGCATTCAGGATGAGGTTCACCGCTTTGCCGTTACCTATATGAAATCCAGACATCAGAAATCCAGCTATGCGCTGACTTTGACGCAGGTCCCCGGCATCGGCGAAAAGAAAGCGCAAAAACTGCTGATAACCTATAAAACCCGCGCAGCCCTCAAAGCTGCAACGCCCGAACAGCTCGCGAAAACCGCCGGTATCAGTGCAGATACCGCACAGAAACTGTTCGAGCTGATCCGGGAACTTCCCGATTCTTAGTCCCTTTCCCTTTGCCCCCTGTCCGGATACAGCGGAGCAGCGAAAAAAGGGATGAAAATAAGAAAGAAAGAGAGCTGAAAAAAATGGAGCCGCTGAAGCTGAGCCCTGCATTTCAGGATTATATCTGGGGCGGAACCCGTCTGCGCGACGAGTTCGGAAAAGAGAGCAAACTGGACCGCATTGCCGAGAGCTGGGAGCTTTCCTGTCATCCGGCGGGACTGACAACCATTATAAACAGCGTCAATAAAGGGCAGACACTGAAGGAATATCTGGAGCAGGACTGGGAAGCGCGTGTGGGAGAGGGTGCCGCACGGTTCTCCGCATTTCCGGTTATGATTAAGCTGATTGATGCCTGTCAGGATCTCAGCGTTCAGGTGCATCCGGATGACCGTTATGCGCGTGAGCATGAAAACGGAGAAAACGGAAAAACAGAATGCTGGTATATTGTGGACTGTGAGGAAGGTGCTGCGCTTGCTTACGGCTTTAACCGCGATCTGACAAGAGAGGAATTCCGCGCTGCCTTAACAGACGGCACGCTGCTGGACTATGTGCGCCTTGTGCCGGTTCACAAAGGGGACGTCTTCTTTATCGAAGCCGGAACGCTGCACGCGATCGGCGCAGGCATTCTTGTTGCGGAAATTCAGCAGAATTCCAATGTCACCTACCGCGTATTTGATTACGAACGGGTCGGTGCGGACGGGAAGCCGAGAGAACTGCAAATCGAAAAGGCAGTCGATGTTACAAAAACATGGACGGCACCGCCGCGGATGAAGCGTCCGCCGATGCAGCATGAGGGCTATACCTCCGCTGTCATTGCCGACTGCATGTATTTTACCGTTACGGAGCTGAATATTTTTGAAGAGGCTGCATTTGCCGAATCAAACGGAAAATCCTATACGCACCTTCTCTGCACCGAGGGCGATGCTGCCCTGATTTATGAAGAAGGCGTTGTGATGCCGATTGCCAAGGGTGAATCTGTCTTTCTGCCGGCGAATTTCGGCGCGTACACACTTCGCAGCAAGCACTGCACCATTCTGATGACACAGACGCTTGCACATGACTGAATTGTTTCGGAGGAATATATTATGAAATATTATATCGGAATTGACCTGGGCGGTACGAATATTGTTGCCGGTCTGGTTGACGAAAACTATCAGATTCTCAAAAAGGTTTCGCGGAAGACGAACCGCCCGCGTCCGGCAGAGGAAATTGCCGCAGATATGGCAGCCTGTGCGCTGGATGCAATCAAAGAGGGCGGACTGACCCCGGAGCAGATTGAATGGATCGGCATCGGTACGCCGGGCATTGCGAATTCCGCGACCGGCATCATCGAGTATTCCAACAACCTCGATTTTCACAATGTCCCGATTGTCAAGTGGATTTCGGAGGCAACCGGCAGACCGGCATTTGTCGAAAATGACGCCAATGCGGCGGCTTACGGCGAATTTGTTGCAGGTGCGGCAAAGGGTGCAGCCAATGCGGTCTGCATCACGCTCGGAACCGGTGTCGGCGGCGGCATTATCATCGACGGCAAAATCTATGCCGGCTCGAATTTCGCCGGCGCAGAAATCGGACATACCGTTCTAAATCTGGACGGTCCGCAGTGTACCTGCGGCAGAAGAGGCTGCTTCGAGGTCTATTCCTCCGCAACCGGTCTGATCCGAATGACCGAGGAGGCAATTGCTGCGCATCCGGAGAGCGAAATGTGCGGCATGGCTGCCGAGCACGGCAAGGTCTCCGCAAGAACTGCATTTGACTGTATGCGCAAGGGAGATGCCGCGGCAAAGGAGGTCGTGGATTTCTATATCCGCGCACTGGCAGCCGGCATCACTAATACAATCAATATTTTCCAGCCGGATGTGCTCTGCATCGGCGGCGGCGTCTGCAATGAGGGCGACGCACTGCTTCTGCCGGTCAAAGAGCAGGTTGCAAAAGAGGTCTATACGAAGAATTCCGAGAAGAATACGGAAATCGTGATCGCAAAGCTCGGCAATGATGCCGGCATCATCGGTGCCGCATTCCTCGGCAAGGCACTCTGAACGGCTTCAAATACCGATACCGAAAGGAATCCGATGAAAGAAGTCATTTTAAGCGCTGACAGTGAAAGCACGGTCTATTCCGTTCCGGATGCCGTCGCGGATGATCTGCGCAGATACTGCATTGAATTTTGTGACAGTTGGCTGCATAACAGCCCCGATGCAGAGAAATACCGAAGAGGCGGCTGTGTCTGCTATACAGAGGCGGATTTCATCGCGTATCTGAATCAGTATGTGTTTCCGCAGGAGAAATCCGTAAAGGTGAAAAATCTGGGATGGATCGGGCAGAGGAGTGAGCTCCCTGCGGAATACGCCGGCTGCCCGTATTTTAATTTTTGATTATCACCGAAACGCAATTTTCATATCCGAAAGGTAAGAGTTTGAATTGGAACAGAACAATTTCATGCGCAGGCTCTCTGAAAGCAGGCGCATTGTCATCAAGGTCGGCACCTCGACGCTGACCCACCCGACCGGAAAAATGAACCTGCGCCGGTTTCACAATCTGGTGCGCGTGCTGGCAGACCTGAGCAATGCGGGCAAGCAGCTCATTCTGGTATCGTCCGGTGCAGTCGGGCTCGGCGTCGGTCAGCTCGGTCTGCGGGAGCGCCCGACCGACACCCCCTCGAAGCAGGCATGTGCCGCAGTCGGGCAGTGCGAGCTGATGTATCTCTACGACCGGCAGTTCGGCAATTACAGCGTCAATGTGGCACAGGTATTGCTGACGAAAGCCGTCCTGACAACGAACGGCGGCGTCAATGCGGGCAACTGCATGGAACGGCTGCTGGAAATGGGCGTCATCCCGATCGTCAACGAGAACGATACGGTCGCAATTGATGAGCTCGAACTGGAAATCGGCGAGAACGATTCCCTTGCCGCGATAGTCGCGGGGCTTGTCCGTGCCGATCTGCTGGTGCTGATGAGCGACATCGACGGGCTGTATTCCGCCGACCCGCACAAGGACGCGGGCGCGGAGCTGATTCCGGTTGTCTATGAAATCGACAGCTTTATTGAGGGCATTGCCGGCGGCGCGGGAACACCGAATGCACGCGGCGGCATGGCGACAAAGATTTCTGCGGCAAAAATGGCAGTCGCAGAGGGCATCGACATGGTGATTATAAACGGCGAAAAACCGGAGCGCCTTTATGATCTGCTGCTTGAGGATAAGGCAGTCGGGACACGGTTTGTCGCGAAGAACAGGGAGGAATAATCATGGCACAGCTTACGGTCAGGGAGCTCGGTGCAAGGGCAAAGGCGGTCTCCGCACAGCTTGCATCCGCATCCCCCAAGCAGAAAAATGACGCACTTGCCGCAATTGCAGATGCGCTCATTCGCAGGACGGATGAGATTATTGCTGCAAACAGGAACGATCTTGACAATGCGGTAAAGAACAATATGTCGCAGGCGATGCAGGACAGACTGCTGCTGACGCCGGAGCGCATCAGCGGAATTGCCGGCGGCGTCCGCAAGCTGATTCAGCTCGAAGAGGTGATCGGCAAGGTCGATGCGGGCTGGATCCGCCCGAACGGTCTGCGCATCCAGAAAACGCGCGTGCCGCTCGGTGTCATCGGCATCATCTTCGAGAGCCGTCCGAATGTGACGGTCGATGCCGCAACGCTCTGCATGAAGGCGGGCAACTGCGTGATTCTGCGCGGCGGCAAGGAGGCATTCTTCTCCAACACCTGTCTGACGGACATCATGCGCGATGCGGTCACGGCGGCAGGTCTGCCTGCAGATATCATTCAGCTTGTGCCGGATACAACCAGAGAATCCTCGACACAGCTCATGCAGCTTTCGGAGTATCTCGATGTGCTGATTCCGCGCGGCGGTGCGGGGCTCATCAATGCCGTCGCGGAGAACGCGAAGGTTCCGGTCATCAAAACCGGCGTCGGAAACTGTCATGTGTTTGTCGATGCATCCGCCGACCTTGATATGGCGGTCAATATTGTAGACAACGGCAAGACGCAGCGCCCGTCTGTCTGCAATGCCGTCGAGACTGTTCTGATTCACCGCGATATTGCGGAGAAATTCCTGCCGCTGATGAAGGCGCGGCTGGATGCTCATAATGTCATACTGCACGGCGACAACGCTGCAATCGCGCTGCTCGGAGAATGTGTCCTGCCCGCAGATGAGGACGATTATGCGAATGAGTATCTGGATTATCAGCTTGCGGTGAAGATTGTCGCAGATGTAGATGAGGCAATGGCGCATATTGCAAAGTACGGCACGAATCACAGTGAGTGCATTGTCACAAAGTCGCTCGAAAACGCAGAGAAATTTCAGCGCGGCGTCGATGCGGCGGCGGTGTACGTCAATGCGTCCACACGGTTCACCGACGGCGGAGAATTCGGTTTCGGTGCGGAAATCGGCATTTCTACGCAGAAGCTGCACGCCCGCGGTCCGATGGGACTTGATGAGCTGACAACCGTGAAATATCTGATCAGCGGCGACGGTCAGATTCGCTGAACCGGTCCATACAAATAAAAGCGGTATCTGCGATGGGGTATGGGGGCTCGATGTTTGCGAAGCAGATTTTGCTTTCATACAGTCCCCCTGCAAAATCTATTTTGCTTTACCCATTGAATTTCTCATTATATAGTATGTTATAATAAAGACATATTTCAAGGAAAAGGAGCGTGAACGCTCGTGAAAATTTCAACCAAGGGCAGATATGCCCTGCGGATGGTTCTGGAACTGGCTGCAAAACAGGACGAAGGTTTTGTGTCCTTAAAGGAAATCTCGGAACACCAGAATATTTCTAAAAAATATCTGGAACAGATTGTTCCGATGCTGAACAAGAGCGGCATTCTCCGCACAAACCGCGGAAACCGCGGCGGATATATGCTTGCGAAGCCCCCGCAGGAATGCACGGTCGGGGATATTCTCCGCGCAACCGAAGGCAGCCTTGCACCGGTTTCCTGTCTGGAGCTGGAGTTCAACGACTGTGAGCGTGCGGCGTTCTGTCCGACGCTGTATGTCTGGAAAGGTCTTGCCGAAGCCGTAGAGCATTATCTGGACAGCGTAAGCCTGCAGGATATTCTGAATCATCAGGCTGAGCTCGGCGGGAACGATTACTGTATCTGACATAAACATTTGAGGCACCGGCAGTTTTCTGCCGGTGCCTCAGTCTGTCAGTTACTGTTCGAGTTTTTCAGGAATGCTTTTGTGCGCCCGCTGCTTGGATTGTCGATGACGTCTGAGGGTTTGCCCTGCTCCGCAGTCACGCCGCCGTCCATAAACACCACATGTCCCGATACGCTGCGCGCAAAGTCAATTTCATGAAATCCCGTCCTTCCTTGTTCTTTCTGTCAGTGGGGAACGGTGTTTTTATTGTAACACATTTATTTTACGAAAGTCAATAGCTGCTGTTTCATCAGTGTCAGATCGGAGGCATTCAGCGTTCCGTCCCGATTCATATCACCGGCTTTCCAGTTCGCCGGATCGGTCAGTGTGCCGAGCAGATACTGCTGCAAATCTGCTGCGTCCTGCCGGTCAAATGTGCCGTCGCCGTTGAAATCGCCGAAGCTCCGCGGAAATACACTGCGGACCGTGCAGACTTCAACCCGTTTGACCGTACCGGATGCGGAAGTGATTTCAACCGCATAAACGCCGGCTGTATCTGCATCTGCCGCAGGAACCGTATAGCTGACGGTATCTGCGCCCGTAATCGGTTCCGCACCGTGATACCACCGGTATTTTGCAGATTCCGCATCCGCTGCCACGGAGAGCGGCAGAGAATCGCCTTCATACAGAGAAACGGTTTTTGCAGCGGTATACACCGGAAAATCACCGGTCAGAACATACGATGCACAGCGGACATCGCTCAGCAGCTTCCAGTCATTTGCGCTGTCCTGAAGGAAAAAGCGAATGCCGGACAGCTCCGTGCCGAGCTGCAAGCCCATGACTTCTCCGAACGGAATCCGGAATTCGACAACATGATCGCTGTGTTTTTGCAGGATTCCTGCCGGTGTGCCCTGATTGAAGTAGATAAAGCCGTTGTTTGCGTAATACAGCCAGTAATAAGTACCGGTATTCTGGTTTGTCAGCTGAATATTGAATACGGGTGCATCGCCTGTTTCCGGAAATTCTGCGGAAAGATACAGATACCGTTCATCATTGGCAAGGTACAGAACTGCGGTATCCGAGGACGCCGCAGGCTCGGAATGCTCGCCGGCATTGGAGTGAACGCCGTCTGTGATATGCAGTCCGCTGACCGTGTAAAACTGCGGGTGTTCTGTCTCACCGAAGCGGTCCTGCGTCAGCTTTTCAGGATCCTCCGATGCGGTGATGTTCACGGTTCCGAGGAAGTTCGCTCCGAGCGCCGCATTCCAGATGCCGTCGTTTGCAAAGCGGACCGATCGGGCAGAAAGCTGCTGCACGGGGTTGTCCCCGACAGAGCATTTCAGATAGATATTCCAGTCTCCGGGTTCCAGTCCGGCGGGGAGCGCGGCGGAAACGGTTTCGGTCACGGTTTCGCAGGAGTGCCAGCCGCGGGTATCGACCGGAAGCGGCGTGCGGATATAATCCCCTCCCCTTTCAAGGAGAAGTTCGGTTTTCTGCTCTCTGACCGGAGCGGCAAAGCCGGTGTTTTCCACCCGGAAGGACAGCTCCAGACTGCCGCCCTGTTCTGTCTGCAAGGTGTGGGAGGAGTCACGCAGTACAAACCGGTATCCGAGATGATCGCGGATGAACTTGTGGACATTCTGCCCGTAATATGCGGAATGATCGCCCTGCGGGACATCGTATTCCGCCGAAAAGGTATAATCCTTGTAAAGCTGCCAGATATTGCTGTTGATATAGCTCAGGTGCGTTTTATACATTTCGGGAATTGCGTTCTGCGGGAGATAGGTGTCATATTTCTGAGCCCATTCGAGATTGCCGGAGAATTCACCGCCGAAATAGCTGGTATCAGTCTGGTTTCCGAGCCATGTTGTTTCTGCTTCGCGGTTTGCATAGGTCCCCAGATCGCTGTCCGAGCCCATATATCCGTCATCGTACAGACCGACCCGTGCGGCGCGGGAGCCTTTTTCCGATTTCCATTCCGCGATGTCTTTCTGTTCAATGCCTGCCCACTTTGCAAAAATATTCGGGGTGCGGACTGTCACGGGGATCGGATCGGGAACAATGTCCAGCATCATGTCCAGCAGCTCCGCCTTGTTTTCGAGGGAACAGTATTTTCCGCCCCACTGTTCACCGTAGCATCCGACGAAGCCGGATTCCACATACATCAGAATATCCTGATAATCCTCCAGCAGCCCGCTTTCCCCGATCTGCCTGATATGTGTTTTCATCATATCGAGGGTTGCCGGCTCCGGATTCGCGGTTCCGTCATCGTCGTAGCGGAAGCGCAGTGCGATCGTACAGCCGTTTTCGCGGCAATTTGCAAATGTGCCGCGCAGGCCGTCAAAAAATGCGTCATCGAGCGGATAATCCGTACCGGGGAGATAGGTGCCGTCCTCCAGCTTGGTTCCGTTCTCGCCGCTTGAAAACGCACCGATATCCACGAACATCAGAACAAGGCTTCCGACCGGATTCTGCACCGGCGTATTGCCCGGCTTGCAGCGGTACCAGAGTGTTGTGGTGTATCCCATTCCGGGGTTATTTATCGTTTCGGTTGATTCCGTATAGCGGATGCTGCTGTCTGACGGAAGTGCATCTTCCGCAGACGCAGACAGCCCGAAGCCGCCGTGAAAAACGGACATCGCAAGGGCGCCGGAGATCAGGCAGCATTTGAACTTGTGTCTTTGCATGTCAATCCGCTCCTTTCCTGCTGCTAACATATATAGTATAGCAGGTTGATTTCACATACACAAGCAGATTTCGGTTTTTTCTGCGGATTCTACAAAAACAGAGTGCGTTTTTTTACAGATCGGACAACAGGACAGCGTCCGGTATACCGGATGCCGTTTGGGTGATGCCGGGGATTTCTGTTTTCCTATACCCCCGATTCGTTTTTGATTATATGCCAAGGCAGCTCTTTTCGCTGCGCTTTCCGTGTGCAAAAAGATATGAAACAGACGTATTATCTTTCATTTCGCATTGTATGCGTTTTGCGGTGCGGGAGTGAAAACCGCTTCCGTTTTTATCAGATTTCATAAATCAGATTCAAATTGTCCATATAATCTTCATAATTTTCATTGTAATTGACAGAGAGGTGTGCTATGATGAAAATGGACCTGAAAGCCCTGAGAGGGGACAGAGGGCATAAGTGTTTGGTGTTTACAGGCTTTTTCGCACGGTTTCTGATGCTCTGATTTCGGAAGTCGGCGCGTCCGCCTCCCCTTCGGTGCTGCTCACACAGTACCCGGACTGCAAAAACGGACGGAACGTGCAAAAGAATCCATGCGCGACAGTATGTAAAGATCAGAAACGCCATAACGATAAGGGGGAAAAATAATGAAACTGAGGAAAAGGCTGACTGCCGGAGTCGTTTCGGCAGCTTGCTGTGCAAGCATCATTACCATGATGCCGCTGGCACCTTCCGTCTCAGCTGCAACCGTTGTCCGGAACGAGTTTGAAGTCAACTACGACGGCTGGTATCCGACCAACGAAGCAACTGAACTGACGGCACAGCCGGGCATCGGTTACCAGGAATCCCGCGGTATGCTGCTTTCCAACAGAACAGATTCCGCAGACGGCGCCGCTTCCGCAAAAGGTTTTTATCTTGAAGGCGGCAAATCTTACAACTATTCTGTGAAGGTCTTCGCTGAAACAACCGAAACCTTCCGCCTGAAACTCCGTGTGCTCGACGAAAAGACCGGCAAGGAAACCATCAAGGAACTGGCTTCCAAAAAGGTTAAGGGCGGAGAGTGGGCAACCCTTTCCGCAACTTATAAGGCACCGGCAGGCAGTTACGATTTCACGATGCTGATTACAACCGACAGCACAAGCGATTTCCGCTTTGACAACGCTGTTGTCACAACAAAGGAAGCAGTGAATACCGTTTCCGCGGCAACCGCTGAAAAGGGTCTGAAGGATGAATTCGTGGATTATTTCCGCGTCGGCAACATCCTCAACGGCGGCACGGTCGGCAATGACCGCATCAAGGCAATCATGATCAAAGACCACAATGCGATCGAGTGCGAAAACGAGACAAAGCCCGATGCAACACTCGTTCAGAACGGCTCGACCGATAGCAATATCAAAGTAAGCCTGAGCAGATGTGCTTCCATCCTTGACTTCTGCGCACAGAACGGCATAGCATTCAGAGGTCATACAATGGTCTGGCACAGCCAGACACCGCCCTGGTTCTTCAGACAGGGATTCAATGCAAATAACGGCTATGTTGACAAGAGCACCATGAAGACCCGTATGGGCAGCTACATCAAGAACATGTTCGATGCTTATGCAACCCAGTATCCGTCCGTCAACCTCTATGCATACGATATCTGCAACGAGGTTATCGACGACGGAACCGCAAGCTCGACCGGTATCCGCAGCAATTCTCCGTGGGTACAGGTATACAAGGACAATTCTTTTGTCAGAGATGCATTTACATTCGCAAGACAGTATGCACCGGAAAACTGCAAGCTCTTCTACAACGACTATAACGAATTTGCAGATGCAAAGCAGAACTGCATCATCAATACCATCCTGAAGCCGCTGCTTGCAGACGGTCTGATCGACGGTATGGGCATGCAGTCTCATGTCAGCGCAGCAGCAACCAATGCATGGGGCGACACAAACTCCTACCTCAAAGCAATGGATAAGTATCTGAACCTCGGCATCGAAGTTCAGGTCACTGAGCTGGATATCGCCTGTGAAGCAGGCAGATACTCCTCTTCTCAGCAGGCAGATAAGTACAAGTCAATCTTCAGCCACGCTGTTGAGTGGAACAAGTCTCATTCCTATGAAGAGGGCAGAGTTACCCTCGTTCAGGTCTGGGGCCCGAAGGACGGCAACTCCTGGGTTGACGATTACAAGGACAACAACGGCAATGTCATCGGTAAAAACAACCCGCTGCTCTATGATACAAACTATCAGCCGAAGGCTGCATACAATGCGGTTACCTCCATCATCCCGACATCTCAGTGGGGCGACGGCACGCAGTATGACGACGGCTTCGAGATCGTTCCTCCGGAAGTTGATGAGAACGGCTACTGGTTCCACTATACTTTCGAGAACGGAACCGAAAACTTCAGCGGCAGAGGCGGCTCGGAAACCATTACATCCAGCAGCTCCGCTGCATATGCAGGAAGCAAGTCCCTCTCTGTTTCGGGACGTACCTCTGCATGGCACGCTGCTACACATTCTCTGAGCGGACAGATCTTTAAGGCAGGCGAAGCATACAGCTTCAGCGTTGCTGCAAAGTATGATACCGGTTCTTCTTCCGATAAATTCCATCTGACACTCCAGTATAAGGGATCTGACGGCGAAACACATTATGATAAGATAGATACAGAAGCAGCCGTTAAGGGCGAATGGGTTCAGCTTTCCAATACAAGCTATACAATCCCCGCAGGCGCATCCGAAATGTATATCTATGTGGAAACCGATTCCACAACGATTGACTTCTTTATCGACGAAATGATCGGCGCACCGGAAGGCACTGTAATCGCAGGCCCCGGCAAGGCACCGCAGGTTCTCCTCGGCGACGTTGACTGCGACGGCAAACTCACTGCTTCCGACCTGAGCGCTCTGAAATACGGCGCAAGAAAAGGCTTCAGCGGAAATGTCGCAAAGATCAATGCAGACGTTGACCAGAGCGGCGAGATTGATGCAGAAGATGCAAAATATCTCCAGCAGTTCCTGCTGACCATCATCGACAAGTTCCCGGTTGCTGAGCGCAAGGTTGACTGGACTGAAGCAGAAAAGCAGTTCGCAAACATCACCCTCGCAACCAGCTACAAGAAGGACAATGAGAACAACCCGATGACCACTCAGCGCTTCGGTGCAGACCCCGGCTGGATGGTCTATAAAGACAGACTTTATGTCTACACCACCAATGACGCATTTGAGTACAACAACGGTCAGTTCCGCGTAAACAGCTACGATTCCGGCACAATCAACTGCGTATCTTCCTCCGACCTCGTCAACTGGACCGACCACGGTGCAATCCCGGTTGCAGCTCAGAACGGCAGAACCACCAACGGCGTAGCCGGATGGGCAAGCCGTGCATGGGCTCCGGATGCATGCTGGAAGACCATTGACGGCAAGGATAAATTCTTCCTCTACTTCGCAAACAGCGCAGGCGGTATCGGCGTTCTGACAGCCGACAGCCCGACAGGTCCGTGGACCGATCCGATCAAACAAGCAATGATTACGGGACGGTCTGAGAACTGCTCCGGCGTTGACTGGATGTTCGACCCGGGCGTGTATTACGATGAAACAACCGGCAAGGGCTACATCGCATTCGGCGGCGGTACATCCGGCAGAGATGCTTCCAACCCCAAAACTGGAAGAATTGCACAGCTTAACGACAGCATGACAGGTCTTGTCAGCGGAACCGTTAAAACAATGGAAACTCCGTATCTGTTCGAGGATTCCTCGCTGATTAAGATCGGCAATACCTGGTACTATTCTTACTGCACAAACTTCAGTGTTGGCGGAAACAAGTCGATTAACGGCGTTTCCTTCAACAGCGGTCAGATTCTTGCTATGACTTCCAGCGATCCGCTGACGAACTGGAGCAGCAGCAACCTCAAGTGTAATGTTCTAAGCAGTACGCTTGATCACGGCGGCAACAATCACCACTCGATCATCTACTTCAAGGGCAAGTACTATGTTCTGTATCACTCCCGTCAGAAGGCAATCCGTCAGTTCCAGGCTGAGGGACTGCGTGCATGGGATCCGGGTGCAAACAACGGCGCCGGCGGCTGGAATACTTCCGACGGCAACTACCGTTCTACGCACATCAACGAAGCAAACTACAATTCTTCTACCGGTACAATCACCTGCACACCTTCCATGGGCGGCTGTGCTCAGCTCGAATACCTCGATCCGTATCAGAAGAACGGTGCGGAGACAATGGCAAACAACGGCGGCATTCAGGTTTCCGGCGTCGGTGATACTGTCGTGACCGATATCCAGAAGGGCGACTGGGTCAAGGTTAAGGGCGTTGACTTCGGCTTCGGCGCAAAGTCCGTTACCCTCCGCGCTTCCTCCTCCAAGGGTGCATACATTAAGGTGTGTGCAGGCGGCGCTAACGATACCCCGATCGCTTATGCAGAGATCCCGGCAGGCGGATCCATGTCCGACATCACAGTTCCGGTTATCGGAGCATCCGGTGTCAGCGATGTGACATTCGTCTTCAGCGGCGAGCTCGATTTCGACAGCTGGCAGTTCAATCAGTAAGAAGAATTGACAGTCTAACAATTTAGCCCCCCGATCATGGCTGCGGGCTGTATGTTACGGCATACAGTTCGCAGCCATATTATATTCCGGTTTTTTATTTCGGTGCGGTATTCTATGCAGTCTTTCTGCAATATGACGAAAAACAGTAAATTCATTTATATCTGCAAGCTGAGGCGTTCGTGAAACGGATGCCTTGGTTTTATCCTCCGAATCTTTAATTCGCTGTGTATTTTTCTTCTGCTCCCATTGATATTTTTGCCCCGATGTGCTATAATGAAGATACTATGTGAAAAGGAGTCGTTTTATGGTGAATCTGGAACAAAATTATGATGTTGTCATTGCCGGAGCAGGCGCCGCGGGCTGCTATGCCGCACTGCATCTTCCGGAAAGACTGAAAGTCCTTGTACTTGCCAAGCGCGAGGCAACACTCTGTAACTCCGCACTTGCACAGGGCGGAATCGCCGGTGTCTGGAATTCTCCGAACGATAATATTGAACTGCACGCGAATGATACGCGCATTGCAGGCGCATTTACAAATAATCCGAAAACGCTTCAGATTCTCGTTTCCGAAGCCGCACAGGATATCGAACAGCTTGTCGAATACGGCGTAGATTTCGATAAGAATGCAGACGGCGACTATGACCGGACACTGGAGGGCGGACACTGCCGCCGGAGGATCTTCCACTACCGTGATTCCACCGGCGCGGAAATTCTGCGCGGACTGCTTGCTCAGACACGCAATCTCCCGAATGTTACGATTTCGGAATTTACGGTGCTCAGCCGCGCCGTCCATACGGAAACCGGCTTTACACTGGAGTTGCTCCGCGAAGAATCGCTCACAACAGTCAACTGTCATTTCCTGATTCTGGCAACGGGCGGCATCGGGCGCGTATATGAGTATACAACCAATTCCGCAATTGCAACAGGCGACGGCATCCGCATTGCCTATGAGCTCGGCGCACGCATCAAAAACCTCAGCCTGATTCAGTTCCATCCGACTGCCTTCAATAACAAGCATACCAGAGAATGCTTCCTGATTTCCGAGGCGGTGCGCGGAGAGGGTGCATATTTGCGCAATTGCAATATGGAGCGCTTTATGCACCGTTATGATGACCGGCTGGAACTGGCGCCGCGTGACGTGGTTTCCCATGCCATTATTCTCGAAAGTCAGCGCACTGGCTCAAAGGATTTCTGGCTCGATATTTCGCATGAGGATCCGGAAACCGTCAAGGCGCGTTTCCCGAAAATCTATAACAAACTGCTGGAACAGGGCTATGACCTGACCAAAGAGCCGGTTCCGGTTTATCCCTGCCAGCATTATCTCATGGGCGGCATTGATGTTAACTCGAATGCACAGACGCGCGTTGACCGGCTCTATGCCTGCGGAGAATGCGCACATACCGGCGTACACGGCAACAACCGCCTCGCCAGCAATTCTCTGCTGGAAGCACTGGTTTTCTCCCGGAGAGCCGCACAGGAAATCGCAAAGGAATCCGAGGATATTTCGCCGCGCTTTGAACAGGGCGAATTCCCGGCGGTTACTGCGACAGAACCGATTCCGCACGGCATCCGCACAGAGCTGCGGAAGATTTTGCAGGAAAATTACTTTGTCATTCCGAATACGGAAAACATGCGCGCAGCATATGACCGCGTGACCGAGCTGATTCAGCTGATTGCCTGTGAGGACTGGAAGCTGGATCTCGACTATCTCGAAGCCAAATCGCAGGCGACCTGCGCATACCTGATTCTGGAGGAACAGTTATAATGGAGCTGCTGCAATCATATGTGGATGACGTGATTCTGCGTGCGCTGCACGAGGATATTACGGGAATGGACGTTACATCGGATTTTCTGCTTTCCGAATCGCATGAATCCGATGCTTACCTTATGGCAAAGGATCAGGGCGTGCTCTGCGGCATGGAGATTGCAAAGCGTGTTTTTGAACTGGTCGGGGACGGCGTCCGCTTTGAGATTCTGAAACACGACGGAGAATCCGTGCAGTACGGCGATATTCTCGCGGTGATGCACGGCGGCACACGGGTGCTTCTGAAAGGAGAACGCACGGCGCTGAACCTGCTCCAGCATCTCTCCGGTATCGCAACGGAAACAAGAAGATGCGTGGATATTGTCGCCGGCACAAAGGCGTCAATCGCCGATACCAGAAAAACAGCGGTCGGCATCCGCGCAATGCAGAAATATGCGGTTCGCTGCGGCGGCGGAAAGAATCACCGCTTCAATCTCTCTGACGGCGCCATGCTCAAGGACAATCATATTGATGCCTGCGGCGGCATTCTGCCGGCGATAACCCAGCTCCGTGCCCGCATCGGACATATGGTGCGGATTGAGGTTGAGGTTCGCACACTCGATGAGCTGCGCCAGGCGCTCGAAGCAAAAGCGGATATCATCATGCTGGATAATATGGACTGCGATACCATGAAAGAAGCCGTGCGCATCACGGACGGCAGAGCGCTGCTCGAAGCCTCCGGCGGAATCACGCATGACACGCTGCGCGGCGTCGCGGAAACCGGCGTGGATATTATTTCAATCGGCGCGCTGACACACAGCGTCAAGGCATTCGATATTTCAATGAAATGGGGCAAAAAGCCTCTCTGAAAGCGGCATCGTTCCGCAGACAACAAATACCCCCGCAGATTATCCGGTCTGCGGGGGTTCATTATTATCCATAAAGCGGGGTCCGGGGACAATGTCCCCGGCGGGGTTTGGGGCGGAGCCCCATTATGGATACATCGAAGATACCTTTACAACACTACCCCCGCAGATTTTCAGGTCTGCGGGGGTAAATCTGTCGAAAAAGTGAACACGGGTTTCACAAAGCGAACGAAAGCAGTTTGCATCGCAGAGAGCTTGCAGATTTTTGCTTTTATCCCATTGAAATTTCTTCCGTAATGTGGTATAATAAAATACAATACAGAAAAAACAAAACGAGTGACAGTGAAGCGTACACCGCAGAAAGGATAGGTCAGCTATGATGATGGAATTCGCAGCGGAATGGGAAGGCTTTACACCCGGAAAATGGAGCAGCTCCTCGATCAATGTCCGGGACTTTATCCGAAACAATATTACCCCTTATGAAGGGGATGAGCAGTTCCTTGAGGGACCGACTGAGGCAACAAAGCAGCTCTGGACGCAGGTTGCCGATCTGTTCCGGCAGGAACGGGAAGCCGGCGGCGTGCTGGATATGGATACGAAAATCATTTCTACCATTACCTCCCACGGTCCGGGCTATCTGAACAAGGATCTGGAAAAGATTGTCGGCTTGCAGACGGACAAGCCTTTGAAGCGTGCATTGCAGCCCTTCGGCGGCATCCGCATGGCACAGCAGGCATGTAAGGAGTACGGCTATGAAGTCGATCCTCTGGTGACCGAAATCTTTACCAAATACAGAAAGACACATAATCAGGGCGTTTTCGATGTGTATACCCCCGAAATGCGCCTTGCGCGGAAATCCGCAATCCTGACCGGTCTGCCCGATGCCTACGGCAGAGGCAGAATCATCGGAGACTACCGCAGAATCGCTCTCTACGGTGTTGAGATGCTGATTCAGGATAAGCTGCATCAGAAGGCGAACGGCTTCTCCCGCATGACCTCCGACGACATCCGGCTTCGGGAGGAGCTTTCCGAGCAGATCAGAGCCCTTTATGAACTGGAGGAGCTCGGCAGAATTTACGGCTATGAGATTTCCGCGCCTGCGAAAAATGCACAGGAGGCTGTGCAGTGGCTCTACTTCGGCTATCTGGCTGCCGTCAAGGAGCAGAACGGCGCAGCCATGAGCCTCGGCAGAACCTCATCCTTCCTTGATATTTATATTCAGCGGGATCTGGAGCGCGGACTGATTACCGAAAAGGAAGCACAGGAGCTGATTGACCATTTCATCATGAAGCTGCGGCTCGTGAAGTTTGCGCGGACACCCGAATATAATGCACTGTTCTCCGGCGACCCGACATGGGTAACCGAATCCATCGGCGGCGTTTCCGTGGACGGGCAGCATATGGTCACGAAAAACTCCTTCCGTTACCTTAATACACTGAACAATCTCGGCACCGCTCCGGAGCCGAATATGACCGTGCTGTGGTCCAAGCAGCTTCCGCAGAATTTCAAGCGGTTCTGCGCAAAAATGTCCATTCAGACCTCCGCGATTCAATATGAAAACGATGACCTGATGCGCGTGACGCACGGAGATGACTACGCAATTGCCTGCTGTGTTTCATCAATGGTTGTCGGCAAAGAGATGCAGTTTTTCGGCGCACGCGCCAATCTCGCGAAATGTCTGCTCTATGCAATCAACGGCGGCATCGACGAGGTCATGAAAGTGCAGGTCGGTCCGAAATACCGTCCGGTTACAGGCGATTATCTGAACTTTGACGATGTGATGGACAAGTATGACCAGATGATGGAATGGCTCGCGGGTCTGTATGTCAACACTCTGAATGTCATTCATTATATGCACGATAAATACTGTTATGAGAGATTGCAGATGGCACTGCACGACCGCGATGTCAAGCGCTATTTCGCAACCGGTATCGCCGGACTGTCGGTCGTTGCCGATTCGCTCAGCGCGATCAAATATGCAAAGGTCAAATGTATCCGCGATGAAAACGGCATTGTCGTTGACTACGAAACCGAAGGCGATTTTCCGAAATACGGAAACGACGATGACCGTGTGGATAAAATCGCTGTGGATATCGTCCACAGATTTATGAATAAAATCCGCAAGCACCATACCTACCGTGACAGCATCCCGACCATGAGCATTCTGACAATCACCTCCAATGTGGTCTACGGTAAGAAAACCGGCAACACACCCGACGGCAGAAAGCACGGTGTTCCGCTTGCACCGGGTGCAAACCCGATGCACGGACGGGATACGCACGGTGCTGTCGCTTCGCTCAGTTCAGTTGCAAAGCTGCCGTTCCGTCATGCGCAGGACGGCATCTCCAACACGTTCTCAATCATTCCGGATGCGCTGGGGAAGAATCAGAAAGTCTTTTCCGGCGATCTCGATCTCGATGCGCTGCGGCAGGAGGCGGAGCATGAAGCAGAATGATCTGTCAGGCACAGAGCCGGATTTACAGGATCCGGACGAGCTTGTCCGAATGCTCGACGGGCTGTTTGCTGCCGGCACACAGCATGTGAACCTGGAAAGCGGCGCACAGACCGTCATCCGGACTGTCGGCAGCACGGACTGCAGCGGAAAGCCCGGTGCCTGTGCCGTTCCGAATTTCGATTATATTGATGCAGAGCCGGAGGAGCCGGCTTCCGAACGATAAAAAGGGAGGTTTTCTTATGGCAAACGATCAGCAGATTGATAATCTGGTAGCGCTGCTCGACGGATATGTTGAAAAAGGCGGCCATCACCTCAATGTAAATGTATTTACGCGGGATACATTGCTGGATGCACAGGCGCACCCGGAAAAGTATCCGCAGCTTACCGTTCGCGTCTCCGGATATGCCGTGAATTTCATCAAGCTGACAAAGGAACAGCAGGATGATGTCATCTCCCGTACATTCCATGATGCACTGTGAACCTGCGGCATTGGAACTGAGACACATCACAAAGACTTCGGAGGATATGCCGCTGCTGGAGGCAATCAACACGGAGGCGATTCCGGAATGTGAGCGGAATTCGCTGGACGATCTGCTTGACAGCGGCGCAGATGTCCTCGGCATCTATCAGAACAGCAGACCGACGGGTTTTTTTGTGCTCCGGTCGTTCCGGTCAACCAGATATCTTGCATATTTTGCCGTGCAGAAGGAACTGCGCGGACAAGGACTCGGCAGCACCGCATTGCAGGCATTGCTCAGCCGGTATCCGGACTGTCAGACCGTCGTTGAATACGAAGCGCCGGACAAAGCCGGCGATGCAAATGATATCCGGCAGCGCAGAAAGCAATTCTATCTGAGAAACGGTTTCCGGCAGACCGGCTGGAATACCTTTTACGACGGCACGGAATTTGAGCTCGGCTGCGCCGGAATCTCCTATGATGCAGCGGAATTTGCAGATTTCATCGCATATCTGAGTACGATTATTTCCGACCACATCCCGCAGCCGTACCGGAAGAAAATGCGGAAAGGCTGAACATGCACAGCCCGAAAGCGGTACGCCGTCTTTCGGGCTGTCACATCATTTCGGAGGCATTTATCATGCTTGGACGGATCCATTCTACGGAGAGCTTCGGAACGGTTGACGGTCCGGGCATCCGGTTCGTGGTCTTTTTTCAGGGCTGTCCGATGCGCTGCCTGTACTGCCACAATCCGGATACATGGCTGAAAGAGGGCGGGCATACGGAAACCGTTGCTTCCCTGCTTGCCCTTTACCGCCGCAATGCGGTGTTCTACCGGAACGGCGGCATTACCTGCACGGGCGGAGAGCCGATGATGCAGATGCCCTTTCTGACGGAGCTTTTTACCGCTGCGAAAAAAGAGCAGATTCACACATGCCTCGATACCTCCGGCATCTGCTTTCTGCCCGATAATCCGGAGCCTTTCCGGACGCTTCTTTCCGTGACGGATTTGGTTATGCTGGATATCAAGCATATTGATGCGGAAAAGCACCGCGAACTGACCGGACATTCCAACAGCAGGATTTTACAGTTTGCGGATTTTGTCTCGGAATGCGGCGTGCCGGTCTGGATCCGGCATGTGGTTGTGCCGGGACTGACCGATGACAGCGCAGAACAGGAGCGGCTCGGTTACCGCATCGGCGGACTGAAAACGCTGCAAGGGCTGGATGTGCTGCCGTATCATGACATGGGCAAAAAAAAATATGAGGAACTGGGGATTCCGTATCCGCTGAAGGATACACTGCCCGCTTCTGCGGAGCAGGCGGCTGCGGCAAAGGAATGCATTCTCCGCGGCATCAGAAAGCGCCTCCTGCACGAAGCGGAAAGCACTGTGCTTCCGTCCTCCTCAAACGGCTGAAACCGCTCTTACCCTTGGAAACCGCTGAATAAATCCCGCCTGACGGTTTGGCGCGCAGCCTTGCGCACCGGATTGATTCCGCGGTTTTCTTGCGAAAGGATTACGAAATATATGCTCATTCGTATCGTCGATGTGCTCGGCATTTTGATTCCGCTTGCCGGCATCTATGCGCTGATGCGCAAGCATCAGCAGAGTGAAAGTACGGTCAGGCTGATGCTGACCAGCCTCGGCTCTCTGATTATGAACAGCGGATATTTGTTTATGGCACTGGCGGATACCGAATCGGAAGCGGCTGTCGCGCTTCAGTTTGAATTTCTCGGAAATGCGCTCTTTTTCTACTTTTTTCTGACATTTTTGCTCTCGTATCTGCATCTGCGCATTCCGTGGCGCGCCATGATGATCTGGGCGGCAACGGAAACGCTGAATGTGATTCTCTTCTGGGGAGAAAGCCTGCGCGGGCTGTTTTTCGGGAAAATCCGCTTTACTTATCATACCGGACTGGATGTCTATTCCGTGCAGCTGGGGGATTCGCTGCTTTACCGGCTGCGCTATATCGCAATCGGAATTATGCTGATCTGCGGGGTGTGCTTTGTCGCCGGAAGAACAGTTCTGATCCGGCTGACCTCGGAACGCCGGAATCTGCTCCGGCTGGCGGGTGCGCAGTCTGTTCTGGTTCTGCTGATCGGCCTGCAGCTCTTTGTGCAGCCGGAAATCGACCTCGTGCCGATCTGTTCGGCGCTGGCACTGCTGCCGGTTGTAATCAGTATGCTGACGGACGGCTTTTTCGGTGTCACCGACTCCGGTCATGAGTGGGTTTTCCGGCAGATGGAGAATGCCTATATCATCACAGACAGCCTCTACGGTTATCTCGATGCCAACCCGCAGGCAAAGGAACTGTTTCCGGAACTGAAAAAACTGGGGCTGAATAAGCCGATTCCCGATACCATCCGGAAAATCTTTGATTTCAGCGCGGAGCAGTTTCGCCTTTCGGACAGGATTTACAGCAAAAAGGTGACAGAGCTTCAGCATCAGGGGCAGACGGTCGGATACGGCCTGCTGCTGGAGGATGTTTCAGAGCAGCTGAAATATCTGAACCTGCTGAACGACTACAATGACCGCCTGCAAACGGAAGTCAGCGAAAAAACCAGACATATCCAGAAAGTGCAGAATTCCATCATCACCGGCATGGCGAGCGTTGTCGAAAGCAGAGACAACAGCACCGGCGGCCATATCAACCGGACCAGCATGGTTGTGCGGATTTTTGCGGAGAAGCTGAAAGAAAAAGAGGATACGCTGCATCTTGATGCACGGTTCCTGATGAATGTTGCAAAAGCCGCCCCGATGCATGACATCGGAAAGATTGCAATTGCCGACACGGTTCTCCGGAAGCCCGGCATTTTCACGCAGGAAGAATACGAAATCATGAAGCGGCATCCTTCCGAGGGCGCACGGATTCTGAAAAACATTCTGCGGGAAGTCGATGATGAGGAGTTTGTAAATATCGCGCTGAATGTTGCACATTATCACCACGAAAAATGGGACGGAACGGGCTATCCGACACACCGTTCCGGCGAGGATATTCCCGTTGAGGCGCGGATTATGGCACTGGCGGATGTGTTTGATGCGCTGGTCAGCGAGCGCTGCTATAAGGAGGCATTCCCGTTTGAAACAGCCTTTGATATGATGGAGGCTTCGCTCGGAACCCAGTTTGATCCGGTGCTCGGCAAAGTGTTTCTGGAATGCAGGGATGACCTGATTCAGCTTTATACGGAAATGGAACAGAACGAACAAACCGCGTGAGCAGTCAGGCGGTCAGCGGCAAAGGAGGGAAATCAGCTCATGCAGTATCCTGTGATCGGTGTATGTCTTTCAACTGTTCAGGAGGAGGACCGGCTCTATTTCATCAGGAGTCTGAATCAGCATGCCGTTGCTAACGGTTACCGGCTTATGATCTTTCAGACCTGTTCGGATCTCTTTGACGCACAGACTGCCAGCAATGAAGGTGAGATTACGGTCTTTCAGCTGATTCCTTATGAGAAGCTCTCTGCGATGATTCTTCTGCCGCAGTTTCTCTATAATCATCCGCTCCTGAACAGAGTGATCTCGGAATGCAGGGCGCGGAAAATACCCGTGATTTCCATTGACCGGCAGATGCTTGGCTGTACCTGCTTTGCCTTTGCCTATGCAGATATTTTTGAGCAGCTCTGCCGGCATGTGATTGATGTTCACCATGCCAAAAAGCTGATGATGATTGCAGGAACAAAGGGAAACAGCTTTTCTGAAAGCCGGATTGCGGCATTCCGGAAAGCTGTGACAGAAAGCGGTCTGGATTTCGATGAATCCATGATCGGATACGGCGATTTCTGGAATGAACCGACCGAGGATGCGCTGGACAAGTGGTTCGTTATTGAAAAGCGTCCCCTTCCGGATGCCATCATCTGCGCAAACGATTCTATGGCGATTACGGTTACCAACTGGCTGCAGCGGAGAGGTTACCGCGTCCCGGAGGACTGCATCGTGACCGGCTTCGACAGCATTCAGCAGGCGGAGTATCATGTTCCGCATCTGACAACCTGTCAGCAGGATTACGATAAAATGGGCAGAGAACTGATTGCGGTTATCGGGAGGCTGCGGAACGGAGAGCGGGTTCCCGTTTACAATGTCATCGGGTTCCATATGCACCTGTCACAGTCCTGCGGCTGCGAAAAGATCGGATTCCGGAATATCAACAGGGCAATGGATGAACTGTTCCAGCGCGTCCGGATTGTCAATAACCGGCAGGATATGATGTGTACGCTTCAGGCTGCAATTTCCGAGATGAAGTCGGTCGAGGAGCTTTCCTCGGTTTTGATTGAAAAATTTGTCTTTCATACCAGTATTTTTGCCGTCAATGACGATTTGTTCCGCGTTCCGGATTTCGGCTGCAATCACAGAAAAGACCTTGCGTTCAGCGAGCAGATTGATGTGATTTATCACCGGTATTTCTGGCACAAAAAAGAGCGCTGCACCATTCCGCGGACGGAGCTGATTCCCGACCTTGACCGGATGCTGAGACGGGAGGAACCGGTCATTGTCTGTGTGCTGCATCATCTGGATCTGGTTCTCGGATACTGCGTGTTCCAGACGGAGGTTTCCGTCAATGAATACGAGAAAATCTTTACGTTTATGAGCGCAGTGAATGCATCTTTCGGCGCCTTTCACAGCAGAATGCAGATTCAGGCAATCAACGATCAGCTCAAAAGCGTCAATGCGGAGCTGGAAAAGCTGTATGTTCATGACTATCTGACCGGGCTCTATAACCGCCGCGGTTTTTATAAGCAGTTCCGGCTGATGCAAGAGGCACAGACAACACCTGCAAATGCGTTCCTGATTTCTGCGGATCTTGACAGATTGAAGTATATCAACGATTCTTTCGGGCATCTTGAGGGTGACAACGCAATCTGCACGATTGCACAGGCGCTTCTTCATGCTGCGGGCGAGGGCGATATCGTCGCAAGATTCGGCGGAGATGAATTTGCAGTCGGCGGCATTCTTCCCGCGGAGGATGCCGAGGCACACTATGCTGCATTCCGCGGGAAATTCCTGCGCTATCTCGAAAAATACAACGAGCTCTCTCAGAATCCCTATCCGGTTGAGGCAAGCATCGGATATTACGCGGAAGCGCTGAACAGCGACTTTGATCTGGATAATATGATAAAAGTCGCCGATGACCGTATGTATGCGGAAAAGCTCCTGCACAAAAAAGCAAGGCTCGAATGAAGGAAGAATGCCCTGCTTACGCAGTTTCTGTAAGAAAATCAGAAAAAGGTCTTGCAAAAAAGTCTGAAAAATGCTATAATAGAAGATGAGAGTTTGCACATTTGTGCGCATCAACCAAAAGAAGGGAACTTTTATGATCGGATATTACAGCTATACCGTAATTCTGACTTATGTCGGATTTGTCTGCGGTTCGCTCGGACTGTATTTAGCCGCAAGCGGAAGCACGAACGGCGCAATTGTTATGCTGCTGCTGGCAGGCTTTTGTGATATGTTTGACGGAAAGGTCGCGAAAACCAAAAAGAACCGGACACCGCAGGAATCGCGGTTCGGCATTCAGATTGATTCACTCTCGGATATGGTCTGCTTCGGACTGCTTCCGCCGATGATTGCATTCAGCTGCGGCACTGTCCTCCGCAAGCCGATCAGTATCGCCGTATTCAGCTGCTTCAGCCTTGCGGCACTGATCCGTCTGGCGTATTTCAATGTCTCGGAGGAGGAGCGGCAGCAGGTGACAACCGAACGCCGAAAGGTTTATGAGGGGCTTCCGGTTACGTCCGTCGCACTGATTATTCCGCTTCTGTTTGCATTCCGGAAGGATCTCGGCTCCAATTTCCCGACAGTCTGTACGATTGTCTACGCTTTGATTGCCTGTGCATTCATCACGCGCTTTACATTGAAGAAGCCCGGAATGCGCACCATGCTGCTGTTCATCGCAGCCGGCGCACTGGAGCTTCTGCTGCTGATTTTTAAGCATAAACACGGCTGATTGCCGTAACCCGAAAGGAAGGTGCCCGGCTATGGCAGAAGAACAGACCGCTTTGCCGGATGCGGAAATGCATCAGACAGAAGAACCTGCGAAAACCGGTGCCGCAATCTGCGATCTCGCCGGGAATCCCGTTGCGGATTCCTGCGCAAAACAGGGGAAGCTGCTGGGGCTGCTCTACGGAACTGCGCCGGGGCGTGCCGCGCTGAAGCTGCTGACCAAACCGGTTGTTTCCAAGGCTGCCGGGCTGGCGCTGAGCCATCCGCTTTCGACGGTTGCGATTCCGCCGTTTGTCCTGACCAAGCATATCCGGATGAAGGATTTTGCCGAGGAAAAATTCCGCAGCTTCAATGCGTTTTTTACAAGACCCGTCAAGCCGGAGGCAAGACCTGTTGACCGGTTCCCGCAGGCGCTGATTTCTCCCTGTGATGCAAAGCTGACCGTAGTCCCGATTGATGCGGAAACCCATTTTCAGGTCAAGGGCGCGGATTACAGCCTTTCGGCATTTGTAGGCTGCAAGCGGCTTGCGAAACGCTATGAGGGCGGACAATGCCTGATTTTCCGGCTGACCCCGGACGATTATCACCGGTATTGTTATCCGGATGATTGCCGCATCGGAAAAACCCGCCTGATTGAAGGCGTGCTGCATACAGTTAATCCCGTTTCGGCAAAGTATGTCAAGGTCTATCACCGCAACACCAGAACGGTGACAATGCTGGATACCGTGCATTTCGGGCATGTGCTTCAGATCGAGGTCGGTGCGATGTTTGTCGGAAAAATTGTCAATCATCCGCACGGAGACTGTGCTGCGAGAGGTATCGAAAAAGGATATTTTGAATTCGGCGGTTCAACAATTGTGCTGATTCTGGAAAAGGATGCAGCAGTTCTGTATGAACAGATTCTCCGTAATTCCGAGAACGGTGCAGAAACCGTGGTACGCTACGGCTCCCGCATCGGAACGGCGAATCCGGCGTTTCTCCGTACACAGGAATAACAGCGCCGCATTGCGGACATTCATCTTAAAATAAAACCCGGTATTCCAGTTTGGAATACCGGGTTTTGCTTGACGGTGAAATAAGGATTCTTTCGCTGCCTGCCGTTCAGCCAAGCAGCTTCTCCGACATTTCCAATGCGGATGCAATCACGGCGTCCATGTCATAATACTTATATTCGCCGAGTCTGCCGCCGAAAATGACTTTGCTTTCCTGTTCGGCAAGTGTCTTATACTTTGCATACAGTGCGCTGTTTTTCTCGTCGTTGACCGGATAATAGGGCTCATCACCCGGTTTCCATTCAGAGGAATACTCGCGGCTGATAACAGTTTTGGGCAGATCGTTTCCGTCTGCATCCTTGCCGAATTCAAACCACTTATGCTCAATGATGCGTGTCCACGGTGTTTCGCGGTCTGTGTAGTTGACGGCAGCATTGCCCTGATAGTTCGGAATGTCAAGCAGCTCATTTTCAAAGCGAACGCTGCGGTATTCCAGCGTGCCGAGCCTGAAATCAAAGAACGCATCAATCGGGCCGGTGTAAACGACCTTTTCTGCCAAAGCATCCAGCTCTGCTTTGTGCTCAAAATAGTCTGTATTCAGGCGGACTTCGATCCCGTTCAGCATATTGGCGACCATCTGCGTATAGCCGCCGACCGGAATGCCCTGATAGAGTGCGTTAAAATAGTTGTTATCAAAGGTCAGGCGAACGGGAAGCCGCTTGATGATAAATGCAGGGAGATCCTTGCAGTCACGCCCCCACTGCTTTTCGGTATACCCCTTAATCAGTTTCTCGTAAATATCACGGCCGACCAGTGAGATTGCCTGTTCTTCGAGGTTCTGCGGCTCACCGGTAATCTCCTTGCGCTGCTCTGCGATTTTCGCGGCGGCTTCTTCCGGCGTCACGACACCCCACATTTTATTGAAGGTATACATATTGAACGGGAGCGAGAAAAGTTCTCCCTTATAATTTGCAACCGGTGAATTTGTAAACCGGTTGAAAACAGCAAACTGTGTAATATAATTCCATACTTTTGTATTGTTGGTATGGAAAATATGTGCGCCGTATTTATGAACGTGAATGCCCTCTACATCTTCGGTATATACATTACCGGCAATATTCGGGCGTTTGTCGATGACAAGAACACTCTTGCCCGCTTTTTTTGCTTCGTGTGCAAAGACTGCACCGTACAGTCCGGCACCGACTACCAGATAATCATACATGGCGTTTTCCCAACTTTCTTTTGAGCGATTTTAAGACCTGCTGCATAATATCGCAAACAAGCGGCTCCTTCAGCAGAAGCAGCAGTGCGCCGTAAACTGCAAAGAACAGGCAGCCGGATACTGCAAGTGTGATGAAAGAGTGCCAGTTCATCCACAAAACCCAGATTGCGGCAACTGTTCCGCCTGAAAGTGCAATCAGCATTTTCACAAAAGGGATTTTTAGGAATACAGGTGCAATTTCCCTTCTGAGCGCAATGGTCTGAACAGCCAATACAACTACCTCGGCAACCACTGTTCCGATTGCAGCACCGGAAGAGGCATATCGCGGGATCAAGACAGCATTTAGCCCCAAATCCACAACAGCACCTGCAATTTCAGAATACAGTACAATTTTTTCTCTTCCGGTCGGTACCAAAATTTGGATTCCCGTTACGTTTGACATACCGATCAGCAATAGTGTCGGCATAATTAACTGCATTGGTACAATTGAATTTGTATACTCCGAGCCGGACAGGAATAAAATTCCGGATTTTGCAAAGAGCATGAAATACAGCATCAAAGGTGTTGCAAGCAATACTGCGAAGTTCATGGACTTTTTGGTAATGCTCTGAAATTCTTTCATCTTACCGGTCTGGATATAATATGATGCACGCGGAAGCAGAACCGTACCGAGAGAAATAACAATGCTTACCATAATGGTTTTGATTTTAACCGCTGCATTATAGTATCCGACCTCGGTATCCGACTTCATAAAGCCAAGCATCAATGTATCAAGATGCGTATATACCGTTGTTGCACAAGCCATTGCAAAAAACACAGCGACCGCTTTGATATGCTTATGCAGATTATAATTACCGACAAGCTTGATTCCGATATATTTTCTGGCATGAAAAAAATTAAAAACACAGGAAAAAGAAGATGCCAGAATCGTAATTGCGCCGTAGATCAGGTAATCCTCCTTCTTGTGGACAAGCAGGAACATTGCCACCAGTGCAATAAGTTTAAAAATGACAGAACGGATTGTGATATAGGTGTATTTTTCAAGTGCTTTATAAAGCCACTCCATACCGATTGTATGGAAAAAAATTGTGCAGCTGATAATAATCAGCAGAAGCTTTTCATTCTGATATTTCGGGATAAAGACAATTGAGACAGCTAATCCGGCGTATGCCACGGCTGTCATAATCAGATTGATAAAAAACAATTCATGAGTTGTTCTTGTCAGTTCCTCATAATTGTCCCGGACTTTTGCACAAGCACGAATTCCGTACTTCGGAATACCAAGCTGAGCGATAATCAGAAAATAAGAAATTGTAGCAGTCGCAAATTGTATTTTTCCGGTTCCTTCCGGCTTCAGAATTCTGGAGGCATAAGGAAACGTAATCAGCGGAAAAATAAAATTAGACATCGTCAGAAAAATTTCCATGATGAAATTTTTCTTTATGGATGCATTCTTGGATTTCATGAAATCTTCAAAGCCTCCTGTATTTTAGAGTACAGAACATTCTTTCCGGAACTGTCATCCTTCCACATTATCTGCGTACACATCAGGAAAAGAAAGATCAGTTTGTAAACGCTTGCGGTTAAAAAGAAGCAAATGAACGTTCCAATCCAGAAAAGCAGCTCTGCACGATTATTGCGCAGAGAGGTAATCACTCTATTTATAAAAGGCAGCAGATAAAGTAAAAACAACGGCAAGCCGGTAAATCCGAGAAAAGCCGGCAAACCGATAGAGAATCCTTGTTTGTATTTGGTATACGCATAAAACGCATCTGAATTTCCAAAGCCGTATCCTAAAAGCGGGCGATGAATAAACATTTTCAGGCAAGCGACCAAATGATCCAAGCGCACGGAAAATGACTCTCCGCCGGCGGATGTATTTTGCTTCGTCTGAATCAAATAATAAGCGATATACGCTGCTGTACCGATTGCTGCCGGAATCATGGCTATTTTCAAAAAGCGGATAATGGGTGCTTTTCCAGTGTTCCACAGATACAGCACAATCATTGCCATCAAAAACAGAATACCGGTAGTGGAAAAAGTTGACAGAATGGAAGCAGCCAGTACAGCCAATACGACGATTCGCGGTTTCTTCCGTAATCCTGCTTCTGCTGCAAACGCAAGGCAAAGCATCAGATTATACATCGGTGCTTCAATAAAAAAGCAGCAATTCCGGTATTGGATCCCAAAAAAGCCTGCTCCCTGCACGCGCTGTGCCTCATATTGGAAATTATAGTATGTATTAGCCCGAACATAATCTCCGTCGTATAAAAATTTTGCCGATCTTGTCGGCGGGATTATTTGCAGAATTGTACCGCTGATAAACAGGAACAACGAAAGGGATGCAATAATGAACATGACATTGGCAAACCGAGCCCAAAGTGTTTTTGTATCTTCATGACACGCACAAAAAAACGAACAAGTCATAAAGGGAATAGACCATTTCACGGTTCCCGGAATAAATTGTCCGCCCGGAACTATCGTTGTCAGAAAGCTGAATCCTGTCAGCATAATGATTGCAAGGAGATACTTGGAATTGAATCGTATAGCTCCGGACATGCACCGCAGGAATACAATTCCTATGCAGAGAAATGAAAAGACCAAGCACAACCTAGACTCAGAGAAATTATAGTAGACATCCCGCTGGAACATTGTATAGTTATTGATAATTACAATCAACACAAGAAGGTATTCAAACGCTGCAGTAATTTTTGTTAGTTTAATGGTTCTCATCCTCCTTGCTTATGGTTTCCGGTTAAATATTTGATTCTCTTTGGACATCTGCCGCAAAATCAAATTATTTCTTCTTGTTCCAGTAGATCTTTGCCATACCGTATCTGAGCATCCAGATAAAATACTTCAGCTTCTTCAGACCGATATAGCGTGTGGGAGCATTCTTGATTGCTTCTGCATATGGATGTGTTTTAATCAGGGCTTTAAACTCTGCATAACGCTCTTTTTCACTCTTCGGATTATCAGCATTCAGAAAATAGCGATCCATCCCCTGCTGAAGATAGAGCATGACCCGGATATAGTATGCTTCCTTTGCCATTCTTCCTTTTTTATGTTGTTTCAGAAACTGTTCCTGTTTTTGATTGATTCGGTCAATGTTTTCAAAATAGTTTGCTTTGAATCCGTGCGAATAGGAATTATCCAGTTTCCTGTAATGATAGATCACATGCTTCATATATGCGATTTTCTTCACATATTCATAAAGATGCAGGGTAAACAGGATATCATCGCCCAGCCCCCTGACATAGGGATCAAACTGAAGATTATTATCCAGAATCACGGATGACTTAATCATCACTCTCCACGGCGCACCGCCCCAGGAACGAATGGCATCAAATTCAGGTCTCTGAATGTTCACTTTTCCGCTGTTGCAATTTACGGCGAACTGAAGAGCAGAAATTGTTTCCGGATTCGTTGTCACAAATTCCTTGGCAAAGCATGACTGCATCATTGTTCCGGAAGATGTTTCCGTCACCCAGTCACCGTAGATCAGATCTGCGTGCGTCTTTTCGGCGGCCTTCCAAAGCTTTTCCAGTGCAGTCGGTTCCAGCCAGTCATCGGAATCGACAATATAAATGTACTCACCGGTAACATGTTTCAAGCCGGTATTCCGCGCAACGGAAACACCGCCGTTTTCCTGATGAATCACATGGACACGCGAATCGCCTTCCGCGGCAAACGCATCAAGAATCTGCGGACAGTTATCCTTGCTTCCGTCATCCACAAGAATCACTTCATAATCCTGAAATGTCTGATTACGGATGCTGTTCAGGAATTGGTCAATATACTTTTCGACTCCGTATACAGGAGCCACCAAAGAAATTTTAGGCATATTTCCGTTCTCCATTCCGTATTTTAAACAATGAGGCTCATATTGTTCATCAGCGCTTCCACTTCTGCCCGGATACCGCGCCGGAAGACAATCTGAGGTCCGATCATCTGGCTTTTCCCGTTTCCTTCAATCACGACCCAGCCCTGATCCGTATATGCCAGATCCCAGCCGATATAACGGACGGAAGGGATTTGTGCAGACATTTTTCTGCTGAGCGTCAGGAGATTCTCCCAATCCGGAAGCTGATAGCCGATAAATGCGACGCCGGAATCGGGATGTGTTTTATAGCATCGGTTCATTTCGTCAAAACCGTTTGTGCAAAGCATTCCGGTTTTTTCATCAATTCCGACCAGAATACCGCCGGCGCCTCCGTTATCCACAAAGGAACCCGCTCTTCCGATTTTCATGAATGTATAAGGAATTTCAATACCCTGCCTGGTATTGAACGTAATGACACGGACAGTATTGACGCTGGATGCATTCAGTGCTGCCATAACCTTGTTCTGCTGTACACGTTCTTCAAGCAGATGCGGTCCCTTCGCTATGATATCACGGAACAGCTCCGATTTCGTTTTCCGGCTGCCGGACAGGTTAATTAACTCAATTCCGCGTCCGACGCCTTCATAAACCGCCTTGCTGACAAATTCCGGATGCGCATTGACAAAACTGCTGAACTTTGCAAAATCGCGCTGAGAGCGGATATATACTGCATCTCTCTTAAAATATTTGCGGAATTTCTCATATGTAAATCCCTTATTGTTAAAGACCTGTGATTCAGTCAGATCATTCATCTGATACACATAACGGTACCGCATGACATCCGACACAAATTCTTTTCGCTCCTGCGGGGATTTTGTTTCAAATCCGAAGCACATATATTCTTCAGCCAGAAAGCCGTATGCAAAGCTGCAAAACAGAATATCGGTACGGAGTTCTTCCCAGTCACTTCTTTCCGTCAGAGAAGGAATTTTCTGAACCAGTTCCACGATTCCTTTATTGGAAGACCGCGCCAGCTTGTTATTCCGGTTCAGATACATCTGCACAAGACGGGCTTTTTCCGTGCTGCTGATTTCTCCGGCTGCAATCTGATCCTCCGAAAGAAGCAGTGCATCTACTTTTTTCACTCTGTACTTTGCAAAGCCTTGTCTCAGCAATTTGATATTCGGATATCTTCTTCGCACCGAATCAATTATATGTTTTTTATCCATGATAAAACACCTTTCAAACCGATTGCACAGCATTCCGGATATTGCCGGAAAAATTATCATTCGTGCAGATTCTGTTTACAGTTCAGCTGATGCAGTTCATACCTGTTTTTTCATTGCCCGAAGTTCATCAATATACGGCTTCAGTCTCGGCCAAAGTCCCCGATGGCTCGGCATTTCCCATGCTCTGGTACCCGGATATTCATTGCCTTCGACCAGCATGACATCATTTTCTCTGATTGCGAAATCCCAGCCGACAAATCGCACCTCCGGCACAACCAGCGCAGCCTTCTGAACCATTTCTTTCAGCTGATCCCAGTGCGGAATCTGAAAACCGACAATTTGCTTGCCGGTATCAGGATGAACAACATAGTGCTTGAATTCTGCATCAATACCTCTTGTACAAATGACACCGGTTTTTGCATCAATTGCCGCAGCAATGCCGTTTCCGCTGAAATTGTCAACACTCTGACCGGCTCTGCCCATGCGCAGTACTGCTGCCATGATACGGGGCTTTCCGTCTGCACAGCGAAGTGACATAACTCTCAGGGTATTGACAGAAGACGGATTCATCGCGCTCATTTCGGGATGCTGAATAATCAAATCCTCCAGAAGTACATTCTTTCCTGTGTTTTCTGTAAAGAACTGTTCGGGAGACTCAAGTGTAAAATCGACTTTTCTTGCGCCGACGCCCTGTTTTCCGTCAGAAAACTTTGCGAAGCAATGCGGATACTGTTTTGCAAATTGCAGGAATTCTTCTTCTGAGCAGGAATGAAGGTTGATCCACGCAAGTTTATGGAACTCTGCAAAACGCTTGTTGAACAGCGTTTTATCCCTGAAAACATCAAAATATTTTTTATCGTTGCAAAGATAAATCATCTTCCGGAGCCGACGGTCTGTCATATATTCCTTTCTGCCTTTCCGGTTGATGTGATAAAAACCGTAGGAGAAATATTCGCCTGCACGGACGCCTTCACAGTACTGACTGAGCGTCATATCGCCGAACACCATGCACTTTTTGAGTACGCTGTGATTTCGGTCGAGTTTGCAAAGCGAATAATAGCGGTCAAATTTTGTAAAGGCATCCTTAATACTCATCTTTTCATTCTCCTTGCCGAGCGTTTTATTCTGTCGGAATGATTCCGGAATGCTTTTTTTGAATCATATCTGCATCGAAAATGTCAGCGGTAGCTTTTGATTTCATATGGAACAAGCAAATCCATCTTCTGAATCAGTGTACGTAATTCTTCTCTTGTTCCTTTCAGGGTTCCTGCCTGATGTATGTACTGACCGGACGAGTTGATTTCCACAATCATCCAGCCTTTTTTGGAATAGGCAAGATCAAAGCTCAGATATTTCATTCCCGGAACTTTCAGGGCAGCTTCTTTACAGATGGCGAGTGCCTGATCCCATTCGGGGAGAACAACACCCTTGAAAGCAACTCCGCTGTCAGGATGCTTTTCGTAACGGTATCCGAATTCATCACAGCCGTCTGTGCTGATGATTCCGTTTACGGTATCGACCGTTGCAAAGACGCCGCCTGCCGCTGCATTGTCAATAAACGAGCCGGCTCTGCCGGAACGGAAAAAGCCGTGCGCCGGAACCACGCCGTCTCTTGTCAGATAAGTCGATACCCTCACTGTATTGACAGAGGATTCATTGAACTGTCCGAGAATATCTGCCTGCTCAATTTTTTCCTCCAGAAGGACTGTTCCGAACTGACGGATTTCGTGAAAATACTCCGAAACATCTTCATGTTCCTGCATGTCAATCAGCTGAACACCCTGTCCTCTTGAAGATCTGGTAAGCTTCAGAATAAAGACCGGATGTTTTGCTGCGAACTCACGGAATCTGCCGTAGTCATCGTCCGAGCTGACAATCAGAGCGTCCCGGAAAAAGTAGTTCTGAAACACACGATATGCAGCAGCCTTATCTGCAAGCATAGATTCTGAAAAATCGTTGGCACTGAAACGGAAGCAGAGCCGCTCAAGCTCTGATACAAATTCTCTGCGCTTTTCTGTCTCCTTATTCTGTCCTGCGAGATCAAAGAATACAAATTCATCCGGAAAGAATCCGTATGCATACCAATTGAATACCATTTCCCTGCGTAAATCGGCAAGCTCTTTCCGGGAAACATCACGGAATCTTGGATTCGTCTGAAAAACCTTGTCGATCTTTTTCGTGACTGCCTGATATCGTTCCGGAAAACGCCGGACATATTCGCGGACAATTCTTTTTTTCTCGGCTTCATTGTTTTCACATTTTTCGATATCCTCACGGTTCATCAAATGCTTTGTAAGCTTTCTGATCTGATACCGGGTCAGCTGCTTATGCACTCCGACCGGAAAATGTGCGACTGTCTTGCGGAACAGTGTTTTCTTGTCCATTTTTACAAACACACCTTTCACTGATAATCACAGTATCATATATGTCTATTCTAATGTTTGCCGATAAAAAGATGACCGGCTTCTTATGGGGAACATAACCTTGCAACGGGAAATCATCTTCCAAAAAGAAACTGATATTCACCTCAGGCATTATTTCGTTTCCTGTGCGGAACCGGACATTTGATTCTTGTCAATCCTATTGCCGATCCTATCGCCGATTCTGTCGAAAAGCTTCCCGACGGTTGCAGCCCGGATCAGTTCAACTGCCGCACCGGCAAAAAATATAACGGCGGTTTTTGCAAGGACATTCAGGTACGGATTTTCGATATAGGAAAGATTGGGAAAAACTTTTCTGAAAGCCCAGTTGCGCAGCAGAAAATTATTATGAATCAAATAGATTCCCAGTGTTGTGCCGCCAAGCGTATTGACGATTCTGCTCTGAAATTTCATGCGGGAGCACCACATGAGCATAGAGACAGAAAGGAACACGGCAATAACGGAATTGAGCTTTCCGAAATAAAAGGCTTTATCAAACAGGCCTTTTCGGTCTGTAATAATACCGAGAATATCAAAGCCGATGACGGAAAGAAACATCAGAATCCACGAGCCGAGTGCCATTATTCCCCACGGAAGTTTTCGCTCAATCGGGTGCAGCCGCAAATAACTTCCGAGAACATACATTACAAGGAAAAAGTCAATATCACTGAAACTCCATGCACCTGCGGATACAGTTGGAATCACAGACCAGATCACCAGAAGGGTGACTGTAAGACGGAGGTGCGTTTTCTGATCCAGCTGACGCAGCCAAGGATTGAGAAACGGAACAATCAGCAAAAGCAGAATATACGCGATAATATACCATGTACCAAACAGAAGCGGAAGCAATGATTTTATTCCAAGTGTTTTGGAAACCGGAACAGCCTTTGTCACAAACATCACAGCAAGAATCATGAGATAATACATGTGCGTCGTCAGTGTGAGGCTGATTACTTTGGGATAATAGTTTTTTTTCTGACTGCTTATCATGAAATAACCGGTAATCAGTGCAAAAATGCAGCAGCCGGTTCTTCCAAGTGTCATCAGGAACTGCATAAACACAATATTTGCGCCGAATTCATACCCGGAGAATGTCCGGATTCCGCCGTGCCAGACCCAGTGATACAGAATCACCATAAGAATCGCGATAATCCGCAGAAGCTCTATTCCTGAATTTCGTTGTTTAGCCATACATCCTCCCGAAACTGTCAGACAACAAGCTCCATATCCTTCATAATTCCCTCAAATGTACTGCGGAGTCCGCGGTCGTCAATCATCTGCTTTGCAATAATATAGCAGTTTTCGTTTCCTTCGACCATGACCCAGCCGTTTTCCGTATGAGCCAGATCCCAGCCGATAAAATGGATTTCCGGAACGACCTCCGCCAGCTTATAGACAAGAGCGCGAAGCTGTTCCCAGTCCGGCATCTGATAACCCTTGAATGTTGTGCCGGATGCGGGATGATCTGCATACACACCGCCGATTTCGTCATAACCGTCTGTAACAATCACACCGGTTTCAAAATCAATACATGCCTGTACGCCGCCTGCGCCGCCGTTATCAACAAACGAACCGGGTCTGCCGGTTCTCAATGTGCAGTAGGGAACCACTGTTCCGTTTTTGGTAACGAATGTAATTGCCCGGACGGTGTTGACGCTGGACTCGTTGAATGCAGCAAGCGCCGGAGACTGTATAATTTTCTGTTCCAGAATATGCTTGCCCTGTGCGATCAGGCTGTCAAAGAGTTCCTTCGGTGTTTTGCCGCAGTTCTGGATGTCGATGAGTTCAACACTGTGTCCCTGTGCCTCAAAGCACTGTTTTTTGACGAATACAGGATGTTTTTTGACAAAGCGCTGAAAGCGCTCAAAATGCTCCGGTCCGCTGACAGATGTCGCATCGCGCTTATAGAATTCCTTGAATCTCCGGTAGGTTTTAACCTTGTCGTTAAAGATCTCCGCTTTCAGAAGATCATTCATCCGGCACCGGAATGTCTGTCGCAGACGGCTGGAGATAAACGAATTGCGCTCATCCATGCTTTTGCTGCGCAGCCGGAATGAGAAATACTCGACCGGCGTGAATCCGTATGCGAAATAGCAGAAGAGCATATCCAGACGGATTTCTTCCAGTTCTTCGGCTTTTTCCGGATCGTTTTTCATTTCGGCATACAGCGGAAGATCGGAGAATGCCTGTGAAATCTGTGACTCAGCGGAGGCTGCCGCCTTTCCCCACTTTTTCCGGCATTCAGAAACAATTCTGTTTTTTGCTTCTGTATTCTGTTCGCCCTCTCTGACCTGCGCGTCCGTGAGGGAGTGTCTGTTTGTCAGTTTGATTTTCAGTTTAGAGACTGCCTTTCTGAACAGAGGCTTGTCCGGCAGTCTGCGAATCAGCGCATTCTGTTTATTATCGTTCGGCATTTTCATTCTCCTGTTCTGAAATATTCCGGAAAATCTTTTCGATCATTCCGTCGAGGTCGGTCTGCGGAATCCAGCCGGTAAGCGCTGTGAAGCGGGAGGAATCCATTCCTGCCCACAGCACAATATCCTGCCTGTCGAGTGTGATTTCCGGTCTTCCGAAGCCGAGGCGGGCTGCGGTATCCGCAACATGCTCTGCGACCTCTGTCAGCGTATAGCGTCTTCTGTTCCAGCCGACATTGTAAGCCTTCTCCCAGCCGGAGGGGCTTTCAAGCATTGCGGCAATCGCAGCGGCGGCATCTTCGACATCAATGAATGAAAAGCGCTGTTCGCCGCCGCGGAGCTGGATAGTCCCCTGCTTTGCCTGCTTGCAGAGTGCAATGACCAGATTCTGACTCTGTACCACGGGATCCAGCCGCAGATTCGTATAGTCTTTGACAGCAGACGCATCAAAATGCGTCCGGAAAATGACTTCGGCGGCATATTTTGCCATTGTATACGGCGTTTCCGGTGCAGCCGGTGTTGCTTCCGTGCGGAATTCCTCGGCTTTTCCGTAAACGCCCTGACTGGAAAGATTGATGACGCGCTCCGTGCCGGACGCCGCAAGCTTCCGGAATACTGCCGATGCAAAGTCTATGCTGGCAGCAATATCCTTCGCCGGACAGTTCCGGCGGGAAAAAGCCAGATGAACGGCAGCATCTATTCCGCTCAGATCCGTTCCCTGTTCCGTCAGGACATCATTGGAAAGGAACCTGACTCTTGCGGCATTTTCTGCGGAAATCCGCTCGCGCTTCAGCATCTTTTCGACAAGGTCCTCCGAAAAAGTCGCACCGGTCACGTTCCAGTCCGTGCGGCTGAGAATATGGCGGACGAGTGTTCCGCCGATCATTCCGTCCACACCGGTAATGAGGATATTTTTCATCTCATTTCATTCCTTCAAAAATCATAAATTATAATCCAGTCTTTTTCTGATATCTTCTGTATCATGCGGTCTCAGCAGAACGCTCTGACCGTCTTTTCCGAGCATCCGGAACAGCTTGTTTACACGGTCAATCCGCTCGATCAGTTCATCCTTCGTATCGGCAGCAATATGAATTCTGGTTGTATCCTGAACCAGTGTTCCGGCAGAATCCGCAGGGATTGTATGCCCGACGCCGTCGCGTCTTGCGATATGCACCAGCCACGGATAGGAATTCAGTGCAGCCTCGCCCTGAACTTCTGCAATTGTCTCGCCGGGAACGCCGAGCACATTCAGTGTGGCATACCAGCGCCTGAACTTCGGATTGAATTTGCAGTAACCGCCCATAGAGCCGGTCAGGGCAAGATTCATCAGATGCTCAAATGTATTATAGCCGTTCTCAACCTCCAGAATCTGGTAGGTTTTGCAGCCGTTCAGACGCATACCTGCCTCATAGCAGTAAAGCTGCTCGCCGTGAATGACTGCCTGAATAAACAAAGAGCCGTTTTGGACGCCGATTCCTTTCAGCATATTGATAATCTTATCACTGTATCTGCTGAGAATCAAATCGGTATATCTGCTGGGGTAAATATATAGATCAGGCGCTTTGGTAGCGCTCTTCTGTTCCGTATTAAAGTAGCGGTCATGAACCGCTGCAAGCTGAATATCGCCGTCCTGAGCGATAAAAGTCATGTTGATTTCATCATACGGCACATACTGCTCTACGATTGCATCACCTGTTTTGGAATGTGCAATCGCATTGCGGTAGCCTGTTTTCAGTTCCTCGGCATTGAAGCAGGGCATAACACCGACCGAGCTTGCGCTGTCTACCGGCTTAATGATAACCGGATACTGAATATCGCAGCTGTCGATATCCTCAATGCTCCGAATCTCATACTCTTTCGGAACCGGCACACCGTACTTCTCGCAGGTGTGCTTAAAGAATTTTTTGTTTGTGCTCATCCGGAGCTGTTCGACTGTAAAGGGTGAAGGGAATCCGACTCTGTCGGCAAGCCTGCGGACGATCGGACCGAGTCTCTCATTGAACGCGGTAATCACGCCGTCATAGCCTTCATCCTGAATCAGCTTTGCCATCGCATCTTCATCATAGGCATTTACATCGTGGGCATAATCCGCCGTTCTTTTGGCGAGCGTACCGGAATTATAATCCGCCACACCGACAGTCACACCGTTTCTGTGCGCAAGATCAAACAAATCGACCGTATTATTGAGTCCGCCGACCAGCAGCAGTTTTTTTCCTTCCAGTCCGTGGAATATCATGTTTATCAACCTTCTTATCTGAAATCAGTCCATCCGGTAAGCCTCATACCGTTCCGCAAAATGCGCTCCGACGGCGATCTCACCGAATTCACACGGTTCGCCGTCAGCAATTTTCATCGCGTTCATGACGGTATTGACGCCTGCCATGCAGGAATAAACAGTACCCGCGGAAAAACGCGGATTGATTTCGATGATTTTATAGCCGTTTCCGGTATCAAAGAATTCCATATTCACAACGCCGTTCAGATCAAGCTGCTCCATCAGCGTATCGCAAATCTGCTCCAGCTTCGGGTCACGGAAAATCTCGACGGCAATACCGCAGCCGTTGGAGTTCCGGAGCAGTTCTTTGCGCTGCACCTGAATCTTCTGACCGGTCAGGCGGTTTCTGACACAGTCCACGGTAATATTTCTTCCGCTGACAAACTCCTGAACCAGAATGCTGCTGCCGAAATCCGTTTCCGGAACAGCGGCAGCCAGTTCTGCAAAGTTTTCGATTTTCCGGCAGCCGGTGCTTGCCACTCCCTCGACCGGCTTGATGAACAGCGGATAGGCAGCATCTTTTGCTTCCGCAAGGCTTTGATACTGTTTCACTGCGACTTCGGGCAGATGCTCGGCGATCCAGTTGCCAAAGGTGTTTTTGAAGTGGCAGACCTCTGCAAATTCATAATTGGGGACACAGAGCTTTGTGCCGATTTCAGCGAATCTGCTCCGGTTCTTTGCAAGGTTTACAACTTCCTTGTCAATTACCGCATAATAATAATCGACATGATGCGCCCTGCAAAAATCCAGCGCAAAGGGAATATAGTCATCACCGGTTGAATAAGGAAACTGATAAAAATCATCTGTTTCCAAAGATGTGGCAATCTCATTCTGATGATTGATATCAGCTCCGATAATCCGGAAACCGCCCGCCTGTTTCAGAGCACGGATAACAGCTGTCGCCGTTGCGGTTCCGATTGCTGTAACAAGAACTGTTTTGCTCATACCGTCAATTCTTCCTTGCATTTCATCATTTCTTTGTAGGCAATCATGCTGATTGCGATGCCGTCCTGATTATAGCCCACAAAATAGCTGACGCCCTTTCCCTCTGCCTGATCGCCTCTCTTTTTGAAGGTAAAGACCATTTTAATCAGCAGCCATACCATTTTGACATCGAGAAGGAAGCTGACATTTTCTACATACCAGACATCGTTTTCAAAGGTTCTCTGAAATTTGCAGACATCTTCTCCGGGGACATGAATGACTCTCGGACATTCCAGCCCCGGTCTGACAGCCGTTCTCATTTTATGGCGGTCGCACATCCGGTCATAGATAAATACAGGCTGCGGGCGCGGACCGATCAGGCTCATATCGCCTTTCAGCACAGACCAGAAATTCAGCAGTTCATCCAGCGAAAGCTTGCGAACAATTTTACCGAATTTCGTCACGCGCTGCGAAGGCGGCAGGAGCTTGCCGTCCTTATCTTTTTTCTCGTTCATATTGCGGAATTTAATCATTGTAAATGTTTTTCCGCCTTTTCCGACTCTGGTCTGCCTGAAGAAGATCGGGCTTCCGACATCAAAGAAGGTACAGATGCCCAGAATAAAATTGAGCGGAAGCAGAATTAAAAATGCAATCAGCGAAATGATGATATCCAGAATACGCTTTCCGTATCTGGTATAGAATGTATTCTTCGGATGAACTTCTGCCGCTGTTTCATTTTTATGCTGCAAATACTTCTCCCGAAGCATCTGTGCAACATGTTCTTCTTCATTTGAAACCAGGCTTTTATTCCCAACGGTATTCCCATTCATTTTCTATCTCCGCCTTAAAAGCCGTTTATCGTGTCGATCACATATGTAATTTCTTCATCTGTCATTCCGTAGAACATCGGGAGACTCAGCTCTGTCGCGCTGATTTCCTCGGCGACCGGATAATCGCCTTTTTTGAAGTCAAGCTCCCGGTAGCATTCCTGAAGATGAATCGGAATCGGATAATGCTTATTTGTTCCGATGCCTTTTTCGTTCAGATACTGTTCCAGCTTTTCACGCTCTGCACATCGGATGCCGAAAATATGCCAGACCGGCTCGGCATAATCCGGTACAAACGGAAGAATCACTGCTGCATTTTTAATCTCCGAGAGATATCTTGCAGCAATCCGTCTCCGGCAGCTGTTCATTTTGTCAAGAATCGGAAGCTTCGCAGACAGAAACGCAGCCTGAAACTCATCCAGTCTGCTGTTATTTCCCTTGTAGATATGATGATATTTATAATCTGAACCGTAATTGCCCAGTGCGCGGACTTTTTTTGCAAGTGCCTCATCGTTTGTCAGGACCGCGCCGGCATCACCGAGCGCGCCGAGATTTTTGCCCGGATAAAAGCTGAATCCCGCTGCATCGCCGAATGTTCCGATTTTTCTGCCCTTATACGTTGCGCCGTGTGCCTGTGCGCAGTCCTCAATCACTTTCAGGCCGTGTTTTTTGGCAATTTCCATAATCGGGTCCATATCGCAGGGCTGACCGTAAAGATGGACGGGCATAATCGCCTTGGTTTTAGAGGTGATCGCGGCTTCGATGCGGGAAGGGTCAATATCAAATGTCCGGATATCCGGTTCCGCAAACACAGGGACAGCACCGACATACGTTACGGCCAGTGCTGTTGCAATATACGTATTGGAAGGAACAATGACCTCATCGCCGGCTCCGATTCCGAGTGCTTTCAGAATCAGAATCAGTGCATCAAGGCCATTGCCGACGCCGACGCAGTACTTTGTCCCGCAGTATGCGGCAAAGGCTTCTTCAAAAGCCTTATCCTCTTCTCCTTCGATATACCACGAACGTGTCAGCACACGGTCAAACGCATCACGCAGTTCTTTATCCAGTTCTTTTTCCATGGGAAGAAACGATACAAACGGGATTTTCATATCTCGACCTCATTCCTGCTTATGATTCTTTATGCTGTTCCTGAATGCCAGAAACGCATCATAATCTCTGATATATTCATCAGGATCATAATACTCCGATGCTGCAACGCATAAGATTGAGTCCTTCTGATTCCAGATCATTTCGCGCCACAGCCCCGGTGTAAGGATCAGTCCCTTTGAGGGAGAATCCAGTGTCACGGTTTCGCGGGTTTCACCGTCATCGAGGATCAGATCAATGCTTCCGAAGGGGCAGAACAAAAGCTGCCAGTTCAGTGTATGTGCATGGAATCCTCTGTGTGTTCCTTTTTCGGCACCGTAGATCCAGTACATTCTGCGGATTGGAAACGGAAGATCGTGCTCAGCTTCCACAAAAGAAAGATGCCCGGCTGAGGGATCCTGATAATGGGTACTTTTGATTTCGATTACCCGGTAGTCCACCGTTTCAAACCTCCTCAAAAAACGAGTGACATAATATCGTCCGCGATTTCATCAATTGTTCTCATGCGGCTGTCTCCGACGCACTCCACGACATTCCAGCAAAGCGCTTTTGCGCAGTAATCCGCAGCCTGACGGGAGCGTTTGAGATAGGCAAGATTTGCCTCATGGATATCCTTTTTTGCTTCGTCGCCCTGATAGCGTCCGGTCATCAGCTTCTGGCTGACCTCCGGATCGACGCGCAGATAAATTGTACGGAACGGAGCAGGAATGCCGAGCAGCTCATACTCATAATGGAACAGCCATTTGATGAATCCGTCCCACTCTGCTTCCGGCAGCTTTGCACACTGATGAATCGCATTCGATGTCGTATAGCGGTCTGCAATCACGGTTCCGCCGCTGAGATAAAAGTCTTTCCAGTTCTTCATATAGCTGGCATATCTGTCAACTGCATAAAAGCTGGATGCCGCATAGGGATTCACGGCATTGGGGTCCGTACCGAATTCTCCGGCGAGATACATTTTCACCAGCGCCGAAGAATTGCTGTCATAATCCGGGAATGACACCTTCATTACCCGTTCGCCTCTTGCCTCAAGTGCTTCCAGCAATTTCTGCGTCTGTGTTGCCTTTCCGCTTCCGTCCAGCCCCTCAATGACAATCAGTTTTCCGTTCATAGCTTAAATCGGGAGAAGCTCCCTTTCTCCATACATTTTCTCATAATAATTCCGGTACTCTCCGGAGATGATCTCCTCCCACCATTCCCGATGCGTCAGATACCAGTCAATCGTTTTCTGAATGCCGTCCGCAAATTTTGTTTCCGGCAGCCATCCAAGCTCTCTGTGAATCTTGGTCGGGTCAATCGCATAGCGCATATCGTGACCCTTTCTGTCCGCAACATGTGTAATGAGCGATTCCGGCTTTCCGAGCTTCTGACAGATCAGCTTCACAATGTCGATATTCTTCATCTCATTGTGACCGCCGACATTGTAAACCTCACCGACTTTTCCCTTGTGAATGATGAGATCAATCGCCCGGCAGTGATCTTCGACATAAAGCCAGTCACGCACGTTCAGACCCTCACCGTATACAGGGAGCGGCTTGTCCGCAAGCGCATTCGCAATCATCAGCGGAATCAGCTTTTCCGGGAAGTGATAAGGGCCGTAGTTGTTGGAGCATCTGGAAATTGTAACAGGAAGCCCGTATGTACGGTGATATGCGAGCACCAGCAGATCGGCACCTGCCTTTGAGCTGGAATACGGGCTGCTGGTATGGATCGGGGTATCCTCTGTAAAGAACAGATCCGGACGGTCCAGCGGCAGATCGCCGTATACTTCGTCGGTTGAAACCTGATGGTATCTCTGAATGCCGTATTTCCGGCAGGCATCCATCAGCACCTGTGTGCCGAGGATATTGGTACGCAGGAAAATCTCCGGATCTTCAATACTGCGGTCAACATGCGACTCCGCCGCGAAATTGACGACGATATCCGGATGTTCTTCTTCAAAGAGCCTGCAAACGCCTTCGCGGTCGCAGATATCCAGCTTTACAAACCGGAAATTCGGGTTGTCCATCACGTCTTTCAGCGTGGAAAGATTGCCTGCGTATGTCAGCTTATCCAGACAGACGATCCGGTAATCCGGATAAGCATTCAGCATGTGAAACACAAAATTGGAGCCGATGAATCCGGCACCGCCGGTGACAATAATGGTCAAACCTGTTCCTCCTCATTGAGCAGCGAAAGAAGATACTTGCCGTAATCGGTTTTTTCAAGTTCCTTTCCGCATTTTCTGAGCTGCTCATCGTTAATGAAATGCTTTCGCCACGCGATCTCCTCGATACAGGAGAGGTAGAAGCCCTGCATTTCCTGCAATGTTTTTACAAATCCGCTTGCCTTATGCATCCCCTTCGGCGAGCCGGTGTCAAACCACGTAACGCCTCTGCCCATAATGGAGACATAGAGCTGTCCGAGGCGGAGATATGCATCGTTGATCGAAGAAATCTCAAGCTCACCTCTGGCAGAAGGCTGAACCTGCTTTGCAATTTCAACAACACGGTTGTCGTAAAAGTACAGGCCGGGAACCGCATAATTGGACTTCGGTTTCTGAGGTTTTTCTTCGATTGAGATGACCTTCCGGTTTTTATCAAATTCCACAACGCCGAATTCCTGCGGATTTTTCATCATGCAGCCGAAAATGGAAGCGCCGCCGTCTTTGATTGAGTCCATTGCATGGGCAAGAATCTGAGACATATTGGCTCCGTAGAATACGTTGTCTCCCAAAACGAGGCACACGCTGTCATTACCGATAAATTTTTCACCGATGATAAAAGCATCCGCAAGTCCTTTCGGCGTATCCTGAACCGCGTATTCAAACCGCATACCGATTCTGGAACCGTCACCCAGAAGCTTTTTGAAATTATCGTTGTCCTGCGGTGTGGTAATAATCAGAACATCTCTGATCTTCGCAAGCATCAGCATGGAGAGCGGATAATAAATTAACGGTTTATCATATATCGGAAGAAGCTGCTTGCTTACAGAAATTGTGCAGGGATATAGTCTTGTCCCTGATCCGCCCGCCAAAATAATCCCTTTCATATTTCCCTCCAAAACTGCTTATGCATGAGCACAAGGTATTATGCTTGTTGATTCTTTGTCAGCTGCCGGTGCTCCTGTTTTGCTGCATTGTCCGCATCATTCCGGTACAAACCGCCGGGTGCAGACAGTTTGCAGCGGCGTTTTTCTCCGGATATTCCGGCAATGCTGTTTTTCGTCCTGATTCGCCGAAAAAAGGCAGCATTCATTCAAGTGGGCGCATTTCTTTTACTATACATTATATCACGCCATTTTGCTTTTGTCAACACCTGACAAAAAGTTCCATTCCGGTTTGTGCGGGTTCAACAAGTTTTGAGTAGGGTTTTCGTGACTTTTCCCTTATTTATTTGCCTGTTTTTGCCTGCATTATAACGAAATCTGATTATTTCCATCTGCAAAATCCGACTTTAACAATTCGGCAGCCGCCGTTCTCCATTCAGTTTTTCAAAAGATAAATCTGTTTTCGCGTACACGGAAACTTGACAGGCATCCTGAAATATGATATACTTGAATAAATTTGAAAACAATTTATGATATAAAAAAACAAATCCGTCAAACGGAGGATTTCACCGGTATGATATATAAAATTACTGAAATGCTGAATATGCTGCATCAGGAGCACATTGCGGCGCATCTGCTTTCACTGCCCGATGCAGAACAGCGTTCCATGACAGCACAGATTTCCGAACTGGATTTGTCGGTCTTGTCGGCTGCGCAGACAAATCAACAGCGCGGTGCTTTTTCGCCGCTGCTTGCAACTACGCGCCGTGAAATCGAACAGAACCGCAGCCGTTTCACGGAAATCGGTCTGGATGCAATCCGCAGCGGAAAGGTCGGTGCCGTGATGCTTGCCGGCGGACAGGGCAGCCGTCTCGGCTTTGACCGTCCGAAAGGAATGTTCAATATCGGCGTCAGCCGTGAACTGTATATTTTTGAGTGCCTGGTCAATAATTTACTGGAAGTGACAAAGCAGGCAGGCGCATGGATTCCGCTGTTTATCATGACAAGCGTGGACAATAACAGGGAAACCCGCGATTTCTTTGAGGAGCATAACTATTTCGGCTACAGCGGAGACAATATTTTCTTCTTTGTTCAGGAACAGCTTCCGACTGTTGATACAAACGGAAAGCTTATGCTCTCCGCAAAGGGAACAGTTTCAACGGCTCCGAACGGCAACGGCGGCTGGTATGCTTCGATGTCGAAAACCGGAATGCTGAAAGTTGTCCGGGACGCAAAAATCGAATGGCTGAATGTCTTTGCGGTGGATAATGTCCTGCAGCGGATTGCGGATCCCTGTTTTATCGGAGCTGTGATTGAATCCGGCAAGGTATCCGGTGCAAAGGTTGTTGCGAAGGCGGAGCCGGAAGAACGGGTCGGAGTCCTTTGTCTGGAAGACGGCAAACCGTCGATTGTAGAGTATTATGAAATGACTGACGAGATGGTTCACCGCCGCGAAGCAGACGGCACGCTTTCTTATAATTACGGCGTCATCCTGAATTACCTGTTCCGTGTAGACAGGCTTGATCAGACGCTTTCGGTCAAGCTTCCGCTGCACCGTGCTTTTAAGAAGCTGAAGTACATGAATGCGGCAGGAGAGATGATTGTTCCGGACGAACCGAATGCCTATAAATTCGAGACACTGGCGCTCGATATGGTGAGGCTTCAGGAGAACTGCCTTGCCTATGAGGTTGACCGCAGCAGAGAATTTGCACCGGTCAAGAACAGGACAGGGACGGACTCGATCGATACGGCGCGCGAACTGCTGCTCCGCAACGGCATTGCATTATAAGCTGCACGACAGGTGTATGCAGACTCTTTTATGAAACGAAATCCCCCGCAAATGCGGGGGATTTTTGTTTAGAATCGGATTGTGAAAGTGGTCTGTTCTTTATCCCAGTGGATATCCGCATCGGCGAAAGGATCTGCATCGCCGGCAGAAGCAGCGGCGGCATCCGGCGTCTCAGAAGGAATATGCTCATCGAGCTTCGGGATATCCGGTTCCTCCTCAGCGGGCGGCGGCGCGGACTCAGCTTCCGGTGCAGGCTTCCGGCGCGGCATAGCATCGACATCCGGCAGATCATCCAGCAGACTGGCGCGCTGACGCGCTTTCCGTTCCTCCGGAGATTCCTTTGCACGGCGGCGCATTTCCTGTTCCTCCGGCAGATCGGGAAGATCGTCCAGAAGGCTGGCACGGCGGCGTGCTTTTGTTTCTTCGGGTGTTTCCTTTTCACGGCGCTTGAGTTCCGCTTCTTCGGGAGAAAGTTCTTTCTTCTTCTTTTTGCGTTTTGTCTTTGCGGGAGCAGGTGTTTCCTCTGCCGGCGGTTCCAGCTGCGGCAGCTTTGCCTTCGGGTCAACCGGAACCGACTTCTTGCGTGCCTCGGCGAGCTCGCGCTTCACACGCTCGGCATATTTCAGTTCTTCTTCCTCTACGAAGCTTCTGGCAGCGGAAGCGGATTCATCGGAAGCAGGCTTTTCCTGCTGTTCAGGTTCCGGTGCCGGTTCGGGTGCGGCAGCTTTCTTTTTCTGCGCTTTTGCAGTTTTCTTAGCAGCCGGTTTTTCTTCTGTCTCTCTGACAGTCTGTGCCGGATCGTCAAAGTCCTGACGGAATTCCGGTTCCGGTGCAGTTTCTTCAACAGGTTCTTCCTGCTTTTCCTCCGCAGCGGGTTCGGGCTGTTCAGGTTGTTCAGGCTCATTTGCCGCATCCGTCTGATCGCTCTGCGTCTCACTCTGCGGTTCAAAGAGGAATGCGGGATCATTGGAGGCAGCAGGTTCTGCGGGCTGCTCCGGTTCCGTCTGCTCTCCGAACAGGAATGCGGGATCGCCCGGATTGGGGGCAGGCTCTTCCGCAGCCGGCTGGGCAGACTGTTCTGCAAACAGGAAGGACGGATCGCCGGTCGGCGCAGCCTGCGGGGCAGATTTGCGCTTTGGAACGGGCGGAGCTGCGGCAGCTGCGGGCTTTTCCGCTTCCGCCTCTGCTTCCTCCTGTGCCAGCAGCGCTTCCATATTCAGCGGGACGAGTGTCATCATCAGGTGATGCTGCTTGGCATAGCGCTCGGCATAGCTCCCCTCCTCCGCATGCAGGCGGAATTTCGGGCATTCTGTGAAAGCATTTTCACTGATTTCCGTGACGGAAGGCGGAATGGCAATATCTGTCAGCTTTTCGCAGTGGCTGAACGCTGACTGCCCGATTCTCGTAACACCGTCGGGAATAATGATTTTTTCTATTCCGGCATGATAGAACGCCTCGTTGTCGATTTCGGTCAGCGTTGCCGGGAGTTTAACGGATTTCAAAGAGGTACAGCTGCTGAACATTGCATGTCCGACCTTAGTCGGTCCCTCGCGGAACACGACCTTTTTCAGTCTGGTGCAGCCGTGGAAAATGTACCCGTCGATCTGACGGATTGTCGTCGGAAGTTCAATATGCTCCAGCTGATCGCAGTAGGAGAAAGCGCCGTGCTGCAAGCGGGTGACGCCTTCCGGCAGGCGGACGATCCGCACGGGGAGCTGTGCAAAGGCAGCCGGACCGATACAGCGGACACCGATCGGAACATTGACCTCAGGCTGCGAAATATTTGCATGAAGCAGAATATTTGCGCCGGCGATCGTATACGGTTCCGTCCGTCTGGTCATCCACGGAGTATACGCGAACGCATCAATTCCGATTTCGGTCACACTCGTCGGGATGATGACATCCGTCAGCACGCCGCAGTTTGCAAAAGCATTGTCGCCGATGCTGATGACGCCCTCCGGAATCACGGCGGCACGGAGACCGCCCCGTTCAAACGCACGCGGACCGATTCGGCGGACACCGACCGGAATCGGGCTGTAGCCGTCTGCACGGATCAGGAAGCGTCCGACAATATAGTGACCTGCGGTCATGCGGAAAAGCGGTGTATCGGCAAACGCATTGCCGGAAATCTCAACGATGCTGTCCGGAATATATGCCTCCTGCAGGCTGGAACATCCGCGGAATGCATTCTGCTGAATGTATTTCGGACCTTCCGGAATCACAACGGTACGGAGTGAAGAGCAGCCGCTGCAAATGCCGTCGCTGACTGCATCGAGCTTTGCGGAAAAACGCAGCTCTGCGAGAGACATGCAGTCACGGAGCGCTTCATTTTCGAGCTTTTCGAGCGTATCGGGCATATAAAACCGCCGCATTGTCGTACAGCTCTGGAACGCATTTTTCTCGATCTGTTCAATCCCCTGCGGAAGAATAACCTCCAGCAGCGGGCAGTCGCGGAACGCAAAGCGCCCGATTTTTTTCAGAGTGCTCGGAAAATAAATGCGCTGCAGGCTCCGGCAGCCGTTAAAGGCATAGCTGCCGATTTCGACAACGCCCTCCGGAATCACGACAGAGACAAGCTGCCGGTTCTGTTCAAAGGCATGGTTGCCGATACGGATGACGCCGTCCGGAATCATAATATCGCGGACATTGTATTCCTGCGTATACTTTTTCAGAATACCGTATTCAATGAAGAAAGCGGGGTTGCAGCCGCGCAGCATATTCGCTTCGCGCTCGGTATAGCACATAATGCCGTGCTCCTGCGCAAACTGATGCGCCACACTTCCTGTTACGGTTGTAATGACCTGAATGTTGTTCTCCGAACCGAATGCAAACGGATGCAGCTTGGTGACTGAGGGCGGAATAATAATCGCTTTCAGCTCTGTGCAGCCGGAGAAGGCATCCTCACCGATCTCCGTTACGGTTTCCGGAATATAGACACTTGTCAGGGAAGAACAGCATGCAAAAGCCTCCCGCCCGATGGTCCGGAGACCGGCGGCGAGCTTGAGATTGACCAGTGAAGTACAGGCATAGAAGGCACGGTTGTCGATATGCTTGACGCTTGCAGGAAGGCTGATTTCCTCCAAGCGTGAGCAGCCGGAAAAGGTTCCGCGTGCGATAGCCTCAATCTTGTCGGAGATAAAAGCCGAACGCAGACCGCTGCAATTGCAGAACGCCCATGCGCCGATGGTTTCACAGCTTTCCGGGAGATTCGCAGCCCGGAGGACATGGCATCCGTCGAACGCATTCGTTCCGATTTCGCGCAGTCCTTCCGAGAATTCGACATCCTGAAGCTCGGCACAGAGTGCAAAAGCACGTTCGCCGATGGATTTCACGCTGCCGGGGATACTGACACTGCCGATTTCAGTCATGGAAAAAGACTCGTCACCGATTTCGGTCACGTTTTTCGGAACAGTGACGGTTTCGTCCTGCTTACGGATTCCGAGACGCTCCAGTGCGCCCGCCGCCTCATATTTCAGCAAAACGCCGTTTTTAATTTTAAACCCCATATTTGCGCCTCCTGAAACGGATGATTGCGACATAATTTATGCATCTTAATCATTATACCACAGTTCCGGCAGTTTTGCAAGCAAAAGCAGGTGCGTGCAATGTAGAATTATCACAGTTGGATTTGGGCATTTTGCACAGAGGCGGTGCGCCGCTGTCGAAAAAAGGTAACGCACGTTTCATGAATGAAACCGTGCGTTACCTTAACAATAATTGTTTCCCCGCTGCGCCGGGACCGGAAGGGCGAAGCGTGCGATGTCATTATCTGCTCTGCGTATAGGCATCAATGCGCTCAAAGCCGTCAAGCAGCATATCCTTGTGGCGGAAGGCTTTCTCCGTTCCCCTTGCGACGCAGGTCAGCGGGTCGCGGGCAGTCCGGCACGGAACACCGAGCATTCTTGTCAGATACGGCTCCAGACCGCCGAGCAGTGCGCCGCCGCCTGTCAGGAGAATGCCGTTCGCACAGATATCGCCGACCAGCTCCGGAGGCGTTTCCTCCAGCACGCGCCGGATTGTTTCAACAATCACATTGATATCATCTTCCAGTGCCTCTGAAATCTCCGCTTCGCTCAGATCGACCTGATCCGGCAGTCCGCGGGAGATATTTCTGCCCTTGACCGGTGCAATCATATCCTCGGAGGGATTATACAGATTGCAGAGCGTTTTTTTCACATGCTCGGCAGAATTCTCTCCGAGCAGAACCTGATATTTATTCTGCACATAGCGGATGATCGACTGATCGAAGCGGTTGCCTGCGATTTTCAGGGAACGCGCCGTCACGATGCCGTTCATCGAGACCACTGCAATATCGGTAGTACCGCCGCCGATATCGACGACCATATGTCCGACCGGCTTGTTGATTGCAATGCCGGCACCGAGCATTGCGGCAAGCGGCTCCTGAATCAGATGAACCTTTCTGGAGCCCGTACTCATCGCGGCATCCAGAATCGCACGCTTTTCCACATCCGTAATCAGCGACGGCACGCAAATCACAATCCGCGGCTTCATGACGCGCACGCCTGCGGCGACGTCAATCAGCTCCCGCATCAGCGCCTGCGTCAGAATATCATCTGAAATTACACCGTCTTTCAGCGGATGCACGACGGCGATGTAGGAAGGCGAGCGCCCCTCCATGCGATAAGCCTCCGAGCCGACTGCGACCACGCGTTCGGTACGCTTGTCGAAGGCAATCACGGACGGCTCATTCAGAACGACGCCTTTTCTGCGGCGTGTAATGATGATATTCGCCGTCCCCAGATCAATTCCGATATCCATTTTGTTCCGACCTTTCTTTTAATTCGTTCCTCACTGTATCTCTGTTTCCATTTCGGTAAAATGTGAATGACTGACTGCAAAGCCGAGCTTCTCGTAAATCGGCTTTCCCATTTCGGAGGCGGAGAGCTCCACGCGGTTCAGTCCGAGCCGCTTTGCCTCTGCGAGGAGCCGCTGCATCAGACCGGTGGCGATGCCCTGCCTGCGGTATTCCGGCTCGGTATACACACCGAGCACATATCCGCCTTTTCCGTCAGGAAACCGCGGATTTGCCGGAATCTCACGGCAGCACAGAACGGTGCAGGCAGGAATTCTCCCGCTCCGGATATCTCTGGCAACGATGCAGAAGCAGTCTTTGTTCAGATGAGCGGAAAAATACAACGGAAGCTGCTTGTTGATCCGCGAAAGGATTTCCGGCGGAATCTGTCCGAATTCCTCCCCGAAATACGCCAGGCGCAGCCGGACAAGCTCCGGAATCTCCGAAGCGCCGGCAAGAAAGATTTCCGTCATTTTGAGTTCCTCCCGATGTTGTATTATTATATCACAGTTTCCGGATTCGCACAAGTCTTTTGCAGAATTCTCTTTGTTTTTACTCAGCGAGGGCGCGGATAATGCTGTGTGCCGCGACATTGCCCTCACCTGCCGCCTTGGCATACTGATAGGGTCTGCCGGTGCAGTCGCCCGCGGCAAAGCAGTTTTTCAGGTTTGTCTCCTGATTCCGGTTTACGCGGATATGGTTCTCTTCGGTTTCGAGCCCCGGCAGCAGTGTGTTCAGGGAAACCGCCGTCCGCAGACAAAAGAGCCCGTCTGCGGCAAGTATTTCGCCGGATTGCAGCCGCAGTCCCGTAAAACGGAAACCGCCCTCCACACCCTGCGGCTTTTCGCTCCGCAGCGTCACATTCGGCAGATTCACCGCACAGTCCTTGTAGAATGCGAACAAATCAATATGCTCCGCAAGCTCCGCGAGATATGCAATCTCATGTTCCAGCCGCTTCGCCGTACAGATTACGGCAATCCGCTTTCCGCGGTACAGCATACCGTCACAGGTTGCGCAGTAGCTGACTCCCCTGCCGAGCAGTTCACTCTCGCCGGGGAGCGTTCCGGCAGCGGCAGCACCCGCTGCAATCAGTACTGTCTTTGCCTCATAGAAATCCGCACCGGCACTGAGCGCATAATGATCCCCCATCGGCAGAACCGATGTCACAACCTGCGCGGTCACTTTCAGCCCCATCTGACCGGCATGTGCCTGAAATGCGGCGGCAAGTGCTGCACCGGATACAGCGGGAAAGCCGGGGTAATTGTGAATCTTCTCCGCCTTTGCGACCTTTTCGCAAATCGGATCGGATCCGAACCAGATCATGTTTATTCCGTGAATCTGCAGGGTCAGCGCAGCAGAAAGGCCTGCCGGTCCCGTCCCGATAATTGCCGCATCAAACATTTTCGCACACCCTTTCCGCCGGCTCAGCCGGTCACATATTTGAAGTTTTCTTTATACATTTTGACTTCCGCCGAGTGATTTTTCTCATTCAGCGCATTCTTTTTCTCATTGTAAAGCTGATCGTACACTGTGGTTTTCCATGCGATTTCATCACCCGCTTTTTCATAATAGGCAAGAATCGCGCCGTCATCGACTGTCACGACAGTCATATCGCCTTCTGTGCGGCTGCTGTCAAACGCCCATTCCGTCAGTTCGCTGCCGTAGCTTGTCCGGGAGGGCGTAAAGCCCTTCACAAGACCGCCGTTTGCATAAGTCTGGGAATCCTGTGAATACTCATTGACCATATCCGTAAAATCACTCAGCTGGCTGCCGTTCGACTTGCATTCCTCCATCAGCTCCTGTGCAAAATCCTTTGCATTTTCCGTTCCGTCGAATTCTGCGGAAGCCAGATAAAGAATCCGGATATCGGCAGTCGGTTCCTCGCTCGGCGCCGGCTTTTCAAGCAGCATACACGCCTGCACCACACCGCTTTCTTCCAGATCAATCATCAGGGTATCGCCCCTTTCCGCCTCCGGACGCTTTGCCCATTCCTGCACATTGTCGCTGAAATAGGTAATCAGATTTGTGACCTTCAGCGCAGTGAGCGCATCCTGAATATCCTTTTCCTCTGCGTGCTTCACATCGGTCAGATATTCACGGACTGTTTCGCTGAATTCATCCGGCGTTTTGCACTGCTCCAGCTTTTTCGCAGTTTCCAGTGCCTGTTCGCGTGTGATGCCGTATTCGGGCTCGGCACCTTCAAGGTCATAAGGGAAGGTATATCCGTAGATGCTGACGTTCAGGAAATCCTCCTCATGCTGATGATAATATTCGTCCCGTTCCTCGTCGGTGACGGTGATTGCGCTCAGCGCATCCGACTGATAATACTGGGAAAGGAAGGAAAGGCGTTTTGCTTTTTCAATGTCATCAACGGTCACACCCTTCTGATAACGGGAAAGGTCTTCTTCCTCCGCCTGCTTTCTGCATTCGGCGAGCTTTTCCTCCGGAAGCGTATACCCTGCCGCATAGGCAGCCTCGCAGAGCTGCAGGTGGCTCTCGACCGCATTGACAGTCGTATCCATGAACATATCATAGAACGAATAGCCCGTCTGATATTCCTGCTCCTTTGCGGATTTGCCGAGGTCAAATTTTGTCATGCTCTCGTCTTTTTCCATATAGCTGAGATAGGTATCCACGCACTGCTTGTAATAGCAGGCAAGCATGGCATCGGTTACCTCATAGTGCTCGGTTTTCGCGGCAATTCTGTGATGCAGGAACCATCCGCTGCTCTTGAGATAGGCATAGATTCCGAATCCGGCTGCGGTGAGTACACCTGCTGCCAGAACAGGAATTCCGACCCATTTCATGATTTTTCTGCGCTTGTCACGGTTTTTCTCGCGGCGTTTTTTTCTGCGCTCTGCATCTCTTGCACGGATGGCATCGTAATCGAGTTTGGGCTGCTGAGGCTTTCTGGTTTTCTTTTTCTTGCTCATTTTTATACTCCTTTATTTCCGGGAAATACCCCGGCGGATGACCGATGAAAAGGCTGAATTGCTCAGGGTATCCGCGCCGCAGAGCACCAGCACCTGCGTATACTGCACACCGGTTCCGTCCACCAAACGGCGCCAGTCTGTTTTTTGCTGCTTTGCCAGCTCTGTGTTGACGGCTGTCACGGAATGATAATGCTGGAGCAGCAGAGGAATCATACTGCCGCCGAAGCTGTCTGTCAGAAGCAGCAGTTCTCTGCTGTTCTGGTTTTCTGTTTCCAGATACAGAACCGGCTCGGTATTGCTTGCATAGACCCGTTCGGGATGCCCGGACTTTTCCGCCTCCTGCTGAAGGAAAAAGGATTTCAGCGGCTGTGCGCCGTCTGTGCGGAGCGCCTGCACACATTTCAGCGGCTGCTCGGAATCGCAGCGGTAGAGATCGACCGTATCGGGCTGCACGCTGTCATAGCCGCTTTCCTGTACCAGTCTGCCGTAATAATCCCCTCTGAAATGCGAGATGATAAAGTGGTCGTACCCCAGCGGATTGAAGCCGAGCTTCCGGATTGCCGTCCGGTAGACACAGAATGCACCGTAGCCGGTCCAGCAGGGGTCGGTCCGGTAATAAATATACTGCTCCCGCTCCGTTGAAAGCCAGCTTTCGGCTTCGATCCAGATAACATTTTCGCTGAGCTGCGAGGAAAGCTCCCGCAGCAGCACATGCTCGTTTGCCAGCGGCGCAAATTCCGGCAGCAGATCGCCGTAAATGCCGGCAGAGGTCGGGACGGCGACCAGATACACAGGAATCTCCGCATCCGCCGCGAAATCGTTGATTGCCCCTGCACAGTCCGTGACGGCAGCGGAATCGTACTGTTCGCGGTAAGGCAGAAGCCGTTCTTCCGTCACATACACATTTCCGAGCGAATCTCTGCCGAGTTCAAGAACCGCATTGTCTCTTGCCCGCAGCAGCGGCCGCCAGAGCGGATTCCGGGCAGCCTGCTTTCCGCCGGCTGTAAACAGCGACCCGAACGCGAGCATACCGGTGATTCCTGCAAGAATGACCGCCGAAGAAACATCGGAATGCTTCTTTTTTCTGCCCTTTTCCGGTTTATCCATGCCGCATACCCTCTACGTCCGAAAGATCGAGCAGCAGATAATCCGGATACCATTCTGTCTGCCGGAAGTGCATGGCAGACGCAAATCCTTTTGCCTCCGGTGTATCCAGAACCTGTGCGGCGAGGAACCAGATTCCGCGCTCCGCGGCGGCACCGGCAGCAAGCGCTGTCAGCATTCTGCCCAGTCCGTGCCTGCGGTATTCGGGCAGCAGCACCGCCGTCTCAATCACCGCGCAGTTCGGTCTGCCGTTTGTCGGTTCTTTGCGCATCACCAGCATACCGACCGGTCTGCTGCCGTCGAATACAGTCAGCAGCAGGTCTTCCCGTTTCAGGGCTTCCGCCGGATCAAAATACGCCGGCAGATACGCTGCCAGCGGCTGACTCTGCCATTGCAGTTCTCTCAGCTCCTCCGCTTTCAGCGGGTGAAATTTCAGCATATATAACCCTCCGTTTACCGGATAGAATCATCCATGATATCATTATATCATGCTTTTTTTGATTTGTAAAGGGATTCACACAAAGGAGATGCACCGGAACAGGATTGCCAGAACCCGCGCACTGTGCGGTTGACTATTGAACCGCGGTCTGCTATAATAATAAAAAACTGACATGATTATCACCGGAAAAAACATAAAATGAAACCGGAAAAAGATTTCTGACAAGACAGGGAGGCATTTCTTATGAAGAACAGAACGGTCACATGTGTCCTTTTCGCCGCAGCATTCCTGTTATCCGGCTGCCGTGCGGATCAGGCGCAGCCGCAGCATCAGAGTTCCGCGGCGGATACAACGGCAGAAACCTCCGTCACCGTTCTCAGCGAAGAAACACAGACCGAAACAACAGCAGCGGCAGCCGAACCGGAATCGTTCGCATTCAATCCTCATGTTTATTCACCGAAACTGGCAGAAGAGATTCCGCAGGATCACTGGGAATCCTTTTATCATCTCTGTGATGCGCTGCGCGCGGGAGAGACAACCTTTGCGTGCTCCAGCCGGGAAGCATATGAATGGGCAACGGATCCCAGTATCCTCGGTCATCTGTTTCCCCCTGCCTGCATGAAAATCACCGGTGAAAGCAATGACGGCACGGTTTCCTTTGAAAACGGTACCGGCAGAATCTATTACAGAATACCGGTTGAAGAATATAAAGAACGGCAGGCAGAATTTGAAGAAGCAGTCACGAATGTTCTGAACGGCTGTCTGGAAACCGATGATGACGATTTTGAAAAATGCCTGAAGCTCTATAACTATATGGAATCCAATTATATCTATGAGAACTTCCCCGAAGGCTGCGGCGACGGAGCCTATTACTACACATTCATGACGCACAAGGGCGTATGCGACGAACTGAGCGGCGTATATGTATATTTGCTGATGCAAGTCGGCGTCGATGCGCTGGAGATCGGATGCTTTGAGCCGGATATGTGTCATGCATGGACTTATGTCATTCTTGACGGGCAGGGATATCACATTGATCCGACGTGGGCTCTGATGTCCGGTTTTGATACGGAAAAGCTCTGTCTGGAATACTTCATGATGACAGACGAACACAGAATCAGCGACGGCTGTCCGGTTGACGATCTGACAGTGGACCTGCTCCCCGAATTCTGGGTCAATATGTCATCGCTTACGTTTCCTGCAACAGATGACCGCTTTTACGCAAAGGATTTTGCAACACTCGACTCGCTGGACGAGGAAAACAAGATTCTTCATTATACCGATATGTATGGAACATCTTTTGAGATGAGCTACAGGTAAACGGTATCTTTCCGAAATCGCCGGCTTGCCGATACCGCTGCTTTTTTGCACAGAACTTTTTCCGGATAGCCCATTGCTTTTTTCGGCGGTTCCGTGTTATAATAGGCTGAGAAACTGCCGGGACATCCCCCGGTGAAAGGAGTGAACCCGTTTGCATAAGGAATTTCTGATGGGCAATGCCGCAATTGCCCGCGGCGCGATTGCCGCCGGTCTGAACCTCGTCTGCGGCTACCCCGGAACCCCTTCGACCGAAGTGCTCGAAACCGCTGCAAAAGCCAACGACGGCAGCCTGTACGTCGAGTGGTCGGTCAATGAAAAAGCAGCGCTGGAGCTCGGCGCGGGTGCTGCCTACTGCGGCGCACGCTCTATGGTCACGATGAAGCAGGTCGGCCTGAATGTCGCTTCCGACCCGCTGATGAGCCTTGCATATATCGGCGTAAAGGGCGGAATGGTTATTCTGGTCGCGGATGACCCCGGCCCGATCTCTTCGCAGACCGAGCAGGATACCCGAACCTTTGCCGCATATTCCAAGCTGCCCTGCTTTGACCCGACCTCCGTGCAGGAGGCATATGATATGATCTCGGAAGCCTTTGCATATTCCGAGCGGTATCATACGCCGGTGCTTTTCCGGCCGACAACGCGCATTTGTCACGGCTATGCTTCGGTTACAGTAAAGGATACAGAGGAATATCTGCACAATCAGCCGGAGGGCTTTGTCCGCGACCCCTCGAAGTGGGTCATTTTCCCGCGGCTGTCCTATCAGGCGCATATCAGTATTGAGGCGCGCAATGCAGCGCTTTCGCAGGTGTTCTCAGAATATCCGCACAATGAACTGCGTCCGGCATCGGAAACAGGGTGCAGAAAAGGCATCGCGACACAGGGCATCAGCTATACTTATGCTATGGAAGCGCTGGAGGGAAAGCCTGCGCCCGCTGTGCTGAAAATCGCGACACCGTTTCCGTTTCCGGAGCAGCTTGCCGTTGAATTTCTGCAAAACCTCGACGAGGTGCTGTGCATTGAGGAGCTTGACCCGGTCATCGAACGCGAGCTGATTTATGTCTGCGGAAAGTATCACCTCAATGTCACGGTCCGCGGCAAGCTGACGCACGATGTCCGCAATGCCGGCGAGAATACCTGTGCCTCTGCCGCGCATGATATTGCAGAATTCATGGGCTGGGCGCTGCCGGAGTCTGCGAAAGCCGATGCAGCCCCTGCACTGCCGGTGCGTCCGCCGGTGCTCTGCGCAGGATGTCCCCACAGAGCCTCGTTTTATGCAGTCAAGCAGGCGATGAAGGGCAAAAAGAGCGTGTTCTGCGGCGATATCGGCTGCTATACGCTCGGCAATGCAATGCCGCTTGATATGGTGGACACCTGCCTGTGCATGGGCGCGGGCGTGAACATCACGCAGGGCATCGGCAAGATTGAGCCGGACACGAATTGCTTTGCATTCGTCGGCGATTCGACATTTTTTGCTTCGGCAATCACCGGCGCGGTCAATGCCGTATACAATCAGGCCAATATGACGCTTGTGATTCTTGATAACTCGACCACGGCGATGACCGGTCATCAGCCGCACCCCGGCACCGGCAGAACCATGATGGGAGAAATTGTCGAAAAGGTCAGCATCGAAGCGGTGCTCAGAGGCGTCGGCGTAAAAACGGTTGAAACAGTCAACCCGCTGGATTTGCAGGCTGCAATCGACTGCGTGAAGCGTGTTTCCGCGGAAAGCGGCGTCAAGGCAATTATCTTCAAATCACCGTGCGCCGTGCTGATAAAACCGGAGAAACCGGCAGTGATTGACCCGGAGAAGTGTACGCAGTGCGGCCGCTGCATCAAATCGCTCGGATGTCCGGGCATCGTCCGGAAGGACGGCAAAGCTGCAATCGAACAGGCGCTCTGCACCGGCTGCGGGCTGTGTGCGCAGGTCTGTCCGTTCCATGCGATTTCGGCAGGAGGTGAAGGCTGATGCAAAACAATATTCTGATCTGCGGCGTCGGCGGACAGGGCATCGTCCTGACCTCGAAGCTGATCGCAGCCGCAGCAATGGCAAAGGATATTCCCGTCATGAGCGCGGAAACAATCGGCATGGCGCAGAAGGGCGGCAGCGTGTTCAGCTTTCTGCGTCTCGGCGAGAATCTGCACTGCCCGATGTTCCCGGAGAAATCCGCGGATATTCTCATCGCATTTGAGCCGGCGGAAGCAGTCCGGATGCTTCCCTATCTGAAAGAAACCGGCAGGATTGTGCTGAATACACACCCGATTATGCCGGTTACGGCTGCACTTTCCGGCTCGGATTACACCGGAACGGAAATGATTGCCTATCTGCAAAAGCATGTGCCCGAAATCTCCATGCTGGACGCGGATGCTGCATGCAGGGAGCTCGGCTCCCCGAAGGTGCTGAATATGATTATGCTCGGCGCGGCAGTCCGGCAGAATGTGCTGCCGTTTACAATTGAAGAAATTGAGGAAATCATGCGCAGAACGGTCAAGCCGCAGTTTGTGGAAATGAATTGCAGGGCGCTGCGTTATGAAGCATGACAATGCGCACATTTGAGCGGTTGCCGCAGCATTGGCAGCGGGTTTTTACACTCGAATGGGAGGCGGTCTGTGCGGGCAGCAAGGCGATTGCCGCCGTCATTGCGGACAGGGAGGGGAATATCCTCTCTGAGGGCAGGAATCTGACCGGAGAACGGCGCATTCCGAATCCCGCCGCAGCACACGCCGAAACGGAAGCCGTGCGGAATCTCGATGTCAGCCGGTATCCCGATAAGCACAGCTACATTCTCTATGCGGGGCTCGAACCCTGCGTTATGTGCATGGGCACGCTGGTGATGGGCGGGATCCGGCATATTGAGATTGCAGCGCATGACCGGTTCGGCGGCGCGATGCACCTGATGCAGCACAGCGCGTTTATCCGCTGCAAGCAGATCGAAGTACGCTGGACAGAGCCGTTTCTCGGCGATATGCAGCGCGCATTTCAGACAATCCGGGAGCAGCTTTATAATCATGACGAAGAAAAGAAACAGCGGATGCTGACGGACTTTTCCGCCTGCAACAAAGCGGGCGTTGAAGCGGCGTGCATTTTGACGGGACACGGCTTTTTTACGCGGAAAAAGCCTGCCGATTATACGGCAAATGACATATATACCGCGATTCTGCAAATCATGAACAGAAAGGAATGATCTCTTATGCAAATCTCGAACGAACAGTTGAAACTGGTCAATGACCGCATCCGTGCGCTGCTGGCGTCCGGCAGCTTCTACGGTAAAAAGCTCGCCGAGGCGGGTATCAGCGAGGTACATACACCGGAGGATTTCCTCCGTCTGCCCTTCTCGGAAAAGGGCGATCTGCGCGACGCCTATCCGCTGGGTCTGATGACCGCACCGGAGGAGGAAATCGTCCGCATCCACTCTTCGTCCGGCACAACCGGAACACCGGTTATTATCCCGTATACCCGAAAGGATGTCGAGGACTGGGCAACGATGTTTGCTCGCTGCTATGAGGTCGCGGGCATCACGAACAAAGACCGCATCCAGATCACGCCCGGATACGGACTCTGGACGGCAGGCATCGGTTTCCAGAACGGCTGCGAAAAGCTCGGCGCAATGGCAATTCCGATGGGTCCGGGCAACACCGACAAGCAGCTGCAAATGATGCAGGATCTCGGCAGCACGGTCATCTGCTCAACATCCAGCTATGCGCTTCTGCTGACGGAAGAAATCGAAAAGCGCGGCATTAAGGATAAAATCAAGCTCAAAAAGGGCGTCATCGGCTCGGAGCGCTGGAGCGAGAAAATGCGTCAGCGGATTTCCGAGGGACTGGGCATTGAACTTTACGATATCTACGGCCTGACCGAGATTTACGGTCCGGGCATCGGCATCAACTGCGAGCATAACACCGGTATGCACATCTGGGACGACTTCCTCTATCTCGAAATCATCGACCCGAAGACCGGCGAGCCGGTTCCGGACGGCGAATTCGGTGAAATCGTCATTACGACACTCGTCAAAGAGGGCGCACCGCTCATCCGCTACCGCACGCACGACCTCTCCCGCATTATCCCCGGCAAATGCCCCTGCGGACGCAGCTACCCGCGCATTGACGTCATTCAGGGCAGAACCGACGACATGATGAAAATTAAGGGCGTCAACGTCTTCCCGAAGCAGATCGAGGAGGTGCTTGCAAAGTTTGAGGAGATTTCGAGCGAATACCAGATCCGGATTTCACACCTCGACGGCAAGGACACCATGCGCATCTATGTCGAGACAAACGGTCATGTGAATTTTGACGATCTCGCCCGCCGCATTGCAGAACAGGTCAAGAGCAGAATCGGCTTCACCCCGATTGTCAAGGTTGTCGAAATCGGCGTGCTGCCGCGCAGCATGAAAAAGACTGCGCGTGTCATTGATGAGCGTTTTTCGTAATCAGGAAGCAGGGCAATATCAGACTGTTTCGCAATATTTTTCATTACGATTTGAACAAATTCACAGAAATAAAAGCAAATATTCCTTGCGCTTTTACGATTTCCGTCTTGACAAGCGGGGGGAATTATGATAAAATGATAGTGGGGTTCCGGTGCGAATCGCACGGAATTCCAAGGATTTGAACACTTTATTTGATGTTTTTAAGGGGAATTTTTACAGGAGGAACCAAATGATGAAGAGATCAAGAACCGCAATCGCAGCAATGGTGCTGACGGCAACCGCGTTCGGCATTCTGACGGGCTGCGGCAAAAAGGATGACAAGTCCAGCTACGACAAACCGCTGGATTCCGCCGATAAGGAAGAACTCAGCTCCCTGGCTGACGAGAGCGAACTGCTGACCGGCACACTGGAAAACAAAACCATCAAGTGGATGGCAAACTGGGATATCAACCCGGACGGCACAGGAAAGAAAACACCTGTCGAGCTCGAAACCTTCCAGTCCCACTACGGCGGCAAGGTGGAATTCCACAATGTTGACTGGAAGTCCCGCTACGACCAGCTCGCAAACGCAATCAACGGCGGCGAGGGCATCGACTTCTTCCCGGCATCCGACCTTGATGCGTTCCCGAAGGGTGCGATCAAGGAAATGTTTGTCCCGATTGATGACTATATTGACTTCAATGAGCCGGCATTTGCACCGATGAAAGAGACAATGGATAAGTTTGTCTGGAAAGGCAAGCATTATGTCATCGTCAACAGCGTTTCCGGTGATAACTGCGTCGTAATTTATAACCGCGATACCTTTGAGGAAAACGGTCTTGACGATCCTGCAAAGCTCTTCAAAGAAGGCAAATGGGACTGGGATGCATTCCAGAAACAGCTCCAGCAGTTTGTCGATCCCGACAACGGTCAGTACGGAATCGACGGCTGGTGGTTTGAAGCGGGTCTCTCCGCAACCTGCGGTGTGCCGTATATCGGCATCGAGGACGGAAAGCTCGTCAACAATCTGAAAGATCCCGCAATTGAGCGCCTTCAGAACTGGATGTATACGCTCGGCACAACCAACTGTGTTGCAATCGGTGTCGGCGATTACGGCTGGGATGCACATGCCTCCTACATCGGCGAGGGCAAGACCCTGTTCTATCCGTGCGGTGCATGGGCAATGTATAACGACACATGGAAGAAGGATTTCGGCGAGAACGCAATGTTTGTTCCGATGCCGAAGGATCCGAATTCTGACAAATACACCATCCCCTGCGGCCTCGACGGCTATGTGATGGTCAAGGGCGGTCAGAACCCGGAGGGCGTCGCAATCTTCGCAAAGTGCAAGCGCTTTGCTACAATGGACGAGGGCGCAAGTGCCATCGCACAGAAGGGTCTGTACGATGACTACGGCTGGAGCGAAGAAATGGTTGAGATGCTCGAAACCTGCCACAAGATGGCACGCGAAAATCCGTACTACGATTTCTACAATGCAATCTCCAGCGAAGTCAGCGGCGTTCTGGATTCCAACGAGAACGGTATCCGCTGTGCATCCAAGGGTATCGCACAGTGGAGCGAATCCGTCGGCGTCATCAATTCCGTGATTGATGCATATCTCGCAGATTACAACAAATAATTCTGTCTGACAGATGTTCACACTGAGCCCGGTATCATTCCGATACCGGGCTTTGTTTTTTCATCAGCTCTCCTTCAATTTTTTGCTTGCAATTCAAAAAAAACTGTGCTATAATAAAAAAAGCCGCAGTTTTGCGGTAAGAAATAATGATCGGGGAGGATTATTATGAAACATTTTTACAAGGCGGGGGCATCTCTTCTGAGTGTGCTGCTCGCGGTACAGGGGCTCCCCCTGTCATCGGTACCCGTTTCGGCGGATATCGAAGCCATCCTTGAAACAGGTTTTGAGGACGGCGATGTATCGGCATTCAGCAAGCGCGGAGATACCGACACCTCGGAGATTGCCGCAACAACTGAGGATGCACATTCCGGCAAGACCTGCATGGCAGTCACGGGACGTACCAACAGCTGGAACGGTCCTTCAATTCAGCTCGAAGCGCTCGGCTGCAAGCCCGGCGTGCAGTATCTCGCATCTGCATGGGTCAAAATGAAGTGGTACAATAATGTTCACCTCAGTATGCAATATACTGACGATGAAGGTACCGCGCATTATAACAATCTTTCGGCTGTGCTCAGTCAGGGCGAATGGGTACAGATTCCCTTGACAAAGTTCAGCTTTTCAGAGGATATGAAGGATGTTTCGATCTATATTGAGGGCGAAGGGAATGATACACCGGATATGTGGGTCGATGATTTCACACTGACAACTGCACCGGTCTATCCGATTGAGCGGAATATCCCGTCTCTGAAGGATGTCTACGGCGATTATTTCAAAATCGGCGGTGCCGTTACCGCCGGCGAACTTGCACCGAACTCCACGAAGGATCTTATTCTCAAGCATTACAACAGTCTCACGCTCGGCAATGAGCTGAAGCCGGAAAATATGCTCGACCAGACGGCGTGTCAGGAATATCTCAAAGAAACCGGCGACAACACCGTTCCGCAGGTCAAGCTGAACGGCTCCGCAAAGGTGATTCTGAATTTCTGCCGGAAATACAAGATTCCGGTGCGCGGCCATGTACTGGTATGGCACAGCCAGACACCCGGCTGGTTCTTCAAAGATGACTACACGCTTGAGGGCGCATGGGTTGACAAGGAAACCATGTTGAAGCGCATGGAGAACTACATCAAGGGTGTATTCGCCGCTCTGGAAGCGGAATATTCCGACATCAACTTCTATGCATGGGACGTTGTAAACGAAGCATGGCGCGACGACGGCACGCCGCGTCAGCCGGGAACCTATGAGGAAAACGGAGAACTCTCCGGCTGGGTCAAGATTTTCGGCGACAATTCCTTTATTCCGTATGCATTTGAATATGCAAGACAGTATGCGCCGAAGAATACAAAACTTTACTACAATGACTTTAACGAGTATATGCCGCAGAAGGTTGAGGCAATCATCCAAATGGCAACCGAGCTGAAGGCAAAAGGGGTGATCGACGGAATCGGCTTGCAGTCGCACCTCAATGTCACAAACAACCAGACCTCCGATCCATTCCCCAGCGCATCCGTGTATAAGAGCGCTCTGGCAAAGTATGCGGAGACCGGTCTGGATCTTCAGGTCACGGAGCTGGACGCAACCTATGACCACAGCGTCGCAAACGGCGAAAAGCTCCAGGAACAGTATTACAGCGATATCATGGATGCCATTGTCGCATATAAAGACTACATCTCTGCCGTTATCTTCTGGGGCACGACCGATGACCAGAGCTGGCGTTCAAGCAGAACACCGCTTCTCTTCAACGAGGATTACACCGCAAAGCCCTGCTTCTATTCGATCATCGACGGAATTGAGTATACCCCGCATTCCGAGACCACGACCGAAACGACAAGCATTCAGACACCGGACAATCTGATGTTCGGCGATGTGGATTGCAGCGGCGGTGTGGACGTGCTGGATGCCGTAATGCTGGCGCGTGTCGCAGCCGAGGATACAAAGTCAGGAGTGACCGACACCGGAAAGCTCAATGCAGACGTCACACATGACGGTGCGGTCAAGACCGACGACCTCACAAAACTGCTGAAATATCTTGCCGGCCTGGTTACAGATGCTGAACTCATCGGACAATAAACAGATGAAAAGAGACGGACTGCAAAAAGCAGTCCGTCTCAGCTTGTAGATAAAGTCCTCTGTTCTAATTTAGAATAACGCAAGAGAGGCATAGAGATCAATAATGGGGGAAGCTGCCCTTTTAGAAAAAGGGGGCTTCCCCCAAGCCCCTATCTTCCCAAAAAAGAACGCAAAATTGGGAGTTTCGCTGCCTGCGGGCAGCGACGAGGGACGCTGTCCCTCGACCCTGCGAGCTTTTTGAAAAAAGCTCGATCAAAAACTTTTATAAGACACAGATAGGGTTTCTCGACAGACTGAGA
>JAFWVK010000004.1 GCA_017518255.1 Oscillospiraceae bacterium
GGTGCAGTTTATTTCTTCTGCAAAGATAAGAACGGGCTGTTCGGTGCGGTCGTAGAAGAACCGCTGCAAAGAATCATGCACACAATTCATCAGCATTTTTCGGATGACATGGCAACGGATATTTCACATTTTCAGCATCATGCCGGCGATCATGATGACTTTGCAGAAGCAATGATCTCCATGCTTTATGCCGACCGCGACGCCTTGCTTCTTCTTCTGGAAAAGTCAGCTGGTTCAAGCTATGAGGGTATTATTGACCGCATCATAGAAATGATCGAGCAGCACAATTTTGCACTTGCGGAAAAATTAGCAGCCGCCCATCCGGGCAAGCGGGTTAACAAGTATTTCCTGCACTGGATGTCTCATGTTGAGATCAATGCATATGTGCATCTTGTGACACATGAGGACGATCCGCAGAAAGCGATAAAAGAGATCAAGCCGGTCATGGATATGCTGGTGGAGGGATGGCTTGCGCATATTTTAGAGGACGATATCTGAAAGAAGAAAGCGTTTCTTCTTTCTGTATCCATAAGTTAGGTATACCTAACAAAGGAGGACTGTTATGTATTTACAGGTAAAGGATGTCAAGAAAAGCTACGGCAAAGACACGAGCTATGTGCAGGTGCTGAAAGGCATCAGCACGGGGCTGGAACGCGGACAGATGTGTGTGATTCAGGGCACAAGCGGTTCCGGAAAATCGACGCTTTTGAACTGCATCGGCGGACTGGATACGATGGATTCCGGCTCGATTACTGTAGACGGCAAGGAGATTTTCGGGCTGAAGCCGGCGCAGCTTTCGGATTACCGGCGCGATAATCTCGGCTTCATTTTTCAGTTCTACAACCTCGTACCGAATCTGACCGTGCGCGAAAATATCCAGATTTGCCAGCATATTGCAGAAAAGCCGCTTGACATGGACGAACTGCTTGAAACGCTCGGCCTGACGGAACATCAGAATAAATTTCCGGCGCAGCTCTCCGGCGGGCAGCAGCAGAGAACCGCCATTGCACGGGCACTCATCAAGAATCCGAAGCTGCTGCTCTGTGATGAACCGACCGGCGCACTGGATTCCAAAACAAGCCGCGATATTCTCATACTGCTCGAAGAAATCAATGCCAAATACGGCACGACCATGCTGATCGTCACGCATAACAATTCGATCAAAAACATGGTGCACAAGGTCATCATCATTAAGGACGGACTGGTGAAAAAGGAGTATATGAACGAGACCAGAACGCCCGCGGCGGAACTGGAGGATCTGTAATGAACAAGATACTCAGAAAGCGGCTGCTGCGCGATCTGCGGGCGAATTTCGGACGGTATCTGGCACTGTTTCTGCTGTTTGTGCTGGGACTTTATCTGGTCGTTTCGATTGTCGGTTCGTCCGAGATGATCATTCAGGGAACCGAAAACAAAAAGTCGGTCAACATGGTCGAGGACGGACAGTTTACGGTGTTTCTGCCGCTTAGCGCTGATGATTTGAATAGTCTGACAGCAGACGGAACAACGATTGAGCCGATGTTTTCATTTGACCTCAAAGCCGATGATCGTTCAACATTGCGGCTGTTCCGAAATCGTGACAAGATCGACCTGATTCAGCTGGATGATGGTAAAATCGCAGAGCAGAACGGTGAAGCAGTCCTCGAAAAGGGCTATGCCGAGGCACATGACCTGCACATCGGTGATTCGATCAAGGCAGGCGGTGCAGATTTCCGAATCACGGGCATCGGGTCTGTTCCGGATTATGATATGTGCATTGCAAAGTTCAGCGATACTGCTGTAGACAAAAATGCATTCGGACTGCTGTTTGTGACCGGTTCACAGTATGATGCAATCAAAGAAAACGGCGAACAGAATGCCGAAGAATATACCTATGCATACCGGCTTGGCAATACCACAGATGATGCGCTGAAAGAAAAGATCAAGGATATCAAAGTCGAGCCGGAGCAGATCGAAAATAAGTATTTCCGCGAAACGGTTGATGAGATTTTGCAGGAGCGCCGCGATATCGAAAACGGTATCAGCGATCTGCATGACGGTGCAGATGAACTTGCTGACGGAATGAAAGAGTTGACCGATCATAATCAGGACTTGCAGGATGCGGCAGATGCGCTGTTTGCACAGTATCTTGCGCAGGCAAATCAGATGCTTGCAAATCAGCAGATTGAACTGACAGAAGATAATTACGCAGAAACGCTGAAAACGCTGATTGATAAAACGCATTCCAGGGAACTGGCGGAGCTGAAAAGCAGCCTTGACGGGCTTTCAGAATTCCGGCAAGGCATTTATGATTACACAGACGGCGCAGACAGTGCCGCAGACGGTTCGGCTGAGCTTGCAGACGGCGTTTCGGAACTGAAAAAGAATACAGATGCGTTGCTTGATGAAGTATTTAAGATTGATATTGAGAATCTGACCTCATTTGTCGCCGCAAAGGATAACATCCGCATTGCAGCAGCCGCCGGTGATGTCATCATGGACAAAAACGCCGGGCTGGTCGCCGGAATCATCATACTTGCGCTGTTTGCGTATGTGCTTTCGGTGTTTGTCGTACACCAGATCGAGCAGGAGCAAAGTGTCATCGGTGCGCTCTATGCACTCGGCGTGAAGAAGAAAAATCTCATGCTGCATTACATCACGATGCCGACACTGGTTGCGTTTTTCGCTGCACTGGCCGGCACGGCGCTCGGCTTCGGATTCGGTGTGAAATCACAGGCACAGGATTCCTATGCATATTTTTCGCTGCCGGTTTTTGATGTAATCTTTCCGGCGTATCTGCTCATTTATGCGCTTGTCGTACCGCCGTTGATTTCCGCATTGGTAAACGCTGTAGTCATCAACAAAAAGCTCTCCCGCACTGCTCTTTCCCTCATGAAAAACGAGCAGTCAGCGGGCAGCTACAGACAGTTTTCTCTGAAAACAAAGCGCTTTCCCTTGCTGTTTGCAATCCGTCAGATCGTCCGCGAATCCCGCTCGGCAATCGCAACTGTGCTTGGTATGTTCGTTTCCGTCATGGTTGTGATTCTCGGACTGGACTGCTATGTGATGTGCAAGGCGGTAAATGATGATACAATTGCAGACACAAAATATTCGTATCAGTATCTGTATAAATATCCGGAGAAAACGGTTCCCGAAAACGGCGAGGCAGCCTATATTGAAACGCTCAGTACGGACTGCATGGGCTATACGCTGGATGTGACGGTGATCGGCATTGACAATGATAACAAATATTTCGATGCAAAGCCGGAGAAAGGCAAAAACAAGGCTGTCATCAATTCCTCTCTGGTGGAACGGTACGGTTATAAAACCGGCGACCGCGTAATCTTTCATGATGCCGCAGCCGATGCGGATTACAGCTTTACCGTAACCGGAATCAGTGATTATTCTGTCGGCTTCACGATCTTCATGGATATTGACAGTATGCGGGAACTGTTCGATCAGGACGAAGATTATTTCAATGCCGTTTACTCCGACAAGGCGCTGGATATTGAAGAAGGAAGACTGTACTCTGTGACTACGAAGGAGGATATCGAACAGAGTGCAAGCGTATTTGTTGATCTGATGTTCTCGCTTGTAGTAACGATGCTCTCAGCAGGCACAGTGATTTTCTGCGTGGTGATGTATCTGATGATGGGTGTCATGATCGACCGCAGCGCAATGGGTATTTCACTGATCAAAATATTCGGCTACCGTCCTCGAGAGATCCGATCACTGTATCTGAACGGCAATCTTCTGATCGTTACAGTCGGCGCACTGATCGCTGTTCCGCTTGCAAAAGCCGCTATGGACGCCATCTATCCAAGCTTTATCTGCAATGTTGCGTGCTCCATGAAACTAGCGTTTCCGTGGCAGCTGTATGCGTTGATCTACGCCGCTGTCATAGCGGTTTACTTCGTAATCAACCGGCTTCTGATCCGGAAAATCAACCGCATTTCTCCTGCGGAAGTGCTCAAAAACCGGGAATAACATGTCACAAACAATTCGGCTATAAAACGAGCCTTGCTCTCCTTGAATGAGAGCAAGGCTCTGCGCTTGTCAGTTCAGGGTTACAGTTATGGATACCAGATCTGCGCCGCGTTCCAGAGAGGATTCATAGATTCGCGTGCATTGCTTATATTGCGCAAAAAGGCGCCGGCATTTACTTTCGTCGCCGTAGACCTTCCAGCAGCCGACACATTTGTAATCACAGGCATGATGCGCGATAAATCCGGATACATCTTCGGGCGGATAACCGAGAAAAAGTCCGATCTCATGCGGGAAATCATCAGCATCCTGCAAGCGCTTCATCAGTCTGGCAATGCATTTTTCTGCACATTCCGAAGCATAGCCGCAATGCCGGAGAATCGCTTTTGCTTCCTCATTATGTAAATCGCCCGCAAGCTGCGCCGGACGGTAAAGATAGATCAATGCATGAGAATTACGGTAGCGCAGCGGGAGAATGCGTACACCCTTTTCGCGGAGCTTTCGGTTCCAGAAACGCACGGAATCACGCATTTCCTCTATACTGTCATACCGGTAGCTGAACAGGTTTCCGGTCTTGATGCCGGCAAGTGTCGGTGCGCAGTTGTGAACCATTGCTTCTTCTGACATATCATCACCCCATATAGTTATCATATGCTAACCACTTTTATTATATCACAGATCGCTTACCTTGTCAAGTGCGAACAATCTGAAAAATCAGGCTTGACAAATCCGGAAAAGTATGATATAATCGTTGTGGTTAGCATAGAGCAACTTAAAAGAGCGAGTGGACGTTCGTTCTATCCTCTTCAGCAGCAGTTAGCCTAATGCAACCGAAGGAGGCGTATATGAGCTTAGTCATCGTAGGCGGCAACGACCGCATGGCAACACGCTATCAGGACATCTGCAAACAGTACCAATGGAAATCCAAAGTCTTCACACAAATGCCTGCGGACTTTGAAAACAAGATCGGGCAGCCGGATTTGCTGGTGGTGTTCACAAGCACATGCTCCCATAAAATGCTTGCGGGCGTAAAAAATCGCTCCGAAAAGCATGGCATCCCGGTAAAACATGTTCACAGCGCGAGTGTCAGCGCATTGAAAAACCTGCTGGAGCACTACAGCGGATAATCCCATGTTCAAAACAGAGAAATCTGTTTGATAAATACTTTTTTTGGAGGAATTACAATGAAAACAGCAGTTATTTATTGGAGCGGCACGGGCAATACCGAGGCGATGGCAAACGCAGTTGCAGAGGGTGCCGGCGTTGATGCGGTGACCGTTTCTGATTTCAGCGGCAATATTGCAGATTTTGACGCCCTCGCATTCGGTTGCCCTGCTATGGGCGCAGAGGTGCTTGAGGAAGATGAGTTTGAGCCGTTTTTTGCCGGCATCGAAAGCGAACTCAGCGGCAAAACCGTATTGCTGTTCGGCTCTTACGGCTGGGGCGACGGCGAATGGATGCGCAACTGGGCAGACCGCGTCAAGGCAGCAGGAGCCAATCTGCTCGGTGATGAGGGATATACCGTAAACGAAGCGCCGTCGGATGACGATCTTGCAAAGCTGAAAGCGCTCGGCACAGAACTTACCGGTGCATAATTGCCGGTGCAAGTTAGCTAAATCTAACCAAAGGAGAATTTGCATGAAAAAAGCAGTACTGATCTCTGCTGCGGCGGCTCTGGCTGTTACGGCAGCAATGCCGATTTCCGCATCCGCTGCGGATGAACTGATCTACGGTACCATGAATATTCCGTATACCGAGTTTTATGCGGCGGAAATGGGTTCTTCCGCCGGTGAGGTTGATGCCGTGACCTCTGCGACGAAGAATAAGGTTCTGATGAACGGCGAAGGACAATTGTTTGAAGGCACATACAACAACGGTGAAGATACGATTCTCGGCGTAACCTATCCGGTTGCGGCTTCGCAGGCGGATCTGGATGCACTCGGCGATAACAATTACGGCTTTACAAGGCTTGATGCTGAACCGGAGGCATATAAAACAGTCACGGTTTCCGGCGGTAAGGCGAGCTTTTCAGCGGTACAGGATGCAGAGCCGGAAACCGCGGATCTCGGCGTCAAGCTTTCAACCGAAACACCGTGGGGCGATTACCTGATTGATCTGACTGAACAGCCGGAGGGCTTCGATACCAAATACCGCGGCGCACTTCTGAAAACTGCCGACGGCAAAACATATGCAATGCGGCATGAACAGAATATCTGGCGCGGCGAGATTGCTTGGTCTTCCGGCATCAAAACCGAGGAGCCGCACGGCAACAAGCTTGACAGCAGGATGTATGAGAGCCTTATGGGCAGCACAGTCAAAGAGATTGTTCTCATTACGACAAAGGGATATGTCACAGTCAGCACCGACACATATATTCCTGTGAAATTTGCAGGCACACTGAATGTAGATAACAGCGAAGCCGGCACAGGAAGCACAACATTTACCGCGGAAGGATTTCCGCAGGATTATCAGAAGAAATATTCTGCTGCCGACGGCTTTGCCGTTACGGACGGAACAATCTGCTATACCGGCGCCAAGCCCGGCAGCTACAAGCTGACGGTTTCGGATGACGGAAAAAAATACGCTGATCTGACCGCATCGTTTGTACTGGAAACCGATGCACTCCCGGTAGAATACAAGAACGGAAGCCTTGTTGCCGCAGACGGCTTCACTGATGAGGATGCACAGAATTTTATCCGTAATCTTGCAAGAGTCGAAGTCGGAGAAAATGCGTACAATGCGATCGGAAAGGGCTCTGTCAAAATCTTTGACGAGAACGGCACAATCAATTTTGATGCGGAATCCAGAAGCGGAAAGGTCTTTGCTGACGGCGCCGGCGGTACCTATACACTGACCGTCGCTGCGACCGGCTACCGCAATCCCCTGACGGTTCAGCTTGCACCGGAAGCAGCGGAAACAACTGCAACAAATGCGGAAAAAACGACACAAACCGAAACAACAGCAGCTGCATCCCAGACAAATGCCGCAACAAATGCAACCGCTCCGGCAGGCAGCAGCAATTCCGCTCCGAAAACAGGCGATGCGGGAATCGGAATGCTTGCGGCTCTGGCTTCGGCATCGGCTGCTGCGGCTGCCCTGACGCGCAAAAAGCACAGAAGCTGATATGCTGTTTCTTTTCTCTCTGTTGATTGCGGCCGCCTTCTCGGTTTTCTGCGGGAAGGCGCTCCGCAAGCACCCTGCACCGTTCTATCTGGCAGCAGCGGCACTGAGCATCGGAACGGTGTATCTTGCAAATCAGCGGCTTCCGGAAATGCCGGTGTTTGTCCGGCAAAATGTCATTGCACTGTTTACAAAAGGCATTCTTGCGGCTGCGTTCTGGGCGGTTGTCATGTGGACAGGCGCACTCCCGAACGGTTCGGCGCTGATGAAAAAGCTGATGCCGCAGCGGGGGCAGCTATCGGTCTTTGCTGCGATTCTGACACTCGGACACGCCGTCGGTCTGGGCATCCGGATGCTCCCGCGCTGGATCGAGAAATCCGATACATCAAATCTCGCAATCTGTATTGCACTGATGCTGATTATGCTCCCGCTGACTGTCATCTCCGTTCAAAAAATCCGGCGGAAAATGAAAGCAAAAACGTGGAAATCCGTTCAGCGCTCCGCATATCTGTTCTATGCGCTGATTCCGGTTCATGTAATTGCGCTGAACCTTGCAAGAATTCGCCGCGGCAGAACGGAGATGCTTCCGGATCTCGCAATCTATGTGACCGTGTTCTTCGGCTATGCGGTTTGCCGGCTGAATAAATGGTACCGGGTAAAGCGGAAGCCGGAGCACCTGACCGGGCTGAGGCTTGCATCCTGGGGCTTGTTTCTGATCGGCATGACGGTATTTGCGGCAGCAGTATCTCCGAAAAAAGCGCCGGCGACAGCACCCCCTGCCGCAAATGCGGAAGTGGAGGAGATAACGGCAGCGGATGAACCTGCCGCAACCTCTGCGGCTGCAACGGATATTTCGGCCGAAAGTACTGCGGCTTCCGCAACGGAAACAGACATCACGGAAATCACAGAGGAAACTTCCGCCGATACAACAAGCGAAATCAGGACCGAAAACACAACATATGTCTCCGAACCCGCTGAAACTGTCAGCACATCTGCGGCAGCCGAGCCGGTTACGGCTCTGTCCGGAACAAAGCCGGCTTCCGCAACATCAACAACCGCAAGCGTGCAGCAGACTGTCCGCGTTTACCGGAACGGCACATTCACTGCAAAAGCTTACGGCTATGACGGTGATATTACGGTTCACGTAACAATTCAGGATGACAGAATCACAGACATCTCAGCCGAAACGGAAGAAAGTGACGATGAGTATTTCTATGATGCGAAAACTGTTGTCATTCCCGCAATCATCCGCAGTCAGGCGGCGGATGTGGACGCCTGTTCCGGCGCGACATACAGTTCAAAGGGCATTATAACAGCGGTTCGTGCCGCACTGGAGTCAGCAAAAACATGAGGAACACATACATGAAAGTGATAAGCGGTATCTGCGTGATGCCGCTTTTAACTGCCTGCGGGCATCAAACAGAAACCGTGAAATCTGCGGACTTTTTCGCAATGGACACCTATATGAGTCTCAAGGCATACGGCAGCGATGCAGAGGCGGCAGTCAGGGAATCCGAAGCACGGATTTACGAGCTGGAACAGACTTTTTCCGTTACAAATGACGCCAGTGACATCTGGAAAATCAATCATGCAGACGGGCAGTCTGTGCCCGTTTCCGCAGATACGGTATCCGTTTTGCAGACGGCACAGACCATGCATCGGGAGTGCGGGGGTGCATTCAGCATTTCACTGTATCCGGTGCTGCGTGCATGGGGATTTACGACCGGAGAATACCGGGTTCCCGCCGATGATGTGATTGCAGGATTGCTGCATAATGTCGATGATACACTGATTTCAGTGGATAGTCAGACGGTCCGCTGTCCGGATGAAATGCAAATTGATCTCGGCGCGGTTGCAAAGGGATACACCGGCGATGAAGTTATGGAAATTATGCGGGCGCATCATATTTCTTCGGCAATTATCAATCTCGGCGGCAATGTGCAGACGCTTGGCAGCAAACCGGACGGCAGCGCATGGACGGTCGGCATTACCGATCCCTTTGCGCCGGATGCGCTGATCGGAACGGTCAGCGTCACGGACAAAGCTGTCATTACATCCGGCAATTACGAGCGCTGTTTTACCGGAGAGGACGGCTGCCGTTACTGGCATATTCTTGATCCGGCTGACGGCTTTCCGGCGGATAACGGGCTGGTTTCCGTTACGGTAATCGGGTACAGCGGCACAGAATGCGATGCGCTCTCAACGGCACTCTTTGTTGAGGGAACGGAACAGGCAGTGCAGCACTGGCGCAGAAGCGGTAATTTTGAGATGATTCTGGTCACATCGGACGGCAAATTACTGTTGACAGAGGGCATTGCCGCAGTTTATACCGCAAAGACCGAAATGCCGTGCAGGGTGGTGCATCGTGATGACGAATCGTAAGATTATGCTTGCAGTTGCAGCAATTTTTCTTGTCTCTGTATGTTTATCTGTATTCATTCTGATGCCGTCTGAAAAACAGACGGTTGAGATTGTGCAGAACGGAACCGTGCTGTATACATTTGACCTGAAAAAAACAAAAGACAGAGAAATCAGGATTCCTTCTGCCGACGGCGGCTACAATCTGATTGTAATAGAGAACGGCGAAATCTGCATTTCAGAAGCGGACTGTCCCGATCAGACCTGTGTAAAAATGGGCGTGCTGAAATCGGATTATCTGCCGATTGTCTGTCTGCCGCACAGGCTGACCGTGCGGTTTGCGGAGGACGAATCATGAATATCCGTCGGCTGACTGAGCTTGCGCTGCTCTCATCGGTTGCGCTCATTATTTTTGTGATTGAGCTGCGCATTCCGAATCCGTTTCCGATTCCGGGCGTAAAGCTGGGACTTGCAAATATTGTTACGGTTTACGCAGTATTCCGCTATCGACCCTCCGAAACGGCAATGATCGTAACTGTTCGTTTGCTGCTCGGCGCGATGTTCAGCGGAAATCCGTCGGCGCTGCTCTATTCCGCAGCAGGAGCGGTCTGCTGTTTGCTTGGTATGCTTGCACTGCGCAGAATCCTGCCGGAAAAGCAAATCTGGCTGTGCAGCGTGCTCGGTGCCATGCTGCACAATATCGGGCAAATCTCGGCGGCTGTTATCATCATGCGGAGCTTCGGCGTGATCGCCTATCTGCCGCTGCTGCTCGTGACCGGTTCACTTGCCGGATTGTTCACTGGATTGTGTGCTCAGATTTTGCTGAAACGAATCAAATGATAAGAAGGTGCTGTTATGAAAAATCAACCGACAGCGGCTGAACGGCAGCTTGCCGAAGATACTTTTTCCTTTTGCATGGAACATATGCAGGAACATTTCACGATTCCGTTTCTTGCTGCGCGTGCCGGTATTTCGCCAACGAAACTCAAACAAATTTACCGCCATGTTTACGGCGCATCATTATTTGCTCATATTCGCAAAGAGAAAATGCATTGGGCTGCCCAAAGGTTAGCTATAACTAACATAAGAGTAATTGACATTGCCGAAGACTGCGGATATGACAATGCGAGCAAATTTTCAGCGGCATTCAGCAGTGTTATGGGATGTACGCCAAAAGAATATCAGAAGTGTGTCCGTTCGGAGTAGAAAACGAAATCTGTCTGTGCTATAATAGTCTAAATGGAGTATATGCTCCGGAATTAAAAAGAGGTGATCTGTATGAGCCGTTTGCCTTGGGGAAAACTCGGTCTGTTTGCAGGCGGTGTGCTGTTCGGCACGGCCGGCATCAAGATTCTGAGCAGCAAGGACGCGAAAAAGTGCTATACAAATGCGACTGCTGCCGTGCTGCGTGCAAAGGACAGCGTCATGGAAACCGTCACGACCGTGCGTGAAAACTGCGATGATATACTCAGCGATGCAAAGGAGATCAACGCAGAGCGTGCCGCTGCCGATGCGGAAGCTGTCATTGAAGATGCAGCAGAATCCATCATCGAAGATGCATCGGACACAGCTGACGAACCGAAACCGACTGAATAACCAAAAGCAGACCGCGTTCAGGCGGTCTGTTTTGCTATGGGGTGAATCATCATGAAATGTAAAATCCTGCATGAATCAAAAGGGCGTATCCGCGTACATTTCTTCCAGAAATACATGACACTGCGTCAGGCGGATGTGGCCGAATATGCGCTGTCTGCGGTCAGCGGTATTACAAAGGTTCAGGTGTTTGACCGCACCTGTGACGTAATTCTGTATTATCGCTGTGACCGGAAAGCCGTGCTGTCTGCACTTGCACATTTTTGTTACAGCGAAGAAGCGGAGGCGCTTGTTCCGGCACAGACCGGCAGAGCGCTGAACCGCGAATATGAGGAAAAGCTGGGCTCGGCAATTATGCGGCGTGTGCTGCATAAATTTCTGCTGCCGCTGCCGTTCCGGCGCGTGATTTCTGTTATCAAAGCGCTGAAATATCTCCGCAGAGGATTGCAATGCCTGATGCGCGGCAGGCTCGAAGTTGAGGTGCTCGATGCTGTTGCCATCACAGTTTCGACGATACGCGGCGATTACAATACCGCCGGCAGTGTGATGTTTCTGCTGAAGATCGGTGATATTCTTGACGAATGGACGCATAAGAAATCGGTTGATGATCTCGCAAGAACCATGTCACTCGGTGTAGAACAGGTCTGGATGCAGACTGCGGACGGACAGGAGCTTCTTGTTCCGGTCTCGCAGATTCAGAAGGGCGACCGCGTGATCGTGCGCACCGGTTCGATGATTCCGCTGGACGGCAAAGTGATCGCCGGCGACGCAATGGTCAATCAAGCGTCCATGACCGGTGAATCCGTGCCGGTTCACAAATCCGAGGGCGCGTATGTCTATGCCGGAACGGTCGTTGAGGACGGCGAATGCACGGTGCAGGTCGAGAACACCGCAGGCAGCGGGCGCTATGACCGTATCGTGAAAATGATCGAAGAATCCGAACAGATGAAGTCGTCCGCTGAGAGCAAAGCGGCTCATCTCGCAGATAAACTCGTGCCGTGGTGTCTGGGCGGCACATTGCTGACCTATTTGCTGACACGGAATGCGACAAAAGCGGTGTCAATCCTCATGGTCGATTTTTCGTGTGCATTGAAGCTCGCCATGCCGATTTCAGTGCTCTCTGCAATGCGCCAGTGCGCAGAAGCGGGCATCACGGTCAAGGGCGGCAAATTCCTTGAAGCTGTTGCAGAGGCAGATACAATCGTCTTTGATAAAACCGGCACGCTGACACATTCGCAGCCGCGTGTCGCACAGATCATCCCGTTCGGCGGACGCGATGAAGCGGAAATGCTGCGGCTTGCTGCATGCTTAGAGGAGCATTATCCGCATTCGATTGCCAACGCGGTCGTTGCAGAGGCAGCGCGGCGCGGTCTACTGCATGAGGAGCGGCATTCCAAGGTTGAATATGTGGTCGCACACGGCATTTCCAGCATGATTGACGGGGAACGTGTCGTCATCGGCAGTCATCATTTTGTGGTTGAGGACGAAGCCTGCAAGCTGCCGGATGAGCGTGTGTTCCGACACTTGCCGAAGGAATATTCGCATCTGTATCTTGCAATCGGCGGTGAGATTGCGGCGGTCATCTGCATTGAAGATCCGCTGCGTGATGAGGCAAAAACAGTCATTGATACGCTGCATGAGCTGGGGCTTTCCAATATCGTGATGATGACCGGCGACAACGAGCGGACTGCAAAATCCGTTGCGGAAAAGGTCGGTGTCGATACCTATTATTCGGAAGTACTGCCGGAGGACAAGGCGGCATTTATCCGCGCAGAACATGAAGCCGGCCGGCGTGTCATTATGATCGGTGACGGCGTGAACGACTCCCCTGCGCTCGGCGAATCCGATGCGGGTATTGCAATCAGCACCGGAGCGGCAATTGCAAGAGAGATTGCGGATATTACAATCTCAGCAAATGATCTGTATGCGCTGACCGATCTGAAACGGATCAGTGATGCACTGATGCAGCGGATCCATTGGAATTACCGCACGATCATCGGCTTTAATCTGGGACTGATTCTGCTCGGTGCAGCAGGAATTCTCCCGCCTGCGACATCTGCGCTGCTGCATAATGCATCCACACTGGCAATCGGGCTGAAAAGCATGACCGATCTTCCCGTATAAAACTGCGGACAGCACTTCATTGCGAGGTGCTGTCCGTTTTTTTTCTGTTTTTGATGTGTGTCAGGTTTTGGATACAACCTCCCACATCTCGCCCATATTGCTTTCCGCATTTGCCGGCATACAGCCCTTGCAGCCGGTTCCGCCCTCACAGCCGGTGCATCCGCTGCATCCGTTTCCTTTTGGAAATGCGATTCGTTTGATCGCGCCGATCTGCTCCAGATATTCAATCTGTCGGCGTATGTCGCCGGCAGAGGTATTGAGCTCTGCCGCGAGCATTTCAACGGTGCGGGAGCGGCCGTCCTTTAATAATTCCAGCAGCTTCTGCATCTTCATCACCAGATCAGCATTCCGATATGATAGGCAATGCAGCCAAGCAGCAGCGCCGAAGCTGTATAATACAGCGCGATCTTCGCCGTCCATTTGACCGAGTGAATCTCCTGATAGGTCGCGGCTAGTGCCACGACGCAGGGCAGATTGAATGTGATCGCAAAGATAAATGCCAGCGCTTCGGGTCGCGTGACATTGGCAAGCAGCAGCTCATTGAGATTTGCAGCTCTCGACCCGCCTGCCATTGCTTCGGAGAATGCCGTGCCGATCGCGCCGCCGGAATACAGTGCCGTGATAACGCCGACCGCGCCTTCTTTTCCGACCGAAGATGCAATAAACGCAAGGAACAGCTGCCACGGCATCCCGAAGAATTTTGTCGCCGGCTCGATCGCCAGACCGAATTTTTCAAGAATGCTGTTTTCACCGGTTCTGCCGCCGTAGCTGAGCAGCCAGAAGATACCGCAGACCAGCAGAACGACCTTCACCACGCGGAAAAATGTATCCTTTGTTCTGCCGAACACATAGCGCATCAGTGCGCCCCACTTCGGCTTGTGGTACGGAGGGAGTTCCATGATCATGCCGCATTTGTCCTCGGTTTTCACGAGCTTTCTGCCAAAGATTTTTGCCGTGATCCACATATGCAGGATCATGACAAGCAGCAATATCACAATAATCAGCGGTGCGCCGGCGCCGAAAAATGTCGTTGACAGCATCGGAATGATCGCCCATGCCGCGCCGCAGGGAACTGCCCATGCCAGCGCGATCGTCAGAACCTTCTGCCCCCAGTTGTCAATGACTCTTGCTCCGGCGGCACCGCCCATCGTGCAGCCGAAGCTGACAAGGAACGGCATCACCGATTTGCCCTGCAGGCCGAGTTTGCCCATTGTGTTGTCAAAGACATAGGAGATGCGTGCCATTACGCCGATTTCTTCGAGCATACCGAATACCAGCGTGACACCGAACACAAAGCCGAGCATTTTGATGACGTAAGAGAGTGACTGGATCAGCACATCACAGAGCAGACCGGTCAGGAATGTCGAAGTCCCCGCTTCCGCCAAAGAAGAACGGATGATGCCGTTCACCGCATCCACGCCGGAGCCGATCCCCATGACCGGCAGCGCCGGAATAAAGGAACCGAGCAGACCGAGCAGAACTGTTAGCACGACCGCAGGCTTACCCCAGAATTTGTGCGTATAGATGCGGTCGAGCCTGCCGAGTGCCGCTTTTGTTTTTGTTTCCGTGACCGCGCCGTTCAGAATGCTGTCGATCCATTTGAATTTGCATTCTCCGGCGGCGATCGCGGTTTCTGTACCGCTTGTCTGCTGTTCGATCTGTTCCATGATCTCATCCGGCAGCGCATTTTTGAGTTTTGCCGTGACGACCTTATCATGCTCCAGCGTCTTGACAGTCAGCCACATCGGGGTATAACCGGGAATCACGCAGTCCGAAATCTGCCGCTGAATCTCCTGGTAGCCGTCGATTTTCTGATATTCCGCTTCGAGCGCCGAGACATTGATATGCGATTTCTCTTTCAGGGCGCGTTCCAGTGTTGCATAGAATGTATCATAGGATTTGGTATCCGTCGCAGAGAACAACATGACCGGAATGCCGAGCTTCTGCTCGATTTTCTTTGCATCGATCTTCTTGCCGCGTTCCTTTGCGACATCCGCCATATTCAGCACAAGAAAGCACGGCGCTGAGAGCCCTGCATAATCCGCGAGCATGAACAGGCTGCGTTCCAGCTGCGAGCTGTCCGCCAGAATGCAGACGACATCTGCCTTTCCAGACGCGATAAAATCGCGTGTGATGACTTCCTCATCTGAGTTTGCGGACATACTGTATGAGCCCGGCAGATCGGCGACGGAATAGGTATCGCCCTTGTGGGTGAAGGTGCCTTCCTTTTTCTCAACGGTTTTTCCCGGCCAGTTTCCGACATGCTGACGCAGACCGGTCAGCGCATTGAACAGCGTCGATTTGCCGGAATTCGGCTGACCGAGCAGTGCGATCGTTGCGCTCATTTTCTCACCTCCGTAACGGTAATACCCGCGCATTCCTTGCGGTTTACTGCGATCATTGTATCCCGAGAATACAGCAGTACGGGACGGTTTTTGTCATTCTTGATGATCTGCACACGGCAGCCCGGTGTCAGCCCGATGGATGTGATGCGGCTGATAAACCGCGCATCCCCCGAAATGCCGCTGACAAAGGCTTCGGTGTTTTCCTTCAGTTCGCCCAGATTCATTCTTTTTCCTCCTTGAATGCAGTCAGTGTATAGCTCGTGCCGTCCAGCATTGCTGCCGCTTCTCTGCGCGTCAGCGGATGCCGGGCGTATAGCTTTGCAGTTTTATGCCCAAGATCAACAACGGCATATATGCCGTCCGCCTTGTGAAAAGCGTTCTCGACATTTCGCACGCAGTGTGCGCAGACCATGCCCTCGATCTCAGCGGTATAATGAAAGGGGTAATGTGACAGATCACGGTCGGATGCGCGGATTTTTGCAGCGGCCGCTTCATGTTCACCGCAGCAGCTTCCGCCGTGCCGGATCTTATGGATGATGATATAGATCATCAGAAGCACGCCGCAGACGGCAGCCGTTATCATCGCAATATCCAATTCTTCACTCCTTCTTAGTTAGATGTGGCTAACCGTTGAGTAAAACATATCCTGTTACCAGCGGAATGTTGCCCACCGGTCATTCATTTTCGGGAGCAGCAGCGCAAAAAGCTTTGCACGGATGCTGTATTTTTTCATTTCTTCATTGAAGCTGTGTTCCTCCACAAGATGAAACCCGTCCGTCAGATCAGCGATCTCCTGTCCGGAATCTGTACCTGACATAAAATGTGCATTGGTGTTTTTGACTGTATCATGATGCTTTTCGCTTTTCTGCATCGCCTTGCAGTTCTGCTCCGCGATCAGAATGCCGCCGTCAGGGAAATTGTGTTTCAGCACTTCCAGGAAGGTGCGGATCTGATCCAGCGTCAGATACATAAACAAGCCCTCGGCGATAAAGACAGGCTTGGATTTTCTGTCTGCAAGCGCTTCCTGTACCGGTCTGCACCAGTCGCTCTCCAGCGCATTCCCTGCGATCATCGTGACACGGTCGCGCTCCGGGAACGCCTTTCTTCTTGCGGCGATCGAATCCGGAAGATCAAGGTCGAACCACAGAATCCTGCCGTTATCCATCCTGGAAAAGCGGTCGTCAAAGCCCGCACCGACATTGACAATGACAGTATCAGGAGCCTTTTTGATGATGCCTTTCAGCTGCCGGTCCAGCATGATCGTTCGTGCGATGACACCCTCGTGAGACATGAATTTGTCATAGGGCTTCGTGTCAATTTTCAACGCCTTGATGATCTCAACAGCCTTCGGGTCTTTGATGCGCGCATTTTTACGCATTGTCTCATTAGCTTTGACCGCAAGCGGGATGAGTGCAGTGGTCTGGACATCGCCGAGTTTCAGTTCCATAATGGTACCTCCTATGTAGTTAGCGTATGCAAACTAGTATATATTATAGCATATGCTAACTCGAAATGCAAGAGGAACAAATGCCAATAGTGAATTGTATTTTGAGGTGTTTTCTGTGTGATATTGTCATATCATATGGAGATTTACATGATGTTGTGATCTAATCTAAGCAGCAGGCCAAAACCAAATTTCCGCTTTGCTGTCAGCATCTTTTTGGTCTCCCGAGTCTTTTATCGGAAAAACGATTGCCTGATTTTGAAAATCGTGTATGTAAATGGGAGATTAGCACAGAAATAAAAGCTGAAAGTCGTTCAGTATTGGACGGCTTTTTTCTTGCGATATCTTGAAATTCCGGTTAGCATATGCTATAATATAAGCAGTTGGTTTGCCGCTGCTAACTGCAACCTTGATTGGAGGTCATAGTAATGAAAAAGGTCCGTTCTTTATCGAAAGAGAGAATAGATGAGATATCCGCACTGATCGGCGCTTCGTTCTGGGACTATCCATATGAACCCGGAGAAGGCGGATTGAAACCGTTCTTTCCGTCAAAAGCGGCAATGACCGAATACATGAAGTCGTTTGTTATTGCGGGCATCGAAAGCGGAACGATTTACAGCACCGATCATGGCGAGGGATATATCCTCATCACTGACACGAACGGCAATCATACGAATTTCAGAAGTATCGTTAAAATGGCAAGGCGCATGAAGAATGCACTCGGCGGCTGGGGCAAAAGGATACTGTCGATCATCCCAAAATTGCGAGAGAATTGCCCGATGACTTCTTTGATCTTGTATTCTCGGTTATGCAGGGCTGTCAGCAGAAAACTGTTCTCCACGAATTAGCAAGAGCTAATTCGTCTGTCGTAATTCTGGTCGGCAACAATCCCGAAGCGGCTGACATGGAGCACGAAATACTTGCATTATCTGAATCTCCAAAAACCGTGCTGTTCGGCTTTCAGGGAACGACAGGTGTCCGCAGTGCGGAAAGCGTAAACTGCCTGCACGTTGGCAGAGGCTCTATGACCGTCGGCGGACTGCATCGTGCATTGACTGCAAATGAACAGCAAACACTGCTTGAAGCATTCGGAGATACCGGCTATAAGCTGACCTTCGAGGACGATATGGAAGGCTGGCTGTACTGTCACGCAGCTTTTATCCTGCCGATCGTTTATCTCAGCTATCATTATGACTGTGATCTGCGGGAAGCGAATCTGTCACATTAGGAGGACAAGCATATGAAATTTGATAAACAGGATAAAGTGGTAAAAGCACCCGATGCACTGAACAATCCGCTTTACAGGCTGACAAAGGCAGCTGTGAAGGCTGCAAAAATCAGGAACAGCCTTATCGGTACAAAGGATGAAGTCCTTGCAAAAGCGGCAAAAATGAATGCGAAAAATCGCCATTTCGTTATGCCGAATGACAGCAAGGCACATTATACCGATCATCTGATACAGGAGCAGTATCACTGCCTTGAAATCGACATTGAAAAGAAGCGGCGGATAAATGCCGTGCTGTTCGTATTTGGCGGCGGAATGATACTCGGCTCGGATAATGGCGATGTGGGGCTGTCGAGAAAGATTGCTGAGACGACAAATGTCGATGTGTGGTTCCCCTATTATCCGCTCTGCCACGAACACGATATGCTTGAAAATGTGCAGATGATATTTGACTGCTATGAGAAAATGCTGACGTTCTATCAGCCCGAAAACATTGTATTTCTCGGCTTTTCCTCGGGCGGTGCGCTGATACTCGATCTTATCACATATATCAATGAGCTGAATGACAGCGGCAGCAGTATCCCTATGCCCGGAATGCTGATACCTGTTTCTCCCGGAAGTGTTCCCGTTACAGAAGCTGAAAAAGCGGCAATCAATAAACTGGACGAACGGGATATCATGATACCTGCGGAGTATATGGTTACCGCCCGTGAGATTATGTGTCACGGCAAAGATATTCCTGAAAAATACATTGCGACTGCGCACGGAGATTTTCGGGGCGCTCCCATGACGCATTTCTATTACGGCAGCGCCGAAACGCTGTACGCCTTTGCGCCGAGCTATGCGGAGAGATACCGAAAAGCCGGAGCAAAGTGTGTCATTCATGTCGGAAAAGGGATGCATCATTGTTATGCACTGCAATATTTCATTCCCGGCTGCAAGCCTGCATTTAACGAAGTGATGCGGCTGATACAAAACTATTTCAAAAAGGAGAAATGAGTATGAAAGCAGAATACAAAAACTGGGTACCAAACGGAATGATTACAGCTTTGACCGCAGGAACGGCGATTCTCGGTGCAGGAACCGCAGCACTGATGTGTGCAAAAATGAATCCGGCGCTGAAAAAGGCTCTTGTCGGAACGGCAGGCGCAGGCACACTTTTCTGCGGTGCAATGACAGCATGGAGCATTTATGCACACGATAAATTCTCCTATGACGGCAAACGTCAGCTTTCCAAAGAGATCGTTGAAGGTACTGCGAAATATGTCACACTGCCCGAAGGCGGTATCGGGCTGGATGTCGGCTGCGGAAGCGGTGCGCTGACCATTGCTTGTGCCAAGCGGAATCCGCAGGGCAGAATGATTGGTATTGACCGCTGGGGTATGGAATATGCGTCGTTCAGCCGGCAGCTCTGCGAGGATAATTCCGATGCCGAGGGCGTTCAGAATACAGAATTTCATCAGGGCGATGCCTGCAAGCTCGATTACCCCGACGAGTATTTTGACGCGGTTACAAGCAATTATGTCTATCACAATATCACAGGCGTAAACAAGCAGGAACTTCTGCGTGAAACGCTGCGTGTATTGAAAAAGGGCGGCACATTTGCAATACACGATATTATGTCAAAGGCACGCTACGGCGATATGCAACAGTTTGTCAGTGAACTGTATGACGAGGGCTATGAGGTTGTCGAACTGATCGACACGACAAACGGTATGTTCATGTCAAAGGGCGAAGCCCATATTCTCGGGCTTAAGGGTTCGTCACTGCTGATCGGAAAGAAGTGAGTATGATGCTTCAGGCATTGGTATTCGGTCTGATCTGGTCCCTGATGTGGAGCGTTTATGTATTTTTGATACTGAAATTCTATCCGTTTTCGATGCTCCACGATTATCCGAAAGATATTCAGACTGCGGCAACGATTGAGAAGCCGACAAAAGCACAGGAACAAGCCGCAAAACGATTCGGCGCAGTCGGCGGTTTAATTATATTTGGCGTACTTCTTGCATTCGGACTGCTGCGATTCCACAGCGAACAGGCTTCATTTTGGCAGATATTGCAATATATCTTCATCATTGCTATGACATGGAATGTGGTTGATCTGCTGGTCATGGACTGGCTGATCGTATGCACGATTACGCCGAATTGGATTGTTTTAAGCGGAACAGAAGGCTGCAAAGGATACAAAGACTACTTTTACCATTTCAAGGGCTTTCTGATCAGATGTGTGTATACAACCATTATGGCACTGCTGTTTTCAGGGATTGATTATGCGATACTCAGATTATTGATATGGAAATAAAGTAATTGAGATTCTTTGGAAAAGAAAGTGAGGAAATCAACATGACAAGCAAAGAATACAAAGATTTATCCGTCAAGGAGTTTACCAAAGCTGCTGAGATCTATGAATCCGAAAATGCCGGCGTATACAATATGTGCAAAAAGGATTATCCCGATGTGCTGGCAGAGCTTGAGAAAGAGCCCTTCACCGACCTGTTGGACTGCGGCTGCGGAACCGGTCCGATGCTGACGCTGCTGCACAAGAAATACCCTGACAAGCATTATACGGGTATTGATCTGACGCCGAAAATGATTGAGGTCGCCAAACGAAAGAAAATGAAAGGCGTGGAGCTTGTGGTCGGTGACTGCGAGAATCTGCCGTTTGCAGAGAATTCTTTTGATGTGGTGATTTGCTGTGAGAGCTTTCATCATTATCCGAATCCGCAGGATTTCTTCAACAGCGTTTACCGTGTTCTCCGTCCGAACGGCAGGCTGATTCTGCGTGATATGACGATGAACTCAGCAGCGGTGCGCTGGTTCTGCAACTCCATTGAGATGCCGCTTGCTCATCTGATCGGTAAAGGCGATGTCCGCATCTATGGCAGAGAGGACATCAGAAAGCTGTGCAAGAATGCAGGACTGCACATGGAATCCTTTGAAAAGCGTGGCTTCTGTCGCCTGCATTGTGTTATGAGAAAAACAGGATAAAACAATAGGATATTGAAATGTATTTGATATTTTCAGTATTGTGACTCATCAGCATTCTGAACCTGAAAAAACAGAGGAGGATAATTCTATGGGACTCATGAAGAAGTTTTTTAATCAGACAAAAAAACCCGAAGGTACACTTGGAAAAATAATGCTGAAAGGGATGAACTCCGGTCACGCAAAGCTGGCAGATTGGGGATTTGCGCATCTGCCGAAACTCTCACCGAAAAAGGCAGCCGATCTTGGATGCGGTGCAGGCAGAAATGCCGGCGAACTGCTGAAAAAATTTTCGCAGGCAAATGTTACCGCAATGGACTACTCTGCGCTTTCTGTCCAGAAGGCAAAGGAATACAATCAGGCAATGATCAACGCCGGCAGATGCAGGGTGATTCAGGGCGATGTTTCAAAGCTGCCGCTTGAAGCAGACAGCTATGATCTTGTAACAGCCTTTGAAACGATCTACTTCTGGCCTGGACTTGAAAAATGCTTTTCGCAGGTCGCTGCTATTCTGAAAAACGGCGGATTATTTATGATATGCAACGAGTCCGATGGTAAAGATAAGGCAAGCAAGAAGTTTGAATCCATTATTGACGGTATGCGCTGCTATACGCCTGATGAGATCACAGCAGCTTTGAAAGCGGCAGGCTTTACAAGTGTGAAATCCGATCATCATCCCTCAAAGCCGTGGATCACTGTGATCGCAAAGAAATAACGATGCATCAGAAAGAAGAATCAAAATGCTGCTAAACTTCGTTTACGGTCTGATTGGAATCATACTTCTTACTGCATTCTGCCTGATTGGCGCATTTTCAGCTCCGCAGGTCGCATACTGGTGTATGACACCTAAAGCAAAAAAACTGCTGGAAGAACATGGGATAAGCCGTAAATTCAGCATGAAAGGGAAGATCTCTCTTGCGTTACTGACTGCGGTCATCAGTGTTCTATATGTGATCACAATCATTTACGCAGGAAAACAAGGCGTGATCTCCGGCATGAATTTCTGGCAGTTGATGCTTCGCTTTATGGTCTTCTTCTGGATGATCTCGATTTTTGATGCAGTTGTTCTTGACTGGTGGATGTTCACGAAGACAAGGATTTTCGGCATACTGATCAAGCAGAAGACTGGCAAAGAGCCTACAGTATGGAGCGTAGAACCGCAATGGGATGGAAAGGAAATCCATAAACTCATCATAGAAGTCGCTGTATCGGCGTTGTTGGCGTGGGCTTTTCTAAAAATTTATCAGTAACTGAACAGAATAAAGCTTATAGAGGCATTATGAATCATTATACAGTCATTGGAATCATCGGCATCATCAGCGGCATTTTATGTGCGCAAGCTGATGTTCCCCTTGCATGGTCTGGACGTAAAGAAGATTACTTGCACGAAAGCTTAATCTGAAAATAGGCGGTTCGCTTGGAATCGGATTTGCATTGTTTGGAATCGTACTGACGGTTGCCGGAATGTGAAACGCATGGTTGCATTCGGTGCAGATTGCTGGTATTTGCTGAATCAATGCAGTCCAAAGGGAATATGTCTGGAGGGGCGCTATGTTTGATAAACGACTGACAAAGCTATGTCCCGAAAGTAAGAAATCAACTGGAGGATTATGACCGTTGTACTGAAAGCAACAGAAGAAAAATGGCTGCGTGCTCTTTACGGTCAGGAGTATGAGGATTACTGCAAACATGTCAATCGCTGTATACCATGGAAAAGAAAGTGAGGAAATTAACACGACAAATAATGATTTATACCCCGCTATGATACAACAAAAACGAGCCTATACAACTGCGTATAAGCTCGTTTTCGTTTCATATGGCGGATTGATTTACAGCTTCCAGCTTGCCGCTTTCTTTCTGTCTGTTACAAATGTCCGGTAGATGCCGTCCTGCTGCATGAGCTCACTGTGTTTGCCCTGCTGCACGATTTTTCCGCCGTCAATGACAATGATCTGATCGGCGTGTTCGACGGTTTTCAGACGGTGCGCGATCATGATGATCGTCTTTTCTTTGGTCAGTTCCTCGATCGCCTTTGTCAGCTCCGCTTCATTCTCGGGGTCAACATTGGCAGTCGCTTCATCAAGTATGATGATCGGGCTGTCTTTCATGATCGCTCTTGCGATGGAAATGCGCTGCTTTTCACCGCCGGAGAGACTTGCGCCGCCTTCACCGATCACGGTATCATAACCGTCCGGCAGGCTCATGATGAAGTCGTGGCATCGAGCCTTTTTCGCGGCATCAATAACCTTTTCCATTGGTGCATCCGGCTCACCGAAGCGGATATTATTCGCAATGGTATCCTCAAAGAGATACACCCGCTGGAACACAAAGCTGAAATTCCGCATCAGACTGTCAAAGCTGTACTCCTTGACATTTTTCCCGCCGAGCAGTACCTCGCCGCTTTTTACATCCCAGAACCGTGCCATGAGACTGGTCAGCGTGGTTTTTCCACCGCCGGACGGTCCGACAATTGCCGTTGTGGTTTTCTCTGGTATTTTCAGGTCAACGCCGTCGATGATCATTTTGTTTTCATAAGCAAATGTAATATGTTTCAACTCGATATCGTGGCTTGCAGGCGTAATATCCGCGCCTTCAATATCCATTTCCGGAATCGAAAGAATCTCATTCGCCTGATCGACACAGATCGAAACACTGCGGATCAGCGCCGAGAATCCCGCCATCACATCCAGGCTCTCATAGATCATAAACGAGCTGACCGTCATCATGATGCAGTAGAGCAGCGACATACTGCCGCCTATATAAAAATACACGGATGCCGCGCACATCAGAACGCCGGTCATTTTCGTGACAATTTCCTGCAAGGTAATATACGGGATTACACCAAATTCCATGTGCGTATCGCCGTTCTGCTTCGCCTTGATTGCCGCCTCCAGCTTCTTCGCACGGTTGCTGACAAGGTTGTAATTCTTGACCTCAGCAATGCCCTGAATAAACTCGATGACTGCGGCTACAAGGTCACGGTTCGCTTTCTGCTGCGCAGGTGCAACCTTGCGTGTTGCTTTCTGCATTGTGCCGTTGATCAGCATATAGATGCCGACACCAACGGTCAGAAGCAGTCCGATACGCCAGTCAAAGATAAAGACAAAAGCAGTGATGACAAATGTTGTAAGAATGCCTTGTGTTGTCAGCATGACAACTCTTGTTGCGATATCAGAAAGTGCTTCCATTGTGTTCGTTGTGACACTTGTGATATGTCCGAGGCTGTTGTCATTGAAGTATCCCATCGGAAGATAGCGCAGATGCTCCGCAATTTCAATGCGCTTGTTCGAGCAGGAATGATAACCAGCTTCCGTTTGCAGCATCGTCGTTTTCAGGTTAATAAAAAGCTGACCGAGTACCGATGCAGCGAGAATTGCAACTGCGATCCAGACATTTTTGTTCGTCATATTTCTGTCGAGAATGCCCATAACAATCACGCCGATTGCCGAGATGCGCAGCGCCGCAAAAATCGCCTTGACTGTGCCGAGCCCGATTGCCAGATACAACTTTTTCCGGTCTTCTGCATTACAGAAAGCAAAGAATCGTTTCAGTGTCGTAAACATCATGCACCCTCCTTTACTGCCATATGCGTTTCCCACATCTGCCGGTACAGCGGCGAATCTGCGAGCAATTGCTCCTGTGTGCCTGCTGCTTCAACATTACCGCTATTGATCAGAATGATCTGATCGGCAGAGGCAATCGTGGACAGCCTGTGTGCGATCACAAGCAGCGTTTTTCCCTGCACCAGCCTTGCAACCGAGGACTGCACCAGTGTTTCATTTTCGGGATCGGTGTACGCAGTTGCTTCATCGAGAATGATGACCGGCGCATTTTTCAGCATCGCTCTTGCAATGGAAATCCGCTGACGCTCGCCGCCGGACAGATGCCCGCCCGCACCGCCGACAACGGTCTGATAGCCGTGTTCAAGCTTCATGATAAAGTCATGGCAGCCGCAGGCTTTTGCAGCATTCATCACATCATCATCGGTCGCATTCGGGTCGCCCATACGGATATTATCCATGATCGTTTCATCAAACAGGTAGTTATCCTGCGAAACATAGGCGATATTCCGATTGTAGTCCACGAGCGGGATTTCTCGGATATCCACTCCGCCAAAGGAAATACTGCCGCTGTCCACGTCCCAGAACGATGCGATCAGCTTTGCAATCGTGGATTTACCCGAACCGGACGGCCCGACCAGTGCATTGACCGTTCCCTGCCGGATATTCAGATTGATGCCGTGCAGGATTTCTTCATCTTTGTAACCGAAATGCACATCATGCAAAACAATGTCCGTACCGTTCGGCTTTTCAGTCAGCTTCTCCGGACGGATTAACTCGTCGCGCTCCAAAATCTCTGTAGCTTCGCCGATAATCGTTCCCATTTTTGCAATGCCGTCCCAATAGGAAGCAATCGTCATAAACGGCGAAACCAGACCAAGCGAGAGAATAATCAGCATCAATATATCCGCGCCGGAAACCGTGCCATTCATATAAAACAGCGCCCCGAACGGCAGCAGTCCGAGCAGAAAATAGGGCATAATCAGCAGCGAAATATTCTGCCAGAGATTGCAGCGGCGCATCCAGTCGATGAAGCAGTCCGCGCCCTCTTTTGCCGCAATCACGAACTTTTCATACGATGTTTTTGCCTTGCCGAACGCCTTGATGACCTCAATGCCGTTGATGTATTCGACAGCGGTATCATTCAGCTTTTTCGTTTTAACAACGGTGTTTTCATAGCTTTCCTGACTGCCCACCATCATCAGCATGAAGAATGCCGCACCGACCGGCACGCAGATCAGAGAAATCAGCGTTAATTTCCAGTTAATTGTCATCATGTAGACGATGAGCGCAATCGGCACAAAGGCGCTGGACAGCACCTCGGGAATAATGTGCGCGAGTGTCGTTTCGATCGAATCCACGCGCTCGCAGATGATGTTTTTGTAGGTGCCGCTGGACTGCGAGAGCACCGAACCGAGCGGCAATTTTGACAGCTTTTCGGTAAGCTGCCGGCGGATATTTGCAAGCACCTCAAAGGTCGCTGCGTGGGAAAGTGTCGTAGAAATCGCGTGACAGACACGGCACAGCAGCCAGAACACAGCCATTTTGATGATGCTTGCAGTCAGCAGCGACATATCCTTATCAAGTGTACCTGCGTGCATTTCAAGCAGCTTCTTCACAATATCCGCCATATACAGATACGGCATCAGTCCGAACACGACCTTGCACATTGCCAGAATCACGCTCAAAATGTAATTGGGCTTCTTCTGCCCTGCAAATTCGATCACCCAGCCGATTGCAGAGCGTTTCTTTGTTTTCTCCATAAATATACCTCCTTATATAGTTAGATTGTGCTAACCGAATATCAAAAAATATTCGGCATCAGATGCCGAGTATTTTTTTCCAGCCCGCGGAAAAGAATGCATCCAGCGTTCCCGCATAGTGCATCGCTTCTTCGCGGCTGAAATCATGAATCACTGCCTCGAACAGTGCCGAGACATTCGCCGTTACCAGCATGTGAAATTCCTGCTGTGAAAGCGTGTTGACGGTCATGTTGTACTGCTTCATGCGCTCGAAATAATCAAGCGTGGAGCGCTCCTCCAGCAATGCCATATCGTGAACAAAGCGTTCAAACCGTGTTCCTTGCGAGCGGCAGATCAGCAGCTTGAACACATCAAAATGATCGTAGATAAAGCGCATGAGCCACTTTGTCTCGCTTTCGCTCTCATTCCAGAGCTGCTGCACATTGCCGCACTTCATGACCTCATAACCCTGCTCAACAAACGCCTGATATTTCTTCATCAGTTCGCTGATTGTCGGCTCCACAAGCGCCGCAAACATTTCCTCTTTGTTGGAAAAATGCCGGTAAAGTGCGCCGACGGTCAGCCCGACTTCGGATGCGATTCTGCGCATAGATGCGCTCTCAAAGCCGTATTCCATAAATTCTCTGACTGCGGCGGATATGATTTTTTCGTGCGCTTCGGTTTTATCTCTCGGCATACGCAGACCTCCTTTCATCGAAAATAAACATTGTTCACATACATAGAATATCATACGATCATAACTTTGTCAAGACTTGTAAACAATGTTCACTAATAAAGCACAAAATGTGATTGATCCGGATTATGGATATCGGCATTTAATACAAATGTTCCCGCCAATTGCATCTCAGGGCGCGATACTTCTTTCATGATACAAACTGGCAGAAGGAATAAATTGCAAGCGGGTTTGTTCAAGTATTTTTCCGCTGAATCAGAATGGAAACAGCAGGTTAGTCGCATCTCCCTGTCTTGACAAATCTATTTGAATATGATATAATCTTATATAGTTAGCAACTGCTAACGCGAATAAATCATTGCAGACTCCTTTCGGCAAGGCAAGGGGAAGTGCGAACCTTTTGCCTTGTGAGTCTGCACAACGGGTATTACATGAGCATTCATGTATATCATATAGTTATAAATCGTGCCGGTTTCCGGCAGAAAAGGAGTATGATTATGGAATACTTGACGATCGAAAAAGTTGTCGGCAGAGAGATTCTCGATTCCCGCGGCAATCCGACAGTCGAAGCTGAGGTTTATCTTATGGATGGAACCGTCGGCAGAGGCACCGCCCCCAGCGGCGCATCGACCGGCGAATTTGAGGCACTGGAGCTGCGCGACGGCGACAAGTCCCGCTATCTCGGCAAGGGCGTACAGAAAGCAGTCGAAAACATCAATACTACAATTAACGAAGTACTGACCGGAATGGATGCTTCTGACATTTATGCAATTGACAAGGCCATGATTGCCGCAGACGGCACGAAGGATAAGTCCAAACTCGGTGCAAATGCAATCCTTGCTGTTTCGATTGCAACTGCAAGGGCTGCTGCAACCGCACTCGGTCTGCCGCTTTACAGATTTCTCGGCGGTATTCAGGGCACCAAACTGCCGGTCCCGATGATGAACATTCTCAACGGCGGTGCACACGCAGACAGCGCTGTGGATACGCAGGAATTCATGATCATGCCGGTCGGCGCACCGTCCTTCAAGGAAGCGCTCCGCTGGTGCGCGGAGGTGTTCCATACACTGAAAAAGCTCATCAAGGATATGGGCGATGTCACGGCAGTCGGCGATGAGGGCGGCTTTGCACCGAACAAGCTGACTTCCGATGAAGAAGCGATTGAGAAGATTCTCGAAGCAATCAAGGCGGCTGGTTTTGAGCCGGGCAGAGATTTCATGATCGCAATGGATGCCGCATCCTCTGAGTGGAAATCCGAAAAGGGCAAGGGTTTCTACAAACAGCCGAAATCCGGCAAGGAGTTTACTTCTGACGAGCTGATTGCACACTGGGAATCCCTTGTTGACAAGTATCCGATCATCTCCATCGAGGACGGTCTGGATGAGGAAGACTGGGAAGGCTGGCAGAGAATGACGGAAAAGATCGGCAAAAAGGTACAGCTTGTCGGCGATGACCTGTTCGTTACCAATACAGAGCGTCTGTCCAAGGGTATTTCGCTCGGCGCGGGTAATTCCATTCTCATCAAGCTGAATCAGATCGGTTCTGTTTCCGAAACACTGGAAGCAATCAAAATGGCACACGCTGCCGGATATACCGCGATTTCCTCACACCGTTCCGGCGAAACTGCCGATACGACCATCGCTGACCTTGCGGTTGCATTGAACACCTGCCAGATCAAGACCGGCGCACCGAGCCGTTCTGAGCGCGTTGCTAAATACAATCAGCTTCTCCGCATTGAAGAAGAACTCGGCGATAGCGCCTGCTATCCGGGTATGAGCGCATTTCATATCAAAAAGTAATCATTGATGAGCATAAACGGGCTGTGATGCTGCACGGAAATCTTCCGTCTACTGTCACAGCCCGTTTCTCTTTCAATATATCTGCTTTCACTATTATAGTTTAGACAACGAACCATCATCTCCTTCGTGACGTGTAGATACTCTTGCCGAAGTCTTCACCCTCGGCATACCTGGTGCCGTTCTCCAGATAATCAGATTCCCGGCGCTGCTTTTCAAATTCCCCGATCTGCTGTACGAACGTGCCGCCGAGAACCTGCTCGGCAGTCGTTACCCACCCAGCAGCTTCCTGCAATTCCTGCTGCGCGAATTGCAGCGCGATGTTCAGCTTTGCAGCAACTTCCGGATACGGTATACAAAACAGCAGGCGATCTTTTAACCTTCCGCTGCACTTTATGCTGAATGAACATGAGGTGAGTTGAAGTCACTCCACCGTCAATCCCAACTGATACGCTTCATTCAACGCCGAATGCCCGATGATATCGCCCTTGTCCTTCACACCGCTGACCAGCATCTTGCCGCAATCATGCA
>JAFWVK010000054.1 GCA_017518255.1 Oscillospiraceae bacterium
CTCCGCCCAAACCCGCCAAAGGGACATTGTCCCTTTGGAATCCCATTATAAGCAAAATGAAAGAAAATGCGTGATTTTTCCTTTTCTTCTATAAAATGGGATTCTTAAGGGATAGTATCCCTTAAGCGGGGGTATGGGGGCTCGATGTTTGCGCAGCAAACTCGACACAGCGAAGCGAGGGGCGCCCCCATTTTGAATCCGTCGGAGACACTTTATCGACAGTCTGGACTCCGGTACAATAAAATGTACCGGAGTTTTCTGTTTGCAGAGGTACTGCCGTTTGTTCTGCGGATAAAACCCCATTTTGTACCGCACCTTTTACGAAACGGGATTGCAATTTGAAGCAAAATCTGGTATAATGAAGAAAAAGACGAACGGGAGGCTGACATGAACAAACAAACACTGCACCGTCTGCTTTTCTTTCTCGGCATTGCGGCGCTGCTGATGACCTTCGGCTCCATGACATCCTTCCTGTTTCCGCTGCACACCGGCGTCGATCAGAACTGCTTTCTGACCGTTGCACGGGAGTGGCTGCACGGCAGGCTGCCTTACCGTGATCTCTATGAACAGAAAGGCCCTTTGCTGTATGCATTGCATCTTCCGGCGGCTGCAATGCCGAAACTGCGCTTTTTCGGCGTCTATCTTGTGCAGACAGCGGCATGGACGCTGATTCTGAACGGTATCTGCCGACTGACGGGCATTCTGCTGCCCGGATGCAGCGAACGCAGAAAAATGATGGCTGCGGCATGGAGCGCGCTCGTCATTGTGACAGCCCGCTGCTATTCCCGCGGGGACAATGCAGAGGAATTCTGTCTGATTCCGGTGCTGTTTGCACTCTGCGATCTGCTGGAAACCGCAAGGTCGGAAAAAGCGGAATGCAAAACAGGAATTCTCCTCCGGAACGGCATCCTTGCAGGATGTGTGCTGTGGATAAAATTTTCGATGCTCGGTTTTTTCATCGGCTGGTGTCTGGTTGCAGGCATTCTGATCTGGCATGACAGCGGATTCGTTCAGGCGCTGAAAGCAGGTATGCTGTTTTTGCTCGGCATTGCGCTGAGCTCGCTGCCGTGGATTCTCTATTTCGGAATGCACGGTGCGCTCCGCGATCTGATTCAGGTGTATTTTGTGTCCAATGCGACACTGTATCCGCGGAAAATCACACTGCTCGACCGTTTTCTCGATTTCTTCCGCAGTGATCTGTATAAGAATCCTGTTATGGTTCTGCTGATTCTGTCCGGAATCTTCTGCATGACAAAAGGAAAAAAGCTGCGGGAACAGACGGCAGTCTGGGTTCCTGCGGGGCTGCTCTATATCTTTGTGTTTATCGGCGGCGTGCGTTACCGCTATTATCTGCTGATTCTCGGCGCATATGTCCCGTTCGGCATCGCCGCACTGGACAGTCTCCGCGTAAAATACCTGCCTGACGGGAATCATAAAATTCTGCGGATTGCCGGACTGACAGCTTACCCGCTGCTGCTGTTCTGGCGCGGAAACTGCCTGCCGTATTTCAAAATGTCAGAAAAGGATTATCCGCAGGTGCAGTTTGCAGCATATATGCAAAAAGGAGATGTGCTGCTGAATTACGGCTTCCTCGACGGCGGATTCTATCTGATGAGCGGCACAAAGCTGCCGGAAAGCCGGTATTTCTGCAAGCTGAATATCTACCGCGAACAGCTCCCGGAAATGTATGAGGAACAGGAACGGATCATTGACGAACGCGCTGCGGATTACGCTGTCATCCGCAGGGAAAAAGCGGAGACATGGGAAGAAAAATATACATATGCACCGTTTGAAGCATACTATGAACGGATCGCGGAAGCAGAGGAACCGAACGACGGCTACTGCTATGCGCTGTACCGCCGGAGAGAACCGTAAGGAGGCATTTGGATGAAACGTGTATTTCTGATTGTTCTGGACAGCTGCGGCTGCGGCGCGCTGCCTGATGCCGCAGCATTCGGAGACTGCGGCACGCACACACTCCGCACACTGGTGCATTCCGGAAAACTGCATGTGCCGAATCTGGAAAAAGCAGGTCTGTTTCACATTGACGGAATCGGCTGCGGAACACCCCTTGGCGAACCGGCTGCCGCATACGGCAAATGCGCCGAACGCTCAGCCGGAAAAGATACGACAACCGGTCACTGGGAAATCGCCGGGTTAATCTCAACCGTTCCGATGAAAACCTATCCGGACGGCTTCCCGAAGGAAGTTCTGAACCGCCTGCGTGCCGCATCCGGCAGGGAAATTCTTTGCAATCTGCCCTATTCGGGTACGGAGGTCATCCGCGATTACGGGCAGCAGCATCTCGAAACCGGCGCACTGATTGTCTATACCTCCGCGGACAGCGTGCTCCAGATTGCCGCGCACGAATCCGTGATTCCGGTGCCGGAGCTGTACCGCATCTGCGAACAGGCGCGGGAGATTATGCAGGGAGAATATGCCGTCGGCCGAATCATCGCAAGACCATTTACCGGAACATATCCGGATTTCAGGCGAACGGCAAACCGGCACGATTATTCGGTATCGCCCTTTGCACCGACTGTACTCGACCGGATTCAGGCTGCCGGAAAAACAGTCATCTCAGTCGGAAAAATCGCCGATATTTTCAACGGGCAGGGCATCTCTGAGGGACACAGAACCGTCTCCAATGATGACGGCATGGGCAAAACCATTCAGATTGCCGCAAGGGATTTCAACGGTCTCTGCTTTGTCAATCTGGTCGAATTTGACAGTGCATTCGGTCACCGGCGTGACATTGCCGGCTACACGCAGGCAATGAATACATTTGACGCGCAGCTCGGCGCACTGCTTCCGCAGCTTCGTGAGGACGATCTGCTGATGATTACTGCCGATCACGGATGCGACCCGGCGGCACACGGAACCGATCACACACGAGAATATATCCCGCTGCTTGTGCTTGGCAAGCAGGTTAAACCGGTCAATCTCGGAATCCGCAGCAGCTTTTCGGATATCGGGCAGACAGTCTGCGAGGCGCTCGGTGTTTCCGCAGAAGGACTCGCCGGAACCGGCTTCCTGAGCAGGATTCTCTGAATCATAACCGGTATGTCCGGTGCGAAGCGGGAAATACTTGTTTCAGGGAACAGATCTCTGCCGCTAAAAAGCCAAAGGCGCGGCTGAATCAACAGCCGCGCCTCGGTTAGAAGTAGAGAGGTATTTATTTATCATGTTATGTACTTATCATAGCACAATTTTTACGAATTTGCTTGCATATTTCCTCAACAATCCGTGAACATCCTATGAACACATGAAAGAAGGTGAACAAATTGGATGAAGATTTATTCATTTTCGACAGTCATTCCCATTATACGGACGAAGCATTCGACCCGGACCGGGATGCATTGCTCTCATCATTTCCGGAAAAGGGAATCCGCTGCTGCATGGTCTGCGGAACGGATCTGACCTCCTCGGAAGCCTGCACAGCACTTGCGGAGCGATATCCCTCGCTGCTGATTACGGCAGTCGGCGTACATCCGGAAACGCCGGACGCACCGGCAGGATATCTCAGCCGGCTCCGGCAGCTCGCAGCGCACCCGTCCGTCAAAGCAATCGGTGAAATCGGTCTGGATTATCACTACGATGACTGTGAACCGGAGCAGCAGAAGAAAATTCTGCGTGAGCAGATTGCGCTTGCAAAGGAACTGAACCTTCCCGTCATCCTGCACTGCCGGGATGCCATGGGCGACATGCTGGAAATTCTGCGGGAATCAGCGCCGCTTGCGGGCGTCATGCACTGTTTCCCCGGTTCGGCGGAATCGGCACAGGAGGTTCTGCGGCTGGGGCTGTATATCGGCTTTACCGGCGTTATCACATTCAAAAACGCAAAGAAACCGCTTGCGGCACTGCGGAGCATTCCGACAGACCGGCTGCTGCTGGAAACGGACTGCCCCTATATGGCGCCGGTTCCGTTCCGCGGCAAGCGCTGCGACAGCACGATGCTCACGGAAACCGCAGCGGTTATGGCAAGGGAAAAGAATGTCACCGTCCGTGACATCTGCCGGATGACGGCGGAAAATGCCGCCCGTCTGTTCCGTGTTTCCCTGTAAGAAACGGAGGGATTGTTATGCAGGAACATCAGCCGCGGAATGCCTTTGACATTCCGGCAGTTTTTTATTTTGAGGTCGGCAATACGCATACCGGCAGCAGAGGGAAACTCCGCTACCGCATTCAGCCGAAGGACGGCAGTATGCTGACGGAAGTCTGGAAACAGGATGTCTGCTACGAGCTGGCAAAGGAACGGAATCTGATCGAAGCCTCGGAGTCCTTCCCCGTTTCCGAAGAAGGATTCCGGCAGATGCTTGATTTTTTGCAGAAGATTTATGAAGCCTGAACACCTGTGAATTACAGGAATCAACCACAAAAAAGGAGTAGCATTTATGTTTGAAAAAACCGGCAGCCGTTTCCACGGCTTTACCGTAACACGCATCCGCGAAAGCGAAGAACTCAACGGCAGACTGGTGGAAATGGTTTATGACAAAACCGGCACCGAGCTGTGCTGGGTTGACAACGGACTGGAAAACAAGCTGTTTTCGATTGCATTCAAAACGCTTCCGGAACAGAGCACGGGCGTCTTTCATATTCTGGAGCATTCGGTTCTGTGCGGCTCTGAAAAATATCCGGTCAGAGAACCGTTTGTCGAGCTGCTCAAAAGCTCCATGAACACCTTCCTGAACGCCATGACCTTTCCGGATAAAACCATGTATCCCGTTTCCAGCCGGAATAAACGGGACTTTCTGAATCTGACCGAGGTTTATCTGGATGCCGTATTTGCGCCCGCCATTCTCCAAAATCCGAATATCTTCTGTCAGGAGGGCTGGCACATTGAAACCGATGAACAGGGAAAGCGCAGCTACAAGGGCGTTGTCTTCAATGAAATGAAGGGCGCTATGAGCAGCGTAGAGGGCATCGCGGAATATAAAATGCTTGAAATGCTCTTTCCCGATACCTGCTACTGCTTCAACTCCGGCGGCGATCCGGCAGTGATTCCGACGCTGACCTATGAACAGTTCATTGAAACCTACCGCCGTTTCTATCATCCCTCCAATGCGCGGATTTATCTGGACGGCGCAATCCCGCTTGAAGAGACCTTCACGCTTCTGGAAGAATACCTTTCGCGCTATGAAAAGAGCGGTTCGCTCCCCGTCATCGGCATACAGAAGCCTGTTTCCGCGGAGGAAAGCATCTCCTTCGAGCTTTCTCAGGATGAGGAGCTTGCAGACAAGAGCTGTCTCTTCCTCGGCAGGATTGCCGGAAGCTGGGATGACCGCGTCAGGCAGATTGCATACTCCGTTCTGCTCGATGTGCTGGCAGGAACAAACGAAGCACCGCTCAAGCGTGCCGTCCTTTCCGCCGGACTGGCGCAGGAAATGTACTGCTCGCTGGAAACTTCCGTTGCGCAGCCCTATTTGCAGTTCTATCTGAAAAACATCACAGACGGCAAAGAGGCGGAAATCCTGCCGCTGATCCGCGAAACCGTAAAAGAACTGCTGAAAAAAGGTCCGGACAAAGCAGCGCTGGAAGCATCCGTCAACCGGATGGAATTTCTGGCGGATGAACCCGCGGAACCGCAGGGACTGGAACGCTGCATCGGCTGCATGAACAGCTGGCTCTACGGCGGTGATCCGATGCAGTATCTCGTCAACAAAGAGGACTTTGCAAAAGTCCGTGCGATGATTGAAGACGGCAGCTTTTCCGCTCTGCTGGAAGAACTGCTGTTTGAAGGCGAAGGCGTCGCGGTGCTTCACGCATATCCCTCTTACACAAGAGGCGATGAGCTGCGGCAGGAGGAAGCGGAAAGGCTGGAAGCAGTCTGCCGAAACTGGACAGCAGAACAGGAAGCCGCAAATGCGGAGCGGAACCGCAGTCTTCAGCTCTGGCAGCAGACACCGGATTCTCCGGAACAGCTCGCGACTTTGCCGGTTTTGGATGTTTCCGAGGTCAGCGAGGAGCCGACATGGATCGAAACAACCGTCACGGAAACAGACGGCGTAACCATTCTGCATCATATTCAGCCCTGCAAGGAAATTGTGAATGTCGGGCTGTATTTCCGCCTGACGGATTATACACTGGAGGAGCTTTCCGTTCTGACGCATATCGGCAATCTGTTCGGGCAGCTTCCGACCGCACACTATTCCGCGCTGGAGCTCCAGCGGGTCCTGAAAAACACGGTGGGCAGGCTCGAAACCTCCGTGGAGGTGACCGCAGTGAAAAATCAGCAGGAAACCTGTACGCCGTTTTTTGCCGTGCGGTGCAGCTTCCTCGCAGACCGGTATGAAGACGCAGTAAAGCTGCTCGAAGAAGTGCTTCTCACGACCGATTTCACGCAGAAAGACAAAATCCGTGAAATGATGATTCAGACAGACGAACGAGGCAAACAGGTCGGAATCATGGCAGGACACGCGCTCGGCATGAGCGCGGCACTCTCCCGCTATTCGGCTGCCAATGCCGTTCGGGATGCCCTTTCAGGTTATACCGCCCTGCAAAGCGTGCACAAGCTGGTCAAAAACTTTGACGCAGAATTCGACCGGTTTTCCGCACTGATGCAGCGCGTACAGCGTGAAACCTGCTGCAAGGCAAGACTGACTGCCGGCGTAACGGCATCGGCTGACCGCGATATTCAAAAGATTCTGGACGTATTTCCGGCGGGAACATCCGTACCGGATGCCGCAAAGTATACAATGGAATTACCCGACCGCATGGGCTGCCGGATTCCCGCACAGATCGGCTTTGCGGTTCAGGCGTATCAGCTCGGAGCGAATGAACCTGAATTTGACGGCGGATACCGCGTCGCTGCGAAGATTCTCTCCCTGAGCTATCTCTGGAATGTGGTTCGCGTACAGGGCGGCGCCTACGGCACCGGTCTGCAAATCCGCCGCGACAGCACCATGTTCTCATTTTCCTACCGCGACCCCACTCCGGCAGATTCACTTGATGCAAACCGCAGGCTTTCGGATTTCATCCGCGAATTCTGTGCCGGCGGGGAACCGCTCGGCGGATATATCATTTCAACGGTCAATGACGAGGACCCGCTGCTTTCGCCGAGCAGTGCCGGCTTTATGGCTGACCGGCTCTGGTTTACAAAACGTACAAAAGAGGAAATGACGGCAGAGCGCCGGCAGATGCTCGGTACGACAAGAGATACCCTGCTCGCCTCCTGTGCGGTATGGGATGCATTTGCAGAAAAAGGCGCTGTCTGCGTCTGCGCTGCGGAAAATCAGCTGAACGATTGCGATCATCTGACCATTTGTGAACTCTGAAAACGCCTTGCATTCCATGCTCATTGCGCGGCATAAGCAGCCTGATGAGACATCCGGAGACGAAATCCGCAGGGCGGAATAAGCAAGAAAAGAGGAATTCACCGCATACGGCGAATTCCTCTTTTTTGCGCAGCTTAATCAGACAGCATTGCTGTTAAATCCAAGCGGAATGATGCCTATTCAAATCGTGCCTGCGACTGATATACACCGTACATTTCCGCATCATAGCAGACGATGATGACGTCCATGCTGTAATCCGGATGTGCAGAAAGCCATTCAGAGATTGCAGCAAGCGCGACTGCGGCAGCTTCTTTCTTGGGATAACCGTAAACGCCGGTCGAAATCGCAGGAAATGCGACCGAATGCAGATGATACTGTTTTGCGAGATCCAGCGAATGGACATAGCAGGCGTGCAGCAGCGTTTCGCATTGCAAATCACGCGCATTATATACCGGTCCGACCGTGTGAATCACATATTTCGCTTTCAGCCGGTAACCGCCGGTGATCTTCGCTTCGCCGGTATTGCAGCCGTGCAGCTTCCGGCATTCTTCAAGCAAATCCGGTCCCGCTGCCCGATGAATTGCACCATCTACACCGCTGCCGCCGAGCAGCGATTTGTTCGCGGCATTCACAATCGCATCCGCGTTCATTTGCGTGATGTCACCGATCACAAAGGATATACGGGATTTGTCAGATGCACTGCCGCTATCTGCGGTGCGTGCGGTTTCCGCATCAAACCGTTCCAAAACTGCAAGCATATCCGCCGGCAGACGATTTCTGCCCTCTGTGGCAATGTCCTCCGGTACGCCGTAAAACGCTTCCGCAATACTGCCGGCAATGCAGGCGATCGTGTCCGTATCGCCGCCGAGCGAAACCGCATTCCGCACGGCATCCTCGAAATCCGTGCTTTCCAGAAACGCAGCAAATACCAGCGGCATTGTCACCTGACAGGTCTCGTCCATGCGGTTTGTCGGACGGAGTTCCGCGCAGGTTCTGGACAGATCATAGCCGAATTCCCGCTCAATATACGCCTTGATTTCCGCCTTGCTGCTGCCGGTTCTCGCAAGGAAAATTGCCGCGGCAGTCGCCTCTGCGCCCTTGATGCCCTCCGGATGATTATGTGAAACATCTGCCGTCAGCGCCGCCGTATGCCTCGTGGTTTCGAGGTCATCAAATAGCCAGCCCGCCGCCGATGCGCGCATCGCAGAGCCGTTGCCGAAGCTGTTGTTCGGCATGGGATTCTCAGTAAACAGCCAGCGGATAAACCGTCCGCCGTAGCCTGCATCCGGATAGCGTCTGCCCCATTTCTGCATGGAGCGGACAAGCGCCGCCCTGATCCCGTCATCGGATTTGCCGCGTGCATTCATCAGTGCCTCCGCGACGGCAATTGTCATCACGGAATCGTCCGTGAAATTGTTTCCCCTGCCAAACAGCGGGAAATTCTTGGTTTTGTCGCCCCGGTCAAACTCATAGGGCGCGCCGATCATATCACCTAACATTGCTCCGATCATGCCGGATCCCTCCTTTTCTTTGATGATCCTATTATAGCACATTTCCAAAGAAAAGCGGTCGTTTGTCACACGACAAATAAACCGCTTGCCGTTATGCGCCCAGCAGCGGCTGTCCGTATTTGAACAGCGCCGCATTGATCTCGAAAATATCATAAATGCCGTTTCGCACGCAGTATGCAATAATCAGATCGAATTTGTCGCTCTTTGAGAGCGTGATGCCTGCGCACGCCAGTAAATCAAGCATCTCCTGCATCGGCAGTTTCAGCGCGACAGCAAAGGCGACTGCTGTTTTCTTTGACGGCTTGTAGTCCGTTTTGCAGCGGATGCTGGAAAACACCTTGCGGTCGATATTCGCTTTTTTATAGACCGTCACATCGTCCATGCCGCTTGCGTCGATCAGCCCGAACAGCCGCTGCTGGAAGGTGTCGCCCGCGCTGCCGAGCATTTCTTCGAGTGTCTGACCGCTGCCGGAATCAGGCGCGTTTGCATACTGCTGCGCAGCGCGGCGGCGTCGGTATCCTTCGAGAATTTTTTCTTCTGCATACTCTGCGTTTTCCAGCTCTCTGACCTGATGCTCGTCGAGATATGCGTCAATCGAGCCCATAAGCTTTTCAGAAAGCGCAAATGCCTCTTTTCCGAGCACAACCAGAATCACATGCATCTCATGCGTCAGCAGAAATTTGCCGATCTCCGAGAGTGCAATATTCAGTGCTTCGTCCTTCGGAAAGCCGTAAACGCCGGTCGCAATCAGCGGAAATGCGATACTTTCAGCTTTCAATTCTGCGGCAAGTGCAAGAGAATTTTCATAGCAGGCGCGGAGGATATCTTTCTCGCCGTGCTGCCCGTCCAGCCATGCCGGACCGACCGTGTGAATGATGTATTTCGCAGGCAGATGAAATGCCGGCGTGACCGCCGCCTGCCCCGGCGCAATGTCACCGATCTTTTTTCGCGCTTCGAGCAGCGCATCGGCGCCGGCTGCGGCATAGACCGCGCTGTCCGTCCCGCTGCCGATCTGCGGCTTCGGGTTTGCGGTGTTGACAATCACATCGGCACACACTTTTGTGATATCATTGCGGATGATCTGAAACGGCATAAGCGCACCTCCCCTTTTTTTCTATTATATCACAGATGCGGCGCGGTTTCAAGCGGTGATCTCCCAATGGGCGATTCTCCGTTAACAGCAAACAGCTGAACCGGCAAATCACCGGCTCAGCTTCGTGCATTTGAATTGTCATGTGATTTCATCCAAACTGTATATATACCGGAACTCCATGATCGACGCGGAATCGCGCTGCTGCCCTTCCGGTTCATTTCCCATTGAGCAGTTTTCTGTTGTTCTTTGCTGCTTTCTATTCCCGATTTTATGTCGATTTTCAATGCTGAAAGTGTGAAAGCAGGCGATAATGCGTAAATATTTAAAATTCGAGAAAAGCTCGTTATGGAAAATTATTTGGTAGGACAGCGGTTTTCCTGCTCTTTGCGGAATTGACAGTATAAAATTACTTTTCGTCTATCCTGTTCAGCACTTCCCGAATATCCCCGTTGATGCAGATACTCTGCCCCCCGATCTCATCGGGAACATAAGCTTCACCGAAGTTCAGGCAGGCATAGACGGCTTTCGGGTTTGCATAGGTCATCTTCCAGAACGGATACTTGATGATAACGGGCGTGTTCATGCCGACGCCGAGTTCAAGAAACAGAACGTGCATACCCTCATGACGGCGGATAAATTCATCGTACCGCTCAGCGGCTCTGTGCCAGCCTTCATCCTCGACAAAGGTATCATCTGCCCGAAGATTCATGCTCATGGGCTTTCCGCAGACAGGGCAGTGCGGTATCAGTTCGGTAGGGATGCGCATATCTTTCTGCTGTTCAAACATCGCCCTGACAGTCTCCTCGTTATCGTAGGTCTTTTGGTGACACGGCTCGCTGCACTGCCAAAGCCCGTAATCGCCCTGCGTGTAGAACAGCCGGCGCTTGTCAAAGCCCGCCTTCTGGAACTGATGATCGACATTCGTGGTCAGCACGAAATAGTCCTTGTTCTTCATCAGCTCAAACAGCCGCTTGTATGTGCCGTTGTCCGCATCCAGATATCGGTTAATGTAAATATAGCGTGACCAGTACGCCCACTGTTCTTCAAGTGTCGGAAACGGATAGAAGCCGCCCGAATACATATCCTTAAAGCCGTACTTTGAAACGAAATCGGCAAAGTATTTCTGCAAACGCTCACCCGAATAGGTGAAGCCTGCCGCAGTGGAAAGCCCTGCACCCGCACCGATTATCATTGCATCGGCAGTTTGTATTTCTTTTCTCAGGCGTTCAATTTCCGCCGAGTAATCCTTTGTATATCTCATAATCTTCCTCCTTGAACACGTTGAAAATGACTTGTATATCGTGTTTCTGACGATATTCCCGTACCGTTCGGACAGCGATCTCCGCTGCTTCTTTCTGCGGGAAACCGAATACTCCTGTGGAGATGCAGCAGAAAGCGATACTGCCGATGCCGTTCTGTACGGCAAGGTCAAGACAGCTTTTGTAGGAGCTTTCCAGCAGTCTGCAATGCTCATCGGTGAGCCGTTCCTGCACGATCGGGCCGACGGTGTGTATCACAAAGTCGCAGGGTAAATTATAGGCTTTTGTTATCTTCGCCTTGCCTGTGGGTTCTTCATGTCCCTGAGCTTGCATGATCTGACCGCACTCATACCGAAGCCGCACTCCCGCAAAGGTGTGGATACAGTTGTCGATACAGCTGTGACACGGCTGCCAGCAGCCCGTCATTCCCGAATTGGCGGCATTGACGATTGCGCCGCATTTCAGCGTGGTAATATCGCCCTGCCAGAGATAAATGCCGTCCTCTGCGGGCGTTAAGTCCGCAGTATCGGTGATGCCTTTTCTTTCGGTCAGTGCCGTGAGATATTCGTCCTCCGCTTGCAGAAAGCTGTCATCGGCTTTCTCCGCAGGACGGATATTCACAAGGCTTCTGTAAAGACGGAACTTGTCGGCGTTATCATCGGAAATACGGATATTGCCCACATCTTTTCTTTCGGAAAGAAGATAGTTTATCAGAAAATCGAGTTTGTTCATGGTATCACCCTCTATGGAAAGAGTGTGCCGGTTTTTTCAGCACACTCTTGTTTTATTAGCTAAATCAGAATTTGTCAGCCGGTTATTTGAGCTTTAGTAGGTCCCTTTGAATTACCGCTTACTTCTACGGAATGACCGCCGAATGCTCCTCCGTCCGAATAGTATACGATATACCGACCGGTGCTCCTCATATCTATACCTTCCGGAACTAATAGCGAATAAAACTCTTCTTCGGTAATGTGTGCTTCGCCTTCTTCATCTGCCCATTCATTTGCAA
>JAFWVK010000055.1 GCA_017518255.1 Oscillospiraceae bacterium
CAGCCTTCAGCGCTACATCGACAGCTGCCCGGATTTCAACCCGTATGAGATTCCCGGCGTGTTTGAGCCCGACAATTATGATGAGGATGCGCCGATGGAAGAATCCGTGTTCATTCTGACCGAGGATATGCTCCCGCAGGTTTGCGGAGTGCTGGTGGATGACGAATGCGCACCGCTCATCACCTACAACCGGCATGAGCCCCAGCTTCTGGTGCTGACCGTTGTGGAGGCAGACGAGACGGAAAAGCTATTCTATCCGACTGAGAATGACTGACCGCATACTTCTACCGGCAAATTTGCTCCTGCATACAGTTCAAATTCTTGCCGGTAAATGCACCTTGACAACTGAATATTTCTTTTCAAGCCCGGTATTATGATGCGCAATTTCTATCTACTATTATAATACCGGGCTATTTTTATACCCGTTTGACAGGAGGGATGAAGATTGAACATGAGCGAAGATGTGACTGCCGTATCCATGCAGGTATCAGAAAAAGCAGCAGAAGCGGCGCTCTCCGCATTCAAATCTGTGCTGGATTCGGTTGGCAGGCTGTTCCGCGAGCTGCTCGGCATGGAGCACGACCGCGCCAGAGCCAAGGCACAGATGAAGGCTTCAAAAGGCGGCAGTCAGGCTCCGGAAAAGACCAAGCCTCCGAATGTATCGGCAACCAACCTGACCGGAATCAAGCCCGGAGAAGTCATGCTGAAAGACCTTGCCGAAAACGCCAGAGAGACCGGCGAAGCGCTGTCTGTTTCGCAGCACGGCTTCTCACAGGAGGATCGCAAGGCGATTGCCCGCACCGCGAAGAAGTACGGCATTCCCATTGCTTTCTCCGGCGAAAAAGGAAAAAACAACCTTTATGCGAATGTCCGCAGCGGTGATCTGCCCATTTTCAAGCAGATCTGCACGGAGTGCGTGAAGGAAAAGATCGCCGCACAGCCGGAAACACTCGGCAATTTCAAGGTGCAGCCATGGGAAGTTCCCCACCTGACCGCGATGCTGAAAGCCCATGATCTTCCGGCGGTGTTCGTGGAGACCAAAAGCGGTGACCAGTATTGCCTGCATGATGTGAAGCATCAGGACGCTGTGCGCATTGTCCGCGAGGAATTTGTCACCAAGTGCAAAGAAATCGAAAAGCAGTTTTCCTTTGACAAGGACGAAAACGGCTTTTATACCCTGAAAGATCTGCATTCCGGCAGAGAGGTCTCTTTCGATCAGATACCGGATAAGGCAGCTGTATCTCAGCAGATTCAGACGCAGTTCGGCTATGATCCGGTCAAGGCTGATCTGGCTGCGGCAAAGTTCGGTGAGGAAGCGCTCAAAGGCAAGCAGAAGGAGCGGTATTTCAGCAACAGCGCACAAAATGAGTTCTCCCGCATTGAAAGTAATGTCACGCTGGAGGGCGAAAGCCTGCACGCCAAGCCGTTCGGCTGCTGGTATGTCCAGCCGAAAAAGGACGAAAAGCCGCGTGTTGTTTTCTGCGATCAGTCCGGCAAATATGCCGTACTGGAGCCGCAGAACATGACGCGGGCAAAAATGCGCAGCCTGCTGACCGAACAGCTCGGCATCACCGACCGCAGAACACTTGATGCCCTGACAGACAAGGCTGACCGTGTGACAGACTTCTATGCCCGACAGGATACGGCTCTCTTATCCGCTGACCGAACATTCAAGATGGAAGACTTCGAGCCGGAGAAGATCATCGAGCACAAGTATACCGGCGCGAGCGGTACGGAGTATGTCACGAAGCAGAAGCCTCTGGATTCCGTGGAGAACAGCATTCAGCGCACTGGCAAGGACAGCTTCACGGTCAATCCCGTGTTCCGGTCTACGGAGATCACCGACAAAGGCGACTCTATCCCGCATGAGCAGACCGAGAAACTGGACTTCACGCTGTCGGACAAGAAGCGCACGCTGCATTTTCTTTCGGCGATGTATATGGATGCCGGTATGAGCGAAGCGGATGCAAAATCTATGGCAAAGGAGGTTTACAGCAAGGCGGAGGCGCAGAGTCCGGAGACTGTGCTGCGGATTGAGGAAGTCCGTCAAAACTCCATGACAGTCGCCTACGGCAAAGCGTCTGTGGTTCTCTCCACCGCTGACCGTCAGGAAGCGGCAGAGAAGATCGCCGGTCTCGGCGTGTCCCCACAGACGGCGGAAACGATGGTCGAGAAAGCGCAGGAAATCCGCGTGGACGCAGTGAAAGATCGTGTCGCTGCGGTACAGGCGCAGCAGACGGATTTCAATACCGCGATGAATCACCTGACCGACCGGGAGGAACGCGCAATCGACACGATGATCGTGTGCAGCGCAGCGGAACCGCAGAAACATATTGTGGTGGAAGGAGGACACAATGGCTCGCGTGTGGTTCATGATTATGCTGTTCGCGATGGCGGAAAGCAGCTCGCAGCGTTCACGGACGCGGAAACAACGGACGCGAACGGCAAGCCTGTACGCGGAGAGGACGGCAAAAGCGCATGGATGGCACTCAAAGCAGATATGCTCGAAGCATCAGGCATGGATAAAGATGCGGTGCTGACCTTCCGTTCGCAGGAGGAATACGAGCAGTATCTCGCAGATACAGATATGCTCAGAGAAGCCGGTAAAATGCCGGAAGCAGAAGTTATTGCCGCACACGGCAACGGTCACGAGCTGCATCCGGACGGCAATGTACTGGATGAACTTCATACAGAAACTCCTGTTCCTGAAGCCAAGCCCGATCTGCCTGTACCGGATGCTCCTGAGATTCCGGATATGCCGAAGCCCGCGCCGAGAGGGGCGAGAAGATGAGCCAAAAGCTGACAGTCCCGCACCCGAAAAAGGAAATAGACCGAACAACCCTGATCGTGCTTTGCGTGATCGGGGTTGTGCTATTGATTGGCTGTGTCATTCTTGGCGCAGCGTTCGATTACGCCCTCGGAGCAGACGGTTCGATCGACGGCAGCAAGATCAGTCCGGCACTTCATTATGTTCTCTCGCATCCGGCGGTGATCTTTTCCGCAATTACGAAAAAAGACGGCTATGTTCCGAAAATGCTGTTTGTCGGTATTTGCGTTATCAGTATCTTTGCTTTGTATAAGTACAGCGAGGAACCGAAGCGTCTGCATCGGCGCGGCACGGAGCACGGCTCTGCGAAGTGGGCGGATGAAAAGGAAGTCCGTGCGCTGGCGGAGAAGGAGAAAAAGCCGTATCTGCTGGCGCTGCGGGATGAGAACGGCAAATATCTCTATGATGAAAAGGGCGAGTTCGTATGTGCCGAAGTCGATTACAACATCGTGCTGGCGAAGGATGTATACCTTGCTCTGAACACGAAGCAACACCGGCTGAACCTGAACACGCTGGTAATCGGCGGTTCTGGCTCCGGTAAAACGCTGTTCTGGGTTATTACGAATATTTTGCAGCTCAATACCTCGTTTGTCATCACCGATCCGAAAGGCGAGATTTATCAGGCGACAGTGAAGCTGCTGCAGGAAGCGGGCTACGAAGTCCGCGTGTTCAACACGATTCAGATGGAGCATTCCAACAACTATAACCCGTTCCATTACATCTATGATCACAACGGCGATCTCTGCGAGGACAATGTCAAGAAAATGGCGGATGTGCTGTTTCAGGCAACAAAGGGCGACGGCGAAAAGGACGATTTCTGGAGCCAAAAGGGACAAACCGTACTGCTGGCGCTGATGTTTCTGCTGATTGAACAGTCGGAATATGATGCGCTGTTCGATGAGAACGGAAAAATCATTCCCGGCACACGCGATGAGACAAACCTCAATTTCTACACAATCACGGAGAAGATGCGCGGGCTGCAATATCCGCCGCAGGGTTCGCAGAAGCCGGACGGGTTCTTTCTGACGCAGAATCCCGGTGAATCCGATGAAGCATTTGCGGAGAGGCAGGAAAAAGGTTTCCTTTGTCCGCTTGACCGTGAGTTTCTGGAATTGCAGCGCCGCAAGCCGGATACGCTGGCATACCGGCTGTATAAGGAAATCCGAAATGCACCGGAGGAAACCGGACAGTCATTCGTTTCCAGCGCGAATGTAAAAACCTTCTGGTTCAATTTGCGGAACCTCAAAAACCTGACCTGCTGTGACAATGTGCATCTGGAAACGCTCGGCGATAAGAAGACTGCGCTTTTTATCATCATATCCGCTACCAACGCCACCTACAACTTCCTCGCATCCATGATGTATACGCAGCTTTTTGACGCGCTCTCCAATCGTGCGAACTTCAAATACCACGGGACGCTGCCTTGTCATGTGCGGTGCATCATGGACGAATTCAGCAATATCGGGCAGATTCCGGACTTTGACAAGGTCATCGCATTTGTCCGGTCTATGGGCATGAGCCTGAATGTGATTATTCAGAACCTCGCTCAGCTCAAGGCGCGGTACGAAAAGACTTGGGAGGTCATTACCGGAAACTGCGATTCTACGATCTTTCTGGGCGGAAAGGAGGAAACCACGCTCAAATCCATTTCGGAACAGCTCGGAAAGGAAACGATTGATGTCAAGGGACAAAACCGGACAAAGGGCAAGCAAAGCAGCACTTCCGAGAATAATTCAATCCTCGGCAGAGAGCTAATGCAGCAAAATGAGCTTGCAACCATGCCGATCAGCGATTGCATTGTCATAATACGATCTAAAGATCCGGTCTATGCTGCAAAGTATCCGGCATTCGATCACCCGAATTTCCGCTTTACCGGTCTTGCTGACGATGCAAACCGTGCAGATATTACGCAGATTCGTTCGGTATCTGTTGCGGAGTTTGAGGCGGAACAGAAAGCGCAGCGATCAAAGGCGATTCAACAGTATAAAGCTGCCGTTGCTGCGGCAAAGTCGGAAGAAAAGCCGGATACTGTCATCTACAAGGCTCCGGAATCGGTCGTGACTGCCGAAGAAATCCCTACAAGCTACGAGGATATTCTGGACATGGATTCAGAAATATCTTCTGTTGCTGACAGTGAAACTTATGCCGAAAACACCCACTATTACGGTATTCCCGATGATGAAATCGAGAGCCGGGATATGGGCGAAGCAATCAGAAACAAAGAGGAGGAATACGAAGATGAAGAAACCGAGATTGCCCCCGCTGTGATTGACGAGGATGGCGAAATATCAATTCCAGCTGAATCGGATGAATTTGAAATCGACATACAGTACGGCGATCCTGAAGAAAACCCGGATCAAAATGTCGATCTGACTCATTCCGATGTGAAAGTTCGCATCCTGACAACCGCAGAAGAACTCCCTGATGTAACGGAAGGAATCGGAGATCCGAGTATTCTCGGACATACTTTTAACGACTAAAAAGGAGAATGTGTAATGAAACTGATGAACCAGAAGAACAAGAAGTTTGTGAAGGTCTTTACCGTGCTGTTTACGATCGCTGTTGTGACCTCGCTCACCGCGGTTACGGCATTCGCCGCAGGCGGCAGCTCTGAGGCGGCGTATCAGTCCACGATCGAGTTTTTCATCACCTGGATTCGCCGCATCGGCATGATGGTCGCTTTCGTCGGCGCAATCATGTTCGCGCTGGCAATCAAGAATAACGATGCCGAGCAGAAGCAGGCCGGTCTGATCACAATGATCGCTGGATTTATTGTCGCCGCGCTCTGCGCCGCATCCAGTATGTTTGATCTGTTCAGCTAAACCGTATGGCTGGTCTGCCCCGCTCTGTGCGGGGCGGGCTTAGCCCAAGAAGGAGGACGCCAAATATGAATATCTTACCGATGATCGCAGCGATTCTCCCGAACACCGGCGCTCCCGAAAACCCCACATATCTGGCGCAGACCGGACTGACCTTTTTCGGTACATGGATTTCGCGTATTGGCGGGCTGGTTGCTTTTATCGGCGCGATCAAGTTTGCGCTTTCGATCAAAGCCGATGAAACAAGAGATCAGCTCCCCGCGCTGCTCACAATGGTATCCGGCTTTATGATTCAGGCGGCAATCGCCAATCTCGATATCTTTGAGTTGGCGACAACCAATGCGGAGACAATTTTCCAGAATATCCTGCTGTTCATCGGGCGCTGGACAAGGCGTGTCGGTGCCGCGGGTACACTGGTCGGTGCGGTGATGTTTGGCTTTTCGATCAAGGACAACAACGCAGTCGGAAAGGTTGCCGCGCTCAAAACATTCGCTGCCGGTGCAATCGTGGTGTCTGTGTCGGGAATCCTGCACACATTTGTATAAAGGGGGGTATCGTATGAAAACAGCACTGTTATCCCCGAAAGAAAAACTGCGGCGATTTTACCGCAAGGTTCACAGAAGATTTCTTATTTCGATCTGATCAAAGCGTTCGAGATGAAGGAATACTGATGGTACATTTTTGCGTGATCAGTATTTAGCGGCCTTATCATAATACTTGATTACAGATTTTGCAACTTGAATGTCAGATCTCATAATACTTACATCGTTTCCGGAAAAATGCTTCAGTAAATACTCGTCTGAAATGGATAATAGAGTTTTCTTTAATATTTCAAAGCTCTCTTTAGAAATTGGGACAGCATTTCTTTCCAACGATAAAAGTATTCCTATTATGTCAACAATCTTCTGTTCAGTATTTCTTTCCCAATGATATGTATTTTCATAAATATATCGGGATATTACAGTTGAATAATCATTTTCTTTCATTTGATTTGAATATAACAAAAGCATTGCTGTAACATTATAAAGATTTTTAAGATAATTCATAGTATCACCCTGAACTCGGAATTTGTTTACTATGATTATACAGCACAGCCGCCGATATGTCAATATCCGGAGACACAGATCAGCGAAGGACCGTCTCGAAATGCGATATACAAAGGAGTGTGATTATCATATGCGTGTGATAACAAAGGGGAAAACAGCACTGTTATCCCCGAAAGGAAAATTGCGGCGGTTTCACCGCAATATCTTCATTTTTATCATAGTCGCCGGTATCATGAACATCTTTTTTCCGCTGGACGCACACGCGGACATCTTTAACAACGATGTTCAGGATGTGTACGCGACGATTACAGAAAATGTCGATGAAACAAACGAAATTCTCAAAAGCGCGTTCAGGTTTACACAGGTTTCGCCGTACACCGTTGTAAACAGCGTGGGCGGCAGCGCCGGAGCAATCGGCGGCGCAATACGGACTGCAACACAGAACCTCGCACTTATTGTTGCTGTCCTGCTTTTGATGGTTGAATTTTTTCGCAAGACCACAAACTTTGAATGGTCAAGCAAATGGGAGAATATCCTGATCTTCCTTGTAAAACTCATTGTCGTGAAACAGGTCGTGCAGAATGCAGACCTGATTATCGAGTATATCTACAAGGGTTTCAATACGATCAACCGCGCGGCGACAAGCTCAACTATGGACTTCCTGCCAGCCGGAAACAAAGTGACTTACAGTATTTCTATCGACGAATCACTGCTGAAAGATGTGGTGCAGGCTGATCACTGGTATCAGGGATGGATCAAGTTCTGGGAGCACGTCGGAGCGGGCGAAACACGGCACAGCTACACCTACATTATTTCACAGGATGCGGTCAAAATGTTCTATCCGCACGCTGTTTTTCCGTCGGGTACATCCGTACAGTTTGAAGATCATGCTTTCGGCAATCCAACCACGGCTTTGACCTTTAACCCGACTATCGAGATCATCCTCTGGCAACCGTATTTCCTTGCGATGAAGGCAATTGCCTACATGATCTTTGTGGTGACGATCGGACGATTGTTTGAGCTTTCCGTATATACGATCTTCGCGCCGCTGCCAATCGCAACTTTTGCCTCGGATACCACGCATGATGTGGCAAAGAGCTTCATCAAAAACTATATTGCAACAGTCATTCAGATCGCGGTGATTGTTGTCATGTTCATTGTATATCTCGCTGTTGCGCAGTATTTCGCCAATCATACTTCCGGTCTTTCATCGCTGAAACTGATTCAGTTTATTGCCTTGATTTCGCTGGGTTTGGGCGTAATGAAATCCGGCAACTGGGCGAAAAAAATCTGCGGTGCGGCATAAAGGAGGTGCGCCATGTTATCTATGAAGATTCCTGCGGAGATTCAGGAATACAAATCCAAGCTGGTATTCGGACTGTCGGCACGGCAGTTCTTTTCAATCGCCGGTGCGATTCTGGTCGGTGTACCGATCGCAATATTCGGACGCGGACGTATCTCCGCCGATGTATTACCGTGGTTTGTTATTGCTGCTGTGATACCGTTTTTTGCGTTCGGCTTCTTCATATTCCACGGGATGCGCTTTGAGGAGCTCGTCAAAGCGTTATGCAATATGTGGTTCAATCCGCAGGAACGTGTTTATGAGGATGCGGACGGCATTTTTCAGCAGATTCATGAAGAAATGATCGAGGAAGAAATCGTTCGGCAGCGCATTGCAAACGGCGACTATGAGATTACGGAGGTGATGAAATGATTTCTTTTTTCAGGCGCTTCTTTGGCAGGCGGAAACGAACGACAATTCAGACACTGCCTTATGAACGTTTTGTCAGCAATCATGTGATGATGAACGCGGCGAATGTTAAGGTCGGGCGTGAGACCGTGAACCTTTACAGCAAATCGTATCTGGTCGAGGACATTAATTATTCCGTGCTGACCGAGGATGAGCAGGAAGTGAAACTGCGGCAGTATTCCGAACTGCTGAACAATTACGACAGCACGGTTTCGGTACAGATTTCGCTCGTCAATCTGCCGATGAACACAGCCGACTCAGAGAGCCTGATGCTCCATGCCCGCGGTGACGGTCACGATCACCAGCGGCAGGAGTTTAATTCTGTCATACGAGGCAAGATCATGGACGGACAGAAAGGGTTGGAATGTCGGAAGATCATCACAGTAACGGTGGCAGCGGTGGACTTTGAAACTGCAAACACCCGGCTGTATAACTTTGAGCAGCGGCTGAACCGCAGTCTTGCCGTGATCGGGACAAGAGCGATACCCCTGACAGCCAATGACCGTGTAAGGCTCATGGCAGATATTCTCTGCGATCCAAACAAAGAGATTGCTCCGGTATCCCGATCAGAATTCGACCGTCAGGCGGAGAAACAACTCTGCTGCCCGGACAGTTTCGAGTTCAAAAAAGACTGGTTCATGATCGGCGACAAATATGCCCGCTGTATCTATATCAAGCGGCTTGGCTCCGAAGTCACGGACAATCTGTACCCGGAATTGCTGGAGCTGAATCTGCAAACCGTTATTTCCGAGAACATCGACTTTGTTGATCAGGCAGAGGCGCTGAAGCTGGTACAGCGGAAGCTGACAGATATGAAACAGGAGGAGCTCACGAAAAAACGCAAGAGTGTTGAAACCGCAAAGGGCGCGTACATTGATCCGATCGAAGGCACGGCGCTGGAAACGGACAAGCTCGAAGCAAAAGCATATCTGGAAAAGCTGCAAGGTCATAACGTCAAAATGACGCGCGTGCAGTTCCTGATGATGATTCTTGCGAACAGTATGGACGACCTGAAATCGGCAACAGACAAAATCAATACCGTCCTGCGCGGGCGACAGATCGAAATGTCTACCGCCCCGCTGCGGCAGGAAGTCGCGTTCGATTCCTGCCTGCCGATCGGCAATTCCTGCGGCATTGACAAGGAGCAGAACTTACAGGTGCGCCGCACGCTCGACACCGACAGCACGGCAATCTTCATGCCGTTCCAGTCCCGCGAGCTCATGCACGAGAACGGCATCTATTTCGGGCAGAACCGGCTGTCTCGTTCCGTTATCTTGTTTGACCGTATGCGGCTTAACAACCCGAATTCCTTTATCTTCGGTATGCCCGGTTCAGGTAAATCCATGCTGGCAAAGCTCATGATTTTGTATATCTATCTTTCGCAGAACGATGAAATTCTTATTGTTGACCCTGAGCGCGAGTACGCAGCACTTGTCGAGCTGCTCGGCGGCGAAGTCATCTATATGTCTGAGAACAGCGGCACGCACATCAATCCGCTTGATCTGACCGAAAACCCTGATGCGGACGATAAAGAGTACAATCCGGTCAAGGCAAAACTGGATTTTCTGCTTTCCTTTTTCAGTGCAATCATGGGCGATGCGGAGATCACGCCGATTCAGAAAACGATCATCGACAGCGTGATGCACAGCGCGTACCGCAATTATCCAAAGCCGACGCTGAAAGAGTATTACGATGAGCTGCTGAAATACGAGCAGGAAGCAACGGAAGAAACCCGACCGGCTGCGGCGTATCTGCGGCAGACGCTGCATCTCTATGTTCACGGCTCGATGAATGTGTTTGCGCATGAAACCAATGTGAATATCCACAAGCGGATCGTGGCTTACGACATCAAGGAGCTCGGCAAGAATATGCAGACACTCTCCATGATGATCGTTCTTGAAAACATCTGGGACAGGGTGGCGAAAAACCGCGCAAAAGGGATTAAAACACAGATTTTCTGTGATGAACTCTATCTTTTGTTCAAGTCGGAACAGTCCGCCAATTTCTTCTATGAGCTTTACAAGAGAGCCCGTAAATGGGGCGGCGTGCCGTGCGGTATTACACAGAATGTTGACGACCTGCTGCGCTCCGAGTTGGCAAGAACGATGATCTCCAATACGCAGTTTGTGGTCATGCTCGGACAAAATGAAACGGACCGCGAACAGCTTGCAAATCTGCTGCATATCCCGAAAGAAACGATGGACACCTATCTGAACGGCGTCGGCGCGGGCTGCGGCATGATCTACGCCGGTGATTACGGCGTTATCCCGTTCGACAACAGTTTCCCGACGGATACTGACATTTACCGCATTATTACAACGAAATTCGGCGAGGTGATGCACCGTGCGGAAGGTCAATCTGCATGATACAGCAGACACCGGTGCGGAGAGTGTGCGACTCGGAGCGGATGCCGCCAGGAAAGGCAGACGGGCGATCAGGACAGCAAGAGATACCGCGAAGAAGTCCGTTCATGCGGCAAAAGTCACGGTAAATGTGCTGCACGGTCTGATCGTTCACACAGTCGCAATCCTGATTTCACCGGTCACATGGGCGATTCTGGCAATCGGGCTGGTGCTGTATCTGCTCATGACGCTGCTGATTATTCTGACCGGCGTTGCTGCGCAGGACAACAACGCACAGCATCAGGCGTATGCAACACCGGTCGCGGTCGGCGAGGATATTCCGGAGGAAATCACGGAAGCGAAGGGCTTGTTTGAAACAGCGGTGAATGCGAAAAAGCGCGAATACACGGATAAAATTGACGCGCTTGTTTTCAACACTTCGGATATGCCGCACAACGACACGGTGTATCTACGGCGCAACGAACCGCCCGCGGAATACCAGACCTCGCTTGCGACTCCTGCTCGTAAAACGCAGCTCAAAAACGCTTGGAAGTTAAGTATCAGCGAGGCGGAAGGCATCGCGATTGCGTATGTGTATCTGGAACGGCAGGAAAATGAAGCGCATGGCTCGCAGGGCGTACTGTACCCGGTCAGCTATACGCAGAATGTCTTTGACCTGATTGTTGCGGACATGATGACGGTTACCGAAACCCTGTACCAGAATCAGGAATGTCCGGATGCAAACTGTTCTGTGCATTACCGGGAAGAACCGAATCCGGCGCGCGCAACGGCACAAAGCGAGCTGGAGGCTGCGATTCTTCGGCGTGATGATTGGAACAGAAATGTTGTTCCGTGCAGCAATGCCTATGTTGCGGCGGTAAATGCATATAATAACACGCCCGCTGCCGGTCAGCCGTATGCGCAGCAGCGAGTTGACAGCACCTACGCGCTTTTCGTGCAGGCGGTAAACAACTGGTCGAGCGTGTTTGGAATCTGGGGGCTGAACATTGACGGACAACTCGGCGCGAATATGCAGGCACGGCTGAACCGCGAAGTAGCGGCAGCAGAAACCGCACGCAACAACACGACGGAGACTATCCAAACGCCATACTACACTTGCGATCATCTGCATATACTGCATTCCTTTGGGCTGAATTTTTACACCGCTGAACAGGTTATGCAGGTGCTGAATTTCACGGAAGATGAAAAGCAATGGGTGGCGCTGACGGCGATGAACATTCAGCAATACCTGATCACCGAACCGGAAGGAGGATGATTATGTTTGAGGGACACAGGAAACGCGCAGAGAAAGTGCGCGGATATTTCTCGCAGAAACGCGCAATCACGCTGTTTGCAATTCTCGCGTCCATTGCGCTGCTGGTCAGTCTGGTGATGAATCATCAGGTAAAGGAAACTGATGCAAATACGCAAGAAACCACTGCATCGGATACGGATGAATCATGGCGGTTCTATCCGGTTGATCTGATCGTGCTCGGCGCTGGAGGCGGGCTGTGTGCAGTTATGATGCTGCGGGAGAAGCGGCGCGCAAAGGAGGAATTGAATTGAAGTTTTTTTGTAAGGTGCGGCTGGAAGCCGGCAAAAATCAGGAGACCACACTGTTCCTGATTCTGGATGCCGCAGACGGAGAGGTACCGGAGCTGTCAAAGGGGGCGGTGGTCGAATCGCGGGAGTATCGGCTGTTCACACAGGGCATCCGCAGCAAGGTGGTGGTCGCGGAGTATTCCGTTTACCGGACGGAAATCGAGATCACGGCGAATCTTGAAAATGAACGGTTTGACCGTCTGATTGAAACCGGTGCAGCAGAGATCGTCAGCAGCGGAGAAATGCAGATCGACCGGAACGAAAAGCGCGACAAAAAGACCGGCGATATTGTCCGGAAACGGAAGAAATCGCCGGTTCTGTTCCTGGCTGTTGCGGGCGGTGTGATGCTGTTTTCTATGGCGGCGTTTGCGGTTGGCAAGAGTTTCGGTCGAGGTACGGTGTTGCCTGAAACGTCAGTCGAATCTGCAAATGTCGCAGAGGACGGGCTCATTATCCCGAAGCAGGAACAGATTGCGGATAATGCCGAACAAATCACCGTGACCATTGATCGCAGCTATTCCGCTGTGCCGGTTGAGGATTTGCAGCTCAAGGGCGCGGTCGTAAAGGGCAAGGCAAATATCCTGCTGCCGGAATTTGACAAGACCGATTTCTTTACCCATGTTCCCGGCTATTCTTGGGGCTTTACATCCGATCCGAACGGCAAAAAGATCGAGTATTACGGTGGACAGGCGTATGACTTTACTGTGGACACCAAGCTGTACCGCGTGCTGGTGAAATACGGCGGCGGTTCCGGTACGCGCGAAGATCCGTACCGCATCAACTATTTCGATCAGCTGGAACTGATGAGTGAGGAAAAGGCACGCGGATACTTCAAGCAAACAGCGGATATTGCGTTCCCGGTCTGGGCATCGCATACGCCGATCCGCACAGTCAACGAGCTGAAAGCAGATCCGGATTCCGAACATTTTGAGTATGACGGCGGCGGGTATTTGATTGAGAATCTGGATGCACCGCTGTTTGAAACAGTATCCGGCGCAGTGATTCGGAATGTGAATATCCGCAATTCTGCGATCGTTTCGGAGGAATACAAGGACTACGGTTTTCTGGTCTGCACGGCATACAACTACCACTATCTCGCGGAGGATGAACAAGTCTACGAAACCGGCGAAACCGTGATTGAGCATTGTTCTGTGTCGCATTCGTCTATTACCGTGAATCTGCCGGAAGCTGAAACAACGGAAAACGAACCGGCAGTCACGACAATGGAAGTTGTGCCGCCGGATGTGATCGAGTATGACGAGGACGGGAATATCATCGAGCCGGAAGGAGAACCGGTCGAACCGACTAAGCACGCGGAGCACTGCATCGGCGCGATTACGGGCATCGGCGGTCAGATCGACGGCTGCTATGTGACGGACTTCGGCATCTTCAACGATCTGCCGGACTACTATCTCTATTGCGGCGGTATTTCCGGAAAACCTGCGACGGTGACGGATTCTGCTGTCTATTACTATTCTGCGCAGGGCAATATCTTCAACGCAGGCGGTGTGGTCGGAAGTGCAGCCGGTGCGCGTGCATACGATGCAAAAGGACGCGAGCTGCCGAACAACTACGGCGGCAGTATTCAGGGATGCCTTGCAAGGAACATCATTCTGAAAACGGAGACAGCTGCGGGCGGTATTGCCGCAGAAGGAACGACCGATGCTGAGGGTGCGCTAATCTCTAACTGTTACTGCAATGAGCTGGATTTCTCCTGTGGTGAATTCAAGGACGCTGAGCGCGTTGAGTGCATCAAGGCGGGAACAGTCGGCGGCATGATTGCGGTAGACGGCAGCGGTCGAAATGGACATTCGATTATGAACTGCGTGTCTCACGCAGATTTCAAGGTGATCGGACAGAAAACACTGTCATCCTTTGATGATACGGTACGGCTGGCACCGGCGTATGCCTATTACCAGGAGAACATTTTGACCGTGCTGAACAAAAACACCGTCAGCCCCGTGAACCCGAAAGAGATCTATACCGGATCATTCATGTTCGGGGAAAACGGCGTGTTCGGTGATGATCAGGGAAGTCTTGCATATCCTGAGAAAATCTCGGATTTGCTTGCAAAAACGATTGCGGAGGAAAACGATGAATGAAGCAGAAAAGAAGAAAGCTGAACTGGTGGAAGAAGCAAAACAGGAAACCGGAGCCGCGGGTGATGCCCGCAAATACTCGCTCCGAGGCGCGCGTCTTGCGATTCAGCGCAAGGAAGCCGCGATTCAAAAGCGTTCGGAAAAGATAACGCAACTTCAGCTGGGAAACCAGCAGGACAGAGAGGATATCCGACGGCTGAAAACGATTTGCGCAGAGCTTCAGGCAAGGGAAGTCAAGAAGAAAATAGCCCAGATGCAGACGAAGGGCGCAACCGTTGACACGGATCAGATCAATCGGGCGCTGGAATTGCTCGCTTTGGTCGGAGATGCCGTTGACGCGCTGAGCGTGGAGCAGATGGCACAGGCCGTGCAGGGCGCGGCAAGTCAGGCGGCAATCGCCGCCGATGCACAGGAAACATATGAAAACACGATCGGCAGTCCTATTCCGGATGATTCTGAGTAAGGCAGGTGTGAACAAACCGGATAACCGCTTAATAAACGGTTATCCGGTTTCCGGAAAGGATCTAATATAATCTCGAATTTATGTCAACACAAATCAGTGTAGTATAAATAACAAATAATTTATTCTGCTAAGGTCGGTAAATGCTCTGTAGTCCTAGCAATCATTTGTGCATAAGGCTGTTCAAGCGTCAAGTAAAACACATTGTGGGTCGCATCGATATAAGTCTCGTTGAGGGAATTTTTTGTGGACATCATCCAGAATATCATTTTGAATTGCTTCAAGAGTGGATTTTGACATCTTAATACCATCATTACAGTTAAATCCTTTTTCAGTTGGCGGATTACCAAAACTAAGCGGTTTTAAATACTTCTCTAAGAAAAATGCAATCCAAGCCCAATCCTTTCTGCCAGAGTGAATAAATAGATTGCCCCATTCATAGATTAGTTTAATTGAGCTTAACCTACAAGAAAATGATATATCATATTTCTCTAGAATTTGAAATACTGTGGACATAGCTAAAGGATAAACACTTTTATTTTGACAAGTCGCTAAAACTCCAATAGCTCGCCTTATTCTTAATTCGATAATTTGACGGATTATTGCAATAGATGAACAGCTTTCGTAATCAGCAAATGAATGGAAAGAAATATTTCCATAGAGAGCTTGCCGCAAAGTATTGTGTAATGGTATAGCATGAATAGCGCCATTTTCTGAATGAATATAATGTGTGTCTTTTAATACATAAAACCGATACATGTTCTTAAGCTGATGAATATCAAACATTATTTCTCTAAGAATTTGGTAGTATGTAGAGTAATACACGGACGACATTTTTACAAAACTGTCGTAAAGCGGTTGAGTAAATATACGTCTTAAAACATTTACGGCACAGTAGGCATTTGCAAGATAATATTCTCGTTTGAGACTTTTTACGATTCGATCTTTTTCTGAAGAGGGAAGAGTATTACCAACAATGTCATCATCAGAATATCTCCACCAATTTGATAAATTAAAGAGGGATAGTAGCTCATGATCGAGTTCATCAAATCCACCTTGAAGCAAATAATCATAATACTCCAAAAATGTTGGTGATTGTCCTCTCAAAAAATCATCTGGTATGTTCTTCTTATCGTTTTCATCTAGTGCCATAAACAGGCCGCTTCCAAGCGTAATGTTTTCCATGACTAATCCTCCTTAAGATTGTTTAATACTGAAAGTGTTGAATAGAATAGAATTTAATATGGTTTCATTTTACCATACATCATGCACACAAATCAACACTCAAAATAAATTTTTATTATATAACATTAATGAGGTGAGATATTTGAGTTTATTTCAACTAAGCAATAAGCTTTTTACATTGGGACTGAACACGCAGGAACTGAGCGTTTACGCTTATCTGTGCAGCCTTCCGACCTTCGGAATTACACTGCAAGGCGGCAGTATTGTGACCGTAAAGCAGCGGACGATTGCCGCAAACTGCGGTATCAGATCACCCGTTACAGTCGCAAAAACAATCGACCGGCTCCGTGAAAAGGGGCTGGTCGATTATCTGAAACGCAATAAGAAAACAAACGGGCATCACGGTACATACTGCTATGAGGTCACAAAGCAGAAAACCGATACTGGCTTCTTCATGGTTGATCGCCACGTTTTCGGAATGCTTGTGCCGCGTCAGATGCTCGTGTATCTGTTCCTCTGCAAGTCGTTCAGCACGGTACTGCATGACTGCTGGAACAGCTACAACGATATAGCAGAGCAGATCGGCATGAAGCGTGAGAGCGTCATACGGACGATTCGGGAACTGGTGGAGCTCGGTCTGATCGTCCGGATGCAGCGCAAATCAAAGGAGAACCGGCGTGTCTATGTGGACAACCACTATTCGATCGTGCGGTTTGAGGTCGGGCATATCCGCGCACGGATGCCTAAAATGCAGAGTGCTCCGGAGCGAGCAGATATTATCATGTTTCACCCTGCGGCGCTCTGCCGCATCTGTCCGGAGGTTCGTTCTGCTGTATGGGGTAGTCTCTGAAATGCATCTCTATATTCAGTACCCAAATTTACTTACGAATTGAAAAAGATAGTTCAATATATATCCGTTCTGGCATGGCATCTTTACCGCGCGTAAATTGGTTTTCAACAACACATCGAATGTGGTGGTGCGGTCAGGTGCATCGCGGGCGACATTTCTTTTTCAATTCTGTATCTGGAAGGAGCTATTTAATGGACAAGCATACCCGGCGTATTCTCATTTTCCACATCACACTTTTGGTCGTGTCCCTCGCAGCATTCTGCGTGATGTTTCTGTTGCCGCTGATTGGAAACGGCAGAAGCCCGCCGATGAGGTAAATCAGAAATGGAATACGATGAATGTAAGGGGGTATTACGCCCACAAAGTTTTGCTTTTATCTATAAATAATGAAAACAACTAAAGCAA
>JAFWVK010000056.1 GCA_017518255.1 Oscillospiraceae bacterium
CCTGACGGCAGCAGGGCTGGTTTTCCAGCGCCTTTTCGTGTGCGCAGTAATAAACGACCTTGTAGCCCTGCGATTTTGCGAGCGAAGCATACGGCGAATAAACCGATGCCGCATCAATCTGATTATTGGAGAGTGCGGCGAACGCATCCTTCTGGCTGTCGAAATAGACGATGTTGACCTTGTCTTCTCCCTCGCCGATTTCAATCCCGGCATTCTTCAGCAGAATCTGCAGCTCTGCATCCTGCACGCTGTTCTTGACGGACGCGACGTTTCTGCCTTTAAGGACTTCGATTCCCGCTTCGTCCTGATCGGTATATTCCGACTTGATGACGTAGCCGTGACCGTTGGTCATTGCGCCGCCGATGATTGTGATGTCATGCCCCTGACTCTGGAAGGTCAGTGTCGGCACGGAGCCGATGAACGCGACGTCGAGCTTGCCGGATTCCAGTGCATTGACCAGTTCACTGGCGCTCGAAAACTGCGTCAGCTTTACATTCAGCCCTTCTTCTTTGAAGTAGCCCTCTTCTGCCGCGACAAACGCAAGCAGATGCGCAGTCGAATTGAGGTAGCCGAGCGCCAGGGTATCTTTTTCCGGTTTGGCTGTTTTATCTGCGCTTTCCGCAGAAGAAGATGCGTTCTGTGCGGTGCTGCTGCCCGCAGACTCGGAGGAATTATTCAGCGCACCGCAGCTTGTCAGCAGCGCAAGCGACGAGAGGATTGCTGTCAGTTTTATCAGTTTTTTCATGTTTTTCTTTCACCTTTCATGTTTTCAGTTTTCAAAATGCGAACCGGCATCGACATCGCATTCGCGCTGAAAACACGGGTGAAACAGTGGTGTTTTTCATAAGACTCACTCCCTGTATCGTTCATGCCCTTATCATATCATAAGTCCCCGCATTTGTCCAATACAGAAAGATGATGGGCAGTTATCTAATAAATCTATAGATTACTGTCTGTTTGACAATGAATCATGTGCTTTTAGATTGAATCCCATTGCAAAGGATGTCGTGTTTTCCGACATCCTCTTAATTATGAAAACCAGCGCCCCGATTGAATTGACGAAGCTGCATTTTTCTGCTATAATAAGACTATATCAACCGATTTAGCGGCGATGAGATGATCCATTATTATTTCGGAAAGGGCAAGGGCAAGACCTCTGCTGCGGTCGGAGCCTGCATCCGGGCTGCCGGAAGCGGTCTGCGCTGTGCAATGATACAGTTTCTGAAAAACGGCACAAGCAGCGAATTGACACTGCTGCGAAAATGCGGCATTGACGTTTTTTCCTGCGATTTTGAGGGCGTCCGGTTTTTCGGCAGGATGATTGCTGAGGAACAGCAGCGGGTGATCCTTGCGCACAATGAGAATCTGCGCCGCGTGATTGCAGGCGCATACAGTATTTAGAAAAAGAAAAATGATTGATTTCTGCACCCAAATTACCGGATTTTGCGGTATAATAAACAGGGAGTGCGAAAAGCACTCTGTTCAGATTGTTCCATGACAATACAGGATGAGAGGAATTAGTATGAAACCTGTCGAATTAGCATTGATTTCCGATTACACAAAAGCCAAACAGCAGAATAAACTCTCTGTGCAGGGCATACAGGACGCAAAAGAAGCATACAGGAATATTCTGCGCTCTCTGCATGAATCTCAGAAGAGTACGGATTCGGCAGAGGCGCGCTGCGATGCATTCAAGATTGAAATGCTGGATAAGGGCTGGATGCCTGATGATATGCCGCTGATGGAAAAAGTATTTATGGCGGTTGAGGAAACCAAGCGTCCGGATGTCAAAAAAAGCGGCATGGAACTGCTCGAATCGCTGAAAGCTAACACGGTCAGCTCGCTTTTCGAGAAATCCGATGCGATTGCAAAGATGGACGAGGTACTCAGCGGCGCTGAGCCGAGACTGTTTGTGCCGTTGTCACGTATGATTCTGGAAACATTCCGGAAAAAGAATTCTGTAATCGAATATTCAAAGGATGAAATACTCCGGAAGCAGCAGCGCACTGTCCTTGATCCGTATCATGTCTCTCCCAAGAAGGATAAGAACGAGGAGCAGAAGGAGAAGACAGAGGAGCTCCGTCAGCGCGGCTATGAGCATAATCTGCGCAATGAGCGGGATAAGCAGAAGCTCCGCAATAAGGAAAAGTATGTTCTGCCGGAGCTGACGCAGCAGGAGCTGCAAACGCATAAGCGGAACAAAACGCAGAAGAGAATCAAAGCGGAAATGTCGCAGCGCAAGGCGATGAAGCAGGTCTTCGGCAAAGAAGTTTACGACCGGATCGACAGCTGCTACAAGGGCGACGAAGCAAACCGTACCGTCGATATTCACCACAGCCGCGGCTCCAAACAGTTTGAGCGCGGAGAGCATGTTCTGGAACTGGATTTCGCCGGAACAGGCTATTCCCTCCCCAGAAGAGAACATCACGGTCTGCACGGGCTGGAATCCGGCGAGGCGAAAAAGGACAAGGAGCTTGCAAAATATCTCGATGCGCAGTACGGACACCGCGTTTTGCAGGTCGGCGAAACCGATACATCCGATCATCACCTGCGCATGAAGGTCAGAAAGAGAGCTGCCAATTCGCTCGCAGCCGACGGAAAGAAGCGCTATGCGTTTCCGGGACCCTCCGCAGACCATATCAAGCTGCTGGACATGGGCTCCTATTCGATTACCAAAAACTCCAAGCTCGCCCTGCAGCTCGGCATTGATTTCCTCAAGCCCCTGATGGAGAAATGGAAGAATGATCCGAAGAATCCGGAAAACAACAAGCCCGTTCATATCAATATCACCGGTCACAGCCGCGGCGGCATTGCGGCGAGCGAAACCGTTGCCCTGATCAATGACTGGCTGGCGGAGCAGAAGGGCTATGAGGACTTTGCAAAGAATGTGCAGTTCGACCTGATTCAGCGCGATCCCGTTCCCGGTCCCGACGTAACCGATGAGCGCAGGCGGCATCCGGATTTCCGCAAATATCCCAATGTCAATGTAACGACCATCTATACAACCGCTGCAGACCCCGATTACTTCGGACTGCTCTTTCATCCGCAGAAAACAAGAGGTCAGCGCCGCATTATCATCGGGACAACGCCGCACAGCGCAGGCACCGACGGAACCGATAAATCCCAGCTCGGTGTCGAAGGCGACGGCATGGCGCATCAGTGGGGATACTTTGACGCGGCGAATAAGCAGTATTACCGCGGCAGCGGAATTTCCGAGCTTCCCGACGGCGTCTACCTCTCCGACGAAAAGAGAAACCTGATCCGCGTCACCAGATATTCGCAGGTCGATCAGGTCATGAATCTGGTCAATCAGAAGACCAAGATTCTTGCAAACAACGAGGCCAGACAGCATAATCTGCGTGAGGTCGTCCGGAACTGGTTCCTCGACAACGCTTCATCGCTGCATTACGACAGCGAAGAGCAGCGCAGAAAGGATCTTGAACAGGCAGAGGAAAATATGTCGGTGATTGCAGACAGCAGCGATCCGAAGTATGCAAAGCTGCAATCGCTCATTGCGGATTACAGGAATGAGCAGGATCCGAAGGAAAAGGCAAAGGCAAAGGAGCAGCTTCTCAACGGCTGCCGCGAATACATCAAAAATACGGAAATCGGGAGCGTGAACAAGAAAAAGGAAAACAATCCCGAAGTGCTGACCGAGAACAAGATGTATAATACGGTCGCCGACCTCTACTGTCAGCTTCAGACGGAGAAAAACTGGCAGCGAGACAGACAGGCGGAGCGAATCATGAATGAACCTTCTGCGGATCATTGCAATCATTTCCTTGACAGGCTGAATACCAAACACCGCTTTTCAATTTCCCACAAGGATTCGCAGGAGATCATCAACCTGAGAGAACTCCTGACAGAGCTGAAAGCCCTGATCGAAAACACACCCTCGCCGGTAACGGACAGTGAACAGGTGCGGGAAAAGATGGTCGAGGTCTTTGAAACAAACAGGGCGTACCGGCAAAAGTTGCGCAAAGAAGCCAATGTTTCCGACAGCGACAGTAAATGGCAGCCGGCCTCCAAAATGGGCAGAGAGCGCTGGCAGGCATCAAACGATATTGACGCTTACATGAAAAAATATGTCATGGATGATATCCTGAAAAAAGCCAATGCCGAGGAAAAGCAGGCTTTGAAGGACATGGAGAAAAAGCAGAATTCGCAGGAGATTTCAAAGGATTCGGTTGCCGGAAAGGTAATGGCAGAAACGCAGAAAGAGCTTGAAAGTGCATTCGGCGATTTCAGTCAGGATTTCCCTGCGAAGAATATTGAGAATCAGCTTGCAAAGGTGATTGCGGTCAGAACGGTTGCCCAGCAGTATCAAAAGGACCTCAAAACCCTGAAAAAAGATGCGCCGCCGCGGGATGTTGAGAAGGATACTGCACAATTCCGCAGCGCAGTCGGCGCTATGCAGAAAGAAATCATGAAACGCGCGGATTTTCAGGAGATGATAAAAGATAAGAGTGCCTATAAAATGTATACAACTGCAAAATTCCGCAGCGGCAGCAGGCTGATGGAGGAGCTTTCAAAGACACGCGAAGCAATCATCAGACGGGATACGGAACAGGTGAATGCCGAGCTAGCAAAGAACAAAGCCGAAAAAGGTCCTGCCGGGCCCCGGAAAAAAGCAGAAGGTCTGAAGCTGGGCTGATTGCGGAGAAGGCGGTATCTCCGATGGATTCATAACGGAGTCTCCGTCCCCAAACAATGCTGACAACTTAAGCGCTTGTAAACACTTGCGAATTGCCGGACAATTCGCTAGGTTTTTCAACAAGCTGAGCCGCCCGGAATCGGGCGGCTCTTCTGTCTGAGTCGTATTATAGCATTATAATGCATGTTTCAGCAGGGAAAGATCAACTGCCGTCAGCTTCCGGTCTTCGTTCATATCGGCGCGCTCAGCCTGCTGTTCCGTAAGATCACCCTTTTTGCAGAGATATTTAGCGAGCATGACGGCATCCGCCACCGCAATTGTTCCGTTTCCGTCGGTATCTCCGTGAAGAATTGCCGGTGTTTCGGCGGCTGCGGCCGTTGTTGTTTCATCGGGTACGGCCTGGGCGTTTATGTACTCGGAAAGCCGCGCATACCAGAATTCTCCCATTTTTTCGTAGCCCGCTGCATTGGGATGCACACCGTCGAAGAGATCGTCTTTTGTCAGGAGCTTGTTGATGTCTGCGAGGATCAGGTTCTTTCCGTCTGCCTGCTTTTTCTTTGCAAGCTCGCGGATTTGTGCATTGCACTGCTCTACGGCGGAATCCATGGATTCCTCGGTAAAGAAATACTCGCTGATATAAAGATGGTCGGATGCATCCATGACCGGAAGTGTTGCGAGATACAGACAGCCGTTTTCCGGCAGGGCGTTCAGCACGATATCCACAAGTCCTTCCAGCCGCTCGCCGAAATGTTCAAGGTCATAGAGGCTGAGAATATCATTTGTACCGATCTGCAAAAAAACGACATCTGCCGGATATTCACCGAGCATCCGTTCTGCAAACCCCGAAAGCCCTGTCCGCTGACCGGAAACGGAATCCGACTGGGCAATGTCGTCGATTGAATATCCGGAATATCCGGCGTGCTGCGGATCATACCCCGAACCGCCCCATTGCGGACCGACAAAATCAATCAGCGGTTCCTGACCGTTTGCCGAAATCAGACCGCAGAGCGTATTGCGGTAACCGCCGGGCATCCAGAAACCGTCCGTAATGGAATCGCCCAGACACATCAGGCGGATTTTTTTCTCCTCTGCTGCCTTTCCGGGCAGCGTACCGGCATTCAGCATAAGCACAGCGGCACCGGCAGCCGCAGCAATTCTTCTCTTCTCATACATACTTCCGACTCCGTTTCCGTACATGTTCCGGGGCACAGGAATTTCCCGGATGTCTCTCTGCTATTTATTATAGTGAATCCGTGCAAAACAGGCAATGCTTTATTATCGCATTCTCTGTCCGATCGTACATAGATTGGAATATATGCCCGCCGGATGCAATTTGCGCTGATGAACGGCGGATTCCGCGCATATAATGCAGGGAAAGGCGGGATGAAGCATGAAACGTTTCTTCGGGATTCTGACGGCACTGCTTTTAATGTTTACGCAGAATCATGTATATGCAGACAGCGGACAGCAGCCGGAAGCTGCTGCTTGTTCGGCATTGATTGAAGCACAGACGGGAATGCTGCTGCGCGGGGAACAAAGCGACAGGCAGACGGCTGCGGGCAGTCAGACCAAGCTGATGACGGTTCTGCTGACGGCGCAGGCGGTCGAATGCGGAAAGCTTGCCGAAGATGCGGAAATCAGGGTTCCGTCCTGCGCAGAGGGCGTCAGCGGCGCAAGCGTCTGGCTGATGAGCGGCGAGAAGATGACTGTCACTGAGCTGCTGAAAGCAGTCATCATCGGTAATGCGAACGATGCTTCGGTCGCGCTTGCATGTGCAGTTTCGGGAACCGAACAAGGCTTTGTCTCACAGATGAATGCGGAAGCTTTTTCTCTCGGCCTGCACAGCACGCGCTTTGCAGACTGTACCGGGATGTCGGCGGAAAATGTTACAACTGCCTATGAGCTTGCTCTGATTTGCCGGGAATTGCTGCAATATGCATGGCTGACGCCGCTGTTTACGACGTGGCGCGATTTCCTGCGGGACGGCGCGACGGAGCTTGTCAATGAAAACCGGCTTGTCCGGACGGAGGAAAATCTGCTCGGCATGAAAGCCGGACACGGCAGCGAAAGCGGATATACCCTCACGCTTGCCGGAGAACGGGACGGAATGCGCTGCATCAGCGTTGTGCTGGGCTGCGCGGATCAGGAAGAGTGCTTCCGCACCGGAAAAAAGCTGCTGGGAACCGGCTTTTCGGAATATACGGTCACAACGCCGGATTTTTCCGCGGAATTCCTGCGCCCCGTAACCGTCCGGCGGGGAATGTCAAACGCTGTGCTGGCAGAGAGCGTGCAGCTTCGCGCGGCAGCGGTTCCGGCAGGAGAAACCGTCAGCTGTACCGTCATTCTGCCGCAGTATGTCGCGGCGCCGGTCCGGGCAGGGGATGTACTCGGCGAAATTGCATTTTACTGCGGAGATACCTTGCTTTATGAAGCGGAACTGACTGCGGCGGCAGATGTCCCTTACCGCGGACTGCGGGAAACATTCTGCCTGCTTTTGGGCAATTTGTTCAAATGATGCGGTGGAATTTGGCAGTATTGCCAAAAAAAATAAAAGCGCTTGCAATCTAAGCAAAAGTATAGTAAAATAGAGAAGTATAAGTGATACTGTTGCCTTTTCGGGGACAGCCGCTTGTAACTGCCGTTTCGCTGCGTGCGGAATCAGGCAAATTACAGAGTGTGGAGGATGTAATAAAAATGGCTTTGAAGCTGAATACAAGCTATTTGGCAGGCTTCCTGGGCGAGGATGAGCTGAAAGGCATTTCCGTTCAGGCAGAAGCGGCCGCAAAGGTTCTGCATGAGAAAAGCGGTCTGGGAAACGACTTTCTCGGCTGGCTGACGCTTCCGACCGACTATGACAAAGAGGAGTTCGCCCGCATTCAGGCTGCGGCTGCGCGGATTAAAGCCCAGGCGGATGTTCTGATTGTCATCGGAATCGGCGGTTCCTATCTCGGAGCGCGTGCGGCAATCGAACTGCTGAAATCGCCGTTCTATAATAATATGAAGAAAGATACGCCGGATATCTACTACGTCGGCAACAATATTTCCCCGACCTATCTGAATGAGGTGCTTTCCATTTGCGAGGGCAGAGACCTTGCAGTCAATGTCATCTCCAAGTCCGGCACCACCACCGAGCCTGCACTTGCATTCCGCATCTTCAAAAAGCTGCTGGAAGACAGGTACGGCAAGGAGGAAGCAAAGAAGAGAATTTATTGCACAACTGACCGCGCACGCGGCACGCTGAAGAATCTTGCGGATGCAGAGGGCTATGAGAGCTTTGTGATTCCGGACGATGTCGGCGGCAGATTTTCTGTTCTGACTGCTGTCGGCCTGCTCCCGATTGCGGCGGCAGGCTGCGATATCGAAAAGCTCATGGCGGGCGCAAGAGCTGCACAGCAGGCTTATACTGCGCCGTTTGCCGAGAATGACTGCTATCAGTATGCAGCACTCCGCAATATTTTCTACCGCAAGGGCAAGGCTGTGGAAATGGTCGTCAGCTACGATCCCTCCATGGCAATGATGAACGAGTGGTACAAGCAGCTCTACGGCGAATCCGAGGGCAAGGACAACAAGGGCCTGTTCCCGTCCTCCGCAATCTTCTCCACCGATCTGCATTCCATGGGCCAGTATATTCAGGACGGCGCAAGACTGCTGTTTGAAACCGTCATTGATATCAAGAATCCGAAGCAGGATCTCTATCTGGAGCCGGATGCGGAAAATGCCGACGGTCTGAACTTCCTCACCGGTCAGAACATGAGCATCGTCAACCGCAGAGCGCTTGAAGGCACAATCCTCGCGCACACTGAGGGCGGCGTTCCGAATATCGTTCTGGAAATGGACGATACCGCAGAGGAATCGCTCGGATGGCTGATCTACTTCTTTGAGAAGGCCTGCGCCGTTTCGGGCTATATGCTCGGTGTGAATCCGTTCAATCAGCCCGGCGTCGAAAGCTATAAGAAAAATATGTTCGCACTGCTCGGAAAGCCCGGCTATGAGGACATGAAGGCTGCACTTGAGGCAAAACTCAGCTAAATTTATCACAGGTTCCCAAAATCCATGCTGCCTGCGGGACAGGCTGTTCCGCAGACGCACGAATTTGAAATAACGAAGGGAGAATTCACTATGATTCAGGTAATTACCGGTAGAAGAGGCTCCGGCAAGACGAAAATCCTTCTTGCTATGATCGACGATGCTGTTAAGGTTTCAAACGGCGACATCATCTGCATCGAAAAGTGCATGAAGCTGACATACAGCGTCAACCACAAGGTTCGCCTTGTCGATGCAGAGCGCTACAACATCAACGGCTTTGATATGTTTTACGGCTTTGTTGCAGGCGTGCTCGCCGGCAACTATGATATCAAGGAAGTTTTTGTTGACGGCATTCTGAAAATCGGCGGCAGAAATTATGAAGAACTGGGCGCATTGCTCGAAAAGCTGGACATTCTGACCGGCGACGATGTGCATATGATTTTCACTGTTTCCGAGGATAACGAGAACCTGCCGGAGGCTGTGCTCAAATACCTGATTCCGCAGGCGGATTGAGCGGAATTTTAGCAAGAATTGCCACAAATTGTTCCCTGCGATTGACAAAGCACTGCGCTTTTGGTATAATTGTTCTGTAATGCTCTGTGCTGAATTGCAGAAGAAAAGCGCTGCGTAATTTCAGAAAGGCGGTGTCCCTATGCAGGAAACTGCCGCAGATTACCGGATTTCTGTCCGGTCGCTGCTGCTCCGTCCGAACGAAACAAGAACCGTTTCAAAGGTGATTGATGCGGATACTGCAAACTCCTACGGTCTGCCGTGTCAGGCGTTGCCGGCTGTGGAGGGCGTGCTGGAAAACCGCGCGGGCGTTCTGATGTTCCGCTATACGCTGCGGTGCGTTCCGCTGCTGGCGTGCGACCGCTGCCTTTCTCCTGTTACCGAGCCGGTGGAGGAAACTTTCACCCATGTGATCGTGACGGAAACTGCTTCAGAGCAAAACGACGCCGAATACCTGTTGGCACCAGACGCGATGCTGGATCTCGCAGACGTCGCAATGACGGATCTCCGTCTCTCGCTGCCGACAAAAACACTCTGCTCGCCCGATTGCAGAGGGCTTTGCCCGATCTGCGGACAGAACCTCAACGAGGGTGACTGCGGGTGTCAGTCTGCGGATATCACACTGGATTATCAGTAACCGGCAGTCGTAGGATTTCTTATCGCAAAATCAAAGCAAGGAGGTGCCGACAATGGCTGTACCGAAGAGAAAAACTTCCAAGGCAAGACGCAATACCCGCCGTTCCGCTGTCAGCAAGCTGGCTATGCCTGCAATGAGCAAGTGCTCCAACTGCGGCGCAATTAAAGCGCCCCATAAGGTTTGCAAGCAGTGCGGTTTTTACAATGGCGTAGCAGTTCTCAAGATCGAAGAGGACTGATCCGCAGGTTTTTATGCGAATTGCAAAAGGGGAGAGGGACTTTGCTGTGCTTCTCCCTTTTTTGTGTTTGCAGACAGGATTGCCCGGATGGATGTCCCGATGAACCTTTGAAAAGAGCTGACGCTTTCCGTCATATGCTTTTTCCGCCGGCTGATCGGAATATCAATCCCTTTACGAATTGGTCGGAGGCGGTATGTTATGATCGAAATTACGGATATTACCGGCGGCTCTCCGGCTGAAAAGGCTGGCTTGCGAGCCGGTGACTGCCTGATTGCCGTCAATGATACCGTCATTCATGATGTGCTTGATTACCGCTTTGCCGTCACGGATCGGCTGCTGCATATCCGGTTTCTGCGGGACGGCAGTGAACAGACGGTTCTGATTCATAAGCAGGAATATGACGACCCCGGCATGAATTTTGCTTCGGCACTGATGGACGAAAAACGAACCTGCGGCAATCATTGCATCTTCTGTTTCATTGACCAGAATCCGAAGGGAATGCGTGATACCATTTATTTTAAGGATGACGATGCGCGCCTTTCTTTTTTGCAGGGCAGTTATATTACGCTGACGAACCTCACGGACGAAGATGTGGACCGCATTATCCGGATGCATATGACCGTCAATGTGTCGGTTCAGACAACTGATCCGCTGCTGCGGAATAAAATGCTCGGCAATAAAAACGCCGGACCCTCCCTGCGGCATCTCTGGCGTATGGCGGAAGCCGGTGTTTCTATGAATTGTCAGATTGTGCTCTGTCCGACCTGGAATGACGGCGACAATCTGCACAGAACACTCGCTGATCTTTTCAAAATGGTTCCCGCAGTCGAGAGCATTGCGGTTGTGCCGTTCGGTATGACAAAATTCCGTGAGCATCTCTGCCCGATTCCCGCATTTACGCGCGAAACCGCGCGGGCGGCTGTCGAACAGATCGAAGCAGTGCAGCGCTGGAGCCTTTCCGAGCACGGCAGGCGCATTGTCTACGCCTCCGATGAGCTGTATCTGCTCGCGGAGCTTCCGCTTCCCGATGATGATGCATATGAGGGCTATCCGCAGTATGAAAACGGCGTCGGGATGCTGCGCTACCTGATGAATGAGTTTTACGATGCACTGGAAGATGCCGAATATGACGGAGAACCGCGCTTTCTGACGATTGCGACCGGTTCTGCCGCGGCACCCTTTCTCGATAAAATGATGCGCGATCTCGAAGAGAAATTTCCGTCGGTTCACTGTCAGGTCATCACGGTTCTGAATGATTTTTACGGGCATTCGATTACGGTCGCCGGACTGCTGACCGGGCAGGATCTGCTGGCACAGCTTAGGGGAAAAGACCTCGGCTCCGCAGTCCTGCTGACCGAAACCTGCCTGCGGCATGACGACGTTTTCCTCGACGATATGCCGCGGGAAGAACTCGAACAGGCGCTCGGTGTTCCGGTCATCAAGACAAAGGTGGACGGCTATGTGCTGCTGGATACCGTTCTGGGATATGCGGACGGTTCGGATTATCTTTGAATGATAAGCGGACGGGAATCCCATTACAATCCATCGGAGATACATTATAAAAAAGGAGAAATGCTATGGCTTTGCCGGTAGTTGCCGTGGTCGGGCGCCCGAATGTCGGAAAATCGACCCTTTTTAATAAGCTCGTCGGACAGCGGCTCTCGATTGTCGAGGACACGCCCGGCGTCACCAGAGACCGCATCTACGCCAAGGCGGAATGGTGCGGCAGGGAATTCATGGTCGTCGATACCGGCGGCATCGAGCCGAAAACAGACGATCATATGCTGGAACAGATGCGCCGGCAGGCGGAGCTGGCGATTGAGCGTGCAGATGTCATCATTCTTGTGACAGATGTCCGTGCGGGTGTGACCGCGAATGATATCGACGTTGCCAATATGCTTCAGAAATCCGGAAAACCGGTCGTGCTCTGCGTCAACAAGTGCGACAGCATCGGAGAGCCGCCGATGGAATTCTATGAATTTTATAATCTCGGTCTCGGCGAGCCGTTTGCTGTGTCCTCACTGCACGGCAACGGTTCCGGCGATATGCTGGATGCCGTCTGTGCGATGCTGCCGGAGGATGCCGGCTCACAGGAGGATTCGGAGCGGATTTCCGTCGCGGTCATCGGAAAGCCGAATGTCGGAAAATCCAGCCTCATCAATTATCTTGCAGGCGAAGAACGCTCCATTGTCATGGACGAGGCAGGCACAACCCGCGATGCAATTGATCTGCCGTATGAAAATGAAACCGGGAAATATCTGTTCATCGACACGGCAGGAATCAGGAAAAAATCCAGGATTACCGACGATATTGAGCATTACAGCGTGCTGCGTGCCTTTATGGCGGTTGACCGCGCACAGGTTGCGGTAATTGTCATCGACGCAACAACCGGTTTTACTGAGCAGGACAGCAAGGTTGCCGGCTATGCGCATCAGCAGGGAAAGGGATGCATCGTTTGCGTCAACAAATGGGATCTCGTTGAGAAAGACGGCAAGACCATGCAGGAATTCACGAAGAAGCTTGAAAATGATTTCAGCTTCATGAGCTATGTGCCGTTTCTGTTTATCAGCGCGAAAACCGGACAGCGCGTACAGAAGCTGTTCCCGCTGATTCAGCAGGTTGCCGCCAATAATTCCGTGCGGATTACGACCGGAAAGCTGAACGATGTGCTCGCCTATGCGACTGCCCGTGTGCAGCCGCCGACTGATAAGGGCAGAAGGCTGAAAATCTATTACATGACGCAGGCAAGCACCCAGCCGCCGACCTTTGTCTTTTTTGTCAACCGCGCCGATCTTTTTCACTTCTCCTACCAGCGATATCTCGAAAACCAGATCCGCGAAACCTTCGGACTGGAGGGAACGCCGGTTCGCTTCGTAATCCGTGAGCGCGGCAACGATAACGGCAGCAAATAAATATTCCGTTCCGGAGGGATAATACTGATATGCAGGGTACTTCATTAGGATATATTCTCAGTGTGACGATTGCTGCGCTCTGCGGCTACCTGATCGGCAGCCTGAACGGTGCAATCGTGACAGTCAGACTGCTGAAACACAAGGATGTCAGACAATACGGCAGCGGAAATGCAGGTCTTACCAATGTTCTGCGCTGCTTCGGCAAGCTTTGCGGCATTCTGACGCTTATCATCGACCTCGGAAAAGGCGCCGCGGCAATGGCGCTTGCCGAGTGGTACGGAAAAAAGCTCGGCTGGGCGCCGCTTGCGGAGGGAACCGGTGCAGAGCATAATTTCCGCTGGCTGTGTTATGTCGCGGCAATTTTTGTTGTTGCCGGACATGTTTTCCCGATCTGGCACGGTTTCCGCGGCGGAAAGGGCGTGCTGGTCGGCGTCAGCGTGTTCCTTGTCATCAATCCGTTCACCTTTGTCATTCTGATGGCAATTTTTACGCTGATTGTTCTGCTCAGCAAATACGTTTCTCTTGCTTCAATCATTGCAACGCTCTGCGTCATTCCGACGACATTCTTCCTCGAACGCTTTCAGCGCGGAACGACGCTTTTCACTTCGGTTTTTTATACCGTGATGATAGCACTGCCTGCTTTCCTGATTGTATACAGCCATCATGAAAATATTGAACGGCTCAGGAACGGCACGGAGCGGAAGATCGGACAGAAGAAAAAGAACGCGGAATCCCAATAACCGCAATGCGGAAAACATAACGGAGGTAATTGACATGGCGAAAATCACCATTCTCGGCGGTGGATTCGGCACCGCACTTGCCGTCATGCTCTACACCACGCAGGAGCATGATATTACAATCTGGAGCGCACTTCCGGAGGAAATCGAAGCGATGAGACGGGACGGCGAACAAAAGGAAAAGCTGCCGGGCGTGAAAATCCCGAACGGTATTTCTCTCACGACCGATCTTTCTGTGATTGATGACAGCGACCTTGTTTTGTTTGCGATTCCTTCGGCATATGTCCGCGATACCTGCAAAAAGGTTTCGCCGCATCTCAAGCCGGGTACGGTTGTGCTCAATGCCGGAAAGGGCATTGAGGAGGATACCTACAAGCTGATGAGCACTGTTTTTGCGGAAGAGCTTCCGCAGGCAACCTATGTTGTTCTGACCGGTCCCTCCCATGCGGAGGAGGTCGGCAGAAATATTCCGACCAGCGTTGTCGCAGCATCTTCCAGTGCAACGGCTGCTTATCTTGTGCAGGAATGGTTCAGCTCTCCGACGTTCCGCGTTTATATCAATGACGATGTGACAGGCTGCGAACTGGGCGGTGCGCTGAAAAATGTCATCGCGCTCTGTGCGGGCATTTCCGACGGTCTGGGCTACGGCGACAATACCAAGGCAATGCTGATGACCAGAGGGATGCATGAAATTGAGCGGCTCGGTCAGGCGCTCGGTTCCAGAGCCAACACCTTCGCCGGACTGACCGGTCTGGGTGACCTGATTGTGACCTGCACCAGTATGCATTCCAGAAACCGCCGCGCCGGAATTCTCATCGGACAGGGGGTCAATCCTGCCGATGCCGTGGCGCAGGTCGGTACGGTCGAGGGATATTACTGCTGTCACGCTGCCTACGGACTGGCACAGCGTTATGATGTTGAGATGCCGATTACCGAGGCGCTTTACAGTGTGCTTTATGAAGATGCGAATGTCAGAGATGCTGTTCAGACGCTTCTTGACCGCCCGAAGCGGCATGAATACGAAAAACTGAACTGAGATGCAAAGAGCCCGGAAAACGGTTGTTTCAACCGCTTCCGGGCTTTTTTGTGCCGCTGTATTACCGGATGCCGAGCTTTGCTGCGAGCATTTCCGCAGGCATCGCGCCGATTGCCTGCTGTGTGACCTTTCCGTTTTCAAAGAGCAGAAATGCCGGAATGCTGCTGATTCCGAACTGTGCTGCGGTTTCCTGCATCTGATCGACATCGGTTTTGACGACTTTGACATTCGGATAGTTCCGGCTCAGTTCTTCCAGTACGGGCGCCATCATGCGGCAGGGACCGCACCAGTTTGCCCAGAAATCGACGAGAACCTTTCCGGAAGCATTCAGTACCTCATCGGTAAAAGCCTGCGGATTGTCTGCATGAATTACTGCCATTGCGAATTCCTCCTTTTTTCAATTCCTGTGTATTTTACCCCGTTTTCCGGTTGATATTCATTGTAGCATATTTGCAGCGGATTGTCAAGACGGAGAAAGCCGCACGCCTGTCCCATTTTCCCGCTGTATCCATTGCTTTTTCGGTATAATTTGATATACCGTCGGTGCCCGGCTCCGTGACAGGCTTCATGTGATTTCCGATATGATCTTTTTCACTGGTTCCATTGCTTTTTCCCGTATTGTATGCTATACCGGGCAGTGCCCGGCGCCGAGACAGGCTTCATGTGGTTCGCGATGAAATCTTTTTCACTCCGCCCGTTGAAATTTCCTGTAAAATATGCTATAATAAAACAAGAAAGGAGTGTTCCGTATGCATCCGATTCAGCATTTCCGCACAATTACCCGTCACCGCCATATGGTGATGCTGCATTGCTTTAAGGCAGGAATTCCGGTGCAGGGGCTTCTGCACGATCTCTCCAAATTCTCCCCGGCGGAATTCATACCGGGCGCACTGTATTTTCAGGGGAACCGCAGTCCGAATGAAGCCGAGCGCGAAAAAATCGGTTATTCCGGTGCGTGGTTGCATCATAAGGGCAGAAACCGGCATCATTTTGAATACTGGATTGATATAAACACCAAATCAAAAAAATATGAGCCCGTCGAAATGCCGATGCGCTATCTGATCGAGATGTTCTGCGACCGCGTCGCGGCAAGCAAGGTCTACCGCGGAAAGGATTACCGGGACAGCGATCCTCTTGATTATTTCCTCAGCGGCATCAAGCGCGGCAGACCGATTCACCCGAAAACTGCAAAAAAGCTGCATTTCCTTCTGCAAATGCTCGCGGAAAAAGGTGAGGACGCAACATTCCGCTATATCCGCAGACTGAAAAAATAATCCGGAACGAATCGCAAAAAAACGGAAAAAGCACTTGACAAAACCTGTTTTTTCTGATAAAATAGATAGGTACGATTTTGCGTACCGGGCACTTTTTGTGCCGATTCCTTGTCCGCCCGAAATTGAATGAACGGACGGGCTTTATCCAAAAGGAGGTGTATCTACAATGGCAAAGCTGTCTGCAAGCTATGAACTGATGCTTGTTCTCTCTATCGCCAAAGGCGAAGAGGCTGTCCAGACGACATGGGCAAAGTTCAAGGAACTCATCGAAAAGAATGCAGAGCTCGGCGAAGTAGAAGAATGGGGCAAGCGTAAGCTCGCGTACCCGATCAACTACGAAACCGATGCATACTACATCGTGGCAGGCTTCACATCCGCTCCGGATTTCCCCGCTGAGCTGGATCGTGTGCTGAACATCACGGACGGTGTGCTGCGCTCTATGATTACCATTAAGGAGTAATCAGACTGATGAACAAGGGAGGTTCGGTTTATGCTGAACAAGGTAATCCTTATGGGACGTCTGACCCGTGACCCTGAGTTTCGGCAGACCCCTTCCGGCGTTGCTGTATGCCGCTTCTCCATTGCAATCAACCGGCAGTTTGTCAACAAACAGACCGGCGAGCGCGAAACCGATTTCGTGGATTGCATCGCATGGAGAAATACCGCGGAGTTTGTTTCCCGCTATTTCAATAAGGGAAGCATGATTCTTGTGGAAGGCAGCCTTCGCAACGACAACTATACTGATAACAACGGCGTCAAGCATTACCGCATGAACGTACAGGTTGACAACGTAAGCTTCTGTGAGTCCAAAGGCGGCAATCAGGGAAGCGACGGAAACTACGGCGGCGGTTATGCGCAGCAGGGCGGCGGATATGCCCAGCAGGGCGGCGGATACGCGCAGCAGGGCGGATATGCCCAGCAGCCGCGTCAGTTCGCAGATCCGCAGCAGTCCCGTCCGGCAGCTCCGGTACAGGATCCCGCACAGATCGGTGATATCGGTGAATTTGAAGAGATTCTCAGTGACGGAGAGGTTCCGTTCTGAGCAGATGCAGATATGCTGCATCTGAAACCTTGAATGAAAATTTTTCCTGACAGGAGGGAAAACACTATGCCTATGGATCATGAAAGACCGCAGCGCGGCGGCAAAAGACCGCGCAGAAAGGTTTGCATGTTCTGCGTCGATAAGGTTCAGAACATCGACTATAAAGACATCAACCGTCTGAAGAAGTGCATGACTGAGCGTGCAAAGATTCTGCCCCGCAGAGTCACCGGCACCTGCGCATTTCATCAGCGTCAGCTGACAACCGCAATCAAGCGTGCAAGATACGTTGCGCTGATTCCGTACACAGCAGACTAATCAGAACACAAAGAGCCCCTGACTTGATGTCAGGGGCTCACAGTCTGTCGAGAAACCTCGATAGGATTATCATTGAAGTTTTTGATCGACCTTTTTTCAAAAAGGTCGCGGAGTCCAGAGGCGGAGCCTCTGGTCGCTGCCCGCAGGCAGCGAAACTCCCTATTGCGTGAAAAAAGCGCTA
>JAFWVK010000005.1 GCA_017518255.1 Oscillospiraceae bacterium
AAACTCCGTCAGGAGCTCAGCGTTTGCAGCCATGTTCCGGAGCATAATCGCTCCGGCATCGCTGTATCCGCCAAGCGGGGTGAGGTAACTGGTATTTGCCATTGACTTTCCTCCTTTGTGTTTTACACTTTAAACCGTGATTAGTCAAGCTTTTTGTGTCGAACCTTTGTGTCGAACCAGGCGCTTTTTCTCAAAATTCGTCTGATTGCCTAAAAAGCGACCGCCTGCTTTGTGCAGAGCGCCGATGCGGCGGGCTGTTTCCGCTAGATAAAACAACGGTTTTGTGCTTGCCACTGTTGATGTAATCGGAAATCATGATATATCCCTCCTTGATTTTGCAAGATGAATATGATATAATCAAATCAAAAAATGGCACATCATGAAAGCCTTTGATTCAATATCCGGTTATCTTGATGAGCGCATCCGCCATATGAATGAAGACGGCGAGTAGCATTCATTCTGAAAGGAGCCCTGCAATGCACATGGATGAAATCAGACTGCTGCAAACACTGCATACGGTCGCGGACACAGATTCCGGTGCGGACGATGCAGAATACCGCATTTCGTTTTTGGTTGACTGCGCGTTCAGGGAAGCAAAAACGCATGCCGCGGAAGTGATGATGCTCTGCACCTATGCGCCGGATGCGGAATACGGGACAGAGGGCGACAGCCCGTATCTTGCGGTTCAGTGCGATGATGCGGTTTATGAAGCGGTCGAATCCTACAAGGAAACCGGCAGCTTTGACGGCGCATCGGAGCTGACGCCGCTTTCCGGACAGTTCCTGTTCAAAGCGAAAATGGAATACTTCGGGGAGATGATGTATTTTTACGCGCTCGACCGCTGCGGCGGGTTCTGGGAGAACAACGCGCTGTGCATGGTCTATCCGAAGGAATATGCCGGTACGGAAAACGAGCAGCGGCTCATGCAGGTGCTCGATGCCGCTGCTGCCAGCTACCGCGAGGAACGCATCGGCAGCAGTCCTGCGCCGCACAGCCAGGCGTCCGCGCCGGTATCACAGCAGCCCGCAAAGCGTGATGTGCTGCAAACCGTCACGCAAACCGCGAAAAAAATCAACCGGCTGCGATTCTGGGCGAGGCTTGCGGTGCTGGTCGGGCTGATCGCGGTCTTCATCGGCAGCAGGATCGCAAAACGCTTCCGGACGCAGCATCTCATTGCGCTGAACGGCAGCGAAACCGTTCTGTCCGATTTTACGCCGGACGAACAGCAGCAGATTCTCGATGCATTTCATATCACGGTTCCCGCGCAGGAGCAGGATGCCTGCGTATCGGCATTTCTGCGCAGCAACCGGAATGAAAAGATGTGCTCCTATGTCATCGAGATCGGCGGTGTTTCGGATTATGATGCGTTTTTTGCAGCGAATGCGGCGCGCGATCTGGGACAGTCGGTCAATGAAACGCGCGTGCCGGATCCGAAAAAGCAGTATTATATCACGTACAATGTGTATTTCGTGCAGGATCCCGGACAGCGCGCAAAGCATGAAAATGCCGCTGCCTATGACCGGATCGAGGCGCTGTTTGCGGCGCTCTCTGCATGATATTGTATATGGAGCAAATGGAAGGGGAGCAACATGAATCAACGTCTCAAAAAAGCCGCCATAGCAGGCATTGCCGGAGAAATTCTGTATTTTATTTCAATGGCGTTATTTTTGGTCACGCAGGCTGGAGCCGCATTGACATTCTGGGAAGCAATGACAGTCGCCGGAGCAATGATCATGCTGATTGTTTTGGCAGTGATCGCGGATGAATATCAAATGCAGCAAATCTATCACAAACTCATGCTGATTGCAGTGTCGGGAACCGTATTTCTTACATCTGCTGCACATTTTACGAGTATCGGTGTGATCCGGAAACTGGAATCACAGGGCATATCTGTTCCCGATTATTTCAAAATAGGAGCATCCCCGAGT
>JAFWVK010000057.1 GCA_017518255.1 Oscillospiraceae bacterium
AGCGCTTTTTTCACGCAATAGGGAGTTTCGCTGCCTGCGGGCAGCGACCAGAGGCTCCGCCTCTGGACTCCGCGACCTTTTTGAAAAAAGGTCGATCAAAAACTTCAATGATAATCCTATCGAGGTTTCTCGACAGACTGAATCCCCCGCATCTGCGGGGGATTCGTTCTATTCTTATGCAGTAAAATGAAATGTAATAATATCGCCGTCTGCGACCTCATAGGTTTTGCCCTCCATACGGACAAGCCCCTTTTCCTTCGCCGCAACCATATTTCCGCCGCATTCCATGAAATCCGCAAAGGAAATCACCTCGGCGCGGATAAAGCCCTTTTCAAAGTCGGAGTGAATCTTTCCGGCTGCCTGCGGCGCTTTTGTGCCCTTTCTGATCGTCCATGCACGGCATTCATCCGAACCGCCGGTCAGATAGGAAATCAGACCGAGCAGCGCATAACCGGCGTGAATAATCCGGGTCAGTCCGGATTCCTCCAAGCCCAAATCTGCGAGAAACTCCTTCTGTTCCTCCTCGCTCATATCCGAAATCTCCGCCTCAATCTGTGCGCAGATCGGGAACACTGCGGCGTGTTCGGCATCGGCAATCGCCTGCACTGCCTGAAAATGCGGATTCTGTGAGAGATCACCCGAAAAATCCGATTCGGAGAGATTCGCTGCATAAATCACAGGCTTTGCTGTCAGCAGCGGCGTTTCCAGAATGACGGCAAGCTCCTCTTCGGTGCAGTCAAAGCTGCGTGCCGGCAGCCCCTCCGAGAGATGCTCCAGCAGCCGTTTCAGCAGATCGGCATCCGCAAGATATTTCTTATCGCCTTTTGCGAGCTTTGCGGTCTTGTCGATTCTGCGCTCGATCAGTTCCATATCCGAGAAAATCAGTTCCAGATTGATGACCTCGATATCCCGTTTCGGATCAATCGAACCGTCTACATGCACAATATTGTCATCCTCAAAGCAGCGGACAACATGAATGATCGCGTCAACCTCGCGGATATCGGCAAGGAATCTGTTTCCGAGTCCTTCACCTTTCGAGGCACCCTTTACCAGTCCGGCAATGTCAACGAATTGCAGCGTTGCAGGGGTGAATTTCTTGGGCTGATAGATTTCTGCCAGCTTTTCCAGCCGGGCATCCGGCACACTGACAATCCCGACGTTCTTGTCAATCGTGCAGAAGGGGTAATTGGCAGATTCTGCACCTGCATTTGTCAGTGCGTTGAACAGCGTGCTCTTGCCGACATTCGGCAAACCGACCATTCCGAGCTTCATATGATCTCAATTCCTCCAGTCTTTTAATTGCCTGCTGTTTTGGTTATGGTAAACGGAATTTTCCGGGCGACATACCATCCCTCCGGTTCGATTCCGGCTTCAAATTCATTGTCAATTGCGATTCCGGTCACGGTAACGGACTGTCCGTTTATCACTCCCTCAACCGCGATTTCCGTCACGCGGAACAACCATTCCGGCATATTCTCATCCTGCTCTGTACGGAGGCGCTCGCGGGATACCAGCACATTGCCCGTATCTGCTTCCGTATTTTCAACATCCAGCGCACCGACAAGCATCTCGTCCAGCGGAATTCCGGCAGCCGCCATAATTTCATCCGGCGTAATAATCACGCGAACCGGCTCCGGATTTTCCGTGCTTTCGGTTGCAGTGCTTTCCGTGGAAACCGGCATTTCCGTCACCGTCGCGGAGGTCGGCTCTGTCAGAGCGGATTCCGTTGTTGTACGTTCTGTTGTCGTCCGTTCCGCAGTTGTTGTCGTTTCCGTCCGCGATGCCTGCGTCTGTGTTTCTGATTCTGCTGTGACCGGAACCGAAACCGTAGTCTGTTCCGGTTCGGTTTCGGCCGTTCCGGTTGCTGCCGGAACAATCTCCGTCACCTGATGATCTGCCGGCTGTTCATTTCCCTTGCAGGATACCAGCATCAGGCAGAATACACTCAGCATGATGCCGAGCGATATTTGAAAGATTCGTTTCATAATACATGATCCTCATTTGCCGGCATGATAACAATCAGCCGGATAAACAATCCGGAAGCCCTTCCTCATGTTTCAGGGAACATACTGAACTATGGTAAATTTAGCGGTTTTTTCCAGTTTCGGAACCTTAACCGTTTCCGGCTTTTTATCTTTCCCGCCGGATTTGCTGCTCTCCTCTTTTTTACTGTTTTCCTCTTTGCTGCTTTCGGCAGAACTGCTTTCTGTGCTGCTGCTTTCATCCGGCACGGAATCCTCCGAAACCGAGCTTTCGTCTGCCGCAGATGACTGTTCGGCAACGGGAACCTCCGTCAACACCTTGATGTAAATTGAACCGCTCAGTATCACGGTTTTCCCCTTCGGCACATTTGCAACATCAATCTGTGTAATATAGTGCAGGCCGAATCCCTGCGGAATTGTATAAATACCGTTATCCCGCTGAACGCTGATGTCGCCGTAATTTACGGAAAGACCGTCTACGTCCATATACCCGTAATTCAGATACATTTCCGGCAGATTGGCAGCCGCCAGAATCTCCTTCTTCGAAAAGGAAACCGTCACGGTTTCAGGGCGGGTGCGCGCCGTTGTAGTTGTAGAAGAAGCGGTGGTAGCGGTTGTACGCCGTGAAACAGATTCAACAATCATGCTGCCTGTTCCGGACGCAGTCTGATCGGGATGCTGCATCGAAAACAGCGGGTCGCTGTCTGTCGGTTCAATCGGCTCACCGCATGCTGTCATGCTCAGATATGCTGCGGCAGCGAACAGGCAGCAGATCAATTTTTTTCCTCTCATTCGTATTTCCGTTCCTGTTATTTTACATTTCTGTTTTCCGGCTCAGCGGCGTTTCTGATTTCTGCGGTGCCGCCAGAGCAGCAGAATGGCTGCGGCAGCACCGGCAGCAGCACCGGCAATTTGCAGCGTCCGCCGCGAGAGCGCGAATTCTCTGCCCCTTGCTTTCAGCACGACCTTATGTTCCTCTTCCGGCCAGCCGTTCGGAAACACAATGTTATGCCTCTGCTTATGCGGTTCTGTCAGCGGTTCATCCGGATACAGCGATTCACAAGCAGACATATCCATATCCGGAATTCCGGCAATCGTACAGACCGCGCCGGACTGCACAAACCGGAACGTCAGATACTCGGATGCACGCGGTGCCGTAAACGGAACTGCAAACAGCAGCCAGTGATTTTTTTCCAGCAGCGGCTTCATATGATTGCGGTTCAGGCGAAAGCACAGGCGCTCCTCGCTGTCATCCCCGAAAATTTCCAGCACACATGCCTCGTCGCCGCGGCTGTTCTCGCCGCCGTTCAGCCAGAAGCAGAAGCGGTATTGCGCACCGGATTCGAGCCAGCCCGCTTCAATCGGAATCCGGGAGACAATTGCGGTCCAGTCAGGACTCCAGTCTCCGATCTGCCACGCCTCGGTCGTTTTTCCGGAAAAGCCGCGCACCTGAATCTGCGATGCGGTGTTCGTGGAAATCATGCCGTCCGGCTCCCATCGCTCCGGGCAGAAATACAAATCAGCCATTTCACAGTCCGTCCTTTCGGCGCCCGGTTTACTCCGGGTTCTGTATCTACTTATTGTATCACAAAACACATGCTTCTGTCAAGCATTTTGTCTGACAGGCACACGGCATCCGCATTTTGCCTGCCGGACATTCCCGGCGAAAACTCTGTTTCTCAGCCAGCGCGGTACTGTTCGGCAATTTCCTTTGCATCCGCAATCACATTCTTCACAAATGTCTCATCCGGCTCATAATCCGTTGCACCGCTGAGCAGCACAAGCACATACGGCTTTTCTCCGTCTACCAGAATCGCCTCATGATACTGCTTCGCGATGCTGCCGTATTTCACGGCAATATCATCCGTTCCCCCGATGATCTCCCGCGCATAGCTGCGCTTGGAGTTCACCAGCGCGTCCCATGCATTTTTCCAGCAGTCGCCGCTGCTGCGCTTGTTATACATCTTCTGCATCGCCGCATTGATAAACGATGCCGTCACCGACGGGAAGCGAGCCTCTTCCGCAATGCGGATCTTGGGATGTCCCCAGTACTGTGTCATCTGATTAAAGCCCTTTGCGCCGAATTTCGTCACAAGCATGTAATACGCTGAATTGTCAGAATAGCGCAGTGCATAATCCATCAATTCCCTGAGCGTAAATTTTGTTCCTTCGGCACTTTCCTGTACGACGCCGCTGCCGCCCTGCTTGAATTTCGAGGTGTATGTCATTGTGTCGTCGAGACTGAATTTTCCCGCTTCGATCTGTGTGCAGCAATAATACACATACGGAAGCTTAATCAGGCTTGCGCCCGGAATCAGCGTATCGGCGTGATAGGAATAGAGTTCCGTTCCGTCAACGCCTTCGAGCAGCACCGCACAGCCGCGTTTGTATTTTTTGATTTCATTCTCCAGAGCCGATGTATCCAGATTCGGAGTCGGATGCATCTCCCTGTGCGTGACGGATGTTGCCGTTCCTGAAGGCTCCGTCTGTCCGGCGGAAGCGGTTGTCTGATCCGTTCCTTCCGGCACCGTCTGTTCCGCTGTCTCCGCTGCGGTCTCTGTCTCCTGAGAGACAGCGGAGGATGTTGTTGTTTCCGGAAATGCAGCCGTCTGTTCTGCGGACTGTGTCTGCGTCACATCCGCAGTGCCGGAGTCAATGGGGATATCCGCAGAAATTCCGGCATCACTGCCGGAATTTTCCTGTTTCGGTTTTGGGGCAGGTCCGCAGGCGGTGCATAACAGCAGTGCTGCCGCCGCAGACAGCAATCGTATCGGTTTCATTTATACGTCCTTTCAGATTTACAGTTCCTCAGTAATCGCCGGACTGATCCGACAGCAGCCTGAAATCAATTTCAAATGTTTTGAATGTTCCGTCCTCCAGCACACGCCCGCAGCGGCAGTGAACACGGTCGCCGGCGGCATATCCCTGAAACGCTTTGAACACATCGTCATAATCGCGGATATCCTGTCCGTTCATGGTAAGAATCCAGTCGCCGATTTTCAGCGGGGTATTGTTGAGGTCGGAATCCTCGTCAATTTTCAGGACAAGAATACCGCGCGACTTTACGCCCTCCGGAAGCGTAATGCCGTCTGCTTCCGCCTGTCGCAAAGCACGTTCATGGTCAAGGAAGGAGATGCCGACACGGACTCTCCCGCTGACATAGCCCTGCTCCATCAGCTCTTTCAGAATCGGCATTGCTTCATTGATTGTAATGGCAAAGCCCAGCCCCTCATATGCGGTTCCGGAAATGATACCGGAGCTGTATTTGGAGGAAGTGATGCCGATGACCTGACCGTACATATTGACCAGTGCGCTGCCGGAGTTGCCCGGACTGATTGCGGCATCGGTCTGAATACAGTCCATTTCAAAATTCGCGGAGCTGGCGCGGACCTTCCGGTTCATGCCGGAAATAATGCCGGTTGTAATGGAACCGCTGAGTCCTGCCGGATTGCCGAGCGCACAGACGGATTCACCGAGCTGCACCTGATCCGAATTGCCGAGCGATGCCGGTTTCAGACCGGATGCAGCAATTTTAATCACGGCAAGATCGGTCTTGGTATCGTGCCCGACCACCAGCGCTTCATAGCTTTTGTCCTCTTTGCTGCCGTCAAAAAGCCTGACCGTGTAGCTGCTTGCGCCGTTGACCACATGTGCATTCGTCGCAATATAGCCGTCATCCGTCAGAATGATGCCGGAACCGGAGCCGGAAACCGCACCGTCGGAATAGGTGTAGATTTCGACAATACTCGGCATCACATTCTTCGCAATCCCTGCATAGGTGTATTTCCCGTCTGCGCCGGTCGCGGTTTCGTCAATGTCCGGTTTATCGTGCTGTGTCAGCTTTACTTCAATGATTTCACCGGCGACATATCCGCCGCCGGAGGTCGTGCCGGCCTGAATATCCCTCACGATACAGAAAACGGAAAACGCGAGGAACATCAGAACAACCAGAACCGACAGGATTTTCAGCCAGATATAGCGTGGTTCCGGAAGAGCCTCCGCCTCCTCCGGAATCTCACCGGTCAGCAGGGTATTCGGCTCTGCGAACGGCTCCGCCGCCCTTTGTACCGGCTGTTCCTGCTCCGGAAAACCGAATTCCGCCTCCGGAACAGACGCCTGTTCGGGAATCGGTGACGGCTCCGGAAGCGGCGGCTGTGCCGGCTGCTCCGGAGGGGTACCGAGGAGTTCATGCAATTCTTCGTCCGTCATTCCGCCGGCTCCTTTCCGTTCAGGTGACGATTCATATTCTCTTCGGTCAGCGTCCAGCCGGAGCCGGCATAATTCCATTCCGTTCCGCCGGGCTCCGTAAAATCTTTTTGCAGCGTTTCATTGAACACATCGCGCTCGACCGACTTTGCGTCAATCTTATAGGAATACTCGTTCTCTTTGCTCCAGTGTTCTTCAAAGCTCTGAAGCATTTTCAGTTCTCCCTGCTCCAGCGACTGAACCAGATGCTCCGCATAATAGCTGTTCTTTTTCTCGGAGAAAATCCGGTTCTGCTTTTCGAGGTACCGGAAGCTGCCGCCGAGCTTTCCGCTTTCGGTCACTTTTCCGTTCTGCACGGAGCAGATCCACGAAACACGGCGGTTCTGCTCAACCGCGCCGACAATCATCTCCGGAATATCATCGCCGTCGAGATATACCAGCGTACAGTTCAGGGAGCTTTGGTGGTACTGTTTGAAACCGCCGCTGATGCCGTTTTCAAGATATGCGCGGTACAGCCGCATCCATTCGGGCTGCTCCGGGTTCACCGTTCCCGGTGTATCGGAAGGGGCAGTGGTTTCGGCTGTCTCATGCAGCCCGCCGAGGCGGGTAAATGCATAAATCAGCGTTTCAGAATCCGCTTCCGCGGAGGCATCCTGACCGGTCGTATAGGAACCGAGAGAGGCTGTTTCGCCGGTCTCGGCATTTTCCAGCACTGCCTGAAAATCCGCAGCCGCAGTACATTTCAGAGCGGAAACATAGCTCTGCGCACCGGGCTCGGAATCACTGCTGTTCCATTTGCCGCGTGCAAGCTCTTTGCCGGCGGCATCGTACAGAATTACGGTATAGCTGCCGGTTGCCTGCTCCGGCGGCGTATAGCGGAACAGAAATTCGTCTGCCGCGACCGTCAGATAAACCGGCGTCCCTCTGACCAGCATGGAACCGGCAGGCGGGGACTGTGAGAAGACCGTTCCGCGCTCTGCGGAATCGTTCTTCGCCAGTTCCTGCTCCGGCGTAAAGCCGAGTGTCTCCGCATTTTTCGCGGCCTCAGTCCACGGCTGAGCCGTCAGGTCCGGCAGGGCGATCTTTTCTGCGGATACGGCGGCTGTTTTTGTCCGGAATCCCGTGTAATCGCGGAATACATATGAGGAAAGCTCCCAGGAGCGGCTCTTTTCGCCGATGCGGATCACGGCAGCGGACACAGGCTCTGCCGGTGCGGTATGCAGCGCAAAGCCCTTTTCGCTGTTTACGGTCATGCCGCTCTGCTCCGCGCGGATGACGGCAGTCAGCTCCGAAGAAGCAAACACCGTTTCAAAAATCGCCGGGAATGTTTTGGATTCGGTCATTGTGAAGACTTCGCATGTTTCGCCGTCCGTCTGCTCATAATGATCGAGCAGAAGGTCCTTCCCGCTGATCCGGCAGAGAACCATCTCGCGGTCAGACGGAACATATGCCGCGATGACACCGGAAGCATCCGCGACATGCAGCGCCGTCTCCTCCGGAACCGTCCCGTATTTCGGGAGCAGCGATTCGAGAAGGGTGTAGACAGCCGGATGATCGCCGCCGGATACGGAACGCTGCCTGCCGCGGTATCTGGATGCAGCGGCTATTCCGACAGCCGTCAGCAGCATCAGCAGCGCTGCCGGCAGAACAAGCTTATTGCCCAGAAGCAGTTCCCGCAGCTTTTGCAGGAAGCGGCGCATGACACCCGGCTTTTCTTCCGGCTCTCCGGAATGTTTCGGGGTAAAGACCGCCGTCACCGGCTCCTGTTCCTTACCGCAGCGGGGACATGCACCGGTTTCCGGCATTTCTTCGCCGCAGTTTTTACAGATCATTTCAACGTCTCTCCTTTATCTCCGGCAGGTTCCGTTTCCGCGGAGCCTGCCGCTTTCTTCGGCTGCACAAGCGGCAGGCTTGCGGTGAATTCCGTATACTCGCCCTTTACGCTCGTGACCGTGACGGTTCCGCCGTGCAGAATCATAATCCGGCTGACAATAGACAGTCCGAGCCCGACACCCGTTGTATCCTTTCCGCGGGATTCGTCCGTTTTATAGAACCGCTCGAACACATGTGATATTTCATCCTCTGTCAGTCCCTCACCGGAATTGCGGATATGCACATGTGCCTGTTCCGCATCGGAATCGACTGCCAGCGTGAGGGTTCCGCCCTGATCGGTGAATTTGATTGCATTCTCCGACAGATTATAAAACACCTGCTGCATCAGATCCTTATCCGCTTCGGCAACTGTTTTCGGACACTCCTCCAGTCCCTGCACGGAAAGTCCCTTCGCATCAATCTTCTTTTCAAAGAGCAGCAGCGTCTTAATCAGCAGATGCGTCAGGTCAAACCGCTCGAACTTCGGCGTCATCGTACCCTCTTCAAAGCGGGAAATATTCAGCATGGAATGCACCATGCGGCTCATGCGCTGCACCTCGGAGGAAACAATTTTCAGGTAATGCTTTTCCTGCTCAGGCGGAATTGTTCCGTCGAGAATATTATCGACAAAGCCGCCGATTGTGGTCATCGGCGTTTTCAGCTCATGTGAAATATCGGAGATAAAGCGCTTCCGGCTGCGCTCGTTTTTGTCAATGAAATCCGCCATGCGGTTCATCGTTGTCGCAAGATAATCCAGCTCGGAATCGCCGCTTTCTTTCAAACGCTGCGAGAAATCGCCCTTGGCATAGGCTTCTGCGGCGTGCGTGATATTCAGCACCGGCTTGAGCATCTGCATGGTATTGAGATAAAACAGAATCGCGCTCAGGACACCGATAACCAGCACGACAACGACCAGAACCACAATCAGCTCCGAAGAAAAATTGCTGACATAGGCGACCGGAACGTACATCATCAGATAATAAGGCGTAGCTTCCTTCTCCATTTCAAAGCGCTCGACATAAATTGCCGTCGGCTCGGAGAAATTGCCGGCAGCGCCGCCCATCTGGAAATAGGGCTTATCCGCGGCAGAATCCCGCATTGCGCTGCTCAGAGAGATTTTGGCAGCGCCGTGATCTGAACATGCAATGCGGATGCCTTCGGAATTGAAAATATAGCTGTCCACATTTCCGTTCAGTGTATGTGATTCCAATTCTGCGCTGATCTCCGCCTCCGGAAATCCCCCGTCCGCTGCTGCATACAGTTCCTTGACATGCATCAGGATGCTGCGTGCGGTGCTGTCAACGGTCTGATAGGCTTCCGCCTCGTGCAGATGATTGGCATACAGCACAACAATCAGCCCTGTCAGCGCACAGGCAAACATCAGCATAAAGGTGCAGAGGAAAAAAATCCGGCTGTATATACTTTTCAGCATGGCGGCTTATTCGGACTGATCGGGAACGGCGAATTTATAGCCGACGCCCCAGACCGTGCGAAGCTCCCAACGGTCGGAAACTCCCTCCAGCTTTTCGCGCAGGCGCTTGATGTGTACATCAATGGTACGGGAATCGCCGTAGTATTCAAAGCCCCAGACCTCGTCCAGAAGCTGATCTCTGGTATAGACATGGTTCGGGTTGGAGGCGAGGCAGTAGAGAAGCTCCAGCTCCTTCGGAGGCGTTTCAATCACCTTTCCGTCCACGCGGAGCACATAGCCGTCCATATCGACCGTCAGCTTGTCATAATCGACTCTGCCGCGGTGGGCGGTCTGCTCCGGAACCGGCTGACCGCTCTTGCGCAGGCGCGCACGGATGCGGGCGAGCAAAGAAGTCTTGTCGATCGGCTTTGTGATATAGTCCTCTGCCCCGAGATCCAGACCGAGCGCCTCGTCGTTCGGCTCGGATTTTGCGGTCACCAGAATCACCGGGACATTGGATTTTTTCTGGATTTCGCGCATGACCTGATAACCGTTCATTCCCGGCATCATGACATCCAGCAGTACCATATCCGGATGTGCCGCTGCAAATTTTGAGAGTGCGTCCTCTCCGTCATTTGCCGTAATTGCGGAATAGCCCTCTTTTACAAGAATTGTGCGGAGTACCTCACAGATATTCGGGTCGTCGTCTACGATAAGAATTTTTTCCATAGCCATTGCAGGAATCCCTCCGTTTATTTCTGATTTTGTGTGCTGTCCGGCACACGGAACCGTATATAGTTATACAGTTTATAGTATACTATATTTTGGCGCTTCGAATATGAATATTCTGTGAACAGATTATGAAGAAACGGAAACAGAAACCCGGCACAGTCAAAGACTGTGCCGGGCGTTTGGAACAAACAACAATCAGAAGCCGTAGGGCTGCATCGGCTGCACCGGGCGCATCGGCTGCGGAGCTGCATCCTGCGACCTGTTTTTATACATAACAGACAGAACCAGACCGGCAACAATCAGCACCAGAGCACCGATCAGCCAGAGCGACACGGAATAGGATGCGTAAGAACTATCTTCAGAATCTATCATGACAGAAACAGCAAACGCCAGCGCACCGAGCTTTGCAATCAGCGCGAAAATCCATCCGAGCATCAGATTGCCCCAAGCCTTTCGCTCTTTCTTTTTGGTAAAAGCGACAATCGCACAGATGACTTCAACCAGAATCAGAACGGAACAGAGGATTGAAATCGGGAATGTCACAAGCAGCACGATCATAGAGAATTTATCATCGTTATACTGGCTGTCGAGCTCATCAATATGCTCTTCGATTGATTTGGTGAGACTTTCCAGCACTCCGTAATCTTTATCGTCATTCTCCCGGTATGCATCATAAACTATTTTGAATGTATATCCGTGAGAATAACTTTTCGTTTTCTTAGAGCCCTCTATTGTCCGAACCTTTCCGATGTAGAGGCCGACCGTTACGATGCAGAGCAGAATCAGAATGACCGCAAAGGCTATCGTCTTAAACTGCATCAGCCCGGACTGCGCCTGCGGAGGCTGCGATGCATAAGGCTGCTGCGGGGCATACTGCGGGAACTGCTGCTGTGCCGGCTGCTGATACTGCTGCTGTGCCGGCTGCTGAACCGGCTGCTGTGCCGGCTGCTGATACTGCTGCTGAACCGGTTGCTGAACCGACTGCTGTGCAGTGTGCAAAGGCTGCCCGTAAATCGGCGCACGGGGCGGCTGAACCGGCTGACCGTACTGCGGATACTGCGGCTGCGGCGGTGTATACTGCGGATACTGCGGCTGAGCCGTTTGCTGAGGCTGAACCGTTTGCTGCGGCTGAGCCGGCTGCTGAGGCTGAACCGGCTGCTGAGGCTGAACCGGCTGCTGAGGCTGAACCGGCTGCTGAGGCTGAACCGTTTGCTGCGGCTGAGCCGGCTCCGGCATCTGTTGTGCTGCCCGCGCCGTTTTGGTGCCGCATCCCGTACAGAACAGTGCCGTATCGGAAATTTGCTGTCCGCATTGTTTACAGAACATAAAATCACGTCCCTTTCTCTGATAAATTCCCGGTACTTTCCGTACCTGTTGAACTAATCATATCATATTTTACACAAAATTTCAATAGGCTGACGAAAATATTTTTCAAAGAAGTAATCAAAAGACGATTCGTTACTGATACACCCGCCGGATCCACTGGATACAGGCAGGAAACCACGGCTCACAGACCGGATTCAGATGCCATTCGCCCGATGCTGCCGTTTCATCAGAGAGAGAGAGCCCGTGTGCGCCGTGCGGATAAATATGTGCCTCAAACGGGATTCCCTTTTCAGCCAGCGCACTCATATACAAAATCGAATTCTGCACCGGAACGCAGTTATCGTCACTGGTATGCCAGAGGAAGCAGGGCGGGGTATCCGCAGAAACCTGTTTTTCCAGCGAAACAGCAGCATTTTGCGCACATTCGTAATCATTTGCATCCCGCGTCCCGACCAGATTGACGATTGAGCCGCGGTGCGCATACATGCCGCCGGAAATCACCGGATAGCAAAGAATCTGCGCATTCGGACGGTATGCGGCACTGTCGCCGAGAAGCTCCGTCAGCATCGGCTGATTCCAGTAAACCGCAAGGCTGCCGGCAAGATGCGCACCCGCCGAAAAGCCGCAGACGGCAATCCGATTCGGATCTACTTCGTATTCTTCGGCATGGCTGCGGACATAGGCAACCGCCGCCGCAAGTTCCAGCAGATTCGCAGGAAACGGATTCCGGCAGTTGTAGTACAGAATGAACGCCTGCACGCCGTATCCGGCAAAGCGCATTGCGACCGGATCGGATTCCCGCGCAGAACAGAAGTCGTATCCGCCGCCCGGACAGATTACAACTGCCGGACGCTTTTTCACGCCGAGCTCATCTGTATGGGGCAGGCAGAACGGCTGCAAAACCGCCGGATGCTCCGGCGCCTTGAGATTTGCTTTTTCATACGGAACCTGTAATGAAATCATGATAAAACACCTCCGCCGAACACATATATTTTCTTTATTATACAGGATCGCCTTTCCGCTGTCAATGCGTTTTCATTCCCTCTGACTGACCGCTCCGGCTTTCTTGACTTTTCAGCGCGGATATGCTATAATAGCATCAGAAAGCACCTATTTGCTGAAATATGACGCAAGGGAGGAACCTACTTTGAAAAACCGTATTTTTATGCTCGGCGTATGCTCCGGACTGCTTGCGGGGCTGTGTACGGCACCGCTTGTATCCGCAGTATTCCGTCCCGCTGCCGCAGAAACAAAAGCGGAAAACCCGTATGCACCGCTGACCTGTGAAATCCGCGGCGAATCCGTCTGCATTACGGGATGTGATTCCGATGCCGCAGGCGCCGTGGCAATCCCTGCGGAGATCGGCGGACTTCCGGTCACGGAAATTGCAGAGAGCGCCTTTCTCGGCTGCAATCATCTGGAATCCGTCTCGATACCCGAAAGCGTAACAAAAATCGGTGCATTCGCCTTCCGGGGATGCTCAGGCTTGCAGCAGATTGACCTGAACTGCCGCATCACGGAACTGCCGGAGCGGGTCTTTGCCGGATGCAGTTCGCTGCAAAGGGTTCCCATTCCGGAGGGCGTCGAAACAATCGGCGAATGCGCCTTCGGGGAATGCAGCAGGCTCCGGAGCCTTATCTTTCCGGAGAGCGTCTCCGTAATTGAAGACATGGCGCTGAACGGCTGCGCCTCGCTGGATTATGTCACGGTTCTGAATCCCGAATGCAGAATTGTCTGTCTGGCTTTTTATTACGACAATCTCGATATCCGCGGCTACGCCGGCAGCACCGCGGAAACCTACGTCCGCTATAACAATAACTATACCTTCTGTCCCCTCGCGCCGGAGGGCAGCGTCTTCTGCGATGCGGACGGCGACGGGGAAATTACCGTCGGCGATGCGCAGTGCGTGCTGCAATACTATACGGAAACGCTCGCGCAGAAAACACCCTCCTGGCACGCAATCACAGGGAATCCGGATATTCCCTGACCGATATGCACAGTCCGTGAACAAATTCTGATATACAGACAAAGAGCCCGAGGAATATCCTCAGGCTCTTGTTTTTTCAGATCACGCTAAGAATGATAAATACTGCCATGCAGCAGCGTATAAACAGTTACTTTAGCTTAATGATCGCCTTTTTATCGGAACTATAGATCCTGTCATACTCCAGCTCAATTTCGGATGCCTTTTCAGGAACTTCAAAATAAACGGTGAAAGACACGGTTCTTCCTGCTGACAGAGTCGTGATTTCAAAATCATTTTCGGACGGCAATTCTATTTGCCTGCAGGCGGCATTGTCGGCATAGCAGTCGAAATCGTACATGCTCACAAGTTTATCCTCATCTCCGATATTCTTAAATTTTAAAGATGCAGCGACATACTTTTTTCCGTCCGCGGGCTGATACACATCATATTCGTCATCCTTCACCTTGTAATTCAGATCCTTTGCAGTGAGGCTCACTCTGAGACCGTTTACTTCAATGGACTTATTCCGCCAGCCAACCTTTAACCAGCCGCGGGAAACCGCAATTACAGCGCAGATCACAATCGCCGCAATTACGGCAAACAGACAGCCGACGGACTTTTTCTGTTTCTTCTTACAAAAAAGGCAGACCTTAGATTGTTCCGATATATTACAGTGACAATATTTACATCGTTTGAATTTCATATCCGGATTCATGTTCGGTGTCGGAATCACGTTTGGATTTTGTTTTGTTTTCGGATTCTGATTCATGTCCATAATGATACCCGCCTTTCTCACTCCGCTCATGCAGTCTTTTCCCTATTATACCCTATAAGTTCTGGAAAATCAACCCTTTCAGTTACTTTTTCTAAGAACTTTCAGGGTATATTATTATGTGTGGGTGATTGTATGAATGAACTGAATCCGATCAAAATCGGTCAAAGAATCAGAAGCAGCCGCGAACGTATGCTGATGACACAGGAGAAACTGGCAGAGCTGCTGGATGTATCTGTCAAATTTGTCAGCGACATAGAGCTTGGTGCCAAGGGCATGTCCCTCAAAACGCTCAACAGACTTTCGCAGTGTCTGCTGATTTCAACTGACTATATTCTTTACGGCGGAGACGATGATGAACTGTCCGGTATTCTTTCTGTCATTCGCAAATGTCCGCCTGAAAAACGGAAATATGCCGAAGATATCCTGAAGATTTATGTAAAAAGCGTAATTTAGTCTCTCAGGGAACAAAAACTCTGCGCCCCCCCTTGACAAAGACGGAAAAGTCTGCTATAATAGGAAGGCTAGTGTAAAGGTTTCGACCATGACAGCGGAAAGGCGGTGCAGAATCCGTGAAAAATCTCGATTTTGTACTCCTGCTTGACTGCTACGGCAGCTTTCTGACAGAAAAGCAGCGGGAACTGCTGGAGGGCTACTATAACGATGACCTCTCCCTCTCGGAACTGGCGGAACCGCTCGGCATCTCCAGACAGGCTGTCTATGACCGCATTCACCGCGGCGAGCGCCGGCTGGAAGAACTCGAAACACAGATCGGCGTTGCGGCAAGACTCAAAGCAGCCCGCGCCGTGTTTGAAGAAATCGAAAATCTGAGCAGCACCCTCTCTGAACCCGCCGCCGAAAAAATCGGCGAGGCTGCGCGCAAAGGCGCTGCACTGTTCCGATAAGGGAACAGCATAAAACCATAATAGAAAGGAGCCGGAACCGGATGGCATTTGAAGGATTGTCCGAAAAACTCGGTGCGGTATTCAAAAAGCTGAGAGGCCGCGGAAAGCTCTCCGAGGCGGATGTAAAGGAAGCCATGCGAGAGGTGCGGCTCGCCCTGCTCGAAGCAGACGTCAGCTATAAAGTCGTCAAGGACTTTGTCAAGAAAGTCTCTGAGCGCGCTGTCGGCGAGGAGGTTCTCGCAAGCCTGACACCTGCGCAGCAGGTCATTAAGATCGTAAACGAAGAACTGATCGCCCTGATGGGCGACGGCAATTCGCGCCTGATTATGGCATCCAAGCCCCCGACCGTCATTATGCTCTGCGGTCTTCAGGGCTCCGGTAAAACCACACATGCGGCAAAGCTCGCAAAGCTCCTGAAAAAAGAGGGGCATCATCCGCTGCTTGTCGCCTGCGACATCTACCGTCCGGCTGCAATCGACCAGCTCGTGATCGTCGGTCAGAAAGCCGATGTCCGTGTCTTTGAAATGGGACAGACCGATCCGGTCGAGATCGCACGGAAAGGTCTGCGTTTTGCAAAGGACAATAACCACGATGTCGTGATTCTCGATACCGCAGGCCGCCTGCATATCGACGAAAAGCTCATGGATGAGCTGAAAAACATCAAAAAGGAAACCGAACCGAACGAAATTATGCTGGTCGTCGATGCGATGACCGGTCAGGATGCGGTCACGGTCGCAAAGGCATTCGATGAAGCCCTCGGCATCACCAGCGTGCTGATGTCCAAGCTGGATTCCGATACCAGAGGCGGCGCGGCGCTTTCCGTGCTTTCGGTTACCGGAAAGCCGATCAAGTATGTCGGTATGGGCGAAAAGCTCGATGAATTCGAGCAGTTCCACCCCGACCGCATGGCTTCCCGAATCCTGGGCATGGGCGATGTGCTCTCGCTGATTGAAAAGGCGGAGGATGTCTATACCAAGCAGGAAGCGGAGCGCCTGACCAAAAAGCTAACAAAAAATCAGTTTGATCTGAACGATCTGCTCCAGCAGCTCCGTCAGATTGCCAGAATGGGCGACCTGAAAAAGCTCGTTTCGATGGTTCCGGGCGTCGGCAGCAAGATCAAGGATCTCGATATCGACGAAAAGGCATTTGTCCGCGTGGAAGCACTGATTACCTCCATGACACCGGAGGAGCGCGCAAAGCCCTCAATCATCAACCCCTCACGCAAGAAGCGTATTGCAAAGGGCTCCGGTATGCAGGTGCAGGACGTCAACCGTCTGCTGAAACAGTTTGAACAGATGCAGCAGATGATGAAGAAGGTCGGCGGCGGCGGAAAGGGTCTTTTCGGCAGAAGAAAAATGCCCAAGCTTGATCCCTCCATGATGGAAGGCATGAACGGCTTCCCGAAATTCTGACATCACGGTAAAAAAGGAGAAGAAATATGGGTGCATCCTCAATTATGCTGCTGCTGATCGGTGCATTTTTCCTGATTCCGAGCTGGCGCGACTGGGACTGGTTCTTTGACAGCCGCAGACTGCGCCTTATCACGGAACTGCTCGGCAGAGAAAATGCCCGGCTGACATACATGATACTGGGTGGTGCTATGATGGGAGCCGGTCTGATTATGGCTCTTGCATACTGAGCATCCGATTCGGAGAACAGCATATGCCGGAGGACAATAGCCTGTTTATCCGCGTACTGACGCTGAGCATTCCGGTTCTGTTTCTGGGAACCGCATGCTTCTGTCTGCTCTGTGCAGCAGTCGGAAGGATCTATGACAGATTTCCGAGCCGGCTTCCCGATGGAAAAACCGGAAGGCTGGCATATGCAGCGGCAGGGCTGCTCTTTGCAGCGCTCGGCGGCTGGCTTCTGTATCACTGGATCTGCGGTCCGAGCATCCGGTAACTGACACATCCCGTTTTCATCGCAATGTTTATTTGCGTGGAATAATTACCTGAGATTATTATTTGGAGGTGAAATAACATGGCAGTTAAGATTCGTCTGAGAAGAATGGGCGCTAAGAAGGCTCCGTTCTACCGCATTGTCGTTGCTGACGGCAGATATCCCAGAGACGGCCGCTTCATTGAGGAGATCGGTTTTTATGATCCGACCAAGGAGCCGTCTGTCATCAAGATTGATGCAGAAAAGGCAAAGGCATGGCTTGCGAACGGCGCACAGCCGACCGATACCGTCCGCGTAATCCTGAAAAAGGAAGGCGTCCTGTAATTTCGGTTACAGCCGCATCCCGAAAAATCCGTAAAGCATAGGGAGTATGAAATGAAAGAACTGTTATTTGCGATCGTTGAGGGACTGATTACGGATAAATCTGCAATTCAGATTACCGAGGACGAGGTAAATGATGAAGGCGTGACGGTTCTGCATCTCAATGTTGCGCCGGATGACATGGGACGTGTCATCGGAAAGCAGGGTAGAATCGCAAAAGCGATCCGCACGCTGATGCGCGCGGCTGCTGCCCGCGAAAACAAGAAGATTGCCGTCGAGATTGACTGAACGGAATTTTCACGGAACACAAAAGGGACAGGAGCTTATTTCGGCTCCTGTCCCTCTTTTTTCTGTGCAATCGGTTTTTCTGCAATTTCCTCCAGCAGAATCAGTTTCTGAATATAAGGGCTGTCAATTTCCTGCTCCGAAGCATCCGAATTCAATTCCTTCGGATCCACTTTCACGCCGAGCTTTTCGATCAGGAATTCCGGTTTCATCTCGCCTTCCCGCACCCGTTCCTCCAGCCGGCGGATCACAATTGTACGGATCAGTTCATAAAGCACCGCAAAAGCCGGCACGCCGATAATCAGTCCGACAATCCCGAACAGTCCGCCGCCGAGCAGACACGCAAACAGCTCCCAGAACGCCGGAAGACCGATGGACTGTCCGACAATCCTCGGATCCAGAATGTTTGCATCAAACTGCTGCAGGGCAATAATAAAAATCGCGAAATACAGTGCTTTTGTCGGGCTTTCCATCAGAATCAGCAGCGAGCACGGAATCGCGCCGAGAATCGGTCCGAAATACGGAATCACATTCGTGACGCCGATAATCACTGCAATCAGCGTGGAGTAAGGCGCGCCTATAATCGTGACACCGATAAAACAGAGAATCCCGATAATCAGCGAATCGACCAGTTTTCCCAGAACTGCCGTACTGAAAGTCTTGTTCGCTTTGGTAATCTGTTTGTCGATCATTTCCGCGGTTTTCGTCTTGCAGACCGCGTAAAGCGCCTGCTTCCACTGCCGCGTAAAGCGCTCCTTGCTGATGAGCAGATAGACAGCCACAATAAAGCCGATGACAACCGTATACAGAAAACCGAGCGTGCCGGCTGCACCGGATGCAATCGCGGACAGAATGCGCTGTGTCAGGCTGACGGTATCCACTTTTCCCATGCCGAGTTCCGTCGCGGAAAATTTTTCGCCGAGCTGCCGGAGATAAGATGTGGCGCTGTTGTCAGTCCGCAGAATTTTCTGTGTTTTTGCAACAATGACATCCATATAGTGCGGCAGCTTCGTCAGCATCGTGGAAAGGCCGTCCACAACCTGTGAAAAGACGGCAAAAATCAATGCTGTCAGCGAACCGACAAACAGCAGCACCGCAAGAAATGACCCGATAATCCGCGGCACATGCTGAAAGCGCGGGTGCTTTTTGATAATTCCGCGCATCGGCTTGCCGATCTGCCGTTCCAGCCATGTTGCGACGGGATTCAGCAGATACGCAAAAACCAATCCTGCCATAACCGGGCTGAGCGCCGAAAGCACACCGCGCAGAAAGCCCATCACCTGCGAAAGATTGATGAGACAGAATGCGACAAAGATACATCCGCTCAACACCATAAACAGCGTAAGCGGCCGCATCTGCGACAAAACAATCGGTTCCCGTCTTTGCCGTTTCACCGTTCCGCCCTCCTTTTCCGGAGGGAATTCTCCCGGACGTCAGTCGTCCGGAAATTCCCCCGGTTCATCCTTTTCCTCATTGCCAAGACTTGTTTCATTCCCGCTGTCTGTCAGCTGAAAGCCGTAGCTTCTGTCATACGGATCGCCTTCCTCCCCGTCATCATCTGCCAGAATGCTGACATAGTTCGGATCGTCTTCGGATTCGTCCCCTTCCGGTTCCGGATTTTCGGAGGAAGAAGTCTCTCCGTCCAGTGCCCGTCTTCTTCGGTAAACCAGAAGAGCCGCTGCAATCAGCATCAGCACCGCCGCTGCGGCAATGCCGAACGGAACCAGAACATCCGGATCGAAGCCGTCCGAATCGAAATCGAGCTTATTGCTTTTCGCATAGGTTTTCGCAGCGGTTTTCGGCTTTCCGTGTATTGTAAAGGATTTCATTTTTGTTGCGGTAATCGTGCCGTCATCGGCAATTTCCGCATCATATCCGAATGCATAGTTTCCGATGGCCTTCACCGTCTCCGGAATATCGACCCTTCTGATTCCCGAACAACCCGCAAAGGCATATTCCCCGACCGTCTCAACCGAAGCGGGAAGCGTGATGCCGTTCAGCGAGGAACAGCGCAGGAATGCACAGCTTTCAATTTCTGTGACGCCCTCCGGAATTGTGAAGCTCTCCAGCGCGGTGCAGTCTGCAAAGACGCTGCTGCCGATACTCTTGATACCGGCGGGATAGCGCACCGCTCTGAGCTTCCAGCACTTGGAAAACGCCGCCGCACCGATTTTCTCCACGGTATCCGGAATCGTCAGCGATTCCAGCGACATTGCATAGGCAAACGCATACGGTGCAATTTCCTTTACGGAATCCGGAACGGTATATTCCGTGATTTCCCGGTTGCCCGGATACAGCATCAGCGTTTCCGCATTGCGGTCGGTGAGGATGCAGTCATCCAGGCTCTGATAATTCTCATTGCCCTCTGCGACACGAACCGCCTGCAGGGCGGGACATGCCACAATCGCAACCTCCCCGATGGTTTTGACGGATGCCGGAATCTCCAGTTCCCGAAGCACAAGGCAGTTCATAAAGCTGGCGCTGTCAATTGTTTCAAGCCCCTCCGGCAGCGTGACGGATTCCAGCAGCAAATCGCCCTGAAAGGTATAAGGATTCAGGGTTTTCACACCGCCGGGAATCGTCACATGTGTCAGTCTGGAGCAATTGCTGAACGCATACGCGCCGATTTCCGTGACACTTTCGGGCAGCTCCAGCTCCGTCAGCGCACTGCAATATGCAAAAGCACCGTCCCCGATTTTGGTCAGCGTATCCGGCAGTGTCAGCGCGGTCAGCGCGGTACAGCCGTAAAGTGCGCCGTTTTCAAATTCAGTCACGCCCGACGGGAACGAAAGCTCCGTCATAGCCGAGCAGGCTGAAAACGCATTTTCTCCGACGGACAGAACCGGCATTCCGTCTACATCTCTGCCGACATGCAGCGCCGTCGTGCTGCCGTCAACCGAGACTATTTTCAGACCGCCCGTAATCTTTTCATAGGTAACCACACCGTCTGAAAAGGTTTTGGTTTTGTCCGCAGCAGCGGGAAAGGCAGCACAGGTGCAAAGCAGTATCAGGGCGGCAGCGCCCGCAGCTGTCCGGCAGAGCAGATTGACCTTATTTCCTGTTCTCATCTGAATGCTCCTCTTTTTCTTCAGTCAGCCCTGCATTCTCCTTCTTTCCCGTCTTTTTGTCCTTTTTCTGTTTTTCTTTTTTCCCGCTGATGAGCGCGACTGCGGCAATGACAGCAAGCAGCAAGCCGCAGATGCTCAGCCCGATGATCCGGATGATGCCGTTATCCTTTTCTTTCTCTTCGGCTGCACTGCTTTCATCCGCACTGCTCTCGGCAGCGCTTTCGTCAGATGCAGAGCTTTCCGGTGTCTGTGATGTTTCGTCGCTCAGTTCCTCGAACGTAAATCCATGTTTATTATCCGCGTCGTTCACATACTCCTCTGCGGCGGATCCGGCATAGCCGCGAATGACAAAGCCGTGTACCGGCATCAGCTCGTTGTTCTGATCGAGTGCCCAGCCAAGCGCACTGTAACCGATTGTTTCCACGGATTTCGGAACGGTAATTTCTTTCATCGGCGTCTCGGCAAATGCCTGTTCGTCAATCAGCTTACAGGCTTCCGGAATCTTGATTTGCTCAACGGAAGTATTTGCAAATGCACCCTTTCCGATCGAAGTGACCGTATCCGGCAGCGTAACATCCTGAAGCGCCGTACAGTTGTTGAAGCAGAACGGCGTAATTTCCGTTACGGATTCCGGGATGGTAACAGAAAGCAGTCTGTTGCAGTCTGCAAAGGCGGAAATGCCGATTTCGGTCAGCGTATCAGGAAATGTAACGGAACTCAGCGTCTTGCAGCACGCAAAGGCGGAAGAACCGATTTTCGTGACAGAAGAATCAATTTCCATCTTTTCCGGATGTTTGGCGACCGGATAGCGCAGCAGAGTTGCGCCGCCGTCGGAATAGAGTACACCGTCGCGGCTTTCCAGTTCGGGATTTCCCTCCTCCACCTCAATAGTCAGAAGATTGGGACATTCCGCAAATGTGTAGGTTCCCATTGAGGTGACTGTTTTCGGAATCGTGACCTTTGTCAGCGTATCCGATTTTACCATTGCATAATCGCCGAGCATGATGACTTCATAACCTTCGAGCTCGGCGGGAATTTTCAGCTCCGCTTCGCTGCCCGTATAGCCCTCAATGCAGACCTTATACGGATCGGTTTCCTCTTTGCCGGCAAGGAGCGTATACTGATAATCACCGCTGACAAACGGCTCATTCTGCTGTTGAGACTCAATGTCCTGATAAACGATTTCGCCGGTTTCACTGTCAATGTAATATTTCTCATCGGCAGAGACGGGGCATGAGACCGCGAGCGGCAGCGCCGCAGTCAATGCGGCAGCCCGCAGGATTCTGTGAATCTTCATAGGATTTCTTCTCCTGTTTTCAGTTCAGTCTGTATGCAGTTTATTCAGAGATCTTTCTGCACTCCATGTAATAGCGCTTGTCTGCGGCATGACCCATAGAGAAGGTTTTGCGGGGGAGGGCGCCGTCCTTGATGACCGTCGGGAAGAGCTCCGATTTCAGCATATCCGGCAGCAGAATACCGAGGCTGTGCGGCTCTTTTGTCAGCTTTTTCACGACATCCGCGCCGTGAATATAATCAATCTTTCCGCTGTTTTCCTTCAGCCACTTGTCGAGGAAGCTCTGCACGCTGCCGACGGTGAGGTTCGAGGTCGGCTTGTGAATATAATACTGCCGCTCGGTTCCGTTGAGCATCAGCTTAAAGTTTTGCCCCTCGCCCTTTGTCCGGAGGTCGAGTGCGCGGATCATATCGTAAATCAGCTTTTTCTCGTCAATCTGGTTCAGAATCCGGTGAATCGCCTCGAATTCCAGTGCAGAGCTGTGCAGATTGACCAGTTCTGCCAGTGCATAACGCTGCGGGCAGTTTTCCGTATCCGCCTCCGGATGTGCCGCTTTCCATTCCTCGTAATACGCCTTTGCGGTTGCAAGAGAGTGATTGCCGTCGCCCATTGCATAGACCAGCGGGTTCTCCTCGCCGGTTTCCTTTCCGAGCGCAGTCAGTGCAGCAAGAATTCTCTCCTGCTCCTCAGCCGGAACCAGCCAGCCGCGGATTCTGCCGCCGTCCTTCATCAGCGGCAGATCATAGAGCTGCTCCATGACCAGACGCTTGAGTGCCAGCGGCTCAATGACCGTTTTCTTCAAGTCGTCCAGCAGAATCATAATATGCGGGAGCTCCAGCGCCGCGCCTCTGCGGATCCGGACACGGGGCGGAATACGCTCCGGAACGGTCGCTTCGGTCGCACGGACAGGGGAGACCGACCCCTTGGAATAATCATACTGCTCCAGATCAATTTTTCCGATCAGGCCCGCGCGGGTTTTCCCGTCGCTCTGTGTCCGCTCCAGATAAATCATCGCATTTGGATATTCCGTGAAAATCCCGTTCTCCAGATACTCCTGCATCGAGCTCTGAATCTTTGCAATCCGGCTTTCAACATCCGCATCCTCCAGATAGACCTCCGGCAGAATCAGACGGAGCGCCGAGGGCTTTGTGCCGACAATTCTGTCAACATCCGCCCAGTAGGCAGGCTCTCCCGTATACTGGTCGCAGGCGACAACCGGCCAGACCGCACTCATGTGCTCCTTTGCAGGCAGCAGGATGTCTGCCGCACTGAACGCTGTTTTCATACTCATCATCAACCGTTCCTTTCCGTGCCCGGAGCGGGCACATATGATATTTTTTATTTTTCCGGAAAATACTGCCGGAAAGTGTTTACAAATTTTCCGGTTTGTGCTATAATGTAAATAACAACATCCCGTTGCAAAACCAGAAGAAAGGAATCTTTCGGAATGCTGCACGAAAAATCATGCGGCGCGATTGTTTACCGGCGGTTTCACGGAAACATTGAAATCCTGCTGATTAAACATGTCAACAGCGGCCACTGGTCGTTTCCGAAGGGTCATGTGGAGGGTGATGAAACGGAACTCGAAACCGCAAGGCGTGAAATCAAGGAGGAAACCGGACTGGATGTCATTTTAGATCAAACATTTCGGGAAACCGTATCCTATTCGCCGAAGCGGGATACACAAAAGATTGTCGTATATTTTCTCGCTCTTGCACGAAACTATGATTTTGTGCGGCAGGAGGAGGAAATCGCCGAGATCCGGTGGGTGGATATCACCCGCGCAACCCACATGCTGACCTATGAGAACGACAAGACCATTGTCAACAAAGCACGCGCTGCCATCAAACAGAACAGTCACAGTATGTGATGCGGAGAGGAGCTTCCCGGGAGGGAGGCTCCCTTTCTGTTTCCGGAAGATTACTGCATCTGCGGAGGCGGCAGGCTGCTCCTGCCGTTTTTTCCGGGGAAAAGACGTCTGAACAGTGCAGTCAGCAGCAGAACACCGCAGCCCGCAATCAGATTGTTCGCCGGGAACAATCCGTACTCAATTCCGTTCAGGCCCCATGTGTCAGCGGCGTTATACTGAGAAACAGGCATCAGATTCAGCCGTCCGAGAACCGTAAACAGCGCAAACGAAGCGCCGCAGAGGAAAAACCAGATTCCCGCGAGCAGAACCGGCTGCATACATCTTCCGCAGTTCTGCACCGAATTCCGCATACTCCTGCAAATCAGAAGCAGTGCCGGAACGGTTACAAAAGTCAGCAGAACAATTGCCGTAAAGGGATTCGGCAGAATTCCTCCGCCGTGTTCCTCCTGATAGTCGCATAACATGAAAAACAGCCACTCGGCAAGCTGCAAAATCGCGCATAAAATGAACGTCCGTTTCATGATACCCGTTCCTTTTTCCGTCTGAAATAATTCGTCAGCACAATTATCAATGTTAAAATCAGCATGGTGCTGCATCCGACAACCAGATTAAAGGCAGGGAAAAAGATATATTCGATGCCGTTGAGGAAGTGCTCCCAGCCGCCGGTCTGCTGACGGATCGGAAAGCAGTCATGTTCAATCACACAGAGCTCCGCAAGAAAGGCGATTCCGCAGAGCACGAACCAGACTCCGGCAAGCACCAGCGAGTACTGCCATTTCTTCTGAAATGCGGTATGCTTCCGCAGGAGCGCGAAGAACGCACCGAGCACAGCGGCAGAAATCACCGGCAGTACAAGCATCCCGACAGTGACCGCAAGATCGTTGGCATCGGAATGCTCCTCATAATAATCGCAGAGAAGGAAAACAATCCATTCCGCAATATGCAGAATGATACAGGCAAAAACTGTTTTTTTCACAGGGGAAGCACCTCCCGACTGCCTTATGATTTCAGATAATGCCGGATAAATTCTTCAATCCATTCGGAGAAAAAGCCGTTTTTACAGGTTTTTGCAGAAAGAAAGCCGTCGGTTTCGGAAACGGTCTGCAAAACCGAAGCATGGGAATCCGCCGGACAGCCGCAGAAATCGGCTTCCCGCAGCATCGTGATGTCGTTATCAAAGTCACCGGTCGCGCCGATGACGGTATGTGCGGGGAGCATCTGCCGGATTTGACGAAGGGCAGCGCCCTTTCCGGCATCCTTCGGCAGAATTTCGAGAAACCAGCGGTGCGAGCGGGTGAAATTGACCGCAGAGAACCGCGGTGCCCGCACATATTCCTGCATTCGGGCGATATCCTGTTCCTCGCCGGCAAAGAGTGCTTTCAGGCAGCTCACCGGCGGTATTTCGTCAAGTGATTTCAGTACGACCGGAACATTCGTGATCTCAAGATGCCGGCGTTCGATCGGGCTGTCCTGAATCACAAATACGCCGTCCTCGCGCAGCACCTCCGCGCCGACCTCCGGGAATGCGTGCATCAGCTCGCGGAGAATGTTCTCTGTCTCCGCAGGGAGCCGGAATGCAGCCGCCGTCTGATGCTTCCGGTAATCATAGAGCAAAGCGCCGTTATACATCACAGCGGGGAAATCCGGCTGAAAGAGATTGAGATAGGCTTCCGTTGCCTGCATACCTCTGCCGGTCGCAATGCTGAACAGACCGCCCTGTTCGCGGAAAGCCGCGATTGCCGCAGCATCGGCAGGCAATAAGGTTTTCTCCGGTGTCAGCAGCGTGCCGTCCAGATCAGTCAGCAGCGCAAGTCCTTTCAGCGGCAGTGGCATATTATACCCTTCCTTTCTGACGATATCCACATTATACCACATTATACCGAAAAATTCAATGGTAGAGAGATGAAAAAGATGAGGAAGAATCTGATCCGGAACTGTTACGGCTGCCGGCATGTTCGCCTTTGGCAAACTGCGCAGCAAAGGAACAGCCCCATTTTGAATCTGCCGGAGATACCGCTTTGTCTGAAAACTGAGGCAGCACCGGAAAACCGGTGCTGCCCGCTGCATTATTCCTAATCTTTTCCGCCGAGCATATCCTTGAGCTTTTTGAAAAAGCCCTCACGCTTGGCATAGTTCTTGGATTCCAGAGATTCCTCCAGCTGCATCAGCAGTTCCTTCTGCTTCTTGTTCAGCCCCTTCGGAACCTCGACATAAACCTTGACATACTGATCGCCGCGGTCATTGCGCTGGAGCCGCTTGACGCCTTTTCCGCGCAGACGGAAGGTCGTGTTATTCTGGGTTCCCTCATTGATACGGTATTTCACGTTGCCGTCAATGGTCGGGACAACGATTTCGTCGCCGAGCACAGCCTGCGAATAAGTAATCGGAATATCGCAGTGAATATCATAGCCCTCCCGCATAAAGACCGGATGCGGCTTGACACCGACCGTCAGGAGCAGATCGCCGCTCGGACCGCCGTTTACGCCGGCATCGCCTCTGCCGCCGACGCGGAGCGTCATGCCGTCGTCAATGCCTGCCGGAATATCGACCGTAACATCCTTCGGCATCCGGACTCTTCCGACGCCGCGGCATTTCTGACAGGGATTCTTGATGACTTTGCCTTTTCCGCCGCAGTGCGGACAGGTTTTCGAGGAGGAAATCATGCCGAACGGGGTACGCTGCATGGATTTTACCGAACCTCTGCCCTGACATTCCTTGCAGATTTCGGAATCCGCGCCGCCGGCAGCACCGCTGCCGTGACAGTCCGGGCAGGTTTCCATGCGGTTTACGGTCATCGTGTGTTTTTTTCCGTTGCAAGCTTCCATGAAATCAATCGTCACGCTAGACTGAATGTCGGCGCCTCTGCGGGGGGCATTTGCCGCCTGCGCACGGCTGCCGCCGAACATACCGCCCATACCGCCGAAAATACTTTCCAGAATTTCGCTGACATCAGAAAAGCCGCCCATGTTCGCGCCCATACCGCCGTTTTCAAATGCCGCATGACCGTACTGATCGTACATTTCACGCTTTTCCTTATTGGAAAGGACTTCGTAAGCCTCGGTAATTTCCTTGAACTTTTCCTCTGCTGTCGGGTCGTCCGGGTGCAGATCGGGATGATACTGCCGTGCCAGCTGACGGTACACCTTTTTCAGTTCTTCATCCGTCGCATTTCTGCTGACACCCAGCACCTCATAATAATCTCTTTTATTATCAGCCATTTCCTACACCCTTTCGTGTAAATCTAATCTGTTTGATTCCGGCAGTTCGTGCAAACGGGATTCCGTAATCCGTCTGCAGAATTACCGTTATTATATCACAATTATCCGCCGATTGCAAGAGCTATCCGCGATTTTCTTATTTTTTCGGAACTGGGGGCAAATTCGGTCCGCCGAACAATCTTAACCGTCAGTTCCGGAAACAGGAAAACTCTTTGTCCATGCGGCTTTTTCTCCGGCATAGCTGTAAGTATTCCCGCTCCATTTCTCCTCTGCAAGGAATTCCTTCAGCACATCGTCATTCGCCGGTGCGACAAAGGTCACATTGCTGACGGAATAGGACTGCATCAGCGGTTTCACATCCTCCATAAAGTGTTCCGCATCGGATTCAGCCGTTCCGGCGGGGAGCAGAATATTGATATACATATCGCAGCCGTACTGTGATTCGGCGCTCTTTTTCAGAATCTCGGAATAATCTCGGATATCGGCATACTGACCGGACTTAACGCCCGGGCAGATATTGTCCGGCATCAGATACCATGTATTCAGATGCCAGTCCGGATACAGCTTTGCCAGCTCTGCCTGCAAATCCTTTGTCCACTGCCGTGCCATCAGATGCGGCACCACGCCGCTCTGGGGATTGCTGCCGTCCTTTTTGCAGGTGAGCATAACCGCATTCTCCGGAATATTTCCGCTGTCGAGCTCCGCAGGCTTCTCATTGTCCGGAATCACCTTGATGACATATGCTTTCGGAATCTCGTCAAAATCAACATAGTAGTAATCGCAGAGCTGATAGGAAACGCTGATTTCATTTTCGAGATACCCCAGCAAAATGTTATATGCATGCAGTGCTTCCTCCGATACATCGTCCGCATCGGGCGGTGTCGGATCGGTAAAATCCGGCAGCATCAGCGTTTTCAGATCGGCAGCCTGATAATTCGCAGCTTTCCATCCGTCCGCCTTTTCGGTTTTCTGTGCGCATCCGGTGCAGAGCAGCAGAACCGCTGCAATTGCTGTCGAAGAAATGCGGCACATAATCCTCCGGCTCACTGTGCAAATCTCCCGGCAAGGCTGAGCGGCAGAGAACCTGTATGCTCCAGCGAAAGCTCCGGAATCGGCTTCATGAATAAAGCAAACAGCAGCACAAATGCGAGAATCACAGCCGCAATCACCGCAAACGTCACTCTTCTGGTACTCTTGTTGTCATTCATTGTAGTTTCCCCTTTCCTCTGTCACAAAAGCCTTTGTATACGGCGAGAGGGGCGGAAGACAATTCCACCCCTGACACCGATTACCCGTTTCCGGAATTATGCCTCTGTATAGTCAGCATCTACGACGTTATCGTCGCCGCCGTCGTTTCCGCCCATGCCGTTCATCTGGCTGAAGTCCGGTGCGCCGCCCTCCGGATTTGCCTGCTGATAAACCTTGGAGCTCAGTGCATAGAATGCATTCTGGAGTGCATCCGTCTTTGCCTTGATATCCTCGGTATTATCGGTCTTGAGTGCTTCCTTCAGGGCATTGACGGCAGACTCGACATTTGCTCTGTCGCCTGCATCGACCTTATCGCCGAATTCCTTCAGTGCCTTTTCACACTGGAAGCACAGCGATTCGCCGTTGTTCTTCGCATCGACGGCATCCTTGCGCTTCTTGTCCTCCTCGGCAAACTGCTCTGCCTCGCGAACTGCGCGGTCAATGTCGTCCTTGCTCATATTGGTCGAAGATGTGATCGTGATATTCTGCTCCTTGCCTGTGCCGAGATCCTTTGCGGAGACATGCACAATGCCGTTTGCATCAATATCGAATGTGACTTCGATCTGCGGGACACCGCGCGGTGCCGGTGCGATGCCGTCCAGACGGAATTCGCCCAGCTTCTTATTGTCCTTCGAGAACTCACGCTCGCCCTGAAGCACAACGATGTCAACAGCCGGCTGATTGTCCGCAGCGGTCGAGAAGACCTGAGATTTCTTGGTTGGGATGGTGGTGTTGCGCTCAATCAGCTTGGTGCAGATGCCGCCCATTGTTTCCAGGCCGAGAGACAGCGGGGTAACATCCAGCAGCAGCAGACCTTCCTTGACATCGCCGCCGAGGATACCGCCCTGATAGGCGGCACCGAGTGCGACACACTCATCCGGGTTGATACCCTTGAACGGCTCCTTGCCGATTCTTGCCTTGACTGCTTCCTGCACAGCCGGAATTCTCGAAGAACCGCCGACGAGCAGAACCTTATCGAGTTCTGCCGGGCTGAGGCCGGAATCTCTGAGTGCCTGATCGACCGGTCCCATAGTTGCGCGAACAAGGTCTTCGGTCATTTCATTGAACTTTGCCTGTGTCAGCGTGAGATCAAGGTGCTTCGGACCGTTTGCATCCACGCTGATGAACGGCAGGTTGATATTGGTGGTGGTCATCGAAGAGAGCTCAATCTTTGCTTTTTCGGCAGCTTCCTTGAGTCTCTGCATTGCGCTCTTGTCGGTCGTGAGGTCAATGCCCTCCGCCGCCTTGAACTCCTTAACCATCCAGTCAATGATTCTCTGGTCGAAGTCATCGCCGCCGAGGTGGTTGTTTCCGGCAGTGGCAAGAACCTCTGTCACGCCGTCACCCATATCAATAATTGAGACATCGAACGTACCGCCGCCGAGGTCGAAGACCATGATCTTCTGCTCATCTTCCTTGTCAATGCCGTAGGAAAGCGCAGCGGCGGTCGGCTCATTGATGATTCTCTTGACCGTCAGACCGGCGATCTGACCGGCATCCTTGGTTGCCTGACGCTGGCTGTCGGTGAAGTAAGCCGGAACGGTGATGACCGCCTCCGTGACAGTCTCACCGAGATATGCCTCAGCATCCGCTTTCAGCTTCTGGAGAATCATTGCAGAAATCTCCTGCGGGGTGTATGCCTTGCCGTCAACGGTAACCTTCTGGTTGGTACCCATCTTTCTCTTGATCGAGATGACGGTGTTATCCGGGTTTGTAATTGCCTGACGCTTTGCAATCTGACCGACCAGACGCTCGCCGGTCTTGGAGACTGCAACGACAGACGGGGTAGTTCTTGCGCCTTCTGCGTTCGGGATGACGACAGCGTTGCCGCCCTCCATAACTGCGACGCACGAATTGGTTGTACCAAGGTCAATACCGATAATCTTACTCATGATTTGTTCCTCCTAAAGAATAATCTTGAAAGCTGGTAATCTAGTTTAGTTACCAAGCTAATATATCATCGTCACCGTTCTTTTTCTTTTCCCAATCTTCATCGAGTTTTTGAAAAAGAACCCCCATTTGGTCAGATGAGTTAGTTGTTGAATTGCAATCTTTAATGCCCAACTTGCATCTCGTGCAATCCCACCAACAATCATGATCTCTGCTGCCTAAAACATCCATATAATTATGATGGTATACTCCGCCGCAATCATACTCAGAATCATAGGCATCACATTCAGGGTCACCAGTTAATACTTCATTCATAAGGTTTCCCTTTACTTTACCACATAACGGATTGTCTCTCATTTTGGATCTCCTTTCTGTATTTTAACTAATTTGCAACGGAAACCATTGCGCAGCGGACGATCCGGTCGCCGAGCCGGTAGCCCTTCTGATAAACTTCACATACGGTGCTTTCTCCGAAGTTTTCATCCTCAATCTGACGGATTGCATTGTGAACCTTCGGGTCAAAGGGCTCGTTCAGCGCGGGGATTTCCTCCAGACCGAGCTTTTTCAGCAGATCGGTCATCTGCGCGTAGATTTTTTCCATGCCGCTGCGGTAAGCTTCATCGGCACAGGGTGCTTCCATTGCCCGTTCAAAGCTGTCCACAGCCGGCAGCAGCGCGAGCAGCGTTTTTGCAACGGCATCCTGATAGGTTTCAGATTTTTCCTTTGCAGTTCTCTTGCGGTAATTGTCAAACTCCGCAAAGAGCCGCATATATTTGTCATTTGCCTCCTGCAATTTTACTTCGGCAGGATCAATTTCCTCGGTTTCCGGTTCTTCCTCCGGCTCTGCGGCTTCTTCGTCAGCGTTCTGCGCCTCCTCCGTCACCTCAGCCGGTTCCGTCCCCGGTGTATCCGGCGAAACCTGTTCATCGTCATGCAGACCGCTTTCTTCGAGGGATTCAAAATCCTCGCAGCCGTCCGCGTCACGGATTTCATCGGTCATTTGTCGTCCTCCTCCTTCTCAGAGATCAGGTTGCTGATCTTTTCTGTAAAATACTCCAGATACGGAATGACCTTTGCGTAATTCAGCCGCATCGGACCGATGATGCCGAGCTTTCCGGCTTCTCTGCCGTCCTTCTGGTAGCGTCCGACGATCATGCTGGAATTGCCGATGACAAAGGTCTGCTGCGGATTCTCCCGCTTTGCATCCTCACTGAACGTCACATGAATGCCGCTGAACGTATCGTTCAGGATCGGCATAATCACATCCTGATGCTCCATAAACTCCACGATATCTTTTGTATCCAGCTCGCTGCATGTCAGCAGATTGCGTGTACCGTTGACGGTCAGCTCCTGCCGCATCATATCGCGGCTCAGCTCAAACAGGCCGTGAACCAGCGGTCCCAGCGTCACCATGTAGGTTCCCATCGCCGTCACAAGACGGTCAAGCATCTCCGGTGAAAGATCACTGAGCGAGACGCCGTGCAGATGCTCTGTCAAATACTGCGTAAAGAATGCGAGCTGTTCTTCATTGAGGTCGAATTCCAGCCTGCACGCCTTATTTTTGATATTGCCGCCGGAAGTAATCAGCAGAATCACATAAAGCCGTTTTCCGGTCGGAATCACCTCAACCTTTGAAATGACGGAGAACTGCGGTGTTGCATTGACCGCAACGGCAGCGCACTGCGTAATCTCGGCGAGCGCGGTTGTCACGGACTGAATCAGGGAATCTTCTGTCTGCGGCTCATCGCCGGAGAACATCGTATCCAGTCTGCTGCGTTCTTCATCACTCAGTCTTGCTCCGGGCATACATTTTTCAATATAGACCCTGTAGCCCTGAAAGGTCGGGACACGCCCCGCAGAGGTGTGCGGCTGTTCCAGCAGTCCGAGCTGTTCCAGCACCGCCATATCATTCCGGATTGTTGCGGCAGAAACATGAATATCGGGCAGGGCGGCAATTACTTTAGAGCCGACCGGTTCGCCGGTTGTCACATATTCATCGACAACTGCTGCAAGAATCCGCAGTTTACGGTCATCCATCTTATGCACGCCCCTTTCCGCACTGCTTTTCGCAGACTGTATTTTGTTCTGCTAGCACTCTGCCTCTCTGAGTGCTAAATATACAATACCACTTTTCCGGCGCCTTGTCAAGCGTTCCCATCAATTTTTCACAAACTTCGTGAGATTGCACAAAAACAGCTTCTGTTCCGCCTGCCCGCATAGAACATTCACAATGTTACGTCCGGTTCCGCCGGAATCAGCGGATGCCGCTGAAAATCCATGCTGATTTCAAAGCTGTCCCAGTCCGCCTTGCAGAGTGCGATATTTTCTTCCGTCAGTGCTTCAATCTCCAGCTTTTCTGCGTTCGTTTCCGGAAAAATCACCGGCAGTGCCGCAATATCCCCGCACTGGTAATTGATCGTCGGAGCAATCGCTTTGAGCATCTCCTTTGCCGGTGCGGAATTGCACAGAGCAAGCAGATACAGGCGGTTTTCCGTGCCGAAAAAGCTCATTCCGCTGACATCAAAAATCTGTCCTGCCGGTTTCATACGGAAGGCGGCATCGGACGACGAAACCAGCGACCAGCTGACACTCGGCTGAAAATAATATGCCGTATTCTGCGGACGGGAGCGCAGCATTCCCTTTTCATTGCGGAAATTCCGGATTTCCCTGCCGTCCCGCTCCCAGTTGACCACATAGAGGTCATTCCCGTACCATTTTCTGTAATCGCCGCCCTTATTATACGGAAACCATTTTTTGCCGGAAGCCGCAGCGTCTTCCGCACAGGAAGCATTTTTGCAGACTGCATCCGCTGCAACTTCATACCAGCAGCGCAGGAACCGCGCATTACAGCCGGTTGCAAGCCCCTGCCGGACATCGGCAAGCGCGCCCAGCGGGGTTCCGCGGATAAAGGCGCTGCAAAGCGCATCATGCAGCCAATATGCAAACGGCTTTCTGGGGAGATTCCGGAAATGCGAGCTTTGAACGGAATAGCGCCATTTGCACGAGGGATCCGCAGCAGCGGCAAGCAGCTGCTTTTGCTGAAGCGAAACCGTGCTGGCAAAGTCGCTCAGCCGGATATAGATGCCGGGACGGTCGGTTTTCAGGTTACGGAGTGTGAACGCGCAGAGCGGAACCGTTGCATCGCGGAATACGGAATAGGCAAACTGAACCAGTGTTTCGACCGTCTGCGTCCGGTCAATCCGCTCACGCAGTTTTTCATAGGAACGGATGAACATCCAGACATACGGAATCAGCAGCCCGATTCTGCCGCCCGGTTTGGTCAGTTCCATGCACCGGACTGTAAAAGCTGAGAACAGATCGGCGCTGTAATCGGGATAATACCGGCGGATAAACGCCGAAAGCACATCATTCATGCTGCTGCGGTTCATATAGGGCGGATTGGTGCAAACAATGTCATACTGCTGCGAAAGCAGCTCCGCCGCAGCAGGTAGCGTTTCCGAAAGGATCCGGAATTCTCTGCTGTCAGCAGAAGGGCGCAGCAAAGATCCGAGCTGCACGGCATGTCCGGTTTCCGGAGAACCGGTATCATGGAAATGTGCAATCCGCAAATGAATTCCGGAAAGATCCGCGTCCGGACAAATCTGCCGCACCTTCATCAGCAGCGCAAAGGCGGTCAGGCGGTAAGCCCGCGGGTCGATATCCAGTCCGCAGAGATTCTGCTGCGGAATCCGCAGAGCGGCATCCTGTACACTGAATCCGTGCTCGCGGTAAATCCGGAGCAGAAGGTCAAACGCCGCAGTCAGCATATTGCCGCTGCCCATACAGGGGTCCATAAACGTCAGCGTCAGCGGATCGCACTCCTCCGCCGAATCCGCTCTGTCTCTGATGCAGTACAGCAGATCCGAACGGTCACGGCAGTATATTCCGAGCAGGTTTTCCGTCAGACAGCGAACAATCCAGTCCGGCGTAAAGAGCTGTGTGGCAGCGTGAATCTGCGCCGCAGAGACTTTCTGGTTCCGCTTTCTGCTCGCGGGCAGCATCGCTTTTTCCTCGCTGTTGTAATACTGATACAGTCTGCCGCAGATCGGAATGTTTTCGCGCCATTCCGACTCCGGGATTTCCAGCAGCAAAGATACGGGCGCATTTTTACCGTAAAGCTGCTCCGGCAGGCAGGAAATCCGCCCGTAAAAATCCGGTTCCGGAAACGCCGCGGGATATGCCTCATGCAGCCTTTTGCAGCAGGCGGCAAGTCTGCCGCGCAGCACGGCTTCCGCCTCTGCCATACCGGAAAGTCCTGCAAAAACCTGCCACTGTGCGGGCGCATTCACTTCCAGATACCGCAGCGAAACAAGCCGGAAAAACCAGCCGAATGCGGTCGATTCCGCTTCGCTGCGGCTCCCCGTAAACGAACCGGCGGCATCCGTCAGCGCACGGCGTGCCTGTACCGCAAAAAGCCGCTGAATATCCTTTTTCATTTGATGCACCTCCCTGATATTCCCGGATAAAAACTGCAGAAAACAGCAAAGCCTGAGGAGCAGCGGCATCCTCAGGCTTCAAACTTACGAAATCACTTTTCCTTTTTTCGAGGATTCTTTTTTCGCCGGTTCCTCTTTGCCGCCGCGGTCGGTAAACAGGCGTTCCTCATCGTCGCCGTCATCCTCCGCCTCCGGATTCTGTTCACCGGATTCCTCATAATACGGGTTAATGACAAACTTCTGAATCACCGGATAATGCACAAACATCACAAGATATCCGATAAAAGCCGCAGGGAAGAACGCAAACAGGAACATAAAATACGGGTTCAGAAGCAAAAGCAGGAACGAAATACCGAGCATCAGAAGAATTCCGAGCGTTGTGAGAATACACTGTTTCACGGAAAGCACCGTCAGCATAAAGGAATTTTTCAGAACGCTGCTTTTTTTCAGTCTCGTTGTGACCTGAAGCGGAATCATGTAATAATTCATAAAAAGCAGAACTACTGCAACGGAAAGCGAAATGCCGAACAGAATATACACCGCCTTACTCCCGCTTTGCTTTGCAAGCTGCGGATAAATCCAGTATCCGGAGACAACCGACGCAATCACGGTCAGATCCAGAAGCCAGTACAGAAAGGCTGCGCCGAAATTGCTCTTAAAGCCTTTTTTGAATTCCTCACTGAAAAAGAACGCCTTATCCAGCACAATCAGCCGCAGAACCCGCGCACTGCCCGCCAGCGTCGGTCCGATCAGCAGCACCTGCACCAGCAGCAGAAAGAATACCATCGGAACCGTCAGGCTGTTCCTTGTCTCGACATAGACAATCAGCGAGAGAAGCAGCGGCGAATGAAGAAAAGTAATGGTCAGGTTCAGGGTCAGCAGCTTTCCGAAATTGCGCCAGAGCAATTCCCAGAAGCGGAAAAAGGGCTTTTTTTTCGGGGCATTCGGGTCAATTCCCCGCCCCGGATTCTGATAACTCCGAAAGAGTCCCATCAGAACACACTCCTGTCTTTTGATATTTCATCGGTTCCTGTTTCAAACGGATGATACACCGTACAGCAATCGGTCATTCATCATCCAGAGCAGAACCGTGTGCATTCCGGCAAGCAGCACCAGAATCAGCAGCCATTCCGCCATTTTGAGCAAAAAGCCGTGCTGCTCTTCGGAAACCGTTTCTTCGGTCTGTCCGCGCAGCAGATACCGCGCCGTACTGCCCGAAAGCCGGAGCGCTTTCCGGAGCGCATAGACAAACACCAGCATACTCAGAAACGCAAGCGGTAAAATCAGCACAGCCGCCGCATAAAATGCACGGCGGAACGGATAAACCGCAAAGCATTCCGCCATTGCCAGCCCGGCAGCGGTTCCGCGGGCAAACAGCAGAAGCAGAAGCAATGCCTGTCCGAACGCAGCGCTTCCGCAGAACAGGATTCCGCAGAGCGTGCCGACCATCGGCAGCAGCGCGCCGGTAAACACATCCCAGAGTGTTCTTGCGGAGACAGAGACACGAAGCCCCTGCGTCAGAAGCGGAACCGAAATCAGACACGGAATTTTCAAAAACAGAAATACACCTGTCCCGACTCCCGCAATACAGAGCGAAAGCAGAAGCCGGACCGGATCCGGCGGCTTCCGGAGTACGGCAGTCAGGCGGCTTGTCCGCGCCGACAGTGTCTGATACAGCAATTGATTCATCGCTTTCATATGCATCCCTCCGCTTCAGCATATGCGGGGGATACCGGATCTATTCTTATTTTTTGATTCCGGCAAGCTCATAGGCGCGGGCGGTGCAGCTCTCGCAGCACTTCTGCACCGTTCCGGTCAGATCGCCTGCATAGAGTTTATCCAGTCCGGCAAGCGTTGTGCCGCCCGGAGAGGACACCATCTTAATCAGCTCGTCAATCGAATATCCGGAATCCGTCATCATTTTTGCAGAACCGGTCATCGCCTGTGCAAACAGTCTGAGTGCTGCGCCGTCATCCAGCCCGACGGTTTTTGCGTAATCCAGAAAGCCCTTTGCAAAGAGATACAGGAATGCCGGACTGGAGCTGTTGACTGCGATGATTTCCCGCATCCTGTCCTCCGGAATTTCCTCTGCAATGCCGCAGGTTGCAAACATTGCCTTTGCCAGTGCGAATTCGGAATCGGTAATGCCGTCGCATTTCGCGAGCGCAGTCGCGCCGAGACCGAGCATCAGCGGCGTATTCGGCATACAGAGAATAATCCGCGCATCTGCAATTGTGTGCTGACGGATGAATTCCGCGGAAATACCGGCACAGATTGAAATAATCACCTGTTCTCTGCGCAGCTTCAGCGCATCGAGCACACCGCCGAGCACCTGCGGCTTGACCGCAAGCACGAGATAATCCGCAGCATCGCAGAGTGCCTGTGCGCTTTCACAGCCGGTCACGCCGGCATCTGCCAGCCGGTTCAGCTTGTCCGCATCTGTATCGAATGCCAGAATATTTTTGATCTCACCGTTTTTGCAGAGTCCGGAAGCAGCAATCCCCCGCATCATTGCCGAGCCCATATTGCCGGCGCCTAAAAATCCGAGTGTCATCATAATGATTTCCTCTCTGTTCTTATTTTTGGTTTTGCTTTGTCTATTATACAATATTACGGCAAAAAAAGCAAGTGTGCCCGAAACAGGGGAGTGAAGGAATCACAGCGTTTATAAAAAACTCTGTTTTATAAAGTGCTTCTGCGGTAAATCAGAACTTGCAGGCAGAGTCTGGTACACACTGCGCGGCATTCAGCGCCGAAACAAATTCGCGGTAAAGATAAAGCGAGCCCAGTCCGATGACCGGCATTCCGCTGCTGCACGCACGTACCAGTGCATCCGTTACGGTGATGCAGGAGTGTGCCGGTATTCCGGCTTCTGCATAAACAGCACAGAGCTTTTCCGCATCCAGCGCCCGCGGATTGTCCGGTTTTACGGTATAGACCTGTGCAGCAAGCGGCTTCAGCATCTCCGGATAACACCGGTACTCCTTGTCCGCCATCACACCGGTCACAAAAACCAGATTTTGCCGCTTTCCGAAATAGCACGCAAGACTTTCCGCAGTTTTCCGCATCCCGTCGGGATTGTGCGCGCCGTCAAAAATGACCGCCGGATTCTGACTGAGAAGCTCAAAGCGTCCGTGCCAGCGGCAGGCGGAAAGCCCTTGCCGAACCGCATCATCCGGAATCTCAAAGCCCTGCCGGCGCAGGATTGTGACTGCCTGCAAAACAAGCGCCGCATTCTCCGGCTGATACATGCCGAGCAGCGGCAGATACAGGCTGCCGAACTGCAGTGTTCCGAGCCGTGTCCCTGAAAGGGAAAATTCTGTTTCCGTAATAATCTGCTGTCTGTGCTCTGCCGGTGCATGCAGCCGCTTTGCATAAGCATCTATTACGCGCAGCGCTTCGGAGTTCCGGCAGCCGATCAGAACCGGACAGCCTTCCTTGATGATTCCCGCTTTCTGGAGGGCAATCTCCGCAATCGTATTGCCGAGAAATGCACAGTGATCCTTCCGGATATTGGTTATTACGGAAAGAACAGGATATTCTATGACATTTGTGCAGTCCGTTCCGCCGCCCATGCAGCATTCTATCACGGAAGCGCCGCATTTTTCCTTTGCAAACAGCAGATACGCCGCAGCTGCAAGGATTTCAAACTCTGTCGGCGGGTCGGTCATCTGTTCTGCCTGTGCCTGCACCTCTGTCAGAAGCGATGCAAATGTCTCATCAGACGCCGGCTCTCCGTCAATCCGGTAGTATTCATTCACCGAACACAGTGCGGGAGAAGCAAAATGCCCTGTCCGGATGCCCGCTGCATGTAACACCGCAGCGAGCATTGCACCGACAGAGCCTTTTCCGTTTGTTCCGGCTATATGAATCACGCGCAGATTCCGCTGCGGATTGCCGAGCCGGTCCGCGAGTTCACGGACTCTGGCAAGCCCCAGCCGTGCACCGCGTGCCGAAGCCTGCTTCAGATAGTCCAGAGCCTCCTGATAATTCATTTTTTCAGCATCCTTCCCAGCTGTTCGGAAAACGCCCGGTTCTTCATCAGCATCAGAATCAGGGTGCTCTCCGCAGCGCCGATTACGAGATACAGCGGAATACGCGGCACAACTGCAAGCAGCGTATAATGATAGTAAATCATCAGTCCGGCTGACTTGATAATCATAGACGCAAAAATATGTGCCGTCATAACAGAGCCGTAGACACGGAACGGCAGCTTCTGCCCTTCTGTCATCCGGAAAAGCAGTCCGGCGATCAGTCCGATGCAGCCCGCACCAAGCGTAATGATCGGGTTGACCGAATAGCCGGCAATCATACAGCCGATGAGATCGGCAACCACGCCGGTTATGAATCCGGCAGGCGCACCGAGAAAAATCCCGGCCATCAGCAGCGGCAGATTTTCAAAGCTCACGCGGATTGTTCCGCCGATATTGATGGCAAGCAGCTTGCCGAATATAATACTCATTGCGGCAAACAGCGCCATCAGCGTCAAAACGCGGACATTTCTGAACACTTCAAACGGATTGCGGGCAACAGCTTCTTTTTTCATAAAAAAACACTCCTTTATGCAATAACTGAATGCACAAAGGAGTGATGCAGATTCCTTTATGCCTCAGCGGGATGCGAAAGCCTTACCGCAAATACCGGTTCCGGTATTTTTCGTCCGCACGGCAACTCCCCGTCCGCACGGCACTTAACGCAAGACAATCTACTCTGGTGCAGGGAAATGTATCCGAAAAAGGATTTTCCCTGCGCGGCATGTATAATTTTCGGATCAGATGCTGATAATCTGGGTCAGATCATAAATGTCATCGTCAAACTTCTTTTTCATCTGAAGGGCTTCCTGAATGTCGTAGTCTACAAGCTCATTGCCGCGGACGCCGACTGCGCGGTTGCCGATTCCTTTTTCCAGCAGATTGACGGCATAGTTGCCCATCCGGCTGGCAAGGACTCTGTCGCGGACTGTCGGAGAACCGCCGCGCTGCACATGACCGAGAATGGTTGCACGGGACTCAATGCCGGTTTTTTCCTCAATTTCCTTTGCAATTTCCACGGAATGGCCGATACCTTCTGCCACGACGATGATGAAATTCTGTTTGCCGAGCTTACGGCTGTTCTGCATTTTCTCGATAATTGCGCTCAGATCGTAGGGCTTCTCCGGACACAGAACCTCAACGGCGCCGCAGGCAACTGCCGCATTGACCGCAATATAGCCTGCGCCTCTGCCCATAACCTCAACAACGGAACAGCGGTCATGGCTGTGGCTGGTATCGCGGAGCTTATCGACCAGATCCACGACGGTATTCATTGCCGTATCGTAACCGATTGTGAAATCGGTACTGGAGATATCGTTGTCAATCGTACCCGGCAGACCGATGCAGGGAATCCCGTGGCGGGAAAGGTCGCCTGCGCCGCGGTAGGAGCCGTCGCCGCCGATGACAACCAGTCCTTCGATGCCAAGATCGTGGCACGTCTGGACAGCCTTCTGAACGCCTGCCTCCTCCTTGAATTCAAGACAGCGGGCAGTAAAGAGAAGTGTGCCGCCGCGCTGGATGATGGAAGAAACCGAACGTGCGTTCATATCAAACACATCGCGGTTCAGCAGGCCGTTATAGCCTCTGCGGATACCGACAACCTCCATCCCCTTATACAGTGCGGTACGCACAACCGCACGGATCGCTGCATTCATGCCCGGCGCATCTCCGCCGCTGGTCAGTACACCGATTCGCTTCATAATTTTTATTCCTCCTTGCATTCACTTTTTCCGCCTTCCGTTCTGAGGCGGAATGATTTCATCAGACATACTCTATCACTTTTATTTTACCACTTTTTCAGAATTTGTCAAGGGGCAATTTTCCGCTTTTCGCCGGTTATGCAAATTTGCACAAAAAGTCTTTGCGTTTTTTCGGATTTACAGGATGCTGTTTCTGTTGTTCCGCTCTGCATACCGCCGCTGCTGCTCATATTTGCGTTTGGTTGCCAGTCCGCCGCGGATATGCCGCTCCTGCTTGTTCCGCTCGGTGATCTCGCGCACTCTCTCGTACAGTCCCGCATGAAGCGCCGGCAGACGGACAGAAATATCCTTGTGGACAGTTGACTTGGAAACGCCGAAAACCTTAGCTGTACCGCGGACAGTTGCTTCATGCTCTGCTATGTAGGTGCCGAGACGCACGGCTCGGTCATCGAGTGCCTTGGAACGGGCATCTGCCGCATAGGCGGGCAGGGTATGTTTTCTCACTGTACTTCACTCCTCGCTCGGATCCGTTTTGCGGGAATCCGTCCTGCTTTCAGCATATGCGGGGAGCGGCAAAGAAATGCAGCCGGGCGGAAAACCCGGCTGCATCAGGATCAGGCATCAGGATTCGGCGTTATACCGGTTTCGGCAGCCGTCTGATAAATCTCGTCCTGCGTATCTTTGAAGGTAAATTTATTCGTTCCGAGCGGGTTCTCCGTCAGATTGGGGAAGAGCGGTTCAAATTCCAGCTTCATCGGCTCGGATTCATAATATGTCACACGGTAAACCTGTCCGCCTGCAAAGACCAGACCGGCATCGCCCCAGTTTTCCGTATTCCAGACATAATTCGGTGCATTTTTATTCACAAAGAAGCAGCCGTAAAGCAATCCTGTATCGGATGTGCGGTATCCGAATGCACTGTCACGCATACGGAAAACCGCCGAAGGAATATTTCCTGTTGCTGCCGGGGCATCCTCTGTCCAGCTGCCGGCAAGCTTGGAATTACCGGTGATATTTGCTGCTTCGTAGGAAGAAAGATCAATCGGTGTGAATCCCTTGGTCGAAAGGCAGGAAGCAGAGCGGAAAACCGCCGGAAGGCTGCCGGACATATCCGTATACTCCGCGGACAGTTCCGGATCACCGACCTCATAGGTCGCATCCGAAGGCAGAACGACAATCGAATAGAAATCCCGGACGCCGCCGATCAGGGCGGCATAATCGGCATCCGAAATCAAATCCGTTTCCTTGATGAATTTCACCGAGAACAGCTCGCCGGAATACTCCATTTTTTCATAGCATTTCCGGCAGTAAACGGTTGTATCGCGGATGATGAAGCGGTCTTTCCATTCCTGCGGAAAAAACATGCGGACCGTTCCGCTGAGATAGCTCCATTCATATCCCTCATCGGTTTCCGTGATAATGGATCCGTCTTCGGTGACAATCGTAACTTTGCCGTCCTCCGCAACCAGACGGGCATCCTCGCCGCTTTCCGGTACAATCTCGCCGTTACGGTCGTCATCTTCTCCGGTCTCACTGCTCACAAGCGGCGATTTGATTCTCTTTCCGCAGCCGGTGCATACGGAGCATGCGGCCAGAAGAGCAAGGATCAAGGCTCTGCGTTTCATGTTTCTGCATCCTTTCTTTTGCTGCTTTGCAGTATCATGTTCATGCGAAAAAAGCGCATGATGCACCTGACAGGACTTGAACCTGCACGCCTTTCGGCATTGGAACCTAAATCCAACGTGTCTGCCAGTTTCACCACAGGTGCGGCGTATTCCGAACCGGATTCCGGTCCGGTTTTCTGTTTTCCTATTATATCACGCAGACCGTGCATTTGTCAAGCGAATCACGCAGGAAAGAAACGGAACGGGGGAGCGGGCATATTCTGCCTGCTCCCCCTGTTTTTACGCATCCGGTTACAGTCCGTCCGCCTGTTTACTCAAAGGATTTGCCTGTAATCCGCTTATACGTTGTCAGTGAATCATGGTATCTGTCGCCGTGGATAAAAAACATGCCTCCTCCGTAATTGAGTATACCCTCATTTCCTTTTTCATCCTTTCCTGTTTCTATTTTGAAAAACCATTCATCGAAATCCTCCTGACGGCTGTCCCATTCGACCTTGAAATCCGGAAATTCCGGATCATACGGTTTTGTATCCGGATTATTATATTCGCAGATAACATATGTTTTATTCTCTGAAACATCCCGGTTGAATTTTCCGTCGTTCCACTGACCGTCGCCGAACAGCAGGGCGTAGTGTTCTTCGCCTGCTTCGTTATTCGGTTCACCCTGTTTCCAGTTGGTAAAGGCAGATTCCTCATGGTCCAGCCACTGCCAGTTGCCCTCTTCCTGTTTGTCGGAGTAGCCGAAATATGCAAATTCGATTCCGGCATTCCGGACCGTTTCTGCCAGAAAATCATTTTCCTCCTTATCATTGATATGGGCATAATATCCGCCGATTTCCCTGCAATAATCCGCGACACTGTCCTCATCGCAGTACGCTTCACAGATAATGTACGAATGCCCCCTGAATGAAACCGGTTCCGTTACCTTTTTTCCGAAGCCCCATTCGCCGACACAGAAAGTGCGCTTGCCTGCGCCGACGAATTTTTCTCCGTCAAAACGGTATTTGCAGTATGAATTTCCAAACACATTCCACTGATAAGTGTAAATGTAATATTGCTTCTCGGCGATGCTGTAAAGAACCACGCAGTAATCGTCTGCACTGGTAGCATTCACATTATTTTGCTGATATACAAGCGCAGGCTGATTGTTTTTCAGCGTATATATCTGAATAATCATGCTGTATTGGTTATCCTCTTTTCCGTACAGATAAAGCTCCGGAATGCCGTCATTGTTAAAATCAATCAGGTTGTACATTGCATTTTCGGCTTCGTTCTGCGGATTTTTCTCAGGATAACCGTGCTCTTTTGCGAAATTCTCAAGAACTTCCGCATACAGCACAGCCGGATCGGTCTGCTCTGCGGTCTGCGGCTCCTCCTTCTCCTTTGACAGTGTCATACCCGCATTGTCAAATACTTTGGCGATTCCCTTTTTCTGTGCCTCCGAAAGTCCCAGCAGATCCGCGGCAAATTCCACAGCGGTACGGCAATCCATAAATGTCGCGTTGCTGTGCATCTGAAGCAATGCCATATACCACAGCATTGTCATAAGCTCCGGATCGGAAACTCTGGTTTCCTCTGCGGAAAAGCCGTCCGTCTCCGTTCCCAGATAGATATTCCGTGCAACGCCGGTAATCAGCGTACTTGCGCCGTGGCAATCGAGGCTTCCCCCGTATTCAGAATACTTTGAAATGTGTTTAGTGTTTTCCGTACTTTTGCTCAGATCGTTGATATCTCTTAAAGACAGCTCGTTTCCAAGAATCCAGTCGATATCACGGTGATTGATTGCTGCTTCCGCACATTCTCCGAGAATATCGGCAAAGCCCTCGTTCATTGCTCTTGACTGACCGTTGACATAAAAACCGGCAGTGTGATTCACAATTGCGTGCGTAAATTCGTGCGCCATCACATCTTCATAAGCACCCAGACAATATTGAAAATATGTATACGGACAAATCGCAATCATCTCGCCGTATCCGAGGTCGGTTCCGTCCCAGTAAAAAGCATTGTCTGACATTGAGCCGATACCGGGAATGTAGCCGACATAGAAATATGCATTCAGCTGTGAGCCCTTGCCGTCCAGTGAATAATAGCCGATCGTTTTTCCGAAATAGTCATAGATTTTTTCAAGATTTCCGAGCAGCTCCACGGCAACTTCCGTATCGTGAGATCCTTTCTGAAAAGTCTTGTTTACTTTATATACCTCGTAATCATCAGGATTCAGCCAGAACTTGGATTTGAGCTTGTTGACAGCTATTTTCCGGTTCTCGTCATAGAATTCGACCGTATAATCCGTTTCTTTTGCATCCAGATCATATTCCTTCAATTCTCCCTGCATTTTCACATCGGAATAATTCTGAACGGAACCGAGCAGAGTGCCCGTATTCGCATCAAAAAACGATGTATGGCTGACCGCTGCAACCTTATATGCCAGAACAGACGGATCGCTGAATGAATAGATGCACAGCTCCGGTTCGGAAAAGATCTGTTCTCCTGCCGGATCGCTGAGCTGCTTCTGCGCAATCTCTTTGATTTCCTGACTGCCGATCTGCGGAGATGTGCCGATATCCCCGAACGCGTCGAGATTGGAGGAGAGCAGGCTGGCTTTATGAGCGGAATCTGCGGTCAGAACGACCTCTCTGCCGTAAACCGGCAGTTCCTTATAAGTCTGCTGAAACCGGTAAACCGAGTTCCCTTTCACCTCCGACTGAGTTTTGAGTTCAAGATTATTATTTTCGTTGTCTCTCAGACCGGTGTTTCGCACGATCTCTTCATAGGCATCATCGGCATTCAGGACAGATATATCATCTTTAAGCTCCGTCATCAGAACCGCAGCATTTTTTTCGTCGCTGAGCTCTGTGAGGACTGCTGCGGGCTGTTCCGAAACGGAGCTCTCCTGTTTTTTGGAATGACGGGCAGGCGTCTTCGGGGACGCACAGCCGGTCAGCAAGACGGAACATGACATGAATAAAGCTGCGATTCTGTGTTTTTTCTTCATAATTACCATCCTTTCCTGCATAAAGCCGAAAAAAGCAGTCCTGTTTGTCTCATTATAGCCTGATTTGTTCAGAATGTCAATAGCGATTCGATATTGTTAGAATATAATATAAAGATTGCTGCTTTCTTGTTCCGGAATACCGAATCCGGATGCACACGGAACTGTGCAAAACACAGAAAGCCGCATCTCCCTTAAAACGGGCGATACGGCTTTTTGATTCAGCGGTAAGCTCCGATTTTCCGGAACTTTTCATATCTCTCATCCAGCAGCTCCGAGACCGGAAGCGTTTGCAGGCGCATGATCTCATCAAGCAGAAACCGTTTCAGTGCGGAGCAGATTTCCCGCTCAGTTTTTCCCTCCTCGCGGATAATCTTTTCCACAACCTCAAATTTCAGAAGATCATAGGAGGTCAGCTTGAGATGCTCTGCCGCATCGGGCGCTTTCGTTGCATCTTTCCAGAGAATACTGGCGCATCCCTCCGGTGAAATAACCGAGTAGACGGCGTTTTCAAGCATAATTGCCGTATCGCAGACGCCGAGTGCAAGCGCACCGCCGCTTCCGCCTTCTCCGACAACGACTGAAATAATCGGCGTTTTCAGCCCCATCATCTCATAAAGGTTCTCTGCAATTGCAAGCCCCTGTCCGCGCTCTTCGGCATCAATGCCGCAGTAGGCGCCGGAGCTTCCGATAAAGCAGATGACCGGCCGGTGAAATTTCTCCGCTTCTTTCATCAGGCGCAGCGCCTTGCGGTAGCCCTCCGGTTCCGGGCAGCCGAAATTGCGCTTCATCCGTTCCTCAATGGTCTCACCGCGCTCCATCGCGATCACCGTTACCGGAATGCGGTTGATATAGCCGATGCCTGCGACAATTGCAGCATCGTCACCGAAGCGGCGGTCACCGTGCAGCTCGACAAAATCATCAATCATATGCTCAATATAATAAGAGCCCATCGGGCGTTTTCCGTTTCGTGCCGCCTGAACACGTTCATATGCGGTAATGCTGTCTGCCTTCGCCATGAAAAATCCTGCCTTTCTTCCGTGCTGTCCGTTTCGGGAGCATTTTCATTCAGACATGCCTGTGCAGTGCCAGCAGTTTTGCCAGCGTATAGGTCATGCGCGGGCGTTCCTCAATCAGATCGACAAAGCCGTGTTCCAGCTGAAATTCCGCACGCTGGAAGCCTGCGGGGAGCTTTTCGCCGGTTGTCTGCTCAATGACGCGCTGCCCCGCAAAGCCGATCAGTGCTTTCGGTTCGGCGATGATGATATCGCCCTGCATTGCAAAGCTTGCAGTGATGCCGCCGGTTGTCGGATCTGTGAGAACCGCGATATAGAGAAGTCCGGCTTCCGAATGCCGCTTGACGGCACCGGAGACTTTCGCCATCTGCATCAGGGAGAAAATACCCTCCTGCATTCTTGCACCGCCGGAGGTAATAAAACCGACCACGGGCAGATTCAGTGCAATTGCCTTTTCAAACAGGCGCGTGATTTTTTCGCCGACAACCGTTCCCATGCTGCCCATCATAAATGCGGAGTCCATGATAAACAGCGCCGTATCCATGCCCTCGATTTTCGCGGTTCCGCATACAACGCCCTCATTGAGTCCGCTTGCTTTCTCGGCTTTGTCGAGCTTCTGTGCATAGTCTGGGAATTTGATCGGATCCTTGGATTTGAGCTTTCTGTCAATTTCCTGAAAACTGCCGGCATCGACTGTCGCATCCAGCCGTTCAACGGCGCGCATCCGGAAATAGGTTCCGCATTCCGGACAGATGCAGTGATTTTCGACGTAATCCGCATACGGAATTTCCGCGCCGCAGCTTTTGCAGACACGCGGAGGCTGCTGCTCGGCGTTTCCTTTCGTAATCGAAGAGAAGAAATCTTTGATTCCGCTCATACCGCTGCCTCCTCTTTCGGCTGAACCACAAACGAGAATTCCGCTGTCACGCAGAGTTTTCCGTCCACATATCCCTCACCTTTTGCAAAATAGAAAGGCGCCTTTGAACGGGTAATCTGGCATCGGGTTTCAAACAGGTCACCCGGCACAACCGGATGCTTGAAACGCACCTTGTCCAGTCCGGCAAAAAGAGTCAGCGGCTGAGAGCCGTCGGGCTGACGCTCCAGACAAACGCAGACAGACTGCGCCATAATCTCGCAGAGAATCACTCCCGGCACAACCGGATGCCCCGGAAAGTGACCGTCGAGGAACCATTCGGTTCCCTCAATTTTCTTTTTTCCGTGCGCGACACCGTCAACCAGCTCCGCTTCATCCAGAAGCAGCATACTGTTTCGGTGCGGCAGAAGTTCCATAATCTCTGTGCGGTTCATAACGGTCGTCCTCCGTAATAGATCAGATCTTCGTAAATGCGAGGCAGGCATTGTGCCCGCCGAAGCCGAGCGAGGTAGAGAGTGCGAGAGTCAGCGGCGTTTCGACAGCCGTGTTCGGGGTAATATCCAGATCGCATTCCGAATCCGGTTCTTTGTAGTTAATGGTCGGCGGAACCAGATTGTTTTCCAGCGCCTTAATTGCAGCGATTGCTTCAATTGCGCCGGCAGCGCCGAGCAGATGGCCGGTCATGGACTTGGTCGAGCTGACATGCAGCGCCTTTGCCTTTTCCTCTCCGAACGCATTTTTGATTGCGCGGGTTTCGGTCTTGTCGTTGAGGGGTGTGCTGGTTCCGTGCGCATTGATATAGATTTCGGATGCCGGGCAGTCAATTCCGGTTTCTGCGAGTGCATCGGAAATCGCCTTTGCGGATGCCTTTGCTTCACTGTCCGGTGCTGTTACATGGAACGCATCGCATGTACTGCCGTATCCGGCAATTTCCGCATAGATTTTTGCACCGCGCGCCTTCGCGTGCTCATATTCCTCCAGCACAAGCGCACCGGCGCCCTCGCCCATGACAAAGCCGTTTCTGCGCTTGTCAAAGGGAATTGAAGCGGCGTTCGGATCGGTGCTGTCGGTCAGTGCCATGCAGTTGATAAAGCCGGAGATTGCCAGCTCATGAATAACGGCATCGACACCGCCCGCAATGATTGCGTCGGCATAGCCGTGACGGATTGCACGCATTGCTTCGCCGATTGTATTGGTGCCGGTTGCACAGGCAGTTGTCACATCCAGACAGGGGCCGTTCGCGCCTGCGTGAATCGCAATCATGCCGGCAGCCATATTGGAGATCATCTTTGTAATGAAGAACGGAGAGACACGTGCAGGACCGCGGTTCAGCAGATTGTTGTGTTCATTGACGAATGTCTCAAAGCCGCCGATGCCGGAGCCGAAATACACGCCGAGCCGGTCTGAGGCGATCTGTCCCTTGATGCCGGAATCCTGAATCGCCTGCTTCGCAGCCGCAAGCGCATACTGCTCGTAGCGGTCGGTCTGGCGCACTTCTTTTGCATCCATGTAGTCTTTCGGATTGAAGTTCCTGACTTCCGCCGCGAGCTGTGCTTTCAGACCGGAAGCATCAAAATGCGTGATCTGACCGATGCCGTTTCTGCCGTTTTTCAGGCCATCCCAGTAGTTTTCAACATCATTGCCCAGCGGCGTAATCGCTCCGAGACCTGTTACAACGACTCTTCTGTTCATATCTGTTTCCTCCGTGGATTGCTGTATGATTCCCTCTCCGTTTTTGCCGGGATATTTCAGTTTTGTACCGGAGCGCCGGACGGAGAAGGGGATGACTCAGGAGATTGCGAGGCCGCCGTCAATACGGATGACGGTACCGGTGAGATAATCCGATTCCGGAGAGGCAAGGAATGCCGCGAGATTGGCGACGTCTTCCGGTTTGCCTGCCCGTTTCATCGGAATCTGGTCAAGATACTGATCCTCCAGCCCCTTTGTCATATCGGTTGCGATAAAGCCCGGTGCAATTGCGTTGCAGGTGACATTTCTGGAGGCAAGCTCTCTTGCCGTGACCTTGGTCAGTGCAATGACACCTGCCTTGGAAGCGGCATAATTCGCCTGCCCGGCAGTGCCGAGCAGTGCCGAAACAGAAGCCAGATTGATGATTTTGCCGTACTTCTGCTTCATAAACGTGCGGTAGCACGCCTGCGTCATGTGGAAGGTTCCTTTGAGGTTGGTATTCAGAACCGCATCAAAATCGGCTTCCTTCATCGAGAGCATCAGCATGTCTCTTGTAATGCCCGCGTTGTTGACAAGAATGGTGATATTGCCGTAATCCGCAAGAATCTGCCTGACGGTTTCCTTGCAGGCTTCTGCATCGGAAACGTCGCAGACATAGGTTTTTGCGCGGACACCGTACTGCTCTGTGATTTCCTTTTCCAGCGCATCTGTTTGTTCGTTGCGGAACAGCGCTGCAATTGCGATATCTGCGCCGAGTGACGCGAGCTTTTTGCAGATTGCCGCACCGATTCCTCTGCCGCCGCCTGTGACAAGTGCTGTTTTTCCGTTCAGCATGATTCCTTCACCGCCTTCACTGTTTCTGCGAGGGATTCCGCATCCTGCACATTATAAATATGCACATCTGCTGAAATTTTCTTTACAAGACCGCTGAGCGTTTTTCCGGCGCCGACTTCGATGAAATCGGTGAAGCCTTCTGCAATCATCTTTTCGATTGTTTCCTGCCAGCGCACCGGATTGCAGATCTGCTGCTGCATAATCTGCGGAATCTGCGCTGCATCATAGGGCTGTGCGGTCAGATTGGCATAAACCGGAATTCGCGGTGCAGAGAACGTGAATGACTGCAAAGCCGTTCCGAACTGCTCTGCCGCTCCGTTCATAAACGGGGAGTGGAACGCCGCGCTGACGGCAAGCGGAATCGCCCTGCCGCCCAGCTCTTTGATCTTTGCGGTAAATGCCGGCATACTGCTTTTCAGTCCGGAAACAACCGTCTGACCGGGGCAATTGAAATTGACGGCATAGAGCTGTTCAAATTCTGCGGCGGTATCTGCAACGGTCTCCGCACTGAGCTTGACAACCGCGCACATTGCGGTATCTGCCTGTTCTGCGGCAGCCTGCATACATTTTCCGCGCTGTGTGACAATCCGGAAGCCGTCCTCTGCGGAATATGCACCTGCAAACGCCAGCGCCGCAATCTCGCCGAGCGAGAAGCCCGCCGCCGCGTCCGCATGAACGCCCGCTTCTTCGAGTGCCAGTGCCGCTGCCAGATCGACGAGATACAGGCAGGGCTGCGTATTTTCGGTAATTTTCAGTTCTTCCGCCGTGCCGGAGAAAGATTGCTGCATGGTACCGGGGCGGATTGCCTCCGCCGCCTTATAGAGTGCTCCTGCGGCATTGCTGTTCTCGCAGAGAGACTGTCCCATGCCGCTGTACTGTGCACCCTGACCGGCGAATAAAAATGCTGTTTTTCCCATTCGGGAACCTCCTGTTCCGGATACCGGAATTCTCCGATATCAGAAATTCTCATCGGGAAGCAGTGCTTTTGCCTCCTGCATAATTTCCGCGATCATTTCCGCTGCGGGCTGTTCTTTATTTACCAGACCGGAAATCTGTCCGGCGAGAAAGCAGCCTCTTTTTGCATCGCCCTCGGCAACGGCGGCACGAAGTGTGCCGACAGCCATCGCCTCCAGCTCTTCATCGGAAATATCTGTATATTCTGCCTTCGCATAAGCACGGGAAAACGGCGATTTCAGGCTCCGCACCGGATGTCCCAGCCGCTTTCCCGTCACAACGGTAGACGTATCTTTCGCTTTCAGAAGCCGCGCTTTGTACTCCGGATGCACAGTGCATTCCGTTGCCGCAAGGAAGCGCGTACCGATCTGCACGCCGCAGGCACCGAGCATAACAGCGGCGGCAAATCCTCTGCCGTCCGCAATGCCGCCCGCCGCGATGACCGGAATTTCCACGGCATCGCAGACCTGCGGAACCAGCGCCATGGTTGTCATTTCACCGACATGACCGCCCGATTCCGTGCCCTCTGCCACAACGGCATCCGCACCGGATTTCTGCATGAGCTGTGCCATTGCCGCGGTCGAGATGACCGGAATGACTTTCACGCCGGCTGCACGCCACATCGGGATGAATTCTGCGGGGCTGCCCGCTCCTGTGGTCACAACTGCGACCTTTTTCTCTGCGATTACGGCTGCAAGCGCCGCAATGTTGTTGCTGCGGAGCATGATATTGACGCCGAAGGGCTTGTCGGTCAGGCTCCGTGCAAGGTCAATTTCCTCTGCAAGCTTCTGCGGGTCGCCGGCGGCTGCGGAAATGATACCGAGTCCGCCGCCGTTTGAGACCGCTGCTGCAAGACGCGCATCCGATATATGCGCCATGCCGCCCTGCATCAGCGGATAACGGGTTCCCAGCAGCTCACAGAGCACCGCTGTGCGCTGCATTTTAATCAGCCCTGCTTGCTGTCAACGTAAGCGATCAGCTCTTTGACAGACTTGCCTGCTTCCTGCGCATCAATCTCAATGCCCAGTGCATCCTCAAGCTCCATCATGATTTCTGCCGCTTCGAGGGAATCCACGCCCAGATCGGCAAAGGTGGTTTCCTCAGTGATTTCGGATGCATCCATTTCGAGGTGGTCTGCAAGTACCTTGATAATTTTTTCGCTGTTCATAATCGGTTCCTCCTGATAATTCGTTTCGGATAATAATTTATATACAAGCCGTTTCCGGCTGTATAGGCTTGGGTTTGCGGCAGAATATCTTTGCAGAATGTTTCATCCCCAGCGGATGATGCAGCCTGCGCCGGAAAGTCCGCCGCCGAAGGCGCTCATAGCGATGAGATCACCTTTTCTGAGCTTTCCGCTTCTTGCCAGCTCATCGAACGAGATCGGCACGCTGGCAGAGGATGTATTGCCGTAGCGCTCGATATTCATATAGAATTTTTCAAGCGGCAGCTTCAGTCTTCTCGCGCAGAGATCAATGATGCGCACATTTGCCTGATGCGGCACAATCCAGTCCAGATCCTGCGGAGTGATGCCTGCCTGCTCACAGAGCAGCTTGATGTCCTCCTCCAGTCTGCGCACGGCAAACTTAAATGTCTCCTGCCCGTTCATGACGACTTTGTAGGGTGTAAGCTCCTTTTCATAGAAAGGGGAATTGCCCTTGCCTGCGGAGATTGAAAGTGCGGTGTCATTGCCCTGTGTAAACAGACGCGAGGCGAGATACTGCTCACCGGGCGCAATCACGAATGCACCGGAGCCGTCGCCGAAAATGACGCAGGTCGAGCGGTCTGTCCAGTCCAGCACCCTGCTCAGGCGTTCCGCACCGATGACCAGTGCATAACGAATTCCGCCTCTCGCGATAAACGCCGCTGCCGTATCCAGTGCAAACAGGAATCCGGAGCATGCGGAATTGACGTCAAAGGCGGGGCAGTGTGCGCCGAGCGCAGCCTGAACCCTTGCCGAAAGCGAGGGACAAATGCTGTCTGAGGAAACCGTCGCCGCAATCATCAAATCAAGCTCTTCCGGCTGAATCCCTGCGGCATCCAGCGCGCGGCGGGCAGCCTTTTCTGCCATTTCCGCCGCCGATTCATGCATGGAAATGCGCCGTTCATGAATGCCGACCCGCTGCATAATCCACTCATCCGAGGTCTCCACCATTTTGGAGAGATCATCGTTTGTCAGGATTTTTTCCGGCACATATGCGCCGGTTCCGAGAATCTGAATACTCATTTGCCAAGAACTCCTAAATTATACTGAAATAGGGCGGAGCCGCTTACAGCACCAGTCCGCCGAGAAAGCAGGTAAAGCCGAAGGTGAAATACCGGACGGCATCCTCCTTCGCAAGCTGCCGGGAAACTGCATCCGCATAATATCCGCGGCAGAAGCACCAGATTGCATAGCAGAGCGCGTCCGGATCGACCTCACGCGCAAACCCCTGCTCCCGCGCATACTGATAATACTTTCTGATTTTTTCATCCCACCAGAGCCGGTTATCCTCTGTCAGGGAATCGTGTTCAAACACATAATACCGGAACTGCATTTTGACGTCATAGGTCTGCATCAGAATCTCGACGCCTGTCTGCACGCAAAAGCGCAGAAAGCTCTCTTTGTCGTGAAATTCCGGTTTGATATGCTCCCGCATCTGCACAACGGCGTTTTTATAGACAATCCGCAGAACCTCGTCACAGTTTGCAAAACGGTTATAAAACACACGGTTCGTGACGCCGAGTTCCGTAATGATTTTCTTGACCGTAACTTTATGTGCGCCTTCCTTCGCTGCGATCCGGGCAACAATTTCAATTATTTTATCCGATATTTCGTCATGAATTCGTTCTGCATGTTCTGCTGCCATCCGGTTTCCAGCTCCTTTCGCGATCAGCGCCGTTCGGCACATAGTGTGCCGGCACAGTGTGTGCTCATTATACCACAGTTTCCGTATTCTGTCAAGCATCCTGTTTGTTTTCTTTTCGGGCAGTTTGCGTCCGATGTCTGAAAAGCAAGCATTCGGGCGAATTTTGCGGGTCGGCGGGCAGTGCCCGGTCGGCAGTGCCGACAGCCGTTTCCGCTTCCCGATCTGATGGAGTATAGAACGTATCATAGTTTTGCTAGTCTGAACTGTGCAGATCCTATTTTGAAAGGGAAATAGATTCAGATTATTTTTTTCATTCTTTCTTTACCGTTTGTCCTGTCTCTCCTTTTGTTGGGCGCGGTGCGCAAGTGCGAGGGGAAGAACCACAGGGAGAGGGAAGTCGTCGCTGCCGCTCCGGTCTCCCCTCTCCCTAAGGTTTTCCCCTGCGCGCTCCCTCTTTCCTTACCCTCTCCTCTCTATGCCCTGCAATCCTTTAGAATTCCTGTGACTGTGCTTTTTCTGTTCTATCATAGAACGGGAAGCGGAATCGGAACCGCGCACTGCGCGGCGGAGCTTAGGGGGAAAGGGGTTCAGGAAAGCGGGGGCACGGGGGCGAAAACCTAAGGGGAAAGGGGGAATAAGCAAACGATGTTTGCGCCGTCCCCCTTTCCCATTGGGTTGTCACCCCCGGTCGGCAGTGCCGACAGCCGTTTCCGCTTCCCGGCGGGCAGTGCCCGCATCCAATACCGCTTCCCGATCTGATGGAGTATGGAACGCATCATAGTTTTGCTAGTCTGAACTGTGCAGATCCGATTTTGAAAGGGAAATAGATTCAGATTATTTTTATTCATTCTTTATTCTTTCTTTACCGTTTGTCCTGTCTTTCCTTTTGTTGGGCGCGGTGCGCAAGTGCGGGCTCCGCGCCGGGAAGGGCTTGCCCTTTTGTCGGAACTGTGCTATAATACAGTAATACAGTAAAAAACGGAAAGGAGGACAGTGCCGGATGCCGATGCATAACGAAGAACGGAAATACCGGAAACTGGAACGCAAATACCGGCGGGAATCCGCACGCGAAAAAAGAGTCCGCCTGCTCCGGAAATATTTGCCCGCTGCCCTCCTGATTCTTGCGGCAGCGGCAATCGGTATCTTTCTGATTCTGCGTGAGAAACCGAAAACTGATCCCCCTGACAATAACAGCTTTAGCATCTGCGTTCTCGATGTCGGACAGGGCGATGCCATTTTGCTCCGCTCGCAGGGACACGCCGCGCTGATTGATACGGGTGATTACGATCAGGGCAGAAAAATCGTGCGAATCCTGAAAGAACTGGGTATACAAAACCTCGACTGCATCATCAATTCTCATCCGCACGCCGACCACATCGGCGGAATGCAGGAGATTTTGCGGGAAATCCGCACCGGTCAGGTTATCATTCCGGAGATTCCGGATGCGCTGATTCCGGACACACCGTCCTTTCTTCATGCGCTGGAAACGGCAAAAAAACAGAATGTTCCGGTCAGAACTGCGATTACTCATCAGATCATCCCGTTCGGAGAGGGAGAAATCGAGCTGCTCGGCACGGACAATTCAGCACGGGAAGACCTGAACAACTGCTCTTTGACCTGTATCGTGCGCTGCGGCGCATTCTCCTTTCTGTCTGCGGGCGATCTGGAAACGGAAGGGGAGCAAGCCATGCTGGATGCCGGACTGATTCCGCCGGTCACCTTTCTCAAGGTTTCGCATCACGGAAGCAGTTCCTCCACGGGAGAAGCGTTCCTTGCAGCCGCAAAGCCGCAGGCAGCCGTTATTTCCGTCGGCGCGGGAAATGACTACGGTCATCCTGCTCAAACGGTGCTCCGCCGCCTGAATGAAGCTGCCTGCCCCGTTTACCGGACAGATCTCGACGGCAGCATCCTGATTGTCACGGACGGCAAAACCTTCCGCGTGCAAACGCATTTTCAGCCGTGAATTCACAGCAGAACCGCTCTCAGAAGGTAGTTTTACATGATACTTTTGTGAAAAACTGAAAAATTCTGAAAAGGACTGGACTTTTTCCGAAAAATCATGTATAATAGCTTTGTATCGAATTTTTCCGGAACGAAAAGGAGGCTTTTTCATTTATGAAGCTGTTCAAAAAAGCCGCAGCGGCGCTTCTGGCGGTCGGAACCGCACTTGGCTGCGCATCCTGCGGCGAGAATACGGCAAACGCAATGAGTGTTGACGGATACGATGTCCGCGCCGGCATTTACCTTTACTATGTCACCAATGCCTATTCCGAGGCTATCAACGTCCTTTCCGAGGGCGGTCAGAGCTTCGAGAACGCCAAGACTTCAAAAGACATCAAGAAAATTATGTCCAAGGCGAACATTGACAATGTTACTGCCGAAAAATGGATTCAGAACAAGGCTGCCGAGCATTGTTCGGATTTTGTCGAGGTTGAGCGGGAATTTGAGGCGCTCGGTCTGACGCTCTCCGGCACTGAGCTGGCACAGATTAAAACACAGACCGCATCGTATATGGCATACTACGGCGATTTCTATGAAAAGACAGGAATCGGCGAGCAGTCAGTTAAGGACGTCATCACCAATGAATTCAAGCAGAATGCCATCTGGGAGGCGTATTACGGCGATGAAGGCTCGGTCGGTGTAAAAGAAGAAGATCTGAAAGATTACTACGCGGAGAATCACCTGCGGATTAAGTACATGGCGCTTCCGCTCAAGGACGGCGAGGGCAATCTGCTGAAAGGCGATGACAAGAAGCAGCGCGAGGCAATGGCTGAGGATTACATGAACCGGCTGAACAAAAAGCTCGGAGATGAGAACGCGCTGATGAACGAGTTCAATTATCTCATTGAGGAAGAAACGAACTATCAGACCTCTATCTCGGAAGCTGCCGTCACAACGACAGACGATCAGGGCAGCACCATCACCACCGCAACCACCGCAAAGGTTACCACCAATGAAAAGGGTGAAACCGGCACAACGCCTGCCGAAGACGAAACCGGAACAGAAACGACAACAACCGTCACAACGGCTTCCGCAGACAGCACCGACGGAACAACAACAGAAACAACCGCCACCACCACGACGGCTACAACCGATACAACCGGCGATACAACCGAAACCACAACGACAACTTCCGTAACCGGCTATTCAAAGGACAATGAACATATTCTGGTTGTCAGCACGACTGCAAAACCGGAGGAAAAAGAATCCGATACCACAACTACCGAGCCGACATACACCCCCTGCAAGGCTGTGTATGACTGGGCGGCAGACAGCAAAACAGAGCTGCTGAAACCGGTTCAGATTCTCTCGGATGATGAGGAAACGATTTATATTGCCGTGAAACTGGATATCCGCGACAGAATGACAACGGATGACCAATGGACAGACAGCGCGAAGGAATCTGCCCGCAATGATATGTATTACAAAGAATTCTCGGATATGATGCGGGAAAAAGCCGATAAGCTGACGGTCAAGCGAAACGAAAAAGCCTTCAAACGATATAAGGTTCTGGATGTCGATGTCGTCGGATACCAGAATGCGTTCATGTCTTATTATTACAGCAGTATGGGAATGAAATAAACTGCACAGCGCTCAAAAAGCCCGCACCGGAAACGGTGCGGGCTTTCAGCTTGTCGGGAAACCCGCTCTGCGGATTATAAAAGTTTCGGTCAAGCCTTTTCAAATGGATAATGCCCAGAAGGCAGCGCGGAATCCACGCAAACCAAATCCGATAAAGTTAGCTGTGTTATTCGCTTTGAATAGCCAATAGCATTTTGAAATACCCATCCGATGGGGTGCTTCATAGCAAGCAGGATC
>JAFWVK010000058.1 GCA_017518255.1 Oscillospiraceae bacterium
AGCCAGTGTAGCAACTACTATTATATCATATTTCCTCACAGAATGCAATAGTTTTTTGTCGGCAGAAAGTAAAAATTAAGCGTGTGATCTCTTTAAATATATTTTAAGGAGAGTGGCTGAAATGGCTACAAAGACAAAAACCGGGCAGAAAGCTCCGGTTTCGGGTCAGTATAAACCCGTTGGCAGCAAGACGGAGGTTACGCTTGTTAAGGGCAAAACCGTTCCGCCGACACCCAAGGGTGCGACTACATTCGTACTCGTTGATAAGACTAAGCATGGAAAGTGAGGACAAGAATGAAGTTTATTCACACGGATTTAGGAAATCTTGACAAAGGCAGAATTGTCGAGATAGTGTTAAAGGGCAACGCTGCAAATGTACAGTTGCTCGATAGCACCAATTTTAACAATTATAAGAATGGCAGACGCTATCATTATACCGGAGGACTTGCAAAGCAATCACCTGTTCGCCTTGCTGTTCCTCATTCTGGTCATTGGCACGTAGCAATTGATATGAACGGATTAAGAGGGACAGTGAATGCATCTGTTAGAGTTCTTCCAACAGCACTCCCTACTATTAAGCAGCAACCGCCACTTGCGTCTATGCCTTCTCTGGTACATAACAGAGGTTTTGGCATTGATGTTGACATTGATAATGATCCTGAGTATGACGTATTTATTTCTCATGCATCAGAAGATAAAGACGAGATTGTTCGTCCTCTTGCCAACGCTCTTGTAGAGAAAGGCGTTAAGGTCTGGTATGATGAATTCGAGATGAAGATTGGCGATAGTCTTCGCCGTAAGATTGATAAAGGACTTGCCAATAGCCGTTTCGGAATTGTGGTAATTTCAAAAGACTTCATCAAAAAAGGCTGGACTAATTATGAGCTCGACGGAATAATTACCAAAGCGGTATCAGGTGAGCAAATCATTCTTCCAATTTGGCACAATATCACCAAGAAGGAAGTAATTGATTTCAGTCCCTCTTTAGCGGATAAACTTGCCAGAAATACGGCTATCAATACAGTGGATGAAATTGCCACAGAAATTTCTGAGCTGATTCTTCAGTAACCGGCAACACAATGGCAACAAAAAATCAGATACTCCAAATCTGACAGACAGCTGAGATAATAGAGAGACCACGAGCGATAAAACTTAACTCAAACTGGTTAAGATTACGGTTCAAGGAGCGAGTGGGAATAATAAACAAGACCTCAGAAACGGCGTAGATACGCCATTTCCAAAGCCTTAAAATCTCAGTGATAACAATTTGATAACAGGGAGCTAAGCGGAATTATTCTGCGGTTCATGTGGCTTTTAAGTTACGCCACTCTTTCGCAGGTTCATGCTTTCCACAATCATCGGTCGTTTTCGGCCAGTTAAGCTTCCATTCTGTATATTCGGCCTTGCTGATCTTACCGTCAGCAAGGTCTTTTTTTCGTCTCTGCCACTCAGAAAGGAGGTCAGTCATAAGGATAGAGCCGAAAACAATGCCCTTTCGTCTGTTGCCGTCCTCGTCCTCGCAGTCCTCAATGCTGATCGGGTAATGCTCGTCAAGCTCAAAGAGCATCATCATAACGCCCTCAGCTCCGAGTATCTCATCATCAGCAAGGAAACGGGGATTCACGTCCAGAGCTTCGGCAAGCAATTCGACAAGTGCCTGCTTGGGTGTGCGTGTGCCTGATTCATACTGTGCGATGCGGACATCGGCGGATTTCTCGTCAAAGCCGACTGCCATACCGAGCTGTTTCTGCGTCATCCCTCTGAAATCACGAATGCGGTGTATCTTATCTCCGATAATGCTCATGGTGGTTCACTCCTTAATTATGTTCTGTTTGGTTAATTATTCTTTATCAAAAGCTATTCTTCTACAACTTCAAAGCATTCAGGCGGAAAAAGATAATCTTCTTCAAGCTCAGTCATTATTCTATACCAGCCTTTTTCTAAAGAAATAACTTCATATTCTTTGTCTGCTTCAAATGCTGTTCCTAAATACTGTGTGCCGATATATTTAACTTTCATTTTCCCTCCAAAGATCCAATGTGTTAAGTGTTAGAATAATCCACCTTACTGCATTATAACATATTTGTTTAGGATAGTCAATAGATACTAAACAAAAAAATTTAGAAATATTTTGATTTAGGGGTTGACAAAAGCAAAAATGTTTAGTATAATAAGACTAAGCAAAAATGTTTAGATAGAAAATTTTGCTTATCGGATACGCAAATGCGCCCGATACCACACAGAACAATATTTTAAGAAAGGGTTGACTACTATGTCAGAAAAATTCATCCGTGCAGAGGAACTCGCAGAGATCATGGAGATCTCCGTTCCGTATGCGTACAAGATCATCAAGCAGCTCAATGAGGAGCTTGACGCAAAGGGCTATATCACCATCACAGGCAGAGTGAATCGTGAGTATTTCAACGAGAGAGTGTACTCGTCTGAACGCCTGGTGAAAGCACCTGAAAAGAAAGAGGGTGAGAACTGATGCCCGTATACAAGGACAAAAACGGCACTTGGTATGTCATGACACGCTGTGATGACTGGCAGGGGCAGCGCAAGCAGAAGTGCAAGATGCAGGACGAAACTTTTTCGGAGATGCAGCTGTGTTGGCTGCATGCAGCGATGTCACACCCCGTTACGCCGGCGGTAATACACACATCCACATTTCAGTCGGCGATGTCACGGAATATAAATTCCCGAAAGACGGTTCCGAGCCGCAGAAAAGGCTTTACAAGGACCGCTATGACGATATGAACGGAGATGCTTTCCCGATCAATGATAAATACTATATGCTGATTGATAGAGCCGGTATTTTCCTCAGATCCTACGACGGACTGAAGGATGAAATCACCGTTTATGTTTTCAAGTCATAATTTTTGAAATCGGGATTTCAAAGCAATCAAATATGCTTTACGGGTCATCGGATTGTCCGGTGACCCGTTTTTTGTATCAATTGCTGACGGATTTTTTTGCATTTGCCTGCATAAAGCTGTTTTTTTCGGTCAGAATAGGTTTTGAAAGCCAATCGGGTGACATGGCTTCATCCTAAAAATTTGATGTGCTTGCAGGAAGAACCCTGCGGAGAAAGGCGATTGATATGAAAAAGACAGCAAATTCCGGAGCATCCGGAAAAGGGTTTTATGCGGCGCTCTCTCTGAGCATTGCGATGGTCGGAGCGGCATGCTGGTATGCATATACCGGAACCGGAAAGCGTCAGCTTCCGGAAACGGCGGAGAGCAGCAACCTTGCAGAATACACCGCGCCGCTGATGACCTCCGATACACGCCGGCAGGAGCAGCCGGCAACACAGACAACGGCATCCACAACCGTTACGCAGACGCAGACGACGCCTGCATCGACTGCACCGGATGCCGAAGCAGCGGCAGCCGTTCTGCATAAAACCACGGAAAAATCCACTACCGTGACGGCTGAGACGGCAGCGCCGGTCGAAAAGCCGATGATGCCCGTCGAGGGCGAGGTGATTCAGCATTTCAGCAAAGGAGAACTGGTAAAATCCGAAACGACCGGCATCTGGCAGACGCATAACGGAACGGATATTGCAGCAGCTCCGGGTACGGAAGTGCGCGCTGTTCTGGACGGAACCGTGACTGCTGTGGACAGAGATGCACTCTGGGGGATTTGTGTGACAATTCTCCATGAAAACGGAACCGTAACAAGGTACTGCGGACTGAATGAAGGACTGAATACCGAGGCGGGGCAGGTGATTCCGCGCGGTACTGTCATCGGGGCAGTCAGGGATACGAACGAGGCGGAAAGCAGTCTGAAGCCGCATCTGCATTTCGAGGTGCTGCAAAATGATGTCTATACCGATCCGGAATCGTTTATTGCAGTCAGCCAGTCTGTACCGAAGAATACGAAAACAACTGCAGAATAACAGAAACCCGCATACGTTAAACGGCGTATGCGGGTCAGTTTGTCGGAAAACTTGATCTGTGTCTTATGAAAAGTTTTTGATCGAGCTTTTTTCAAAAAGCTCGCAGGGTCGAGGGACAGCGTCCCTCGTCGCTGCCCGCAGGCAGCGAAATATCCTGTTTGCATCAAAAAGACGCTAAAGAAGGGGGGATCGGGGGAGGGAAAACAAGAGTTTTCTCTCCCCCGATTCTCAATCTTTCGTACATCTGTTTCAAATGTTCATTGAAGAAAAAGATATTTTTTCGACAGAAATACCCGCATACGTCAAACGGCGTATGCGGGTATTTTACATGTGCGTCATTCAGCCCAGAGGGGCATCATAATGCTCCATGTCCTTTTCGGGAATATCGAAAAGAATCTGGTCATTGCTGTAATACTTATACGGTGTATAGACAAGCTGGAGCGATTTCCATGCAGACGGCATTCCGAGATAGACATAACCCTTTACGGTTTCGCCGGGTGCAATCTCCTGGTTAAAGTTTTTGAGGTCGCTCTTAATTTTGGTATAGTATTTGATTGCGGTCAGCTTTGCACGGACATCTCTTGTCGGTTCTTCATTGTTCTGACCGTCGATGTTTGCGGAGAAATGTGTCAGCAGACTGCAGTCAATTTTCTTGTCGGAGCGGTTGACGATGGTCATTTCCGCAACCAGTACGCGGTATTCGGTCTTAATCGTGTCATCCAGCTCGATTACGCGCTCCAGCGTGACGGAGAGCTTGTCCTCATATTCCACTGTGGAACCGATTCCGCCCGAATAATCCTTTCCGGGGATGCTTTCATCAATCGGATTCTGCGGAACCTCCGGAGAATAAACGGATCTTTCGCCGCCGTCATCCGAAATATAGCGGGCGTTTCCGCTGCTTTTATCTCCGCAGCCGGTCAGCATTCCGGCGGAGCAAAGAAGAGCGGCAGAGAGCAGACAGGCTGCGGAACGCCGCAGAACAGACTTGAAAATCATGGATAATCCTCCTTGAACTAAGGTGAAATCGTGCATTTTTGCACAGCATGATATATTATAGCACAGAACCGCGAAAAAAGCAAGCTTTTTTTAGAAAATGCCTCGGCTTGTCGAGAAACCTATTGAGAATCAATATAAAAGTTTTGGCCGAGCTTTTTCAAAAGCTCGCAGGGTCGAGGGACAGCGTCCCTCGTCGCTGCCCGCAGGCAGCGAAATAACCTGTCTGCATCAAAAAAGCGCTAAAGAAGAGGGTAGCGGGGGAGGGAAAACAAGAGTTTTCTCTCCCCCGATTATCAATCTTTCGTACATCTGTTTCAAATGCTCATTGAAGGAAAAGATACTTTTTCGACAGACTGAAGTGCTTTTTAGAAAATGCTCCTTCTCCGCTGCTGAACGGACAAAGAGAACCGGCGGCTTCTGAAGAAGCCGCCGGCTGCCTGTGATCGGAACACGAACCGCTGAAAGCGGCATCAGGGTCTTATGCCTGCTCCGGTGCGCCAACAGGACATGTATCGGCGCAAGCACCGCACTCGAGGCAGGTTTCTGCGTCGATTACGTATTTGCCGTCGCCCTCGGAAATTGCACTGACCGGACATGCGTCTGCACAAGCACCGCACTGGATGCATGCATCACTGATTGCATATGCCATAACTGTTTACCTCCTGTTTTTGGTTTCGGGAGGCTTTGCATTGCTGCCTCCGAATATATTGTATCACATTTTCAGAAAAAAGCAAGTGTTTTTGAAAATTTTTTTGCGGAGATTCCGTTTGGTTTCACTTTGACAATAATATACAAACAGTAATGAAACAGATCGGACAATCTCTGGCACAATGAAAAAAACAGGATACGATTGCACAGCACTTGTGATAATCAAACAGCATCCGAATCTGTATTGCGTATCAGTATTTTGGTATAATTCTTGTGCAGTGTGACAAAACTAATCCAATATTTGAAAAAGGCTTTACAACATCTTGACAAGATTCCGAAGATTTGGTATAATAAATTATTGTAGAGAAGTATAAGGGCGTTTTTCGGCAGTTTGTCAAAAGCGCATATTTTTGACTGCGAATAATTCGGAACAGAAAGCGTATATGTGCTGCTTCTGTTTCGCCTGAAAGGTGGAGATACCGTGAGAAAAAGGAAGACAGTCCGGCGGATTTCCGCGGCAGCGCTCAGTGCTGCCCTTGTGTGCAGTGTGCCGGTGCCGGTGACGGGATATGCAGCAGAGCAGGATTCCGTTCAGCAGTCTGTTTCCGCTTCGGACGATGCTCTGTATGAGCTGCATTTTGAGCGGGAAAACAGCTACAGTGATTACTATGATACATACAGCGGGAAAAACCGGCCGGAAAGCGAAATTATGATTCCCGGAAAGGCTTTCACCGGCGGTACGGCATCGGTCGGCTCGCTCGGCGAAGGCAGCGGCATGAAACAACAGGTTCTGGTTTGGGACGAACCGGAGGGAAATGTCTCCTTCGAGTTCGATGTGCCGGAGGAGGGTATTTACTGCCTGCAAATATCTTATTATGCGATGCAGTCTGCATCCAATCAGGTAGAGCTTTCCCTCTCCCTTGACGGTGAGATTCCCTATGAATCTGCATCGCGGATTACGCTGAATAAGATTTTTGTGAATAAAACCGCCATCAAAAAAGATTCCCGCGGCAATCAGGTTCGTCCCGCACAGATCGAGCACCCTGCGTGGCAGACGAAGTTCCTGTACGACTGCGACGGTCTGTTCAATGATCCGCTGATTTTCTGGCTGACCGCCGGAAAGCATACACTGACTTTCAACGGAATCAAGGCGAATATTGGGATTGAATACCTGAGATTCTGTCAGCCCGAAGGTGCTTCGGCGTATCAGGCGCCCGATCAGGCTGCGCTGGATGCGACCCCCTCGACACTGTACCGCATGGAAGGTGAGGCGGCAGCTTTCAAATCCTCCTCGACACTCTATCCGGGCTATGACAACAATTCCTATACGGTTTCCCCGTCCGATCCGGTTAAAATGGTATATAATACAATCGGCGGCGCGAACTGGGATCAGGCAGGACAGACGATTACATGGGAGATTCCGCAGGGCGCTTTGCAGGGTGACGGCTGGTATAAAATCGGAATCAAGGCGCGTCAGGATGTCATGCGCGGCTTCTATTCCAACCGCCGTGTACTGGTTGACGGAAAACTGCAAAACGATGCTTTCAGTCAGGTGAAGTTTTATTATGATACAGACTGGAAGCTGACAACGGTTAAGGATTCCTCCGGCAATGCCGCATATGTGTATCTGACGGCGGATGAGCCGCATACGGTGACGCTGGAAGCGATGCCCGGCGAAATCGGCGAGACGATGCGCAGACTGGAAGGTGTGGTTTCCGATCTCAATACCTGCTATAAGCAAATTCTGATGATTACCGGTCCGAATCCGGATAAATACAACGATTATTATGTGCAGGAGAGTGTCCCGACGATTCTGGATGACTTTAAGCGCCTTTCTCAGGAACTGAAGGATGCGCAGAACGGGATTGAAAAGCTTTCCGGTTCGCTCGGCTCCGAGGCGGCAGCGCTCCAGAGAATGTACGTGATTCTTGATAAATGTGTTGCAAAGCCAAGCCGCATTCCGAGCTACGTGACACAGATCAAGGACAATATTTCAACGATTTCGACGTTTATCTGCGACTACCGCGATCAGCCGCTTGAAATCGACTACATCGAAATTGCATCTGCGGACAAGAAATTTACTTCGCTGGATTCCAGCTTTTTCAAGCAGTTCGCCTTCCGGTTCAAGGCGTTCATCGGTTCCTTTACCGAGGATTATACCACGCTTTCGGATGTCGATGCCGACAAGGACGATGTCATCAATGTCTGGGTCAATCTCGGCAGAGATCAGGCGCTTGTTGTCAAGGAACTGGTCGAGAATGAGTTTTCACAGCTGCATCCGGAAATACCGGTCTCGGTCAATCTGGTTGTCGGCGGCGTTGTTGAAGCGACACTTGCCGGAAAGGGGCCGGATGTCGCACTCTTCCTCGGCGGCGAATTTCCTGTAAATCTTGCGTGCCGCGGACTTCTGGTCGATATGAAGCAGTTTGACGGCTTCGAGGAGGCTGTCAAACCGTATCAGCAGGATGCGACAGTGCTGTATCAGTATAACGGCGGCGTTTACGGTATGCCGCTGACGCAGAACTGGACGATGATGTTCTACCGGACAGACATTCTGACGGAACTGGGCTTTCAGGAGCTCCCGCGGACATGGGACGGCATCATCGACATGCTGCCGGGCTTGCAGCGGAACCATCTCGGTGTCGGTCTGATTCTTCCTTCAACGAATGTTTCGGCGGCAACAGAAGCAGGCCATACCTTTGCTTCCCTGATTTTACAGCACGACATGAACTATTACAACGAGGAGCAGACAAAGACTCTGTTTGATTCCGTGACGGCAATTCAGTGCTTTGAGAAATGGACGGATTTTTACAGGGACTATAAATTCGCACAGACTTATGATGCATACAGCTATTTCCGGACCGGACAGTATCCGATTGTGATTGCAAATTACAGCTTTTACAATCAGCTTTCCGTTGCTGCACCGGAGATCAAGGGGCTTTGGAACTTCACGGTGATGCCCGGAACGATGAGAGAGGACGGCTCAATCAACCATGCCTCGAATTCCGGCGGCTCCGGCGCGGTTATCTTCAAAAAGGTCAAGAATAAAAATGCGGCATGGGAATTCGTAAAGTGGTTCTGCTCGACAGAGGTTCAGACTGAGTACGGTCAGGATCTCGAAGGTCTGCTCGGTCAGATGGGACGCTATGAGGCATCGAATATGGATGCGCTGAAGCAGCTCAACTGGTCGGTTGCCGAGCTGGACGTGCTGGAGGCACAGTGGGAAGCTCTTGATGAGATTCCGATTCTGCCCTCGTCCTATGCGGTTACCCGAAACATTATGAATGCATTCCGCGAAACCGTCAATGCGAATGAAAATCCGCGCGATACGCTCATGTACTACAACAGTGATATGAACGACGAAATTCTGAGAAAACGTGAAAATCTCGGTCTGAAATAAGAAACGGGAAAAGGAGGATTTCGCTTTGGATAAGATCTTGGATAAGGATCAGATCGGCGTCAGGACAAAAAAAGAGCGCCGTCAGCTTGTCTGGAGGCAGATGAAGCAGAATAAGGAAGCATACCTGATGCTGCTGCCGTTTATGGTGATCTTTATTATATTTACGGTCATTCCTGTTATTATGTCGCTCCCGATCGGTCTGACGGATTTTGACATGGTGCAGTATCCGCCGACATGGGTCGGACTCAGCAATTTCTATAATCTTTTCCTGAATGACAGCATTTTCATCAAGGCTATCCGTGTGACGCTGGTGTTCGCCGTGTTTACCGGCCCCTTAAGTTATCTGCTCAGCTTCCTGCTCGCATGGCTGATCAATGAGCTGAACCAGACGCTGAAGGTTATCTTTACGCTGATTTTCTATGCACCTTCCATGGCGTCGGGTGTGTATGCCGTCTGGCAGCTGATTTTCTCCGGCGACAGCTACGGCATTGCGAATTCCACGCTGATGAATCTCGGTGTCTCGACTTCTGCGATTCAGTGGCTCACGGATTCCAAGTACATTCTGACTGTCGTCATTATTGTGCAGCTTTGGGTCAGTATGGGCGCAGGCTTCCTCGCAATGCGTGCCGGCTTTCAGAATATTGACAAGAGCCAGTATGAGGCGGGCGCAATCGAAGGCATTAAGAACCGCTGGCAGGAGCTGATCTACATTACGATTCCCGGCATGGGTCCTTCGCTGATGTTTGCTGCGGTCATGCAGATTGTTTCCGCTTTTACGGCGGATATTGTCGCACGGAATCTTGTCGGTTTCCCAAGCACGGATTATGCCGCACATACAATTATGACACATGCGTTTGATTACGGATGGGTGCGCTATGAGATGGGCTATGCCTCCGCGATCTGTATGGTGCTGTTTATTGCAATGTATATCTGTAATAAGCTGATTAGTAAAATCCTCGGAAAATATATGGAGTAAGGGGGGAGGCAGACAATGAGCAAGGCTGAAACAAAGCCGGCGAAAATCCGGAAAAAGAAAAAGCCGGTGACGGATCCGAAAAAGCTGAAGGCATCCAACCGCCGCGCCGGCAGAAAAATCGGCGGTACCGTTGCAATTTTCCTCTTCCTGACAGTCCTCGGACTGTTCATGGTGCTCCCGATCTGGCTGATGGTCGTCAATTCGATCAAGCCGGTCAATGAGATGTTTATTTTCCCGCCGAAGTGGTATACGCTGAACCCGACCTTCGACAATTTCCGCGATACCTACCGCGTGCTCGGTCAGATGTGGGTTCCGTTTTCGCGTTATGTTTTCAACAGTGCGTTTGTAACGATTGCCGTGACTGTTTTGCAGTGTGTCTTTGCATCAATGGCGGCATTCTGTCTGGCAAAGATCAAATTCCCCGGCAACAAGCTGATTAACGGCATCATCGTGCTGGCGCTGCTCTATAACAGCAATGTTATTTACCTGATGCAATATATGGTCATGGCGGAGCTGAACATGATTAACAGAATGTCCGCGCTGATTCTGCCGTCGGTTGCTTCGACGATGGGACTGTTTCTCATGCGTCAGAGCATGTCCACCGTTCCGGATGCGATGATTGAAGCGGCAAAGGTTGACGGCGCAAGCCTGTTTACAATCTGCTGGAAAATTGTAATTCCGAATCAGAAGCCTGCTCTGATGACCATGGCAATTTTTGCTTTTCAGGGCGCATGGAATATCACAGGCGGCAGCGTGATCTATGATGAATCTCTGAAAACGCTCCCGACTGTCATTCAGCAGGCAGCATCCGCAGGTATCTCCCGTCAGGGTGTTACAATGGCGGCAGCCGTAATTCTCTTCCTGCCGCCGGTGCTCTTCTTCATTATGGCACAGAGCCAGGTTATGGAGACAATGGCACATTCCGGCATCAAGGATTAAAGCGGCGTTTCGCAGAAAGGGTGAGAAATCTCGTGAAAAACAAATCGAAGCACAGCCTGACGATCATGCGGGGCGCGGCAGCAGGGCTTGTCTGTCTGATTGCGCTGTCCTCGTTTAAGTCCCCCGTGACTGCCGATGAGCCGTATGATGTATATAATTACAACTATCTCGGAGAAGCCGTGCCGTCTCAGGCGGGTTATCTTGCGGAGCGTTCGGTTTCAGGACTCGATCTCGGAACAACCGCGCTCAATGCGCCTTCCGATCTGTTTAAGGACAGTCAGGATTTCTTCTATCTGGTGGATTCCGGCAATAACCGCATTCTGAAAATCGACAGCGAATTCACGGAGATTGTGCAGGAATACACCTCTTTCAAAATGCCGGACGGTTCGGAGACCTCGCTGAAAAATCCGAAAGGCGTCTATGTTTCGCCGGATACCGGTCTGATGTATATTGCAGACAATGAAAACGCGCGTGCGCTGATTGTAAATCCGGACGGAACTGTCAAACAGGAGATCACAAAACCGGAATCAACAGTCTACGATCAGCAGCTGACTTTCCTGCCGCAGAAGATTCTCTGCGACAATGCGGGCAATATATATATTGTTCTGAACAATACGACGAAGGGTGCTGCGATGTTCAATGCAGCCGGTGAGTTTATCGGTTACTACGGCGCAAACAGCGTTGCACCGACTGCGGAGGTTATTGCAAATCACTTCTGGAATGCGATTGCCTCCGAGGATGAAAAGCGATACCGTTCCAGAAGTACTCCGACCGCATTTGACAATTTCGATATCGACACGGTAAAGGGCTTTATCTATACATCAACCTCTGCCGGCAGCACCGATACCGATATTGTGAAAAAGGTGAATCCGGAGGGGTACAATCTGTTCGACTATATGTCGAATTTCCGCTGGGGCGATCTGTTCTCGACATGGTACTCCGGTACAACCTACAAGACCAAAATTGTCGATATTGATATCGGTGACGACGGCTCAATCAACTGTCTTGATGCGACAACAGGCAGAGTGTTCCAGTATGACAAGGAAGCCGATCTGCTCTTTATCATGGGTGCAACCGGCGATCAGGTCGGTTCCTTTGCACAGGGCAATGTTGCCGCGATTGAGACAAAGGGCGAAGGCTGCGAGAATATCTATGTGCTCGATGCCGGAAAGGGAACTGTCACGATTTTCGGACAGACGGTTTTCGGACAGATCGTGCATTACGCGACAAAGCTCTATAACGGCGGTTATTATGAGGAAGCGCTGGAGCCGTGGCTGGAGGTCCTGAAGCGGGACGGCAACTACCGGCGCGCATACCTCGGCATTTCAAGCGCCTACTATAATATGGGCAGATATAAGGATTCGATGGAGTATGCGAAGAAGGCGGATGCATCCGGCAGGTACAACAAGGCGTTTGAACGCTACCGTTCGCAGTGGCTCCGTGCGCATCTCACGCAGATTCTGATTATCACGGCTGTTCTGATTGCCGGCATAAAGGGACTCAAATTCTTCCTGCGGAAGAAAAGAAAAAAAGCTGCGGAAACGGCAAAAGCCGGATCCGATTCATAAAGGAGGTGCAGCGGCTATGATGGATTTAACACAGCGGCAGTGGGTCAAGCATGTTGTGTTTCACCCCTTTGAGGGCTTTGAAGATCTGCGCTGGAAAAAGGGCGGCTCCCTGAAATATACGGCAGTCATTATCGTTGCACTGTTTTTTGCGCTGATTGCTTATGACCGCTGGTGCGGGTTCCAGTTCCGTCCTCTTCCGGATGCGATGTTCAGCGTGATGCCGTACATTATGAAAAGCGTGGTCTATTTCTTTGCATGGGTGCTTGGAAACTGGGCAATCTGTACGCTGCTCGACGGCGAGGGAACGATGAAGAATATCTGCATTTACAGCTCCTATGCCCTGATTCCCTATATCGTTTCCACGTTTATCAATGTGTTTCTGACACATATTCTGGTCAGAGACGAGCAGGTGTTTTTCTCAACAGTTTATTATGTCGGCCTGATCTGGACGGGAATCCTGCTGTTCTCCGCAATCAAGTCAGTGCATCAGTACACCTTCACAAAGACGGTTGCGGCGATTATTCTGACGCTGTTTGCAATGCTGGTGATTCTCTTCCTGTGCGTGCTGTTCCTCAGTCTCTTCCAGAAAGTATATGTATTCTTCTATTCACTGTATACAGAGATTCTGTATCGTACCAGAGTGTAAGGCGGTGATGAAGTTGCAGAAAAAAATGAAAAAACGCAAAAAGCTGCTGAGCTGTATTCTTGCAGCGGTGCTGGTTCTTCCGACTGCCGTGTATTCGATTCCAACAGCAGCGGAGCCGGATCCTTCGGCAGCAGGTGTGTCCGATTCTGCTGAGGATACCTCCTCTGCCGACGGAGACAGTGAAAACGCATGGAAAGACCGCTCGGAAGACGAAGTGTTTCAGAAGATGAGAAAGGTCGCCGAAAACGATAATCTTGAGCTCTGGGCATGGGATCTGGACAAAGTGGATAAGGACAACGATGAAAAGCCGGAGGATATCCTTGCGCTGAAAAATAAGAAAAACGGCTATATCTGGTGGAGTTCCCCGATCAATGCGGAAGGCGACAGCATCGCTGCGCCGGCACTGAAAAAGGAACTTGGCTCCGGTCTGGTTCTGACTGCGGCACAGATCAACGAACGTGCAAAAACCAATGTCCGTTCCGGCGAAACCACGAAGACAACAATCTCTCACACCGATATCAAAAACGGCGTCAAGGTGACCTATAATTTTATCAAGAAGGTCGGCATAACGGTTCCGGTTTCCTATACGCTCGGTGAGGATTATTTGCAGGTCAGTATTGATACCACGCAGATCAAGGAAAAGAACGACGCAAAATCCGAGAATCCGGTGCTTGCCTATACGCTTGCGGTGCTCAATTCCTTCGGTGCGGCAGATTCACAGGAGGAAGGCTATTTTGTCGTTCCGGACGGAAGCGGTGCAGTCATCAATTTCAACAATCAGAAGTATACGGCGAAAACTTACAGTCAGTTGATTTACAATGTCGATACGACAGCCGTACCGAAGACAAAGGGTCCGGTTGTGGAGGGCGTTTCGCTCCCGATGTACGGCATTGTCAAAGGTGAGAATGCTTTGCTCGGCGTTGCGGCAAAGGGCGACGGAAGCTGTTATCTCTGCGCGGATGTCAGCGGAACCGGTCAGTCCAATACCGAGTATAACCGCTGTTATTTCAAGTTCCTGCTGCGCAGCTCGGATACTTATTTTCTCGGCAGCGACCAGACCAACGGTCTGGATGTTTATGAGAAGAATCTTGCACACCGCGAGCTTCAGGTGCGGTATTATCCGCTGACGACTTCCGACGAGATCAATGAGGATCACGGAGAGAATCTGGATTATGTGGATATCGCAGCCCGTTACCGGCAGTATCTGCTGGAGGATCAGAAGGTTCCGGTTTCTGCAAAGGCAAATGAAGCAAAGCTTTATCTGGATCTGTACGGCGGCTGCATGAAGCAGAAAAACATTCTCGGTTTCCCGGTCTTTATGAAAACCGGTATGACCAAATATTCTCAGATGCAGAAGATTTTGCAGCAGGTTCAGAATGCGGGCGGAGAACAGATGGTTGTTTCGATGAATCGCTGGACTGATGCAGGAATCAGCGGAAAGGTTGATTATAAAGCGGATCCCTCCGGAACGCTCGGCGGAAAATCGGATTTCAAGAAACTGAAAAACTATCTGAATGATAATCAGATTGAGTGGTATCCGACCGTCAGCAATACCGCGTATTATTCCGGTCAGGGTTATTGGTCACTGACAGATACCGCGGTCCGCGTTTCCGGCTCGTTTGCAAGAATCGTGGATTATGAGCGTGCATACGGTGTGCCTTACGGCGAAAAGGATACTATGTCGCTGCTTTCACCGTCGGAATTTACCGGTCTGTATCAGAAAATGGCAAAGAACTATCAGAAGGCCGGCTTCAAAAGCGCAAGCATCGGCGCACTTTCCTCGAATCTTTACGGCGATTACGGAAAAAAATCCGCAACCTCCCGCGATCAGACGCTGCAAAAGGTTCAGCAGAGCCTTGAAGGACTGCGCAATGCCGGAATGACCAGTATTCTGTCTGAGGATCCGAATGCCTATGTGCTCCCGTATACCTCGACGATTACGGATCTTCCGCTCTATTCCAGCGGCTTTAACATTTTCGACGGCGATATTCCGCTCTATCAGATGGTGATGCACGGCGTCATTCCGTATTCGACCAAGGCGGTCAACGGCAGTGCAGATGCGGAGCGTCTGGTGATGCTGGCGCTGGCATCCGGCAGCAATCTGCGCTTTGATATGATTTATGCCGAAACCAGTGAGCTGAAAGACACGGATTTCGATATCTACTATTATGCATACTATGATTATTGGACGGAGAACGCCGCACAGTATTATACCTTTACGAAAGATGTCATTTCTGCGGTCAGTGATTCGCATATCGTCAGCTATGTCCGTGACGGTAATCTGATTACGACTGAGTATGCAAACGGCGTGAAGACCGTTGTGGATCTGGAAGCCTGTTCGGTTGAGATGAACGGTCAGGTCAGATACATGAAGGATTACGTGCAGGGAGGGACGGTGGTTCTGAAATGAAGCTTCCATATGAACGCAGAAAAGCCCTCTACGGCTACGGCTTTATTGCTGTCTGGCTCGTCGGCACAATCCTCTGGTTCCTGATTCCGCTTGCAGAATCTCTCTGCTACTGCTTCATGGACAATGACAAGCTGAAGCCGCAGAAAGGCGGAATGAACAAGGAGTGGCTTCCGTTCAAGGACGGCGAGTGGCTGAAAAATTTCCGGTATGCCTTCCGGGTGGATCCGCATTTTAAGCAGAATCTGCTCAGCGTGCTGAAGGATACACTTTATCAGACGCCGATGATCCTGATTTTCTCGCTGTTTATCGCAGTGATTCTGAATCAGAAATTCAAGGGCAGAGGCTTTGCACGTGCTATTTTCTTCCTGCCGGTTATCATTGCAACCGGTCCGGTTTACAACATTATCAACGGCAATATTGCCAGCACCGGTGCAGACAGCGGCGCACAGTTCTCGACCCTGTTCGAGACGGATATGGTCGATCAGCTGCTGGAGTTCCTCGGTGTCATGAACATCAGCGACAAGCTCAGTGAGGTCATCAATACCGTCACAACCAACATATTCGGGCTTGTCTGGAGTTCCGGCATCCAGATTCTGATTTTCCTTGCCGCATTGCAGAATATTCCGGTTTCCGCAAAAGAAGCTGCCTCTATGGAGGGCGCAACGGCATGGGAATATTTCTGGAAAATCACGCTGCCGTATGTCAGCCCGATGATTCTGGCGAACTTCATTTATACGGTCATTGACTCGTTTACCAAGACCGATAACCCGGTGATGAGGCTGGTTCTCGAAAAGCAGTCTGACTGGAACTATGCATATGCTGCCGCAATGGCGTGGAGCTACTTTGCGATTGTGATGGTTGTTGTCGGAATCATTGTGGTTTTCGTCAATAAATTCATCTTCTACGAAGTCGATTAAGGGGGTGCAGAAAATGGAACAAGAAAAAATCGTAACCCCGGAAATACCGGCAGCAGATGAAGCAGAAAGAACCGTTGAGGAGATTTCTGCCGCAGTCGATGCGGAACTTTCAGAAGCACGCGCCTCCCGTTCCGATCCCGATCATCCCGTAGCATCCTATATTCCCGAATCCGCAAAACCCGATGTGCATGAAGAACATGAGGTCGGGGAGGGCATGACCAAAAAGGAAGCCATGCGAATCCGCATGAAGAGCATGAATAAATCCGAGATTGCCTATCTGCGCCGCAGACGTATATTTGACAAAGCGTGGCCGGTATTCCGGTTCCTGATTCTGTTCGGTCTGGCGTTTGTGATTCTGACGCCGCTGCTGTTCATGCTGAGCTACGGTTTCCGTGAGCGGCAGGATATGAACGATCCGACGGTTATCTGGATTCCGCGGCATCTCACCCTGAAAATAATGAAGCAGACAATCAGCGCAATGGGCTTGAATTCCGATACGAACAATCCGCTTGTCAATACGGTGATTTTGAATCTCGGCTGCTCAATCTGTCAGGTTGTAACCTGTGCAATTACCGGTTACGGCTTTGCTCGGTTCAAGTTCAAGGGCAGAAATCTGCTGTTCGGAATTGTTATCCTGATGATTCTGGTTCCGACACAGATTATTTCGATTCCGCTTTATATGACCTTCCGCTTTTTCCTGTTCGGTCATGTCAATCTGATTGACAAAATGATGGTCATGTATCTGCCGGCGCTGATGGCGAACGGAATCCGTGCCGGACTGATGATTTTCATTTTCCGTCAGTTCTTCCGCGGCCTTCCGAAAGAACTTGAGGATGCCGCTTATCTGGACGGCTGCGGTCCGTTCAAGACCTTTATCAAGGTCATGGTTCCGAATGCCGGTTCCTCATTCCTGACGGTCTTCCTTTTCTCTATTGTCTGGTACTGGAATGATTTCTATGTCACCAGTTCGTTCTTCATGAACAAGAGAACCATCTCGCTCCAGCTAAAGAATCTCGACGGTTTGCTGAACATTGAAATTTTCAATAATGCGAATGCGAATATCAGCGCCCGCGAGAAGATTGTCTGGTTTGAAGCAGCCTGTCTGATTTCGATTACGCCGATGCTGATTCTGTATGCGTGCCTGCAAAAGCACTTTACAGAGGGCATTGAGCGCTCCGGTCTGGTCGGCTGATCTATCACAAAAAAGAGGCGCACTGCAATCAGCAGTGCGTCTTTCTTCTGTTCTGTGTTTATTCGATTGTGATGCTTCCGTCAATTGTCTTGACACTGAGGGTTTTCGTGCGCCCATATTTAACGGCGTCGATTTCCAGATCAAGCGGATAAACCGTACCGGATTTGGCATCGGCGGGAATGTCAACGTAAAAAGTCATCAGTTCGCCTTCCGGTGAGATATAACCGTTCTGATTGAAAAAAGCAAATGCAAACAGGTGATTTCCGTCTGCTTCATTGATGGTTCCGTAGGTCATGGTGTCTTCAATATTACTTCCGGTTTTATAGGATAAATTATCGGAATTCTCAAGCGTTACCGGTCGGATTGAGGGCGAAATATTTTTTGGATTGTAGTCAATTGTCAGACCTCCGGTTGAAAAAATAGAATCACCGGAGAGCCTGAGAGAGACTGGAACACGCTCCTGTCCTGCTTTTGCTTTGACGGAATCCACGCTAATCGTCAGCTCATACAGACCGGTTTCAGAAGAAACGGTGGTGCCGGAATCTGCGGGAGAATTTGCGCTGCTCTGCGTGGACAGGGCGGGTTCGATTCTGGTTTGACCGTTGCTGTCCGTCACAATAACAGTTGCATCGCTGCCGGGTGCCGAGCCGGTGTCGGCAACGGAGGAACCGCCCGCTGTATTCTGTGTGCCCTCCTGAATGTTTTGGGACCGGTCTGTTCCGGATTCGGCACTTTCGCCGGAACTGAGCTCTGAGGTTTCGGAGCTTTCTGCGGGAGCAGAATCGGAGGATGACCGGCTGCTGCCGCAGGATTGCAGTGCTGTGGCGGAAAGTGCTGCAACAAAAACAAGCAAAAAGATTTTGGAAATCTGTTTCATGAGGGAGAACTCCTTTCGGTAAGAAACGCTTCGGCAGGAATAAAACGGATATTATCAAGCATATCGTTTTGCCGCGGAGGCTTCAGCGTGAAGATAAAGGACTGTGGATTTTCGTATGCATACTTTCTCACATCCTGAGAAAGAAAAGGTGTGACAATGATAACGGGCTGATCGGATGCAAGCTGTTTCAGAAGCACCGAAAATCTGCATGAAATATCGTATGTCAGTGCCGCGAGAATTTGCAGAAGGCTGTGCAGTTCGGCTTTGCTGTTCTGAATGCCGGAATCAACCGGTGTTTCACCGATATTCGTATTGGCGCAGAACCGAACCGGAAGATTGCCGGAAGAAGCTTCTGTGAAAAGGGCAGCACAGAGGCGGATACAGTTTTCATAGCAGGCTTTGTCGGAGACGGTATCGCGGTCTGTCTCGCGCGTTTCGAGATTGAGCAAAATCGTAGAGCAGTTTTCAGCGGTTTCGTAATACTGCCAGACCATCGGATTTCCGAATCGGACGGTTGCGCTCAGTGCAAGATCGCGGACCGGGTCTCCCTCGGTATAGCTGCGGATTCCGCAGACCGCAAACCGGTCGGGCATCAGTGTTCTGGGGAGAATGTGATCTCCGGTCAGCCGGTGCAGATTTGCCGAAAGCGTCTGGGAGCGTTCGGCAGAGGGCAGAACCGTGATTGCAGTTTCCGAATCCGGAAACGGTCTGGAATGCTCAAAGGTAGAAAACAGATCGCTGATGACCAGAACTGCGTGTGAAACGGTGAAAATGCCCCGTTTTGTGCATTTTACGCGCCAGCTCCGTTCGATCTGACGGTAGGGGAACAGGCAGAAGCAGCTGAAAACAAATCTTGTTTCCTCCGCAACGGATGACTGTTCCGAAGCAAATACCAGCGAGGCATCCGTCGTCAGTTCTGCTTTCACCCACGGGAGCGGAAGCAGCTTCCGGTTGCAGATGGTTTCCGTCAGCGTGACGGTGTCACCCTCAACCGCTTCGTCCGCAGAAAAGCGGAGTGAATAGGAGACATTCCGGAATCCGTATTTCGCAGTCAGAATATGAATGAGAAAGACTGTTCCGAGAATGAGCAGTGCCACGAGAAAAATCATACTTTCGGTACCTCAACGCTGTTGAGCAGATCGGAGATAACGTGCTTTTCGGCAGCCGGGTCAGCAAGTGCGGAACCGGTCAGGTGAATTCTGTGCGAACAGACAGCCGGAAAAACGGCTTTGACATCATCCGGAATGACATACTCTCTGCCGGAGATTGCGGCATAGCTCTGCGATGCACTCTGCAAAGCAAGCAGACCGCGTGTGCTGAGACCGTAGCGGATTTGCCGGTGATGCCGCGACGCATCTGCAAGATCGAGCAGATAGGTGAGAATATCATCGGAAATCCGGATTTTTTTGACAGCCTGCTGCATCGCGGAAATCTGCTCTGCCGAGGTGACCGGTTTCAGGGAATCAAAGGGATCCTGCCGGCTTCTGTCACGAAGAATCTTTGTTTCCGCCGTTCTGGAAGGCTGCCCCAGATGCAGCTTCATGAAGAAACGGTCGAGCTGTGCCTCCGGCAGCGGGAAGGTTCCCTGATGCTCAATCGGATTCTGCGTTGCAATGACGAAGAACGGGTCCGGCAGCGGATACTGCTTTCCGTTATAGGTGACCTGCTTTTCGCCCATGCATTCCAGCAGACCGGACTGCGTGCGCGGCGCCATGCGGTTGATTTCATCGGCGAGCAGCAGATTGGTAAATACCGGACCTTTGCGGAAGACTGTCCGGACAGAATCGGTACTGCTGCCGGCAAGAACTTCATAGCCCGTCAGATCGGCAGGCATCAGATCGGGTGTGCACTGAATACGGCTGAACTTACAGCCGGTGATGACAGAAAGCGCTTTGACCAGCGTTGTTTTGCCCGTTCCGGGGAGATCTTCAATCAGCACATGCCCGCCGCAGAACAGCGCCGTGACAATCAGCCGCATCGGCTCATCATCCCCCTGAATGACAGTCCGGACGGAACGGATGATTTCACTGCTCAGCTGAGCGGGAGCGGCATTGCCATGCATACGATCACCTCTTATTATGCTCATAATCAGGTTTATTATAGCATGAATTAACGGGATTGTCAACTAAACAGACATCCCTGCACCAACTATACTAAATGTAATATTTCACGCCTTTAATACAACGTTGTTGCGTTTCTATCTGGAATGAAAATATATTGCGTTTTAGAATCTTTGTGACAATTGCTGAAAAACACTGAGTATGATTTATGCATCCTGATGATGCTTTTTGAGAAAAACTATGAAATGTTAAACAAATATTCACGATAAGTTCATAAAATATCCATATAATACAGAGCGTTTTCGGCTATAATGAAAATGTCGGGATATTCCGGCCCAAAAATAAGAGGGGTTTTTGGATTTCTATTATTTATTGAGAGGGGAATTTCATATGGTAAAACGCTTTACGCAGCGGATCGGCGCAATTTGCACAGGTGCTGTGCTTACCTTCGGCTCGATCTGCACGAACTTCGGTGCGGCGCCCATCACGGCAAGTGCAGCCGATGCCAACTACGCAAGGCTTCTTCAGTACAGCCTGTATTTTTACGATGCCAACATGTGCGGCTCGGATGTTAAGTCCAAAACCGGCATGAACTGGCGCGGCAACTGCCATACCGATGATGCTGTTCCCGGCGGCTACCACGATGCAGGTGACCACGCAATGTTCGGTCTCCCGCAGGGCTATACCGCAACAGCACTCGAACTGAGCTATCTGGAATTTAAGGATGCTTATGAAGCAACCGGTCAGGCAGATCACATCAAGATGATTCTTGATCGTTTCGCCACTTTCTTTAAGAATTCCACGAAGCTGAGTGGAGACAATGTCTCGAACTTCCTGTATCAGAAGGGCAACGGCAAAGTCGACCATGGCTACTGGGGTCCGCCGGAGAGCCAGAGTTCCCGCAGTAATGAAATGTACTGGACCAGCAGCGGCGCGAGCGATATTGCCGCAAACTATGCATCTGCTCTTGCACTGCATGCCAAGAACTTCGGCAGCAGCGAAGATCTGAACTATGCAAAGGCACTCTACAACTTCTCCACAAGATACAATCAGTGTGCAAAGGACGGTCCGTCCGGTTTCTATGACTCCGAAAAGTGCAAGGACGAGCAGACCATGGCTGCCGGCTGTCTTGCGCTTGCAACCGGCGACAGCAACTATAAGAATGCTCTGAGCTCCGGCGTCAAAGAGATCGGCGTGTGGTGGGCATACGGCTGGAACGATGCGAACCTCGGCGCTGCCGTGATGAACGGTATTGTCAACAAGGACTGGAGCGCTGCGAACAGCTATATCGGCGGCAAATGCAACGGCAGCGGCTACCTCTTTATGGATAAGTGGGGCAGCGCAAGACTGAATTGCTCGATGCAGTTTATGGCTCTGGTTGCAACCAGGGAAGGCGCCGGCAACTACACTGACTGGGCAATAGGCCAGATGAATTACATTCTCGGTTCCAACCCTGCAAACACCTGCTTTGTGACTGGTTTTGCAAGCAACAGTGCAAAGAATGCACACCACAGAGGCGCTTCCGGTTATACCAGTTATTCTCAGTTTAATGGTAACAACTGGGATCCGAACGGTGATCATTCGCAGCCTTTTGCGCAGTACGGCGGCAATTCAAAACCGCTGATCGGCGCGCTTGTCGGCGGTCCGTGCGATGCGGGCGGTTCGTATCATGATAACATGAATGACTATGTCTGCAACGAGGTCGCAATCGACTACAACGCAGGTCTGGTCGGCGCGGCAGCAGGTCTCTATCACTTCAAAAAGAGCGGCACGACTGATACTTCCATCAACGGCGTAACCAAGATTTACAGCGGCGGCGGTTCTTCCTCTGAGACTGAACCTTCCGATACCACAACCACCCCGCATTCCTCTGATCCGTATGTTGATCCGAGCGGCGAGACCACAAGAGAAGCAGTTGTCACCGGTTCCGGCAGAAAGTTCGATATCAATGTCGCAGGCGCTTCCAAGGTGACTGTTACATTCAAGACCAACTCCAATGATTGGGAAGCAACCGGCTGCTTCGGTTACATGGGCAGCAAGTGGGAACAGGATGACTGGAAGGCGAATGCGCAGAGCGGCACTGTTAAGGTTGAATATGATATTCCTTCCGGTGTGAACAGCCTTCAGTTCCAGATCTTCTGGCCGGAATCCGCAACATTCGAGAGCGCGATTCTGACAATTCCGGGCGGCGGCGGTTCCTCCATCTCCACCGAGACAACTACTACGTCGTCTTCTAAGGACAATCCGCATAATAATTACAAGCGCGGTGACGTGGATGTCAGCGGCTCAGTGGATATTCTCGATGCGGTTCTGCTTGCCCGTGTTGCGGCAGAAGACACCAAGTGCGGTGTAACGGATGAAGGAAAGGGCAATGCCGATGTCAACAGCGACGGCAGCGTGAAGACTGATGACCTGACCAAGCTGCTGAAATACCTTGCAAACATTCTCACGGAAGCACAGTTCAATGCATAATTCCTGAAATCTTTGTCCGGAGAGTGGATATACAAAGTAATTCTCTGTGACATTTGAAATTCATGTTTGTAACACGGATACGGTCTTTTTTGACCGTATCCGCGTTCGCATATACAAATATTGGTGAAAATTTTAAGTAATCACTGTTTGTTATCATGTTTTATGAGAAAAGGAGGAGGTTTTATGTATTATTCAAAAAAAATCAAACGTACCGTTGCAGGTGCTATCAGTGCTGCGGTTTTGTCAACCGGCGCACAGGCATTCAGCACCGCACCCCTGACCGCTTATGCGGCAAATCCGGATTACACGCAGGCGCTTGCCCTGTCTCTGTATTTCTTTGACGCAAATGCCTGCGGTTCCGGCATCAAGGATGGTCCTCTGACATGGCGCGGGGACTGCCACACCTATGATGCACAGGTTGATCTGAGTTCTGTTTCAGGACTTTCCGGAAGCGAAAAGGATGCAGTGAAGGCTGCAAACAACGGCTCCTCTGTGATTGATGCTTCCGGCGGCTATCACGATGCCGGCGACCATATCAAGTTTTCTATGACAATGGGCTTTGCCTGCACATCTATCGCATGGTCCTATTTTTCCTATCCGGATGCATTTGAAAAAGCGGAGTGTACCGATCACCTGAAGTATATTCTCCGTAATATGTGCGATTACTTCATGAAGGTGACATTCCTCGATTCGAGCGGCAATGTGATTGCGTATGTCGATCAGGTTGCATCAGAGGGCGAGGATCATTCCCAGTGGAGTGCGCCGGAAACACAAACCATGACAAGAACCGTATTCTTTGCCAGCCCGACTACCCCGATTGCGGATTCAGCCGGTGAGATGTCTGCCGCGCTCGCATCTTCTTCTCTTGCGTTTCAGAAAAGTGATCCTTCTTATGCAGCAGAATGCCTGCGCTACGCAAAGGCGCTTCATAAGTTCGGAAAAGATTACAAGTCTTACAAAGCGACCGGCAGAGGGAATATGTACGAAGGCAGCAGCAGCTTGGACGATGACATCTGCTGGGGCAAGCTCTGGTGTGATGTTGCCGAAAACGGCGGCAAGCTCCCCTCCGGTTATACCCCGCCCATTACCCTGACCGGGGATAAATCTTTCAGCAACGGCGATTATGACGGCTGGCTCTATTGCTGGGGTAAGGTTTACAGCGGATATTCCGCACTGCTCGGTGAGCTTGGCTTTGACGGCGACCGTTATCAGAAAGAAGCTGCGCTCGAAGTCAAAAGCACCGGCGGCGATAAATTTACGTCTTCATCCTATGCAGCAAACTGGGGCTGGGGCTCTGCGCGTTATAACTGTGCCTTGCAGGGCATTGCGTGGAGATCGGGCGACAGTACGCTGGAAGAAGCCGCAAAGCATCAGATGGACTGTATCCTCCAGTGGACGCCGACCAATAATAATCCGTTTACCAGCTATTTCGTCGGCTACGGCAGCAAATACCCGCTGCATTATCATCACCGCGCTGCAAACCCCGGAACCGGTAATTCAAAGGATAACACGGAGGCAAAATACATTCTTTACGGCGCACTGCTCGGCGGTCCGGACAGCAACGGCGGCTATGAGGATGTGCAGGATACCTACACCTGTACCGAACCGGCGCTGGATTACAACGGCAGTTTTGTCCTTGCAATTGCACCGCTTGTCAGCAAATACGGCGGAGATGCCTCCGCAGCGAAACAAACCATTCGGAATGCGCAGGAGATCAATGATTCCTTTGTGTTCGGAAACGGCGGCGGAGATGTGATTACCACCGAAACAACTACCACTACAACGGAATCTTCCTCAAAGGTTTCGCCGTATGTACTGATGCTCGGCGATGTGGACTGCAATCTCGAAGTGAATGTGCTGGATGCCGTTATGCTTGCGCGTGTTGCGGCAGAGGATACAAAAGTTCAGGTTACAGATGAGGGCAAGCTGAATGCTGACATGAATCAGGACGGCAGTGTCAAGACTGATGACCTGACAGCGCTGCTCCGTGTGTTAGCCGGTATAAAATGATTTTGTATGATAAACACTTGTTATCTTTTTGCGGTGAACCGCATACAGCAGATTGCTGTGTGCGGCATCGCACTCTGAAAGGAGAATTTCAATGAAATCCAAAAAAATGCTGACCCTGTTTTCCGCCTGCGTGCTGCTTGTGATGGGCGGATGCGGCGATAAAACTGCGATGCAGGCTGCTTCTCCGCAAATTGAGGAGATCAGTGCTGCCGATACATCTTCCGATATCAGTACCGATGTGAGCGGAACGGAAATCATGACCGGCACGACCGCTCTTTCCGAAGATACGGATACAACAACTGAAACCACTGCTGCCTCCGGAGAGCCTGTAACCGGCGAAACAGAGGAAACGCTGACCATCGGATTGCAGAAGAAAATCGAGCAGTGGGACAAGGGCTGCGTGAATATGAATATCCGTTTCGATCAGATCGGCGGGCTTTCAGAGGAATTGGTGAAAGACGTTATCAAAATGGATCTGAAGATTTATCAGCAAAAATGCTGTGTGGATCTTGAAATGTACGGTTTTCAGTCACGGACGGTCTATGACGGGGAATATACCTATCAGATTGACGATGCCAGCAAGTGCTATTCCAAGACAAAATCCGAAACCATGCAGGAGACTGACTCTCAGGCAAATAATGCACTGAGTGATGTTTCGGCAGCGGATTTCGTCGAAAAGGGACAGGAAGCTTTGAACGGTATTCCGACGTTGTACGAGGAATTCAAAATGAAGGATTCCGACGGCAATAATGAAGATGTGAAGTTCTTCTACAACGACGAGGGGAATCTCATCGGCTGCAAAATCAAGCAGTCCGACGGGCAGGAGGTTTTCTGCTGGTATACCATTTCCTATACGGAAACGGTTGACGAAAGCCTCTTTACGGCGCCTTCCGGATATACCGAAGTGTCATATGAGAAGATCATCGAGATTATGGCACAGGGCATGATGGGAATGCTGGACCAGATGATGGGAAGCGCGGACCTCAATGGGTAAACGATATACAAATCCGGAAAAAACAACTGCCGCACAGAAAGTAATCCGGCGGATCGGTCTCTGGTGCTTTGTGTTCCTGCTGCTTTTCACTGCTGCATACGGCGCGAACAACCGGATTGAAGTTTCGGAGTATGTCTGTCAGTCGGGTGATCTGTCCTATTCATTTGACGGCTTCCGGATTGTTCATCTTTCCGATCTGCACAGCAAAACCTTTATTCAGGACAATGCCGGAATCATGCGTAAAATCCGCGAGCAGAATCCCGATATTATCGTGATGACCGGCGATATGATCGACTGCAGCAATCATACCGATATTCCGGCATCCGAAAAATTTATCCGTCAGGCGTCTGAAATTGCGCCGGTGTATTATGTGTTCGGCAACCATGAAAATCTGATTGATAAATCCGAAATCGAACCGTTCAAGGCGGCTGTCCGTGAGTGCGGGGCAATTCTGCTGGAAAATGAGCGGGTACAGATTTCATCCAGAACCGGGCAGACAATCTCCCTGATCGGAATGGATGACAGCTCTTTACAGGCAAATCTGCTCGGAAAGCTCGCAGAGGAATCCGGCGATGATTTTCAGATTCTGCTTGCGCATGAACCGCAGTATTTTGAGGAAAACTATGTCAGTGCAGGAGTTGACCTTGTGCTGTGCGGACATGCGCACGGCGGACAGTTCCGGATTCCGTTTACCCATAAAGGAATCTGGGCGCCGGATCAGGGATTTTTCCCGGAAAAGACGGAAGGCTGTCTGCGGGACAGTGCAACGGGTGCGGAAATGATTATCAGCCGCGGGCTCGGAAACAGTGCGTTTCCGTTCAGGGCGTTTAATCATCCGGAAATCGTATGCGTAACACTCCGTGTCAGCGGCTGAACGGAACCATCAGAGGTGAAAGATTTGAGAATTGCCTTGATTCTGACCGGCGGAACCATTTGCAGCAAAGCGGATGCAGACGGTGCCAGACGCAGCGATGTCGGGAATGCGCTGACGCTGCTGGAGCAGCATTATCGTTCGGCACACCCGTATTCCTCGGTAGAATTTACTGTGAAAACGCCGCTGAATAAGCTGAGCGAGGATCTGATGCCGGAGGACTGGTGCAAATTGCTGCGAACGGTCGCTGCGCTTTCGGAGGACATGCCTGACGGCATTATCATAGCACACGGAACAGATACATTGGAGCAGACGGCAGCAATGCTGTCTGCTGCTCTGTTTGGAATACCGGTTCCGGTTCTGCTTGTTTCGGCAATTGCCCCTTTGGATGACCCGCAGACAAACGGTCATGCGAATTTTGAAGCGGCAGTCAGATTGATTTGCAGGCATCTGGAGCCGGGTGTCTGGGCGGTTTTTGAGAATAGTGACGGCTGTATGTATCTGCACCGCGGTTTTGAACTGGAACCTTGCAGGCATGAGAGCTACAGCTTTTTCAGCAAAGGAATGCAGCCGGTTTCCGATGTGCAGAATCCTCCTGAAAAAAAAGCAGCCTGCACAAAATGGCAGGCTGCCGGCTTGTATACAGACATTATTCCGGAAGTGCTGCGGATCGAGCCGTATAACGGCCTTTGCTATGACCGCTTTGATTTAACGGGTCTGTCCGCTGTTGTTCACGGAACCTATCATTCCGAAACGGCCAATGCATCCCTGTATTCGCCGTATGGAATGCATTCGCTGCTGGTTCGCTGTCAGGAGAACGGAATTCCCTGTTTTCTTGCACCGTGCAGTGAAGCGGTTCAGCAGTACGGTTCCGGATATGATCTGGTGCAGGCTGGTGCAATTCCTCTGGAGGGGATGCCGCTGCATACGGCGTTCGGGTTTGTATGGGCGGTCTGTATGCAGGGGTATTCCGGCGAGAAAACAGCGGTTCGTGTCCGGCAGATCTATCAGTCACTGAAAAGCCGCTGCTTTCGCTGCTGCATATAGATTTTCCGGACTTCTGACAGGAACGCCTGAACAGCCGGTGTCTTGAAATCCATATAGGTCCACGGAAACGGATTCCATGCACCTCTTGCATAAAACAGGGTCAGTTCTGCATAGATTCCCGAAGAAAGCGGGATGCGGTGACCGGCGTTTTTGGTCGTGGCAAGCGTCAGCCTTCCCGGACTGATAAAGCCCGGATCCAGATTGATGCATCGGTTTCCGGACCGTGCGTTTTCCTGTTCTATTGCATTTGTCCGGATTTTGATGTCCGCCAGTTCGGCGGGATTGCGGCATTCCGCAAAAGAAACCAGCTTCCGGAAAACTGTTCCGTTCATTTCTTTGTCATAGTACGGAGAGATTTCGGAAAAACAGTATGATTCGGACTCCGCATCCGTTTCGCCGCAGAATTGCCGGAGCTGTAAGAGAGCGCGTTCTGCATCGGCTTCATCGGTATATAAAACGGCACAAATCAGTTTTTCCGGTTCAAAGGCTGCTGCTGTTCCCATTGTTCATTCTCCTTTTTCGCAGTATATGCATATGATATCACGGAAGGCATTGATTGTCAAGTCTTACGAAGGCGGTGTGTTCATGAAAGAGTATAAAATCGTCGAGATTGAGCGAAAGTATCTCAAAGAGGATTATTCGTTTGCGGAGGCGGCGATGAATCAGGAAGAAACGGCAGGCTGGCATGTGGTCTGTGTCTCCTTTGATACTGCAAAGGATATGCGGGGGAATATGGTTATCACCTTCAGCCGTGAAAGGAATTGAAATGAAACTGAAAGAAAAGGCGGTTCTCATCTGCGATCTGCTGGATGAACTGTATCCGGATGCAGTCTGTTCGCTGCAATATGACGAGCCTTATCAACTGATGATTGCCACGCGGCTTTCCGCGCAGTGTACGGATGCGCGCGTGAATCTTGTGACGCCGGAGCTGTTCGCGAAATTTCCGACCCTTTCCGCTTTTGCGGATGCCGATCTGATTGAACTCGAAGAAGCGGTAAAGCCCTGCGGATTTTACCGCGCAAAGGCGAAGAGCATTAAGGAAATGTGTCAGCGTGTGCGCGATGTTTACGGCGGAAAGGTTCCCGACCGGATGGAGGATTTGCTGACGCTTTCGGGCATCGGCAGAAAAACCGCGAATCTTCTGCTCGGAGATGTATACGGTCAGACGGCGGTCGTGACGGATACACACTGCATCCGTATTTCCGGCAGACTGGGACTGACAAAGCGCCATGCGCCGGAACAGGTTGAGGCGGATCTGCGAAAGGTGCTTCCGCCGGCGCGTTCCTCGCGATTCTGTCATCAGATTGTGCATTTCGGCAGAGATGTCTGTACGGCACGGAATCCGAAATGTGAGGATTGTGCGCTGAAGACATACTGCGTTAATCCGTCGTTTACCAAAATCGAAAAAAAATCTTCAAAAAAGACTTGACAAACAATTATTTTTGTGCTATAATCGGCGCATAGGCTGTGAGGAAGACACACACAGATTTGCCAATGTGTGCAGAGAGCTGACGCTTGGTGAAAGTCAGTCATATGCAGATTTGTGCATCCCTTCTGAGCCGGAAGTCCGAAAAGTGTTTGAGTAGGATTTCCCGTGATGCTGCGTTAAGGTAAAGGGCTTGATGGAGTCCGTTGAGTGGTGCAACGCAATAGCGGCACAATTTGAGTGGTACCGCGGGTATTCAGAAATGATGCTCGTCTCAAAGACTGATGCTTTGAGGCGGGCTTTTTTATTTTTGTAAAAAGGAGAGATTATGATGAGCGAGCAGATGAATTTGCAGAATGCAGAAACCAGAATCAAAGAGGTCGCAGAGCGAATTGCACGCCTGCGCGAAGACCTCGGCATTTCGGTTGAGGAAATGGCAGCCCATACAGATTACTCGGTGGAAGACTACAAGAAGTTTGAATCCGGTGAAAAGGATTTCAGCTTTACATTTATTTATAAATGTGCGAATGTATTTCATGTGGAAATTTCCGATCTGATGGAGGGCAGCAGCCCGGAACTGAGCGGCTATACCGTGACCAGAAAAGGCGAGGGTGTCCCGATTGTCCGCAGAGAGGGCTTTGTTTACAACCGCCTTGCCGCGAAATTTAAGAACAAAACAGTTGAGCCGTTTCATGTTGTAATTCCGTATTCTGAGGAGGCGCTCTCCAAGCCGCTGCATCTGGCAAGCCATGCCGGTCAGGAAATGGACATTGTCATCAAGGGAACGCTGCGGATGATCGTCGGCTCACATTCCGAGATTCTGCATGAGGGCGACTGCATCTACTATGACAGCTCCATGCCGCATGATGAGGTTGCGCTCGGAGGAGAGGACTGCGAAATCTATGCATTTGTCATGGCACCGCACGGTACAAGCGGCATGTCGGAATATCATGAGCATGTCGCGGAGCATCACTCGACCAATGTGGACAAAGCAGGACTGATGCACCCTGTTGCGGAAAAGTTTGTGACCTGCGAGACAAATGAAGAGGGTGTTCTGAGCGCCGTGCATTTCCGGCATCAGGATGAATTCAATTTTGCATATGACATTGTGGATGCAATGGCGGAAAAATGTCCGGATAAGACCGCAATGATCTATGTTGATGTCAACCATAAGGAACGGAGATTTACATTCAGGGATATCAAGCGCTATTCCTGTCAGACTGCAAATTATTTCAAGTCGCTCGGCATTAAAAAGGGCGATCGCGTGATGCTCGTCCTGAAGCGGCATTATCAGTTCTGGTTCTCCATCCTTGCGCTGCACCGCATCGGCGCACTGGTCATTCCTGCATCCAACATGCTCAAAAAACATGACTTTGAATACCGCTTCAATTCTGCTGAGGTTTCTGCGATTGTCTGTACCGCGGACGGCGATGTTGCAAACGAGGTCGATCTTGCCTGCGCAAACTGCCCCTCGCTGAAAACAAAAGTGCTTGTGAACGGTCAGCGCGACGGCTGGCATGATTTTAATGCGGAGCTTCCGGCTTACAGCACACATTTTGAGCGCACTGCCGAAACGCCCTGCGGCACCGAACCGATGCTGATTTTCTTCAGTTCCGGTACCTCCGGCAATCCGAAGCTTGTGCTGCACAGTTATCAGTACCCGCTCGGCCATTATGTCACCGCCCGTTACTGGCAGAATGCCGATCCGAACGGTCTGCATTTTACTATCTCCGATACCGGCTGGGGCAAGGCGCTCTGGGGTAAGCTTTACGGTCAGTGGATGTGCGAATCCGCAGTGTTTGTATATGATTTCGACCGCTTCCATGCGGATGACATTCTGCCGATGTTCAAGAAATACCATGTCACAACCTTCTGTGCGCCGCCTACCATGTACCGTTTCTTTATCAAGGAGGATCTTGCGAGATATGACCTTTCCTCCCTGAAATATGCCTGTATCGCAGGTGAGGCGCTGAATCCGGAGGTGTTCCACCAGTTCTACCGTGCAACGGGCATCAAGCTGATGGAAGGTTTCGGACAGACTGAAACAACGCTTTCCATTGCAAATGTTGTCGGCATGGAACCGAAGCCCGGCAGCATGGGCAAGCCGAATCCGCAGTATGATGTGCAGGTGCTTCTGCCGGACGGTACGCCTGCCGGTGTCGGTGAAACCGGCGAAATCTGCATCAGACTCAAGGAGGAGGGCGTTCCGGGCCTTGCCCTCTGTTACTACGGCGATGAGGAAACAACTGCCGAAACATGGCGCAACGGCTATTATCATACCGGTGATACCGCATGGGTTGATGAGGACGGCTATTTCTGGTATGTCGGCAGAGTTGACGATGTCATCAAGTCCTCCGGCTACCGCATCGGACCGTTTGAAATTGAAAGTGTTCTCATGGAGCTTCCGTATGTGCTGGAATGTGCCGTAACCGGCGTGCCGGATGAAATCCGCGGTCAGGTTGTCAAAGCGACGATTGTGCTGACAAAGGGCACTGTTCCGTCAGATCAGCTTGTCAAGGATATTCAGGAGTATGTCAAAAAAGGAACTGCTCCGTATAAATATCCGCGTGTCGTGGAGTTTGTTGACGAACTCCCGAAAACCGTTGGCAGCGGCAAAATCCGCCGCGCAGAGATCCGTGCAAAGGATCTCGAAAAATATAAGAAATAAGAAAAAACGGGGAAGGAAATCAGGCGGTTTCCTTCCCTGTTTATCAGTATTTCGCACTGCTTTTCAAAAAAGCTGCTATTTAACGTATCTATCGCTGAAATTTACTTGACAATTATAGTGAGATATGCTATAATATAGGGGCGGAAAACCGCAAATATAATTGAGAGGATGTTGTTCCGATGGCTGAAAAAGCCGCCGCAAAGGCAAAGCCGGCAGCAACGAAAGCTGAACCGGTCATTAAAACAATCCTGCAGATTGACGGCAAGGATTACGATGTAAGCACAGTTGCTGCGGATGCACTGAAAGCTTATAAGTCTGAGCACAAGAGAAAAGTTGTAAAAGAATTTGTTGTTTATGTTAAACCTGAAGAGAACGCTGCATACTACACCGTAAACGGTGAGGGCGATGACAGCTTTAAGGTTGGTCTGTAATTTGTTTTTGAAAAAGCGGGCATCTTTTCGGTAAGATGCCCGCTTTTTATTTCATATTGAGACGGAGGAGAATCTCATGAGGGAAATACAAGCGTCTGAAATCCGGAAGGCTATCAGGGATTTGTGTATCAAGGCGAATAAAGTGCTGCCGGAATCACTGGAGCAGTGTATCCGTGCAGGAGAGGAAAAGGAACAGTCCTCCGCCGGAAAAAGTGTGTTTCAGGATTTGTGTGCAAATCTGGATGCCGCGAAGGAAACCGGACTGCCGATTTGTCAGGATACCGGAATGGCAGTGATTTTCATGCAGATTGGTCAGGATGTGCATATTGCCGGCGGTGACCTGCGTGAAGCAGTGAATCAGGGGGTTGCAGACGGTTATCTGGAAGGCTATCTCCGCTGCTCGGTTGTCAGCGATCCGCTGGAAAGAGTTAATACCGGAAACAATACGCCCGCTGTGCTGCATCCGGAGATTGTTCCGGGAGAGAATATCAGAATTGATGTCTGTCCCAAAGGATTCGGAAGTGAAAATATGAGTGCAGTCAGAATGTTTACACCCGCCGCCTCGAAAGAAGATATCATCGGATTTGTAACGGATACCGTTGCGAAAGCCGGAAGCAATCCCTGTCCGCCGATTGTGGTCGGTGTCGGCATCGGCGGTGATTTTGAGCAGTGTGCACTGCTTGCGAAAAAAGCGCTTTGCAGAGATGTTTCCGTCCGGAATCCGAAGCCGTTATATGCGGAGCTGGAGCAGTCAATGCTCGAATCCGTGAACCGCCTCGGTATCGGACCGCAGGGCTTCGGCGGAACGGTTACCGCGCTGGCTGTCAATATTGAACAGGGCGCAACACATATTGCCGGTCTGCCTGTCGCCGTAAATGTCGGCTGCCATGTGACACGCCATGCCAGTATTATTCTTTAACCATTGGTAATTATTTTCATGAAAACTTGACAAACCGGAAGAAATATGGTATAATATACCCAATAAAGACTAGTGGGGAGGGATTCCCGATGAATTCATCAACAAAACAGAATACTGCTGTTCTGATTGCAATGCTTGAGCATAAAAAGCTCAAATATAAAATTGAAGAGCAGACAGAAGAACGTGCGCACATCCGAATCAGCTTTACCGGTGAAGATCTGCCTCTGACGCTGCATATCATTTTACGTGCAGACAAACAGATTGCGACCGTTTTTTCGGTTCTTCCGTTTCATATGCAAAAAGAGAAGATTGCAGATGCTGCACTCGCAGTTGCCGCAGCAAATTTCGGTCTGATCGACGGCTCCTTTGATCTCAATCCGGAAACCGGTGAAATCCGTTTCCGGTTAACAAGCTGCTATAAAAGCGCCGTTCTCAGCGAAGAACTGTTTTCTTATCTGATGTTTGTTTCAGCGGAAACCGTTGACCGCTACAATGACCGGTTTCAGTCGCTGAATGACGGAAAGATGACATTACGGGAGTTTCTTTCAGCTGATGCGGCTGATGAAGGCAGGGCGTAACCCGGAGGTGAACGATGCGCAAATACCTGACAGAATATCTGAAGCGGCTTGAGGAAATACTGGCTTCGGAGCAGGAGCAGGATTTTGATTATGAAGAGCTGCTTCGTTCTCATCTGACTATGATTCAGTTTATGCAGCACGAGCGCCTGATCCATTTCCTCGTGACCATGCTGTTTGCGATTTGTTTCTTTATCGCGCTCGGCATTTTTCTGATGAGCAAAATCATTACGCTTTCGCTGCTGTTGCTGCTGATTCTTGTTCTTCTTGTCCCGTATATTTCCCATTACTATTTTCTGGAAAATTCCGTCCAGAAAATGTACCGCCTGTATGATGAAATCAATGCACGGATAAAAAAGAACCGCGTGCATTGAACAGAGAAAGAGAGGAATACAATGGAACTCTACCGTCCGCTTTGTGCAGAAGAATTTCATGAGGTTGAGTCGCTCCGTTTTCAGGGCTTTCCGCCGCGTTCAGACGATCAGCCGCTGTTTACGGCACTGCTTTCACAGGAGGGAGCTTCCCAGATTGCGCGCCGGATGCGGATTGCCAAGCAAACCGAGCCGACTGTATATGTCGTAAGCTTTCTGGTAGATGATGCTTATATCCGGCAGTTCCCGATCCAGCACAATGAAGACCGCGAGCGGAGAGCACTCTGGATCCCGGCGGAGGAGATTGATATTCTCAATCAGCATCTGATCGGCGGAATCCGCGTGCTGGCAAGCTATGAAATTGACCGTTCAAACGGAGATACGTTTTTTGCATAAAATAAATGCAGCAGAAAGGAAGCTGATTTCGTGATGGCAATGACAATTCTGTATCCTGTGGGGGAGCATCTGTATGTGAATCTGACAAACCGCTGCCCCTGTTCCTGCACGTTCTGCATCCGCCAAAACGGAGACGGTGCATACGGCTCGGACAGCCTCTGGCTGGAGCATGACCCCGATCTGGAAGAGGTGAAAGCTGCATTCGCAAACTGGAATCTCAGTGATTTTACCGAGCTGGTTTTCTGCGGCTACGGCGAACCGACAGAGGCGCTTCTGCTTCTCTGCGAGGCAGCACGCTATGCGAAAACGCTGCCCGGCTGCCCGCCTGTCCGTCTGAATACGAACGGGCTTTCCGATCTGATTCACGGCGTTCCGACTGCGCATTTTCTGGAAGGTCTGGTTGATACGGTTTCGGTCAGCCTGAATGCCGGAACAAAAGAAGCCTACCTTGCTGTGACCCGCCCGAAATGGGACACTGCATTTGAAGCAATGCAGAAATTTGCCTGTGACTGTAAGCAGTATGTGCAGAAGGTGATGTTTACGGTTGTGGATGTGATTCCCGAAGAAGAAATCGAAGCGGCGCAAAAGCTAGCGGAAAGTCTGGGAATCCCGCTGAGAGTGCGGAAATATGATTCCTGACCGGACAGGGAGAATTTTGATGTTATGATTCAGTTAAATTGGAAACGGGCGGGCACGGTTCTGCTCGCCGGCATGATGCTCCTGATGAGCGGATGCGGAACCGCCGAGAAGAACTCCTCCGGCGAATCATCGGCGGAAAGCTCCGGCAGTAAAATCGTTCCGGTTGATCTGGTAAAATCTGACGGAACCGCAAAGGTGACGATCGAAGATGCGCATTTTCAGGCAGGCGGGAAAAGGCTCTGGCTCTGCGGCGCCAATACCCCCTGGGATAACTGGAACGATTTCGGTCATGATTTTGATGCCGCTTTCTGGGATGAGCATTTTGCTGCGCTCCATGATGCCGGTATCAATTCATCCCGTGTCTGGATTCTTTGCAGCGGCGATTACGGTATTCAGTTTGACGAGAACGGGACAGTGACCGGAATGACCGAACAGTTCTGGAATGATACCGATCAGCTGATGTCGATTGCCGCAAAGCATAAAATCTATATTATGGCAACGATGATGTCGTTTGACTGCTGCAAAAAAGGAAATAAAAACCATAAAAAGTTCCGCGCCATGATTCAGGATCCGGAGAAGGCGCAGAGCTATGTCGATCATTATATCATTCCCTTTGCGGAGCGGTATGACAGCAACGATTATCTGTTCAGCATTGATCTTTGCAATGAGCCGGACTGGATTCATGAAAATGAGGAATCGGGTAAAATTGACTGGAAACCGCTGGTCACATTCTTCGGAAAGTGTGCGCAGGGCATCCATCAGCACAGCGATATCCTTGTTACAACCGGAATCGCGTATATCCCGAATAATTCCGATACCCGCGGAACCAATGTCATCAGCGATCAGCTTTTGCAGTATTATGCGGGCGACGATTCTTATATGGATTTCTATTCCGTGCATTTTTATGACTGGATGATTCAGTGGCATAAGAATCCGTTCAAGCTTTCGCCTGCGGATTACGGACTGATAACCTCCAAACCGAATGTAATGGGCGAATGCTCTGCAAAGGGTTCCGAACAGGACGGCATTGATCTGGTTCAGGCGGGACAGATGCTTTATGACAACGGCTGGGACGGTGTTTATCCCTGGACCTCAAACGGAACGGATACAAACGGCGGTTTTGAGGAAGTGACCGCATATTCTAAGCATATGGAAGAACAGATTGCCGGTCTGATTTTCCCGCTGGGGAAATAACACATAAGAATTTGAAAAGAAACGGCAGAATTCTCTTCTGAATTCTGCCGTTCGGCATCTCTTTACAGGAAAGGGGAGTCGGTCATGATAAAAAAAGCAAAAGGTCTGCTGCGGTTCTTTGCCGCTGTATGTGCTGCATCTTTCATGCAGCTCCCGGTCGATGCCGGAGAAAAGCCGCTGTATGCACCGGTTTTTGAAGGGAGCTTTTTGCAGGGCTGGCTATGCCGCGACTGGACTGCGGAGCGTTGGCAGACAGAACTCGAAGACATGAAAACAGCCGGATTTCGTTCCGTGATTTTACAGTCCGCCGTGGATCTGACCTATGAGCAGACGGATTCCGCCAAGCCGAAAACCGATCCGGATGCTTTTACACTGAATTCTGCGTATGCGCTGTACCCAACGGAGCTGGTTCCCGGTTCATCCGGAATCCGTGCGCTGGAATTTGCGCTTTCTGCCGCGAAGGAAACAGGAATGCATGTTTATATCGGAACAGTCAGCGACAGCCGCTGGTGGAATTACGGCTGGGGAGTACCGGATGAATTTCTGCCGGTCTGGTCGGATTCCAACGGAGCGCAGTGTCAGACGCTGATTCGGGAAGTCTGGGGGCTTTACGGAGCAGAATACGGGGAACAGATTGCCGGTTTTTACTATAACAATGAGATCTGGAATATAGATGCAGCCTGTGCCGGAGCATACCGTTCACAGTATGCGCAGATTCTCGGCGGCAATATCCGTGTGTCGCTGGATGCAATCAATTCGGTTTGCCCGGAGAAACCGCTCATAATCAGTCCGTTTTATAACAGTGATCTGTCATCTTCTGCGGAATATGCCGCGTTCTGGAAGGAAACAGCGGCAGAGGCACAATTCCGGCCGCAGGATATCTTCGCGCATCAGGACGGAGGCGGACGCGATTACAGCACGGATACACTGAATGAATGGGCTGCCGCCTTGCAGGGAGCAGTCGGCGGAATGATGCATTTTTGGATTAACAATGAGGCGTTTCATGCGGATTCTTCAATCCGGTCACCGGAATCGGTCCGTCAGAATTATCTTGCAACTGTTCAGGCGGAAAAGCATCTGCTGTTTTCATGGAATCATTATTATCACGGGAAGCAGGATGCCGAGTATGAGAAGTTCATGAGAACGATGACCGGAGATGTCAATGCAGACGGAGCTTGCACAGTTGAAGATGCAGTGTCACTGAGCCGCTGGCTGATGCACGATAGGATTCATGTTGCAAACTGGCTTGCCGGTGATCTGGATGCAGACGGTGTTCTGACTGCTGCGGATTTATCTTTGATAAAGCGGATTCTGATATCTGGTGAATGACGAAAGGACTGCATAACTTTTGTGTTATGCAGTCCTTTATGATGCCTTATTCCTTGTCGTCGTTCTTCTTTCCGAAGAGTCCGCCGATTTTATCGGTTATTTTCCCGATTGCGCCGCTGCCAAGTGCTTTCTTGATGCCGTCGATAATCTTCTTGACGGTATCGTTGTCAGCCTTATCGCCGACCAGCCCTCTTACAGTGCCTTCCGGATCCTTGGTAAACTTTTCTTTCAGGGAATCATCCTTTGTCACTTTCGCTACGATTTTCTCGATCTCAGCTTTAATGTCCATTCTGAAAACCTCCTAAATACAGTTTGTATTGAAACACATTATGCGTCTGCAACCACAATCTCGGAATCTGCGTTTTTCTTGACGGACTCAATGCCGTTCATGCAGCCGCTGATTGCCTTGTAGCCTTCGCTGACAGCAATAATCTGACCGTTGGTTGCTTTGAGACGGAAACGGAATTCGCCTGCCTTATCGGTATAAACTTCAAATTTCGGGTGCTTTTCAGCCTTGAATCCTTCAACGGTCTGGTTCTCGATCGCAGCAATCGGAGCATTCTTCTGAACACTTGCGATGCCGGCACGGCAGGCACGCTCTGTCGTATAAACTTCAGAGGTTGCGATGATTTCGCCGTTTCCTGCTTTCAGATCAAATTTAATACCGGTTTTTGTTCGTTTGACTGCATACTTACCCATTGTGCAAATCCTCCTGTTTTATCATGTTCTTATTTTAAAATCAGGGCAGTTCATATGCCCGCATCCATATTATAACGTAATTTACACAAAAAGTCAAGACGGAATCAAACTTTTTTACAAATAATAGCGGAGAAATAAAAAGATTTCGGCTTTCCATTGACAAAAGCATGAAAATCGGGTATAATAAAGCCAGCCTTATCATGAGCGGTGGAGGAACGGGTCCTGTGAAGCCGCGGCAACCGCATTCCGTTCAGCGGAATGAATGGTGCCAAGTCCTGCGGCGGAGCTATCTGCCGGAAGATGAGGAACGTTTGCAGTGTATCAGTCAGCAGCATGCGTTTCCGCGTGCTGCTTTTTTGCAGCATCATGATGCGGTGAAAAATGAAACGGAGGTCTGAATATGAAACGGTTTTTTACTTCGGAATCAGTTACGGAAGGTCATCCCGATAAAATCTGCGACCAGATATCCGATGCTGTTCTGGATGCCATTCTGGAGCAGGATCCGGCGGGCAGAGTTGCCTGCGAGACCTGCACGACAACCGGAATGGTGATGATTATGGGAGAAATTTCAACTACTGCGGATGTTGATATTCCTGCCATTGCGCGCAAGGTGATTGTCGATATCGGCTATGACCGCGCAAAGTACGGCTTTGACGGCTATACCTGTGCGATTCTGACGTCAATTGACCAGCAGTCCTGCGATATCGCGCAGGGTGTGGATGCCGCGTCAGATTATGCATCCGATGCGGCAGCAGAGCAGCTCGGTGCCGGAGATCAGGGCATGATGTTCGGCTATGCCTGCAATGAAACAGCCGAGAAAATGCCGCTTCCGATTTCGCTGGCGCATAAGCTTGCGATGCGTCTGACGGCAGTCCGGAAGGACGGCACGCTGCATTATCTCCGCCCGGACGGAAAAACACAGGTTACGGTTGAGTATGAGAATGACAGTCCTGTCAGAGTGGATACCGTTGTCATTTCGACACAGCATTCCGCATCTGTCTCGACCGAACAGATTCGGGAGGACCTGATTGATCTGGTCATCAAGCCGACGGTTCCGGCAGGGCTGTTGGATCAGAATACGAAAATCCTGATTAACCCGACGGGCAGATTTGTAATCGGCGGACCGCAGGGTGACAGCGGTCTGACCGGCAGAAAAATCATTGTCGATACTTACGGCGGATATTCCCGTCACGGCGGCGGTGCGTTCTCCGGAAAGGATCCCTCCAAGGTTGACCGTTCCGCAGCCTATATGGCACGCTATATCGCGAAGAACATCGTCGCGGCTGAACTGGCTGACCGCTGCGAGGTTCAGCTTGCCTATGCAATCGGCGTCGCAGAGCCGGTATCTGTTTTTGTCGAGACATTCGGAACCGGAAGGGTGAATGAAGAAACGCTTGCAAATGCCGTCAGAACTTGCTTTGATCTGCGCCCGCTCGGAATTATTGAGTCGCTGGAGCTGAGAAAGCCGCAGTACAGCAAGCTTGCTGCATACGGCCATATGGGACGTGAGGACCTGATGCCCGCATGGGAAAGAACCGACCGCGCAGAAGCCCTGAAAGCAGCCGTTCAGGCATAAGATGTTTAACCGGATTGATCCCCGATACACATTTTTGTGTATCGGGGATTTCTGATGTAAGATTTGGGCGCGGATGTTGTCTGATAGGGTAGAAGACACCGTGAAAGGGAGGTGCATAATCCATGAACGATCAGGAAATGATCCGGCTGTTCTGGGAACGGAACGAGAACGCCATATCAGAGGCATCGGCAAAGTACGGACACTATTGCAGCGGAATTGCAATGAATATTCTCAATAACCGCGAAGATGCGGAGGAATGCGTTAATGAAGCCTATTTGCAGGCATGGAACAGCATTCCGCCGCAGAAGCCGAAGATTCTTTCGGCATTTCTCGGAAGAATCGTCCGGAATCTGTCATTCAACCGGTACAAGCAGCGGCATTCCGCTAAGCGCGGCGGACACGAGATTCCGCTGATTCTCGATGAACTGGCTGAAATCATACCGGACAGAAATTCCGTAGAGGACGAGGTGTTCCGAAGAGAGCTGAAGCAGTGTGTTGACCGTTTTCTGGATGCGCTGCCGGAGGAGAAACGGTATCTGTTTCTCCGCAGATACTGGTATTCGGACAGTGTCACATCCATTGCGGAAAAGCTGGGGCGCTCTGCCGATTCCGTTTCGGTTGAGCTGCACCGTATCCGGAAGAGACTTCGCGATGATCTTGCAGAAAGGGGATATATCTGATGAAAAAAGAGGATTTTTATGAACTGCTCGGTGAGCTGGATGCGGGAAAAATAAAAGCAGCGGAAAAACCGCCGGTCAGACCGCTCAAACGAAACCGAATCGGAATCGCCGCTGCATGTGCCGCCTGCCTTGCATTGATTCTGACAGCGGGGATTGCGCTGCATCATCGGAATGCAAAGCCCTCCGTTTCTTCTGCTGCGGATATGTCATCAGAGGATGCATCCGATGTGGAAAGCAAGGATGTTGAGATTTACTATCTCAGCGGCGGCGAAATCAGACACGAGTCCGAATTTCTGCCCTGCGTCCCGAAGAATATTTTTGCTTCATGGAAGAAGAAAAACGGAATCGGGGATGAGGTTGAACTGCTGGGCGTAAAAATTGAAGACAACGGCAGGGATGCAGTTTCGCCGGATTCCTCTGTTGCAGCCCATACAACCGGTGACAAATTTGTTCTGCATGTCCGGGTTTCGGAAAATCTGAAGAGCTATTATGCAAAGATTCCGGAGGAGATGCTGCTGGAGTCGCTGAAACTGACAATGACGGGTTATTCTGAGATTGCATTTGACGGGTATGATCTGATTCTTGAATAAAAACTCAGCCCCGTGCAGATTTTTCTGCACGGGGCTTACTCTGTTAAGGAAGATCTGTTGTCTGAACGGTGAGATACTGCATGTACCACTCATAGTCCGATTTATTGACGGAGCCGTCCTTGTTGACATCAGCTGCTTTTTTCGCAGCGGAATCGGTCAGCAGACCGCTTCCGACTCTCTTTGCGAGGGAGAGGTCAACTGCGTTAATGATCTCGTCGCCGTTGACATCGCCGGGCAGGACGGATGCGCCGCCGATTTCCGTGAACTCCCAGTAATCCACGTTAAAGAGGTAGCTGTCTCCGCCGGAGAATACGAGATACAGGTCATGTGTTCCGGAGGCGCCGGCTACATCGCAGGTCACGGTTTCCCATTCCTGCCAGCCGCCCGTGACCGGTACGGTTGCTTTTCCGACCACGGGACCGGTTGTGCTGTCGAGATGCAGCTCAATGTTTCCGCCGGAGCCGTTCGAGGAAACGGAAGCGGTAAACTGCGATGCGCCGTTTTCGCCGAAGTCCACGCCGCTGATCTTCGTGTAGTCGCCGTTTTCGATAAAGCCGATTGCCAGTGTTCCGGCTTCAATCTTCTCGGTCTTGATTCCGGAGGACCAGCTCATGGTCTCTGCTTCGACACGCTGATACGGATTGAGCAATTCAATCTGCTGCGGGCCGGTTCTGGTCGATTTCAGTGCCGGGATCGAGCCGTCAAAGCCATAGGTGAATTCTTCACACGCTGCGCTGCGGTTAAAGGTACCGCCGCCGGGCAGACCGTTCATGTGATAGAAGGAATAGGAATGTCCCTTATAGTCGATAATGCCGCCGTGGGTTGTGAAGCAGTTGGAGCCTTCATGGATATTACCGCGGAATGTCCAGGGACCGGTAACGGACGGACCGGTGCAGTACGAAATGCTTTCACCGCCGAATCCATCGACAAAGGAAGCAAACACAAGGTAATAGAGACTGTCGTGCTTATAGATCCACGGACCCTCACCGTATCTCGTGCCGGAGGGGAGCGAGAGGTTGAAATTCTGGATTTGACCGCCGAGCGAGGTCATATCTTCATTCAGCTTGACATAATAGCATTTCGGGTTGCCGAACATAAGCCATGCCTGCCCGTCGTCGTCAATGATAACGGTTGGGTCGATATAATCCCAGTTCGGACCGCAGAGCGGTTTTTTCAGGACATCTGTATAAGGTCCCTCAGGTTTGTCGGCAACGCCGACGCCGATGGCTCTGCCGCCGCCGCCTTTGTTTGTGGTTGTGAAGTAGAAATAGTATTTGCCGTTTCGCTCAATGCACTGGGATGCCCATGCATCATTCGCATTACACCACTCGAAATCATCGTCCTCAAGGAAACAGCCGTGGTCGGTCCAGTTTTGCATATCCTTTGTGGAGAAGCACTGCCAGCCGGTCATTGTGTAGTTGCTGTTGTTGCCGTCATTGTCCCGTCCGGTGAAGACCCAGAGCTCATCGCCGAAGACAACCGGTGCAGGGTCGGGTGTAAAGCCGGTCTGGATGATCGGGTTCTGTGCAGAGACCGTCATCGGTACCTGCGGTGCTGCTGCGGATGCGCCGATCACGGCAGCAGCAAGGACAGCGCTTAGGATTTTTTTGGTTTGCATTTGATTTTCCCCCTAAGAATATATTTCTGTATTATATATTATATCAACTGTGACTTATGATATCAATGTAAAATTCATAGAAATACTGGATGAAATGCAAGTATTCTGTAAAGGGAACCAAATGTAAACAATTACAGCGGAGGAAGACAGGATTTCCTCCGCTGTATTCGTCAGGATTCTTCTGTGCGTTTCAGGCTTTCATAATACTGCTCCAGTCTGGGTCTTGCACTGCGGTAATACGGCTCCAGCTGCGGATCGAACTGTGTTCCCATGCCGCTGAGAATGATGGAATCGGCTTTCTCAAATGACATACTGTCTTTATAGACACGTTTGCTGACAAGAGCATCGTAGACATCGGCGATAGCCATGATCCGCGCCTCGACCGGTATGGCTTCTCCCTGCAAGCCGTCCGGATATCCGGAACCGTCCCAGCGCTCATGATGATAGTGTGCGACATTTTCCGCGATGATATGGAACATGTCGTCATCGGTCTTTTTGAGAATTTCGTGAATGACTCTTGCGCCCTCCGCTGCGTGATGCTTCATTTTTTCAAATTCCTCATCGGTGAAGCGTCCCGGCTTTCGCAGAACTGCATCGTCTACCGCGATTTTTCCGAGATCGTGCATCGGCGCTGCCTTAATGATATCTTTGCAGAATTCCTCGTTGAGGGAGAGCTCCCCGCTCTTTCTGATTTCATCAATGAGAATTCGGACGCAGACGCTGGTCCGGTTGATGTGTCCGCCTGTGGAATTGTCGCGGCTTTCAACCATCACCGCCATGCTCATAATCAGATTGTCGTGCATCTCAGTGATATGCCGTGTCTTTTCTTCAACGGTGCGCTGCAAATCCTCATTATAGTGGTCAAGCAGACGGATGTATTTCCGGTTCTGCGTATCGTCCGTCATGGTAATCATATAGCCGCTGCGGTGCTTTCCGCCGTAAAGGTTTCCGGCTTCTACGCGGAAGATCCTGTCATCCGTCTGACTGTCATCCGCTTTTGCGGAAACAGTATAAAGGAATTCGTGATGACGGCTGTCTTCAATGAAGCTGCTGAGCCAGCTGAACAGCTTGTTTCCGGCAGCATTGTCCCGGTCGATTTTCCGGTCAACATACAGCTCTTTCAGCTCCGGCATAACGGCTTTCGCGGTTTCATTGCTTCCGAGATAGCGAAGCTTGGAGTCAAAGGTGATAAATCCGGTTTCACCGTTCTGAACCATTGTATCAATTGCAGTGTCACTGATGTCATAGAGGGAAACGCGGTACGCAATCAGCAGATACATGATTTCTGCGAAAATGAATGCTGCGGGGATGCAGTCGAACCGGTTCGTGATTCTGCGTCCGACAAAGTAGCTGAGCATAGAGAGCAGATCGGGCAGAAACAGCAGATAAATGATTTTGCGGGAAACCTGATTCTTTTTGAAATAGCTGAATATGATTGCGGCAAGGCTGACGGTGAAGCATATGACAATCATAATCAGAATGAGCATATGCATGATGCCGTAGGAGCGGATGAGCTGCGGATTCCCGTTTTGAACCGTGAAGGATATCTCCTTGTAGAAGTAGGGGGCATAGCCGATTGTCAGAACGGAGCCGTAGAGAATCATGCAGCAGACAAACATGCCTCGAATCAGCCATTTGCTGATTTTGATTTCACAGAGGTTCAGAATGCTCAGCATTATGAAATACGGCAGAAAGCTGCCGCCGATATAAATTATTTTGTTTGCGAGAACAGCCTCTTCGATGTTTTTGGCGTTGGCGTACATTACATATCCGAGACAGTCAATCGGAATCAGCGTGAAAACCAGTGTGAATGTCGTATCAAAATGCTTGTGCCATAGAAAAACATAAATCACAGCGAGCAATACCGAGCAGGCAAACAGGATTTCGTAGTACAGTGCGATCATGTACCAAGCCTCCTTTGAGTCGGAATCGACATATTATCTGTATATTGACAGTATAGCACACGATACGGCTTTTGTCAATTTTTCTGTCCGGAAAAAGACAGATTTTCGCAGGAGGACAGCATTTTCATCAGATTATGCTGTGCAGCGCCGTGTCTTTATTATCTGCACCCATTGAAATTTCCCGCATAATGTGCTATACTATTTCATGCAATCAGAATACAGAAGGAACGGTATATGAAAAAAATCCTGAATTACCTGAAAAAAGAACCGATGCTGACGGTTTCGGCAGCGGCGGCAGGCATCAGCCTGCTGATTACGCCGCCCTCGGTCCGGCTGCTGCATGACATTGACTGGCACACGCTCGGTACGCTGCTGATGATGCTCTGTGTGCTGGAAGGTTTCAAGCAGGAGCATATCCTCAATCCTGTGATTCGTTTCAGCGCAAGGATGAAACGGATGACAAGTCTTTCGCTGTTTTTGATTTTCGGCGTGTTTTTTTCCTCAATGTTTGTGACAAACGATGTCTCCCTTGTGATTTTCGTCCCCCTGACTATTATGATTTTCAGGGCGGGAAACAAGGAAAAATACATTCTGCCTGTCATATCAATGGAAAATATTGCTGCCATACGCGGCTCACTGCTGATGCCGTTCGGCAGTCCGCAGAATTTGTTTCTGTTCTCACAGTCCGGAACCGGCGTCTGGAACTTCATGCTGCATATGCTTCCGCTCTGCGCATCGTCGGCTTTGCTGCTGATCGTCTTTGTCTGCGTGCTGTACCGGAAGAATCTGCATGAAACGATTACATTTTCCTCAGAAAACAGCATGGGCGTGCAGACACGCGAACGGCGAAAGGTACGGATTGCCTATCTGACGATGTTTCTGCTGATTGTTCTGACGATTGTTTCTCGGACATCGTACTGGTATGTTTCCGTCGGAATTGTCCTTGCAGTTCTGGCAGTATTTGATCTCCCGATTTTCCGCAAGGTGGATTATGTCCTTTTATTCACTTTTTTCTGCTTTTTCATCTTTTCATCGTCCGTTGCCGCAAATGCACATATTGCGGGCGTCCTGCAAAAGGCAGTGGCAGGCAATGAATACTGGTGGGCAATCGGTCTCAGTCAGGTGATTTCCAATGTGCCGGCGTCGATCGTGCTGTATCCGTTCACGGAAAACTTCGCCGGCTTAATTTACGGTCTGGATACCGCCGGTTTGTGTTCTCTGATCGGTTCGCTTGCGTCGGTTATCAATTACAGAATCTATGTGCGGGAATATCCGCAGAACGGCAGACAGTTTATCAAAGTGTTTACACTGGTGAGCTGGGCATTTTTCATCATTGTGGTGATTCCGGGCTTTCTGCTGAGCTTCTGGAATTTCTTCTGATCCTTGCCGGAAAAATAATTCTCCCTCTCCCATTGCGTTTTTTCGGAGAATATGGTATACTGAAACAGAACGAAAACAGAAACGGAGGAACGGACTTTGGCTGATCAGCATATCCGGAATTTCAGTATCATTGCTCATATCGACCACGGTAAGTCTACGCTTGCAGACCGCATTCTCGAAAAGACCTGCGCGGTTGCCGTGCGCGATATGGAGGAGCAGCTCCTTGACAATATGGATATTGAACGCGAGCGCGGCATTACCATTAAGGCAAGAGCAGTTGCGCTGGATTATACCGCAAAAAACGGGGAAACCTATCGCTTTCATCTGATCGACACCCCCGGCCATGTCGATTTCAACTATGAGGTAAGCCGTTCGCTGGCTGCCTGTGAGGGTGCAATCCTCATCATTGATGCCTCTCAGGGAATTGAAGCGCAGACGCTTGCCAATACCTATCTTGCCGTGGAGGCAGATCTGGAAATCCTGCCGGTTATCAATAAAATTGACCTTCCCTCTGCCGAGCCTGAGCGCGTTGCGGAGGAGGTCGAAAATGTCATCGGCATTCCCTGTATGGATGCGCCCCGCATCTCCGCAAAGCTCGGAACCAATATTGAGGAGGTTCTGGAGCGGATTGTCACGGATATCCCCGCGCCGCAAGGTGATGAGAATGCACCGCTGCAAGCACTGATTTTTGACAGCTTTTACGATTCCTATAAGGGTGTTATCATTTATGTCCGCGTCAAGGAAGGAACCGTCAGAACCGGTGACCGCATCCGGCTGATGGCGACCGGCGCTGAATTTACGGTCGTCGAAGCCGGCGTGATGAGCGCAACGGATCATATCAACAACGGCATTCTGAAAGCCGGAGAGGTCGGCTATCTGACCGCTTCGATCAAGAGCATCGGCGATACCAGAGTCGGTGATACGGTGACGCTTGCCGATACCCCCTGCGCAGAGCCGCTGCCCGGTTACCGCAAGGTCAGTCCGATGGTTTTTTCCGGTATTTATCCTGCGGACGGCGCACATTACAACGATCTGCGGGATGCGCTGGAAAAGCTGCGCCTGAACGATGCCGCGCTGACCTTTGAACCGGAAACTTCGGTTGCGCTGGGCTTCGGATTCCGCTGCGGCTTTCTGGGACTGCTGCATATGGAGATTATACAGGAGCGCCTGGAACGCGAATACGATCTGGATCTCGTGACAACGGCGCCTTCGGTTATCTACCGCGTCACACTGACGAACGGTGAGGTGCAGATGATCGACAATCCGTCAAACTATCCCAATCCAGCCAATATTGCGGATGCAGAGGAGCCTGTTGTCAAAGCGAGCATTCTGACGCCGAAAGAGTATGTCGGCGGCATTATGGATCTGTGTCAGGAGCGCCGCGGCATTTTCAAGGATATGCAGTATCTTGACGATGTACGTGTGGAGATGCACTATACGCTTCCGCTGAATGAGATAATCTACGATTTCTTCGATGCGCTGAAATCCCGTACAAGGGGCTATGCGTCGCTGGATTACGAACTTGCAGGCTATGAGAGCAGCAAGCTCGTGAAACTGGACTTCCTGCTGAACGGTGATCTTGTCGATGCACTCTCTTTCATCGTACATGCGGACAAGGCATATCCGCGTGCGAGAAAGATTGCCGAGAAGCTGAAGGAGAATATTCCGCGCCAGCTGTTTGAGGTTCCGATTCAGGCGGCTGTCGGAGGAAAAATCATTGCGCGTGAAACAGTCAAGGCGCTGCGCAAGGACGTTCTTGCAAAGTGCTACGGCGGCGATATTACCCGAAAGAAGAAGCTGCTGGAAAAGCAGAAAGAAGGCAAGAAGCGGATGCGTCAGCTCGGAACGGTAGAGGTTCCGTCCGATGCATTTATGGCGGTTCTGAAATACGACGAGAACTGACCGAAAACAGAATTCTGGGGAGGTACCCGATGCTGAAATATACATGTCCGCACTGCGGAAAGAAAACATTTAACCCGATTCAGAAAGCGCTCTGCGGCGGCATGAACGCAAGCGGCAGACAGTGCCCCGAATGCGGCGGATGGGCTGTCAACGGGAAAGCGTGCCTGATTGCAGGCATTGTGCTTTCAATAGCCGGTCTGATCGCGTTTCTGTATGCCTATTTTACATTCTGGACGAAGCGTGATGTCATTGTGCGCGGTATCATTCCGCTTGCAGCAACCATTGTGCTCCGGTTTGTGTTCAATATGTTTTTCGGGAAACTGATTCCGCGGATCCGGAAACAATGAGCCCCAAAGCCGGAATCTATATTCATGTTCCGTTCTGCACAGGAAAATGCCCGTACTGTAATTTTTATTCCGTCCGGTATGACCGTACTGCGGCAGAACGGTATACGGAGGCTGTCTGCCGGAACTGCCGGCAGATTCCATCTGAATCAGAAGCAGATACGCTTTATTTCGGCGGCGGAACCCCCTCGCTGCTTTCCGGAGAGCAGCTGAAAGCGATTATCCGGTGTGTAAAGGAATCCTGCGCTTTTTCCGAGGATGCGGAAATAACGCTCGAAGCCAATCCTCTGACAGTCACCGACCGTGCACTTTCTGCATGGAAAGAAGCCGGTATTAACCGCCTTTCGCTCGGCGTGCAGTCCTTTCAGAGTGAGGTTCTGGAGCAGCTCGGAAGAAGACATACGCCGGAGCAGGCTGCATCTGCTGTCCGCCGGGCGTATGATGCCGGGTTTGAAAATCTGTCCGTTGACCTGATGATCGGGCTTGCGAATCAGGAGCCGGATTGTTTTGCAAGAGATCTGGAAACGGCATGTTCGCTTCCGGTATCGCACATATCTGCCTATTTGCTGAAAATTGAGGAGCATACACCGTTTTATGAGAATCCGCCTGCGCTGCTCGGCTCCGACGCGCAGGCTGAGCGCTATCTGATGATGCATGATTACCTGACAGACCGCGGCTTTCTGCATTATGAGATTTCCAACTTTGCAAAGCCCGGCTTCCGGAGCCGCCATAACTGCAAATACTGGCGGCTGGAGCCGTATTTTGCATTCGGACCGTCGGCACATGCCTTTCACGGCGGAAAGCGGTATGCCGTTCCGCATGATTTGTATGCATTCTGCGGCAGCCCCCTGCAGCCGGAAACTGTTACCGAATCCGATGCGGGCAGCCTGACAGAACGGGTCATGCTCGGTCTGCGGCTTTCGGAGGGACTTTGCCTCGCAGATTTTCCTGCCGTCCGGGAGCAGCTTCTCCGTGCGGCAGCCCCGCTGATTCCGCAGTTTCTTTCTCTTTGTGACGGCAGACTGTCCATGACGCCGGAGGGCTGGCTGGTTTCCAATTCCGTTTTGGTCAGGCTGCTGGAACAGATTCCGTAATGCATTACCGCGGTTTAATGCATTCTTTTGAAATATGAACCGGCAGAAAACCGGAAACAATTGCAGACCGGTATGCCGGATAATCACAGATTTTTTCGGATTGGATATGAGAAAATGAAAAAAAAGCTGAGTATAATTGCAGCGGCATTGCTGCTGACTGCATGCGGCTCCGAAAACAGTTCCTCATCTTCTGAGGAATCCATACAGTACGTAAAAACCTCCGTGATGTATGATATGATTTCGGATATGTACCAGAATCCGGACAGTTATATCGGGAAAACCTATCATTTTGTCGGGACATTGTATCCGGGAACGGACGATGAAACCGGCGAAAAATTTTATTCCGTCAGTGCGACAGAACCCGGCGGCGACTGCGAAATCGGCATTGAACTGGACTGGAACGATTACAGCGGACTGGAAGACTATGACCTGATTACGGTCGAGGGAAAGCTGGAACGGACAAAGATGCAGCATGACGGAGGCGAAATTGAAGTGCTGATTCTCCGTGTATCCTCACTGGAAAAGCGGGAATCCTGAAAAAGATTATCAGGGGGAAAATATGATTCGGAAACGTTTTTTACCGGTGCTGTTAGCCGGATGCCTGCTTGCGGGATGTTCGGAGAGCGGCAGCCCGCAGAGCAGAACTGACGGGAGCGGTATTGAGGAAAGCAGCACGGTTCCGCTCCCGGAACCGATTGAGGCCATGCAGTTTACCCAAAGCGGTGTGACCAAGACTTCTGTGCATTTTATTGAAGGGGAGTCTCAGCTTGTGCTGACAGCACCGGAGGGAGCGGAGATTTACTATACGCTGGACGGAAGCGTTCCGGACAGGGATTCGCAGCGCTATACCGAACCGATCGTGCCGGAACGGAGTGAAAGCTTCTTTCCTGCCTGCTGTGCGCTCCGCGCAAAGGCATATTTTGCGGACGGTACGGAATCGGTAACCGCAACACAAACATTCTGGACTGCTGCCGATGTTTCATCGCTGTTTCATAATTACATTGTGTCGGTAGTCGGCGATCCCGCAGAAATCACAGATGCGCCGGACGGAATCTTTTACGGCGACAATGCGAAGCAGCGCGGCAGGGATTCCGAGCGTGCTGTCTCGGTTGAAATGATTGATTCCGACGGAAATACGCTGTTTTCACAGGATGCGGGAATGCGGGTTTTCGGCGCGGCATCCAGAGAATCGTCAATCAAGTCCATGAAGCTCTATGCGCGGAAATCCTATGATCCGGAGCACGGAAAGTTTGCGCTGAATCTGTTCGGTACGTTCAATCCGGAAGGGGAACTGATCGGTGAATATGACAAGCTGGTTCTCCGCAATGCGGGAAACGACTTCCAGTTTGCGTTTATCCGGGATGAATTCAATCAGACGCTGGCGGCAATGGCCGGCTATACGGACTGTGAATCGGTTCTGCCGGTTGTGGTATATCTCAACGGCAGCTATTACGGCATACAATGGATGCATGAAGCGCTCTGTGACGATCTTCTGAAGTCCATGTACGGCGGAAAGGGAAACGGAACATTCCGGATTCTCGAAGGAAAAGAGAAGGAAAAGAAGGTTCCGGAGGATGACCCCGAAGAAGCGGCAGCCGCAGAAGAATTCAATCAGAAATATGCAGAGCTGAGCGAACTCGATCTCACGTCTGACAAGAATTTTGCAGCGGTTTCCGAGTATATGGATGTTTGGAATTATCTGGATTACTATGCATTCAATATCTATATCAACAACAAGGACTGGCCGCAGAACAACATGAAGGTTTACCGGTTTGAGGCGAACGGCGAATGGGGTTACGGCTCTGAAGACAATCAGCATTTAGACGGAAAGTGGCGCTGGTGGCTGCATGACATGGATTATGCGGAGGGACTTTACGAGCAGGAGGAAACACAGGCGAATTACAACAATCTCGCCGAGATTCTGAAACCGGAAAGTGACCGGTATGCGCCGATGTTTGCGGCACTGATGAAGCGTGACGAATGCAGACAGTATTTTCTCGGTAAGATACAGCAGCTGATGATTTCTGTGTTTACGCCGGAGAAGATGGATGAAACGCTTGACAGTCTGAATTCCGTCCGGTATCTGGAAATGGTGCGGTATTTCGATTTTCTGGAAGAACTGAAAAAGACAGATGATACAATCTGGATCTGGTATCAGGGATATACCGAGCAGACCAAGATGATCCGGAACTTTGCAAAGGAGCGCCCGGAATATATGAACAGCTTCCTCAGTGAAGCATTCCCGGAATATCAGCAGGCAACACAGACCGAAACACAGACGGGAACACAAACCGAGACCCAGACGGAAACCCAGACAGCAGCCGATTCCCAAACAGAATAAACAATCATACAGCACCCGTAAAAATGCGGGTGCTTTTCTTTACAAAAAATCATCTCCATGCACGAAAAGAGCAGAATGAATTGTGTATGGTATGAAGGGCGGAACGATACGCTCAGAAACGGAGGTAGCCATGAAACAAACAGATTATTGCCGTGTTGTGTCCGGCATTCGCTGGACAGCGCAGCAGCGGCAGCGCATCGAATCGCTTCTGCGGCTTCCGGCAGACTCGCCGGAATTCGTGGATCAAACGGAATTTACAGTCGTATCGGAAGTAACAAAGGAGGACTTGGAGATGATGGAAAAGGAAAATGCGAAGAAATCTAAAAAGCATATCAAGCTGTGGGTAATTCTGGCGGCGGCGATGCTGCTTGCGGGCGGGGGCGCGGCAGCAGGTGTTGTTGCGATGCGGCAGCATAACAAGCAGGAAACCTCTATGGAAGATCAGCTCTTTACGCTGCATCTGACCGATCAGTGCGCCGGACAGATCACGTCTCCGAATGAGTATGATTGCAGAGCAGGGTATAGTTCGTTGTGTGAGACAGAAAACGGCTGGTATTATCGTACAATGGAAGGTGTTCTGTATTATACAGACAAAGAAACCGGACAGAGTGTTCCGCTTTGTGCCCGCCCGAATTGTCTGCACGACGGAAACGAATACTGTACGGCATCCACGGAAAAATATTCAACGACGAATCATTTTTTCTATGACGGATATCTGTATGCTGCCGCAAATAAGAAGAATAATGAAGATTATACGGATTCCCGCGCCGTACTGCTCCGGTATGAGCCGGACGGTTCTGCAATCACGGAGCTTTGCGAATTTACCGGTCAGGATTGCATCGGCATGACAAATGCGGTGCTGCACCGCGGCTATATCTGGGTCGGTGTTACGACAGAATACGGATTCAATGAATATATGCGTCATACGGAGCAGGATCGTGTCCGGCACGGCGGATATGAGATTTACGGCTATGAGCTTGCAACGGGAAAAACAGTGAAGCTGCTCAGTGCCATGCCGCCGCAGAATGAAGCGGTCATGTATGAAGGTATCCGGGGAATTATAGGAGACGGCGATTATCTTTATGTGCATACCGATTACGAACCCTATACAGGCAGGGATTATCCGGAGGGGCAGAAGTGCAAGATGTTCCGGATCAGTCTGCTGACCGGCGAAACAGAGGCATTTCCGGAACTGGATGAAATGAGAATGTATATGTTTGTTGTCAGTAACAACCGCATTTTCTGTACGAGCCAGCAAAGCAGCCTGTGTATTTTTGATCCGGAGACCAAAGAATTCACAAAAACGTTTTCAGACTGCGGATGGGTTTACTGCACAGACGGCAGCTACTTGTATATCCCGTTTTATGAATCTGACAAATGCACATTAAAAGTCTTTGATTTCAGCGGGAATCAGATAAATGAGCAGATTCAGACGGAATATATAGATCAAGTACAGATTATAAACGGAAAGCTTTATATGAGCACATCACCCTATCAGGGTGACAGAGAAGATGGGGTGGTTCGCACGCTTCGGTGTTGTGATCCCGCAGCATTCCGCGAAGGAAAAGCAGAGTGGACAACAGTTATGCAATGGACAACAGATCCGAGCGGTGGAAACTTTAAGCCGCTCGAAAAGAATACGAAAGGAGGTGCGGATACCGATGCTCAGTAAGGAAAACATTGCGCTGTATGCATTTGAAAAATTCGGTGATACGGCATTGCAGGCAGCGTTCTGCTGCATCGGCAACCGCGCCGACGCGGAGGATGTCGCGCAGGAGGTATTCTTTGCGCTGCACAGAGAACCCAGAGATTTCAACGATGACGAACACCTGAAAGCGTGGCTGCTGCGCTGTGTCATCAACCGCTGCAAGAATCTGCATAAAAGCATCTGGCGGCGGATGCGCGTGAACATGGAGGATGTCCCGACGGCAGAGCTGACCGTAAACGACAGCAGTGAAAAGGAAGTGCTGAACCTGATTACCTCCCTGCCAAAGCCCTATGCCGAGGTCGTGTATCTGCACGATTACGAGGGCTATGCAATCCGTGAGATTGCGGAGATGCTGGAGCGGTCGGAGAATACGGTCAGCTCGCAGCTCCGGCGCGGACACCTGAAACTCCGGATGGAACTTTCGGAGGAGGGATGACGATGCGTATGGATAAAGAGCGCTACCGCCGCGCGGTTTCCGGCATCCGCTGGACGGAGAAGCAGCGTGCGGCTATGCGCAAAAAGCTGAAAGAGCCGGCAAAAAAAGCAGCAGACGATTTCTTTGACGATTTTGATGAAAAGCCGCTGACCAAAGAGGAGCAGCGCAGAATGGAGGAAGAAATGGCAAAGCAGGAAAAGAGAATCAGAAGACTCAGCAAATCGGGCAGGGCAGTTGCGGCGGCGCTGCTGATACTGGTCGGCGGCGGCGTGACCGCAGGAATCATTCACGCAAAGAAGCTGAAAAAGCAGGAAGCGAATGCGGCAATGGGTGTGTTCGGTCTGCATCTGACCGATCAGAAGGATTCTCCCTCGCGTTTGTCATTTTCGCAGAGCGAGCAGGGATATTACATCGGCTACAATAATTATGAGTATTCTATGAGCGATTTTTCGGTGCAGACCGACATGGGCGAAGAGATTCAGTTTGAGGCGCTCTGTCAGAATCAGCAGAGAGCGCTCCCGACATTTTATGATCCGGAAACCGGAGAGTCGGCAGTTCTCTGCGCCCGCCCGAACTGTACCCATGACGGCAGCACTTACTGCACTGCTACGACCAGAGTATACGGTGCTGCTGCAGGCGGCGATATTTATTTTACCTATGCAGACGGTTATCTTTACCGGGTCACCGGTAAGCATAATCTGAAAACAATGGATGACGGCAGCGTGACTTATGATGATACGGAAACCCATGCAGTGCTTCTGCGCTATGAGCCGGACGGCTCCGGCATTACCGAGCTTTACGATTTCGGTACCGGCGGCGGCGGCAGTATGCCGGTTGTTCACCGCGGCTATCTGTGGTTTTCCGTACAGCTCAAAACCTACGGCGATATCATTAAAAATAAAATCACGGGCAGTGAATCAAGATTCTGCACCGGCGGTTATGAAATCTGGGGCTATGAGCTGAAAACCGGCAAGCTGACAAAAGTTTACACGGCAATGGAAGCCCCGACTGCCAATCTGGTTGCGACGGCGCCGGAATATCTCAACGGAATCGGGGATTACCTCTACTTCGATACCGCGGACGGCGACATGATTACACCGACCGGTACGAACCGAATCAATCTGCTGACCGGTGAGCTTTCAAAGGCTCCGGATATCTCTCTTGAATACGGCTTTAACGAGCATTACGGTCTGCATTACAACAGAGTATTGCAGGGCGGGGATAATGTCGGATGCTGGCAGCTTGTCAATCTGGATACCGGAGAGACAAAGGATATCCCGAATTCGGAGCTTTCGACCGGTTATATCGGCACACCCTTCCTTTCCGGCGATTATATTTACTGGTTCCAGCACGGAGAGAATAGTGAGGATAATATCATCAGAATGTATGACCTGAATCTGAATAAACTGCTTGGTGTGAATGTCTCTGAAAGCGGACTGCCGACAATCAGGCTCAAAGATGCGAAAATAATCCCCGATATTGGAATATGCAAAGTTCAGGACGGCAAGCTCTTTGTGAGTTACGACTTAACTGCCACTAAGCCTGAATACGGGATGTGGTGGACAGTTGAGAATTCCGTTTACAGCTGCAATGTTTCCGATCTGCTTGACGGAAAGCTGGAATGGACAAAGGTTTTTGAATCCATGGACAGCGGGGAAGCACAGAAGCAGTTTGAGAAAGCATATGAGATTGCAGAGAAGGCACTGAAAGACAAGAGGTAACGGAAAGGGGAGTGCAGATATGCCGAATAAACTGGAAATCAGGCATCTCACAAAACAGTACGGGAATTTCTGTGCGCTTTCGGACGTGAGCTTTCTGCTGGAACCGGGCGTGACCGGACTGCTCGGCGCAAACGGCGCGGGCAAATCGACGCTGATGAAGCTGATGACCGACCACATCAAACGCACGGAGGGCGAAATCCTCTGGAATGACACCGATATCCTGAAAATGGGCGCGAAGTGGCGCGCCCTGATCGGATATACCCCGCAGCTTCCCGGTGTTTATGACGATTTCTCCGCAAAGCGCTTTCTGTATTATATGGGTGCGCTCAAGGGCATGAAGCGGAGGGATATCCGCGAGCAGACCGGGGAAATGCTTGCGGCGGTCAACCTCTCGGACAGCGCGCACAAAAAAATCGGGACATTCTCCGGCGGTATGCGGCAGCGCGTCCTGCTGGCATCGAGTATGCTCGGCAAGCCGCAGGTTCTGATTCTCGATGAACCGACCGCCGGTCTTGACCCGGAGGAGCGCATCCGCATCCGCAACGATATCGCGGAGCTTGCAAGAGACCGCATTGTGCTGCTTGCGACCCATGTCGTCAGCGACATTGCCTGCATCGCGAACATAGTTCTTCTGCTGCGCCGCGGAAAGCGGATTGCCTTTGAAACCCCGCAGGCGCTCCTTGCGGACGCCGAGGGAAAGATCGGTGAATTCTCCGGAACCTATGAGGAAATCCGTGCGCTTCAGGCGCAGTATCCGGGCGGCGAGCTTGCGCAGCATAAGGACGGCTTTGTGCTGCGCGTCGCAGGCGACCCGCTGCCGGAGGGCTGCAAGCCCGTGACGGATGCCCTGACACTGGAGGATGTATGCCATTTATACTTAAAAGGAGACAGGGAATATGGCGGAGCTGAAAAGACTGCTGTTTAGCCCGAAGCGGCTTGTGACGCTGCTGCTGATTGCCGTCATCAATCTCGCGTTTTTCTCCGGCAGATGCCGCACCGACAGGGAACAGAATCTATATTCGCAGTTCGATTACCGCGTGGATTATTATTACGGTTACGGCTTTGGGGCGGATGAGGACTATGAGAAGAAACAGATGGAGATATATCTGACGGAAAAGTATCCGGCATATCTCGAAACGGTACAGAAGCAGTCGCAGTCACAGTCGATTCTGAGCAAGCTTTCACGGGATAAGGACCAGAACAAGTTTATCGACCGCAACCTCAAAAAGACCGCGGAGGATTACCGCAGGCTCGGAAACATCAGACTCGAAGCCGGTGAAAACCGCGGCATCAAAGCGGTGATGCAGTATCATTTGACGGATTATCTGCTGCTGATCGCGCCGCTGCTGCTCGTGCTGGAACTTGCCGGCGACGGCACATCGGCAGTCAGTGAGCTGACGCGCTCCACAAAAAACGGCAGAGTTCCCCTGACCGCATGGCGGATTCTGGCGGTTGTTCTGCTGACTGCCGCAGATATCCTGCTGCTCTACGGCGGCAATATCGCCTTTGCATGGGGCTTTTACGGCAATCCGGGTCTTTCCCGCGCCGTGCAGTCCATGCCGCAGTTTCAGTACTGCGCGTTCCGGCTGTCCTTCCGCGGATTCTTTCTTTGTGCCGCAGGGCTGAAGCTTGCGGCGGTCATGGCAATTGCACTGTTTGTCTGGCTGCTGACGGCGCGTCTGCATCCGATTCTGAGCTGGGGCATTTCCGCTTTATCTCTCGGCGGTATGTATTTGCTGCATGAGTTGGTGCTCCCGACGGCAACACTGAATCATTTCAAGTTTATCAATCTGTTTGCTGCGTTGGAAGCAAACACCTTTTTCACGGAATACCTGAATTTGAACTGGTTTTCGTATCCGTCCGGCTTTCTGACGGATCTGCTGCTTGCACTGTTCCTGCTGCTGCTGATTCTGACGGCGCTGCTTCTGTGGCTTGTCGGCAGATGCAGACCGGTTCGGTTCGGTGCGCGTGCGGAAGCTCTGCGCGACCGGTTCTCCCTCCTTCTGAACCGCTTTCTGCCGGTGCATACCCGATTCGGGTTTGAGGGATGGAAGCTGCTGATTGCGCAGCGGGTCCTGCTGATCGCGGCAGCTGCGGGCGCCTTCGGCTGGTATCTTTGGAAGGATATCGGTATGTATATGCCGGTTTCAAGGGAGTCAGAACGGGTTTACATTGAATATGAGGGGGAAATCACACCGGAAAAGCTGAAAAAAGCTGAGGATTATGTAGAGCTGCTCCGCGAAAAGATCGAAACGGTCACAGCTCAGCTTGAGCAGGCACAGCTGGAAGAAAAACCGGCGGATTATATCGGCATGCTGCAAAGACAGCTCGGTGAATTTCAGCTCAATCTGGAACTGTACGGTAAAATGCTGGATATTCTGCACCGGAATCACGACTATACGGCACGCACCGGCAGACCGGCATGGTTTGTGCGGGATGAGGCGTATCAGCTTGCATTTTACGAGAGTGCAGGGGAGCGGCGCTGCAGTATGGCACTGCTGATGTTTCTGATTTTTGCATTTTACGGCGTTGCCGCATACGATAACCGCTATGATACGCGGATGCTGCTGCGCAGCACCAGACACGGCAGAGCAGGGCTGCGCGTGCGTCAGTTTGTCTGGATCGGTATTCTGACGGCGGCAGCGGCGATCGGGCTTCACGGAATCTGTCTCCGGCATATCAGCAGGGATACCGGCTTTGCGATGCTGTATGCGCCCGCGCAAAGTCTGGCATATTTGCAGTGGATACCGGTTTCGGTCTCGCTGAAAACGGCGCTGATTCTTCTGACAGTTTGCCGTGTGCTGATTGCATCAGCTGTTGCATCCTGCGTATTCCTGATCAGCCGGTTCAGCCGCACGCCGCAGAAAGCACTGCTGATTGCGCTGCTGGTATTTCTGCTTCCTTCGGCGCTGACCGAGAGCGGAATCCGTCAGCTTTCGGCGTTTGACTTTGTTCATATTCTGAGCTGCTGCAAACGGCTGTAAGATAGATTGTGTCAAAAATTGTCAGAAATGCCAAAAAGTGATAGCATCTTTTATGTAATGCACAAAAAGTCAGACAAATATTTCTTTTTCTTTGAAAAAGTGTTGACAATGCCCCCGGAAATGTTGTATAATGATAAATGCAGAAAAATATCATCCGTCCGGAGGTTTGTCAAGTATGCATGTAGACCTGATTGCAACTACAAAAGGCTCGAATAAGCTGATACACGGTACCGACAACGGCAAAAAAACTGCCTGCGGTATCAACCTTACAAAGCCAGAGAATCTCGGCTTATACACAACAACCGGTGAGATGAAGGATATCATGGATCTCACCTGCGACAAGTGCAAGCTTGTAATCGCGAAAAAACAGATAAAAGAATCGAACAGGGAAATGGCTGCCCAGCTGAAAGCCGAGCAGAAGGCTCTGCGGCGTGAAAGAGCCGCCGAAAAGCATAATCACGGTGCTGCTGAAATCCAGCAGCCTGTAAAGAAGGAAGAAGAGTATGTTCCGCCTTCCATGAGGAAAAACAAGGCAGCGCAGGAACAGAAAAAACCGATTGATGCACCGGCTCCGGAAATCCAGAAGCCCGTTTCGATGCCGGCTCCGAATGTCGGACCGGCACCGGTTTCCGCACCGGCTGCCAACCGTGCTCCTGTGGATGACGTTCTTGCACAGTTTGCAGTTCCGGCAGTTCCGACATCGCTTCCGCCTTCACCTGCACCTGCACCTGCACCGGCTCCGGCTCCGCAGCCTGTTCCTGCGCCGGCAGACGATGTTCTTGCGCAGTTTGCGATTCCGACTGTCCCGACCTCTCTGCCCGGTGCTGCTCCCGCAGTGCAGCCCGCACCGGCAGACGATGTTCTTGCGCAGTTTGCGATTCCGACTGTTCCGACCTCGCTGCCCGGTGCTGCTCCCGCAGTGCAGCCCGCACCGGCAGACGATGTGCTTGCGCAGTTTGCGATTCCGACTGTCCCGACCTCGCTGCCCGGTGCTGCTCCCGCAGTGCAGCCCGCACCGGC
>JAFWVK010000059.1 GCA_017518255.1 Oscillospiraceae bacterium
GGTACTCCTTCTTCCGAAGGCAACACATTTCAAGGCACAGTATATTACCTTTGAAAACTCCTTCAACCGCTATGTTACGGATGAGGAATTGCGTGACGGTGTACAGCTGAGCGGCGATACCTCCGTATCCAATATTAGTTTCCAGCGTCAAAAAGGCACAGATGTCCGTTCTAAGGCTGCAACAGAGCGCGGAGCAGCCCTTTCAGCAGATGCAGCATACTGTGAATTCTATGACTGTGATTTTCTCTCAAGCCAGGATACGCTCTATACCGGCGGTGCTCCGCAGTACTATAGGAACTGTCACATTGAAGGAAATACAGACTATATTTTCGGCGATTCTTCGGCAGTTTTCGATCAATGCGAGCTTTGTTTTGCAGGCTACAGTGATGCAGGATATTCAGGATACATCACTGCCGCGCGTGACGAAAACGATGCCGATACAGGCTATCTGTTCAATAACTGTAAAGTGACGACTGCATCCGGCATGAAGCATAAAGCCGGTTATCTTGGAAGACCGTGGCGTGATACTGCAAAGGTATTGTTCCTGAATACGACACTTGCCAAGGATGGTCTGATTGATCCTGCGGGATGGTACAAGATGAGCAATGTTGAGCCGCAGAATGTCGCCGGTTTTAAGGAATACGGCACAAAGCTCGCAAACGGCACGGCGGTTGATCTGTCCAAGCGAAAGGGACATAAGCTTTCCGATTCTGACGCGAAAAAGATCACACTTGGTGCATATATGAAGAACTGGACGCCAAGCTATCTGAACGGAGCGCCTTCTGTACAGCCGGGTATAGTTGATACGCCTGCTGAACAAACTGATGCGATCACACTCTGCGGAGGTTGGTTTGAGACAGCATTTGCAGAATGGGATCAAAACAAGATCGGCAGCAATGTGAATGTCTCTTACCGTGAGGCTGGCGGAAGCTTCATTCAGGCTGACAGGGAGCTGATCCGCGGAAACCGGGTGGACATTCCCGGGCTGAAGGGCGGAACAGCGTATGAACTGAAGATAGAAGGAAACGCCGGATCCTGCGGCTGTACGGTTATGCCGATGGCATATGACCGCAGCGGGTATGCACACTATAACTATTATTCCGGTGTCGGAGCATATAATAATGACGATGCACTGAAGCAGGGAGTACAGGTCATTTATGTAACCGATTCCAACAAGGATTCAATCTCCTACGGCGGTAAAACCGGTCTTTATGATATTTTTAACAGTGCAAAGCCGAAGAATGTCGTTTTTCGTTTTGTCGGTTCATTGAATGTGCCGAGGGGTGCAAAGGCGAACGACGGCAGACAGAACGACGGTTCTAATATGCTGTATCTGCAATACGGCGAAAATGTTACAGTAGAAGGCATCGGCTATAATGCTAATCTGAATCAGTGGGGCTTTGAGATGAAGCGCTGCACATCCTGTGAGGTACGCAATCTCTGGCTTGGAAAATATCCGGATGACGGTATTTCCATGAGTGGATCCAATGATGCACGCTCTTCACATATGTGGATTCACAACAATACAATCGAAAAAGGCTACAATCAATATGCCGGAAACGGAACTGTTGATGATGATAAGGCAGACGGTGACGGCTCAGCGGATATCAAGTGGTCAGATTATGTAACAATTTCTTACAATCAGTTTGTGAATTGTCACAAGACCTCATTAGTCGGCGGCGGACCTTCCCAGTTTCAGGATTACATCACATATCATCATAATTGGTTTAGAAACACAGAATCGCGCAATCCGAGAGCCAGAAACTCGCATATTCACTCCTATAATAATTATTTCACGAATAACAAGCAGTATGGAATCGGTGCTTCCTATAATTCCAAAGTGTTTTCCGAAGCGAATTATTATGAGGGAACGAATCTGCCGCTTGATGCAGTTAACATGGGCAGTGATGCGTATTCCGGCACGATCAAGTCTTACGGAGACAAGTTTGACGGCTGCAACATGGGAAGCGGTCTTGCTTATAAAATTGTGAATAATCGCAATGACAGAGTAAATATTCCGAATCTTAAATCCGGCGGAGACGCTTACGATAATTTTGACCTGCAAATGTACAGCTATCGGGCATCGACACCGGATCAGGCCAAGAGCGATGTTCAGGCATATTCCGGAAGAATGCTGCAAAAGACCTACGGCAGCGCATCTGTGACACCGGTTATTGCTGAGCCGCTTCACGGCAATCTCATCCAGGAACTGAATGTACAGGATGCAGCAAATGCAGCTTCATGGAGCATTACACAGGGTGTGAAAGCAGGAGACTCCGTATTCGGAGACCGTGCCGTGACATTCACCTCTGTACCGGCATATCTTGCAGATGCAGATTATATCCGAACCGCCTGTGATTCCAAAAAGTACACCGGCGAGGAAGCTGTGATGACAGTATCTCAGAATGCAGAGGTTTTAATCGGCCTTGACAGCAGACTGAATGATGCGCGTTATCCGGCATGGCTCTCCGGATGGGAAAAGACCGGAGATATCGCATCCGATAACGGTGATCCGAATGTGACCTATGAATTGTACCGGAAAACCGTAAAGGCGGGAGAATCCGTCACGATCGGAATGATCGCGCAGTCAAGCTGTGTGAATGTCATTGCGGCAGTGATTCCTGCGAAGATCCAGGGCGATGTCAATGCTGACGGCAGTTTCAATATTGCAGATGCAGTAGCACTCATGCGGTATCTGCTGACAGACGGTACACTCGCAGACTGGCAGACTGGTGACTTTGACGGAAACGGGAGACTCAATGCAATTGACCTGACACTGATGAAACGTGCTTTGATGCGTATTTCCTGATGAACCTACCTTAAGAGCGGAGCCTGAGCTGAACGGAGTGCAGGCTCTGCTCTTTCTATACCATATAGAAAAAGAAGCGAGGAATTCTTTGATTCCTCGCTTCAGACTGTCGATAAAGTCCTTTTCTGCAAAATAAGAATACTGAAAAAGAAGAATATGTTATGGATAAATGGGGGAAGGAAAACTCTTGTTTTCCTTCCCCCAAGCCCCCATCTTTAGCGCTTTTGAACGCAAATAGGGGAATTCCGTGCTCTGCGGAGCACGGCAAGGGGCGCTGCCCCTTGACCCCGCAAACTTTTGAAAAAGTTTGATCAAAACTTCAAAAATAATTCTAAATAAAGTATCTCGATAGACTGAAGCGAGGAATCCTTTGATTCCTCGCTTCTGTATTATGCATTTATCAGGATGCGCTTCAAGAGTGTAAGATCAATGGCATTCAGCCTTCCGTCCTGGTTGATATCAGCGTTTTTTCCCTGCTCCGGCGTCAATGTGCCTGCTGTCAGGAGATAATCGCGAAGCATAACGAGATCAGTCTTGTTGCAGATGCCGTCTGCATTGATATCTCCGATCACGGGAACTGTCTGCTGAGCCGTTGCGGCAACTGCATAATTGACACAGCCGGACTGATTCACCTCGCCGAGCGTGACGGTTTCTCCTGCGTTAAAATCCTTCTTGTAGAGCTGATAGGTCACCTGCGGATTTCCGTCATCGGTGAGCGTATCGGTGGTTTTTGTCCAGCCGGACAGCCATGCAGGGACATCAGTGATTCTGTTATCCAGCGCTACATAAGCCGAAATATCCGTACCCGCTGTGAATACGGCTTCATTGCCTGCATACTTTTTAGAATCGCACGCTGTCTGGATCCATTCTGCGCCGTCGAGCGTTTGGGGAACACTCGTGAATCGGAATGCTCTGTCACCAAACACTGCGCTGCCGGTTTGCTTTGGCTCAGTCACGACTGACCACGCAGCGGCGTTTGCTGTATCATAAACATTCAGGCTGCGGATATATTTGCCAGCTTTGCTGCCGTAAAATTCGATCTCGGCGATATTGCAGCAATACACATCGTCCTTGTTATACGGATTCTGCGGAGCACCCTCCGGAACAGCATATCGCACATATCGCCCGCTTGCATTTTCAGGCTTTACATAGTGCATACCGCCGCCCGGCAGTTCGGTGACCGTATATATAGTTTTCCAGTTCTGCCCATCGTCAGATACTTGAATGAATGCATCGATGCACCGAGCCTCATGTCCGGTACGCGGGCAATAACCGATCTGCGTAAAATCATACACTGCGCCGAGATCCGCCTGCACGAAGCCGCCGCCGACGCCGTCAAAATAGGTTGCTGTGCTGTCGTCAAAGGCTTTTGTGTAATCAGTGCTGCTTTCGCTGTGCCAGGAATCTGTGCCGGACAGCACTGCCTTTGAAAGGTCGATCTTGTCAGTGCGGTCTGTTGTCTCGCCCGTGCCGCCGATGATATAGGTAGCAATGGAATTTGCCGGGAGTGTCACATTCAGTATTTTGCCGCTGAGATTTGTTTTTCCGATATCCTTCCAGTTCTCTGAAGCACTGGTGCGGATGCCCTGTGCTGAAGTCCCGACTGACTGAAATCCGGAGAGGTCAAAGCTGAGGTCGCGGTTTCCGCCGCCGGTGTTATATGCAACGATCACGATCTCGTCCGTATGGGGATCATAAGCTGCCATCGTTGTATTGGAAGAATTGAGCATCGTCATGCCCGGACGGATATAGCGCGTATACTGTCCGAAGCTGTAATACTTCTTGGAAAGCACAATTTCGTTTTTATCGTGGTCTGCAACGGCAACGCCCCAGAATCCTCCGTTCAGATTCGGCATACCGGAGTCCTTTCTGCCGTTGTAGCCGTTCTTTGATACATGGTTGTCGATAAGCTGCCAGAGAATCCACGCAGAAGCATTCATCTGATTACAGTCAGTTGTGATGCGTTCTGCGAGCCAGAGTCCGCTTCCCATTGCACCGGCATTTGTACCGGCGGTTTTGCTGCCGTCCACTTCGCTCATCCAGAGATTCTTTCCATTGGATAATGCAAGATTTTTCAGATCTGTGCGTTTGCTTCCGCCATAGCTGTGCGTGTCGATCCGTCCAAGCGCTTTTTTGGCATCAGCTGAGAGCTTATTGAAGGACGAAATCGCCGTATCGATCGAGGTTTCGTCCGTGCCGCAGAGCAGAATGTTATTGAGCCCGTGCCGTTCCAGTGCTTTTTTGGTCTCTGTCAGCATTTTCGACTCGGAATTACCCTGATCGAAATGACAGCCCTCCTGTTTTGCACTGTTTGCGCCCCAATAGTTTGTATACGGTTCATTCATTGGGTCGATGCTCTGAATCTCGATGCCCCATTCATTCTGATAATGTGCGCAAACCTCTGCGAGGTATTCTGCAAATGCCGTATACTGGTCATCCCGCAGATTATTCTTTTTCGGATCAGTTGCACCGGTCGAGCATCCGCTGTTTGTCATGTAGTAGGGCGGAGAATTGGAAAACATCTCGACGATCATATCATCGCCGCCCGCCGCAAGGATTTTGTTCAGCACATTCCGCTGATTGGCGTCTGCGTTCCAGTCGTATGTAATCTTGCCGTTATTATAGACGGAATACCCTGGCATATTGGAATCTGTGCGCGTAATATGTGTATGAGACGGATTATCTCCGCCGCCGATATTAAAGCGCGCGATATTCAGGCGCAGCCCGCTGTCACCGTAAAACAGTTCGGCCGCTTTTTTCGAGAGCGTGTCATTATAGCCGATACGGTTTGCCCACCAGCATAATGAACTGCCCCAGCCTTCAAATACGCCTCCGTTTATCTGATAAGTGCTGCCGGGCGTGAGTTTGACTGTTTCCGCTGCGTGTGCATTTTGCGCCGGAATCGAATGTATGCCTGCTGCCGCAAACAGTGTCAGTGCGCTGCAAAACGCGAGAATACGATTTTGAAGTCTCATATAGTAACCCCCTTTGTTTCTGAATGAGAATGATCTTCTCCATTTTTATTATCTCATAAACCGCAGAAAATGACAATCACTTATTTTCTCAATCACATAACATTTTCTGTCTGGATCAACACCGCAGCCCCGGACGAACGTCCGGGGCTGCGGCTTGAAATTATTTCACTTCTTTTGATAGGGGAATACCTAAACTCTTGATGCCGTTGCAGATGATCTGTGCTGTGACCTTTGCGCCGGCTTCGGTGAAATGCGTGAAGTCTGTGCCGCCGACTGCGCCGCCCATGTAATAACTTCTGACGGTATTGTAGTCGCGCTTGTTGAATTCATTGACCATTGCCTGTCCGAGATCGAAATATGGAATATTATATTTCTTTGCAAGTGCCTGACAGGCGGAATCAATGTTGCGGTAGCCGACCTTGAAGGGCTGCGTCTGATTCTTAATGGAGAGCGTCGGGCTCATGAGGATCGGCGTTGCGCCTTTATCCAGCGCTCCTTTGATATAGAATGTCATGTAGTATTCAAATGAGCCGCTGACAGGGTTATCGACATTGCCCTTTACCGGTGCATAGCGCTCCGATTTGGAGGAATCGCCGTCGTTGATGCCAAAATCGACGATCAGGTAATCGCCCGGCTTGATCTGATCGAGGATTGTGTTCAGTCTGCCGTTGTCATAAAAGCTCTTGGAGCTGCGTCCAGCGATTGCGTGGTTTGATACCGTTACATTTGCGGAGAAGTAATCCTGCAAATAATAGCCCCATCCCTGCTGCGGTGCCTTGTCTGCCCGA
>JAFWVK010000060.1 GCA_017518255.1 Oscillospiraceae bacterium
AGTTTGCGGGGTCGAGGGGCAGAGCCCTCGCCGCACTCCGCAGAGTGCGGAATTCCCCGGCGAAGGAGCTCCGCGGGGGTGAATCCGATAAAACGATCCGGTGGATCGTTTTTCGGAGAGGGGAGCCCTGCGATAGAGGGCGCCCCTAAGTGAATTGCAAAGCAATTCACAGACTGTCACGACCGCTTAAGTTGTTCGCATTGGCTGACCAAAGCCCTCGCTTTTGTGCGTAAATCGGAATAAATACGCTGTTTTTGTGCTTGATAAACCTGATATGCGTTAATCGGTTTACTGGGTAAACTCAGATTACTCAGCAAACTTAGATTACTCAGTAAACCAAGTTTACTCGGTAAACTGATATTTTGATATTGGTGCTCCGGCAGCATGTTTGCGCATCCGGCGGCGATTGCTTGCACTTGATAATAAAGAAGTATCCGCTGCGCGGATGCTATTTAGAATGGGCGCCTCTATCGCAGGCGCCCAAGCCCCCGAGCTCTTACTACGCAAAGGGAGTTTCGCTCGTTGCGACGAGCGACAAGGGCGCTGCCCTTGACCCGCAAACTTTTGAAAAAGTTTGATCAAAACTTTTGATATGTTGCGCTCCGGCTGCGTGTTTGTGCATCCGGCGGCGCAGTGCGTGACCGGAATGCTTTAGCAATAAGGATACAGAACAAGGAACGGAAAAAGTGAATAGTGAATAAAGAAAAACGAAAAGATAAAAGTATAAGCCGCCAAATCATCGCATTTACGCTGATTTGGCGGCTTTCTTCTATCTATGCATAAAAATGGGATTCCAAAGGGTCACTGACCCTTTGGCAGAGTTTGAGACGGAGTCTCATTATAAATCCGTCGGAGACACCGCTATACCGGTTTCAGCCAGAGGTTCAGTTCCAGTGTGAACAGATGCTCGTCGGCGCTGATTGCTGCATCCCCGTCATATTTCTTTGCGGTGCGCACAATATTCGCAACGCCGAAACCGTGCATCGAGGGATTCTCCGTTTTTGTTGTCCGGAGCTGGTTGCCGTTCCGAACCTCAACCCGCTCAAACACCGGATTCGTGATTTTCAGGAAAAAATATCCCTGCTGAAAATCCGAGTGAATCCGAATCTCCTTCTCCTGCCCGCTGCCGTCCTTTGCGCATGCCTCAATCGCATTATCGACCGCATTCGCAAGAATCGTGCACAGGTCTGCATTCGTGATGCCGACCGTCGGCGCATAGCCGGAAAACTGAATTTTCGTGTGATGCTGCGCCGCCTTTTCGTTTTTATCGCTGAGCAGCGCATTCACGATGATATTGCCCGTGTCAAAGGTGCTTTTCCGCGTCAGGCTCATCTGCTCGATATCGTCCATGTATTCGCAGGCGCGGCTGACCTCGTTCTCCGCAAGCAGACTGCGCAGGCAGAGCAGGTGATTCTTGAAATCATGCCGGAACTCGCGGAACTCATTGTAAATCGTTTCGATCTTCTTGTAATACTCCACCTGATTTTCAAGCTGTACCGAAAGGAGCTGCGAAATCTGCTCATGCTCCTGCGCCTCCGCGTTGACCTTCATCACGCGCATCATGATATACGCGGTGAAGATCACAACCGGCAGAATCAGCACGCGCGCAATGCCGTTGAACTCCGTGCGCACGGTGGTGTATTCAAAGAAGCTCATGAACAGGAGAAACGCCAGAATCATCAGATAAAGCCGCTGCGGAAAGTGCTGCAGCGCCTTGGAAACTGCCGGTGCATTTTGCCTGCACCGCATCCAGAGCAGACAGATGCCGATCACTGCCGCCTCGATCACGCATGCAAGCGTATTCAGCAAAAGCTGATCCTGCGTGAACAGCAGCAGAATGTTCGTGTAATTGGAATTGATGACGAACGAGAGCACGCTGATATAGAGCATGCGCCGGAACCGCTGCCGGAAGACCGCGGCAAAGCATCCGGCTTTCCCGAGCATCAGGAGCACAAGCACCGCGACCCGAACCGCCGGATTCTGCAGCACCGGAATAATCATGGTTCCGGGGATGACAAACAGCATTTGCGCCGCCGCATTCAGCAGCACCGCCGCCCCGAGCAGCGGGATTTTTTTTGTCGGCTGCCATCCTGCCGAAACCGCAATCAGCCGGATATATGCCGCACTCTGCAAGAGCGCCGCGAGAAAAAATATGGCATACATCATCGGCGCTCACCGCTTTGCAAAGTGGTAGCGCTTGATATAATCCTGAAACGCTTTTTTGAACGGCGTGTTTTTCAGCTTGCTGATGACGGCTTTCTCCTGATTGTCCAGCAGAATCGTGTTATCCGAATGCGAGAGGATATGCCGGAACCCGACAAGATAGGTTCTGTGGCTGCGGAAAAAGCGGTCCTCCGGAAGCTGCGCCTCCAGTTCGGAGAGCGTCTTTTTATAGAGAAAGCCCTCCTCGGTTGTCCGGATAAAGCAGTATTTATCCGAAGCTTCTGCATAGATGATATCATCAATGTTGATGCGCCTGCTGACTTCGTTCTCCTTGATGACGATATACTTGTCATCATCTTGATCGGTGAGGAAGTCATCAAGCGCGGAGCTGAGCTTTTCGGCGTTGATCGGCTTGAGCAGAAAGCGGTACGCATTGACCTCGAATGTATCAAAGACGATGTGCGGAAAGCTCGTCAGAAAGATGATCGGCGTCTGATTGTGCTCGGCGCGCAGTTTCCGCGCGGTTTCGAGCCCGTCGAGCCCCTCCATCTGGTAATCGAGAAAGAGCAGATCGGCTTCAAAATATCCGGCAGTCAGCTCCGAGCCGGATTTATAGTAGACATATTGGAATATCATGTTTCGCTTTTGTGCGTATTTGTCAAGCTGACGCTTCAGCTCGCGCTGCATGATCGGTTCGTCGTCGCAGATTGCAATTTTCATATTGTGTACGTTCCTTGTCTGTTAGAATGATGTTTTGTGTGATTCTGTTTACTCCGCAAATCCGTCCGTTTATGCCGTTCACTCCGGATTTATTCCCGTTCGTTCCGGTTTTGTTGTGATTTCCCGCGCGCTGTGTTATACTCAGGTCACAGTCAAGGGAACGACAGAACAAACGAAATCAAACAGCGGAAAGGAGCAGTAACCATGTGGGACTGGATCTTCGGAATCTTCGGATAAGTCAGCAAATTTAATAAAATTACTTATGCTGATTCAGGGTTCCTCTAGTATATTAGCACAAAATACGAACTTTGTCAACAAGTTTTTTGAAAATGATCCGCGCACCCCTCTATCATTTATTTCGGTACCAATTTGCAGACATGCAAATTCATAAAAAATCTATCTGAAAAAAGGAGTAAAAATCATGAAACACACTGGCAAAATCAAAAAGGTATTCTCGAGACTCGTCAGCGGCGTGCTCGCAGCCGCATCCGCAGTTACGATGGTTGCAGGACTCGGCACCGTCACGGCATCGGCGTATTCCAACCAGAACACAAAGCTAAATCCGCAGCAGCTTGTCAACGCCGCGAACAGTGCAGCGGCAGCCGGAACCTATAACGGCAGCGGCTACAAAAATCTGTGCCTCGCGTTTGTCGCAACAATCGTCCGCGATACCTACAACTTCCAAGACCGCAGCACATCCTGCTGTGCATATAATTACGGCAGCCTTTACATGGATCAGTGGACAACGTCATGGGCAAATGTGCCTGCCGGTGCGGATATCTTCTTCGGCGGCAGCACTGTGAACTGCAACGGTCATAAGGCAGGTCACGTCGGTATCTATGTCGGAAACGGTCAGATTGTCCATGCATGGGGCGGCAAAATCCAGAAGACCACCGTTCAGTATGTCATCAACTGCGGCTACCCGATGCGCGGCTGGGGCTGGCACGGCAATTATAACTTTACAAACTCTGCTCCGCTTACATACAAAACAATCAAGAACTATCAGTCCGGCAAGATGCTGAATGTTGTCGGCAACAGCAGCGCAAACGGCGCAAATGTCACGGTTTATCAGAAGGACGGCACCACCGGTCAGAACTTTAAGCTCAACAAAAGCAACGGCACCAAGTCCTTCGGCGGTGTTGCATATCAGAAGTACACGTTTGAAGCACAGTGCTCGCCGAGCCGCCGCCTGAATGTCTACGGTTCGACCTCTGTCTCCGGCAATAACGTCAACCTCTGGACAACCTCCGGCCACGATACGCAGGATTGGATCCTGACGCCCTCTCCGTACGGCGGCGCAGGCTACTACATCATCCGTTCCGCAAATAACACCAGCTGCGTCCTGACAGAAACAGGCACCGCAAACGGCTCCAATGTCCAGATTTCCACCTACCAGAGCGGCAACAAAAACCAGATCTGGTATCTCGGAACGATTTAAGATGACTCCGGCGGATTTATAATCCAAAAAAACAAAAACCCCCGTGCTGAACATGATCTCAGCACGGGGGTTTTATGATTCATTTATTCCGATGTGATCTTCAGGACACAGCCGAAGTATTTCCGCTGATGATATAATCCAGCAGCGAGCCGGCGGACTGTCTGATTACTGCCGAAGCTCCGGAATTACCGGCGGCAGGAAGATTCGTTTTGTACATCATGACTTGATTTTTGCCGACATAATAATCCAGATATGCAACTTCAGAAACTGTTACATCCGGATAAGTCTGCTGCTGTGTCTCGATGCTGACCGCAGTGTTTTCAGCATACAGCTGTTCTCCTGCCGTATAAAAAACGATGCATCCGTCTTTTTCATCCAGTACAACTGTTTCTGACCGGACAAAATCCATGTGGATGATCAGTTTGACCGCTGCAAACAGCAGACCGAATACACAGAGTGCTGCGATCTTCGCGGCAAATGACATTTCTTTCACTGTGCCCTCCCGATGAATCTGCGATAGTTTTCAGAATGTTCGATCAGCGCTGCATCATTGCCGGTTGTGATCCGATGATTCTGCTCAAAGACAATAATGTTTTCGTATTTACGGAGTGAACTGACATCATGTGAAATGACGATTACAATTTTATCGGATAAATACTGTTCGATATAGGCCATCATTTTCTGTGTGAGTGCCGGATCCATTCCGGAAAAAGACTCATCGAAAATATACGCATCACAATCCCGCAGCAATGCACGCGCAACGTAGATTCGCTGCTTTTCACCGCCGGACAGATTCGCACCGTTTTCACAGATCAGTGTATCAAGGCCGGTTTCCAGCTTATCAGTAAATTCATCAATAAAGCATGCATGAACAGCCGCCTCCAGCCGATCCTCCGGAACATCGGCTCCGAGCGTGATGTTTTCCCGGATTGAGCAGCCGTCAAGCAGCACACTGTCCTGAAAAACCATTGCCACTCTGGAGCGAACCGCGTTCGCAGACACGGTTTGCAGATCCATATCGTTCAGAGAGATACTTCCGCTGTCTGGCAGATTGAACTTCAGGATCGCACCGGCCAGTGTCGATTTACCGATACCGCTGTTTCCGATAACTGCGTAGATATTGCCTGCACGGAATGTATAGCTGAAATGTTCCAGCACCGGCGCCTCCTGATAGGAAAAGCAAACATCATTGAACGCGATCCGCGTGATTGTTTCTTCCGGTTCAGAACCGGAAAGATCCTCTTCCGGCTCTGCGAAAACAGCATCCACACGGTTCATGGAGACAGTTGCCTTGACCCATGCGATCACAACATTGACGATGTTGGAAATACTGCCGCTGAGAATACCTGTCAGACTGTCAAAAACAAACAGAATGCCGATTGTCAGCGTACCGTTATAAACTGCAAGGACACCGATGATAAAAATCACGATGGAACTAATGAAGCTGATGATCCCGTTCAGACTTCCGTAGATATAGCTGATCAGATAGGATTTATAATTGAGCGCAACCATTTTTTGAGATACGCCGTCATATTTTCCCATCATGGCATGCTCGGCACGGTAAGCGCGAATGCTTTTAATGTGTCCGGCAATCTGGCGCACCAATCCCATATGCACTGCATTGTTCTGCAGAATTTCCTGCTGATTTTTTTTTGTGATGCCTGAAAGGCGGCATGAAATGATGATCTGCAGTGTGATGACTACAAACGAAATCAATGCAAGCTTCGGATTCAGATACAGGATAAAGCCAATGGTCAGAACCACTGTAAAAACGGAATTCATGAGCGTGACAATATAATTGCAGAGCAAATTGGAGATCTTCTCTACATCCTCTGTCACATTTATGACAAACTGACTGCTTGTCTGTTCCTGCATCTTATGCACGGAGATCCGGTTGATCTTCTGCAAAATACGTCTGCGGAGATCATAGCTGATTTCCTGCGAGACATGTGTATTCAGATAACCGATGACATAAGAGCATGCCTGTTCGGTAAGTGTCAGAACCAGAAGCAGGACAACGATTTTTTTCAGCAAACCGATGTTTTCTCTCTGTATCACGTCATCAATGATGATGCTCAGAAAATAAGTCTTGACAAGACCGCATACGGTGACGATCCCGGCAAAAAACACGATCACCAGATAAAGCCATCGGTATCTGCGAAAATACTCACTGTAGTTCTTCATTCCGGCGCACGGTCCTTTCTTTGCGAAGCAGAAGACTTCCGATTTCAACTGCAACCAGCAGCATCAGAAGCAGAACGGTCCAAAGATTTCCGAAGTGAGCATCCCCGAAGAACAGAAACAGCAGGGTTTCAGATGCACAGCGGAATCCGGTGTTTGCCGAAATATCCTGCTGACGCAGATAGCACAGTGTCATCAGAATACTGAGCAGTGTGACAGACAGCACACGCTGAACGCTCAGGGTTTCCATGGACCGGCACAAAGCAAATACGAACAGCAGATTGGTCAGTATGATGTATCCGGTGACAGAATCTTTCGCTGTTTTCAGATAAGTATAATGCCGCACCAGAAGTTCCTGTGATGCGCAGTACAAACATATGCTGATAAGATGCAGTGCCATCATGCCGGGTGTATTGCTTTCAGCTGCAAAATGAAATACATTTCTGCCTGATATCAATGCTGCTGCACCGATCAGCACACCGGTGCAGCCAAGTCCCTTCAGCAATCCGAACAGCAATCTGCGCAGATCGAAATGCAAACCGTTCAGATGGATCCAGAGATCATTCGGATAGGCGGAGAATTCCGTACCGAGAATTTTATGCTTCTCCGAAAGTGCTCTCTCCGGATCCGGAATGCTTGTCAAATAGGTATGCGAAATCACCAGATCAAATGCTTCATCCTGAAAGGGGAGAGCGTATCCGTCTCCCTGAACAAAATGATACTGATTGTGCATCTGATCTGGTATATTATGGTTGGCCGTTTCAACAAAAGATGCATCATAATCAAGCCCGCATATTTCGCAGGACTGAAAACAATCATCCAGAAAAAACGTAAAGATACCTGTTCCGCAGCCTACATCCAGAATCTTTGCACCTTTCAGCTCCGGCAGATGCCTGCAAAGGATTTCCTTTGTGCTATCCGTCAGACTGATGATGCGGGATGCTGCTAACTGCTGTGCGTTCTGACAGTAATCTGACCAACTGTATTTCATTTTTTCACCTCTTTTCTGTCCTGCATATTAAAACTGCCGGAACCGCGGGCTGTGGTTCCTCCCTGAAATTTTAACATGCCATCCGTCCGGTCTTCTGCGTATGTCAAAAAGCAATCATGCTGGTCGCATAATCCGGCTGCCCGTCAAGAAGATCCAAAACTCGGCAGCACGATATGATGATGCTGTTTTTTAACATAAAAATGAATGTCTGAATTGCAATCAATATTATAGCATTGCAGTGACTATGCGTCAATATTTTTCCGGTGAACGGTCGATTTTTTCCGGTGAACGGTATACAGAACGTAAATACAGACCGATTTCTGAAACTGTTAATTATACCGATAGGAATTATATGAATAGCGGCAGAAAGTTCTCATACTTGACAAACACGTACAGATCGTGTATAATATGGGAAAGTTGACATGCCGAATGCAGCATTTTCGCATCCAATATCAGATCAACCAACCGACACCATAATTTACCAACAAAACGAAAGGTGTGAATGTATTATGTTTTTTGCTCCGATCCCGCTGATCCGCAAGAATCACATCATTGACAGATTGTCCGCATGCGGTGCAACGTCACCGGCGACTGCAGTCACATTCGCAGCAGCAGGCGTCATCAATCCAGAAAAGTTTACAGCAATTACCAAACGGCTGCTGAAAAGCCGCGTCATCGGACAGACGCCGGACGGCAGATACTATATTATATAAGTATCAGTACGAAGCAGCATGTTCAAGCCGGTATGTCTCTTTTTTAATCAGATTGCATTTTGCAGCAATTCAAAAACCGCGCATCACAGGGGTTCGTCCCGTGGTGCGCGGCTTTTTTTGAATGGAAAATGCATCGCTGCCCGTTCACTCCGGATTTCCGCCGTTTCACTCCAAATCTGTAACCTTTTTTCTGCCGGATGTGGTATACTCAGACCACAAGCAGGGGAGTGACAAAAATTGATCAACGTGAAAGGAGAAACATCCGTGTGGGACTGGATTTTCGGCATTTTCGGTGCATGATCCGGAGCATCTGAACCATTATCATCCGGCTTTCATTTGCAGCACTGCAAATGTCATAAAATACATTTTTCTATACGAAGGAGTAATTGCTATGAAAACAATCAAGAAGACAGGCGCAAAGAAACTCAGAACCCGTATCATCGGCGGAGTGCTCGCAGCAGCAAGCTGCATCACAATGGCAGCGGCTCCGGCTGTTCCGGCAGCAGGAGATCTGTTCAGCGGCATGGCGATCACGGCAGAAGCAGCGGTCAGCTACAGAGTGCTCTATGATACCGAAAGCAATCCGGGCAAAAACACCTATCTGCCGGTTGACCGGAATCTGGCCAGCCGAAACGGCAAATTCTGCCTGCGGTTCCAGTCGGACGGCAATCTTGTTGTCTACCGCTACGCCAAACCCAGCAACATTCCTGTCTGGAACACCGGAACCTGGGGCAAAGGCGGTGCGCGCTGCACAATGCAGGGAGACGGCAACCTCGTGATTTATTGCAGCGGAAGAGCGATCTGGAACACCGGCACATGGGGCAACTCAAAGGCGCAGCTCTGCCTCGCAGATGACGGAGAGCTGTTTATCCGTTCAAAGCAGAGCGGCAGAAAGCTCTGGAGCAACGGCACGCATGTTGCTGATGCGAGAGATAAGATCGAGCGCATGATTTCATGGGCAGTTGACATTGCAAACGATAACACCCACTGTTACAGTCAGCAGAACAGACTCGGGCCGAACTATGACTGCTCGTCCTTTGTTTCTTCTGCTGCAAATCAGGCGGGCTTCGGTGTCAAAGCCAACCTCACTACCTACATCATGAAGGAAAACTTCGTTGCAGCGGGCTTCACATGGATTCCGTGGAAGCAGATCGGCAGCACTGCAAATCTCAAGCGCGGCGACATTCTGCTCAAGATCAATGATGATTCCCGCGGCTCCGGTCATACAGAGCTGTATCTCGGCGATAACCGGCTTGTCGGCGCACACTGCACCAAGAAGGTCAAGGCGGACGAGATCAGCACGTGCAATTATTTCGATCATGCGTGGGACGGCGTCCTCCGCTATAACGGCTGATTACCTGTGTGTTCATAACGGGAAAACCCGTCCGGTTTGCGCTCTGCAGATCGGGCGGGTTTTTCTGAATGAGAAATGAGAAATGAGAAATTGCGGTATCGCTTCGCGATGATTTGAAATATGTTCCGGAAATTTGCTTCATTGATAAATCGCTGCCCGTTCACTCCGGATTTTTTCCCGTTCGCTCCGGTTTTATTGTGATTTTGCGTGCCTTGTGATATACTGAAGTCACAGTCAAGGGAATGACAAACAACACAGCAAAACAACGTAAAATCAAGGAAAAGGAGATACAGTATTATGTGGGACTGGCTTTTCGGCATCTTCGGCTGATCCGGTAAACCGGGTAAACTGAGTTTACTCAGTTTACTGCAATCCATTCGGCGCAAAGACCGCGGGCAGCGGCTTTTGATCATAATCGCGCATACTATATTATAAAGGAGTATCACTATGAAAATCTTGAAAAGAATGTTATCCATGTTTCTCTGCTGTATGATGCTGGTGACAATGTTTGCCGGCATGGGCATCACGTCCTCTGCTGCAAGCTATGCAGTCAATTACGGCGCATATCCGGAACCGACCGTTGCACTGACGCTCAAGAATCCGACCATGAAGGGGGACTATGTCAAATGGTTCCAGTGCTGCATCAATTATCTTGTGCAGTACGGCGACAAGCTCACCGGCAAAAAGATGAGCACAACTTATCTGCTGGATGTAGACGGCTCGTTCGGTCCGGCAAGCGAGAAAGCAACCAAGGCTTTCCAGCAGCAGTACAGCCTTTCCGTTGACGGCGCATTCGGTCCGGCATCCCGCGCAAAGATGAAGGAAGTGCTCAAAATCAACCAGCCGCCTGTCGGCTCTCTGACCTCTGAGGATATCAATGTCGTTCTGCGTGAGGTCATGCAGAAGCAGAACCCGATCAACACCTCGACCGTTTACACCAATCCGGTTTACTGGACTGCTCCGAGCGGCAGCAAGTATGTCAGCACCTGCAAAACGCTTGCACCCCGCAGCACCTATAAGGAAAATCAGTGGGTAAACAACGTGAAGTATGCAAGCTACTCCTACGGCGGCGCATCTCAGTGCTACGGCTTTGCGGACTATGTCCTTGCAAGAGCAATCTATAAGAAGACCGGTAAGGTGCGCGAGCTTTCTTCCGGACAGAGCAGATCGGGCTGGGCATGCGCCGGTTATACCAAAATTGCAGGCAGCAATGTGACAGAGCTGAAAGTCGGCGATGTGATCCGCGTCGGCAAGAAGGGAACAACCAAGGATTCGCACAGTGCAATCGTCATGACCGCAAACAACGGCGTTTACACCTTTGCAGAGTGCTGGGGCGGTTCCGGCAGTCTCCTCAAGATTGGCGGCGGCATGGAGACAATGAGCAGCAACAATACAACACTTGCACAGCTCAGAAACAATTACAGCATCTGCTGGGTCATCCGTTACAACGGTAACTGAGCAATGAAAACGGCAACTGAATCCTGAGAAAAACCGGCGTATCTGCGCGGCTTACAGATGCGCCGGTTCTTTTCAGCACTTCAATTGCACCAAAGTTTGATTTTATGCAATCCGAACCGTGTGCGGCACGCGCTGCCCTGCTGACAACTGCGCGCAAAAACAGAACAGCGGTATCCCGATATGGACACCGCTGTTCCGGAGAGCCTGTTCTATTATATATGCTTTGCGCGCGGAAGCTCCATGACAAAGCCCTTTGTATAATCCTTGATCTGCTCGTTCAGCGTGAGCCTGCCGCCGTGCAGCTCCGTAATGCGTCTGGAAATGGCAAGTCCGAGCCCGCTGCCGTTTTTGGTGCGGCGCGATTCATCCGAAACGCGGAACGGCTCAAACAGATTTTCGCGGATTTCATCCGGCAGCCGGATGCCGGAATCAGCAATCACGATTTTGACACTGCTGTCTGACTGCTGCATCGAAACCAGCATTTTGATGCCGTTCTCATTATGCTGCATCACATTGGAAATCAGATTATTCAGCGCCCGCGTCAGCTCTGTCTCATCCGCCTGTATCCGGACAGGCGTTTCCGGAATCTCGACCTGCAGCAGAATCTCATGCTGCTCGATTTCCAGATAGCGCCCCGCCACGATGCTGCGCAGCAGTCCGCTGATGTCACATTCCTTTGTCTGCAGATGATAGCCGTCCGATTCCATTTTCGCAAACTGAAACATCTTCTGAATCATCTCGTCCATCTGCAGCGACTTTTTGCAGATTGTGTGATAGGTCAGCATCAGATCCGCCTCGTCAACATTGCCGTTTTCCAGCGCCCGCGCAAACCCGATGACAGAGGACATCGGATTTTTCAGATCGTGGGAGATATTGGCAAACAGCAGACTGCGCTTTTGAATCTGCCGCTGCGTTTCCTCAGCAACACAGCGTTTCATCCTGTGGTAATAGATCAGGGAGACGGCAAAGAACACAATCATCACCGCCAGAAGCCCGAACGCCTTGATCAGCTCCGCACTGATGCCCGACTGTTGCGAAACGGACGGCAGGTAAATCTCAAAAAGGTGAAAGACATTCCATTCCACGACCAGCAGGATGATCGTGATAATGATGTAGTTGTAAACAATCTTTTTTCTCAGTTCATTCATCTTGATACTTCCAGTCGATAGCCGAGCCCGCGGATGGTTTTGATCCGGTCGCTTCCGATCTTGTCGCGCAGGCGGCTGATTGTGACACGGATCGTATTATCATCGACAATCGTGGTGTCATTCCAGCCCGCCTGAAAGATCTGCTCCCGCGTAAACACCTTGCCCGGATTGCACATGAACATTTCCATCAGCGCCAGTTCGATTTTTGTCAGGTTGATTTCCTCTGTCCCGACAAACAGCATGCATTTCTCTGTATCGAGACGCATATCCTCAAAGCGGATTGTGAACTGATCGTCCGTATGATGCTTTGCAAGCCGCCGGAGATGCGCCTTGATGCGCGCTGTCACCTCGAGCGGTTCAAACGGCTTGGTGATATAATCATCCGCGCCCAGCTCCAGCCCGAGCACTCTGTCATCCAGCTTATCCTTTGCAGAAAGAATGATCACCGGTATGTCGAATTCATGCTGCAGCTTTTTCATCAGCTCATAGCCGTTCATGCGCGGCATCATGATATCAACGATTGCAAGGTCGATCTCATTCCGCTTCATGATTTCGTATGCAGCCTGTCCGTCATAAGCTTCGATGACACGGATATTTTCCTTTTCGAGAAACAATTTGAGAACTGTTATAATTTCTTTTTCATCGTCGGCAATCAGGATGCACGGCTGATTACCCATGAATTCTGCGTACCTTCTTAAAGATATTCTGCCCGACGGTAAACTTCCGCTCAGATGCAGAGTAGGTCAGCGGCTGCTCATCCACCTGATTGCGTGCAAACCGGACAAGCAGATTTCCGTCCGGTTTGACAACGAGCACATAGCAGCCCATATCAGAAAAGGCATCTGCTTCGCTGACAATGCCCGGCAGCGGAGAAAACAGCCCGACAAGCGTATCGAGAATGCGCTCTTTTTTCGTCAGCTTTTTCTGACGGGAGAGCAGCCAGATTTCCTTTGCATTCGGATATCTCTTTATTATATCCTGATTTTGGTTCATACGGCACCTCCGGTAATGAAATGAAAAATGGGCATGTAACTTTTCAGGCAGTGGCGAATTATGGCGAAACAAATCATTTGAACGTCGCCCATATCAAAAGTTTTGATCAAACTTTTTCAAAAGTTTGCGGGTCGAGGGCAGAGCCCTCGTCGATCATGGTTTGCCTGCAAACCATTGCGTAGATGAGCGAAACTCCCCTGTGTTCAAGCGTTCGCGGGCTTGGGTGCCTGCAAGTGAGGCACCCATTCAAAATCGCATCGCGAAGCGATACCTTATTCATTTTAACCATCCTTAGCCACTTTTTCTAAGAGAATCACCTAAAACTTTATCAGCCAGAAAAATATAACAGAATCTCAAATCCGGTTCAATTATATCACAATACAGCGAAAATCGCAACCTGCATGCAGAAAAAATGCAATCGCAGCTCTGTCAATGTTCCGTCATGAAGATGCAGAACGCCAGACAAAGCGCCGTGAACAGCATCATCGGGATTGTCGCGAAAAAGCTGCGAATCTGCGCGAAACTCTGTTTTTCGCACTTCCTGCAATATCTGATCAATAAGACCAGCAGGAACGGCAGCACAATTGCGCCGAGCACAACCTGAATGCGATTGCAAAGCTCTGCGTTAATCCAATCGGCAGAAAGCACAATTGACAAAGCATTATTCAGAAAGTGCAGGAGCATGCCCCAGCCGATTGTACCGGTGTTTTCATAGAGACTGCAAAGCAGAAGCCCCATTCCGAATGTGAAGAACAGCTGCAGAAAATTGAGATGCACCATGCCGAACAGAAGCGAAGATGTGATCGCGGCGAATGCAATTCCGTGCTGCCGCAGATACCGGTATAAAATGCCGCGGAAGATCAGTTCCTCTGCAACCGCCGGAAACAGTGCAGCCGTCACAAGCATGATGAACGGGCTGCACGTCTGCGTTTCCGGTACACCGGAGAGAGAAAAATGAAAGAAGGATTGGAAAAATGCATCTATTGCGGTCACGCTCAGATTCCAGCCGAACAGTGCGGGCAGCGTGAAAAGCAGCTGCCGCGTCTTCCCCTGCTTCGGCACCGGAATGCTTTGCATCCGGCTCCTGTTCCGGAGGAAAAAGAGAAAGAGCAGCGAGCCTGCAAGCAGCTGCGACAAATCAGATGCAATATAGAGCGGCGCATCCCCTGCAAGTTCCAGCTTCAGCTTTTTCAGCACCACCGCAGTGACCAGCAGCATGACCAGTGTGCCGAGCTGGAAGATACAGATAAATGCGGTCATCCATATGCCGAGGCGGCAGCCGTCCCGTTTGACCGGTGCTGCAATCTCAGCTGTCATAACAGTTATATACCCATTGCGGTTCTGCAGGATGCGAGCCAGCCGGAAACAGATGCTGCCTCATCATCGCTCAGGAACCATGTGCCGTCTTTATAAAGGTTGTTGCCGTCTTTGTCATAGACGCCGTAGAAGAACTGATTGGTGTCGCTGTTGTTGACGATATTGATCTCAAAGCAGGGTGTATCATAGCATGAATTGTCATTTGTATCCGGACGCATAATCTTGCCGTAGCAAACATCCAGCTGATACGGAACAGAGCGGAAATCCGATTCATAATTATTGAAGGTGATGTATCCGCTGTCCTTCACGTCATCTTTCGCCGCCTGCTGATTGATAAACAAGCCGCTGCCGGAAAGATCCGCATGCTCAAGAGAGGCGAAAATATTGTCCCAGTCCGCGGTTGTTCCGGCGGCAGCGCCGGATTCCGCCTGAGCATCTGCGGAAGAAGCCGAGGAGGAGCCGGTTGACATCGAAGCCGGCGAAATCGTCACATCACATCCGCAGAAGCCGATTGCGATGACAGCAGCAATCGCTGCGAGCATCCATTTGTTGTTCAGTTTCATATTGAATACCTCATTTCATCATTTTTGATCGGATGACAGTTGCTTGCACATCCTGTCTTTGTCTGTGGCTATATTGTATCATATGAATCTTACAGCATACAGCGGGAAACATTACATGAACATTACATTTGCAAGGATTGATGAGATCGGAAAGGATTGAGCGTTCTGATTCCCGGCAACTGACTGTCATTCCATTTCTTTCACTCTCTCAGCAAGCCTGAGAGAGTTTTTTTTGCCGCTCGCCGCCAAAATATGACCGTTCACCGGAATTTGCTTGACGAACCGACACCGTTCATGCTATGATCAAATATGTATGTATCGGGAAAATGCAGGCAGCCTGTTCCGGCAGATTGACGCATCAGAAGCAAAAATGCCGTACATGCACGGAAAATATATCCCGCTCAAACATTCCATTACAATCATACAGGAAGAAGCAAACAATGCGATATACTTACGTCAAACAACATGATGCAACAGACTGTGCAGCAGCATGCCTCGCAATGGTATGCCTGCACTACAAAAAAGAAACAACGATCACGCAGCTCCGCGATCTGATGGGCACCGATCTGAAGGGAACGAACCTGATCGGGCTTTCCAAATGCGCCGATACACTCGGATTTGTCTCACAGGCAGTCCGTGTTGACCGCGAGAATTTTTTAACGGATTTTACATTGCCGTGTATTGCGAATGTCATCACAAAAGAGGGCATGACGCATTTTGTGGTTGTCTTTAAGAAAATCCGGAAGAAGAACAAAGATTATGTGATTATCGGAGATCCCGCAAAGGATCTGATAAAAATCACACTCGATGAATTCTATGAAACCTTCACCGGCACGCTGCTGCTGCTGAAACCGGATGCAAGGTTTGTGACCGGCAAGACAGAGAAAGGCAAAATCTTCAACCGGTTCCTGAAGCTGCTTCTTCCGCACAAGAAGCTGTTTGCCTATTCCATTCTTGCATCTGTGATTCTGACCGTGCTGGGCATTGTCTCCTCACTGTTCAATAAGATTCTGATGGATGAGATTCTGCCGTACAAGCTGAAAAATCCGCTGCTGCTGGTTGTCATTATATTTGCAGTCCTTGCAATTGTGCAGACTGTCATCGGATTTGTTCGTTCATGGATGATGGTATTTCTCTCGCAGAAAATTGACATTCCCCTGCTGCTCGGCTATTTTGAGCATATCTACAAGCTGCCGATGAAATTCTTTGCATCGCGAAAGACCGGTGACATCATCACCAGATTCAGCGATGCGTTCACAATCAAGGATATTTTCACGAACATCGCGCTGACGCTCATCATGGATGTTGCCATGGCGATCATCACAGGCATTATTCTGTTCAATATGAATCTTTCACTGTTCGGCATCATCCTCTGCCTGACGGTCTGCAGCATTCTGCTTGTCTTTATTTTCAAGCAGCCGTATAAAAAGATCAATGAGGAACAGATGCAGCAATCCTCTGTTCTGAACTCGCAGATCATCGAAGGTCTCCGCGCCGTTGAAACAATCAAGGGCAATGCGAATGAAGAAACCGAGCTCGCAAGCATTGAAAAGGAATATATCAAATCCCTGCGGATCGGGCTCAAAGAGACGATGCTTTCCAGTGTACAGGGCTCTATCTCCAGCCTGATCTCGACAGCCGGCAATCTGATCATGATGTATTTCGGCATTTCGCAGGTCATTGACGGCAAGCTGACACTCGGCTCGCTGATGGCGTTCACAACAATGGCGGGTTACTTCATGGACCCTGTCAGCAGACTGGTCGGGCTGCAGCTGGAGATTCAGGAGGCAAACATCTCCATGAAGCGTCTGACCGAGATCATGGACTACGAAACCGAGCAGAGCGGCGGCAGCTATACAGAGCTGGATTCCATTGAAGGCGACATTGAGATCAACAATGTCACCTTCCGCTACGGCAACAGAAAGCCTGTCCTGAACAATATCTCGTTTACAATCCCGAAGGGCAAAAAGGTTGCGCTTGTCGGCGAAAGCGGCAGCGGAAAATCGACGATTGCAAAGCTGCTGCTGAAATACTACGAACCGGAAAGCGGCGAAATTCTGGTGGACGGCATGGATCTGAACGAAGTAGATAATGAATCGCTCCGCAAAACGATCTCCTATGTGCCGCAGACGATCGAGCTGTTCTCCAAAAGCATTTATGACAATATCCGCGTATCGAAAATGGATTCAACGCTCGAGGACGTCAAGCAGGCTGCCAAGGAAGCGGATGCGCATGAGTTCATCAAAAAGCTGCCGCTGCAGTATCAGACCTATCTGCAGGAGGCGGGAAACGGCCTGAGCGGCGGCGAAAAGCAGCGCATCGCGCTTGCAAGAGCATTCCTGAAAAAGAGCAATTTCTATATTCTGGATGAATCAACGAGCAATCTGGATTTTGCAACCGAGAATACGATCTTTGACATGATCTACAACAAGTTCCGGAACAAATCCATGCTGATTATCGCGCACCGCCTTGCAACAATCAAAAACTGCGATCAGATTCTTGTCATGGATCACGGCGAGATCGTCGAGCAGGGCACGCACGAAGAACTGCTCGAAAAGGGCGGCAAGTACAAGCGGCTCTGGGAGATGCAGCAGGGCAACTTTATCATCAAGGATGAGGAGGCATCGCCGCAGCCTGAACAAGCGGCAGAAGTCATCGAAGATGACGACGACACCTTAGTTTATACATAATCGTTGATCATATCTGAAGGATATGACCGCAAGGTTGCAGCTGAAACCCGTTGACAAAGGAGAATGATTATGAAAAAAAAGCTTACGAGCAAAACGCTTATTCCAATCCTTCTGGCTCTGGTAATCATTTTTGACGGTTTCGTGCTTTTTCGACTTTTCAAATCAATAATCAAAGGCTATTATGTTGCCGGTGATCCGGCAAATTATGCCATATATGGAATATTGCTTCTGAGTTTTATTGCAATTATAATTGCTGTAATTGCATTGAAAAAGTTAAAATCATAATCATAAAATGACTAAAGTATCGGCGAAATAAGCTAACTGCGCTTGCATGTAAATTCTAAAAGAAGCGCAGCTTATAGTTCTCTTAATTGCTTCATTTAGAGCAATAAAGCAATGATTTTCCTATTTTAAGTTCTTTATGTGACCTGAAATGGTGTGCACATTTCAGGTTTCCTTTTCTTACCTACTACATGCAACAGGAGTTCAAAAATGAGTAACAGAATTGACATTGCAAACAACAAAACACTCAAATTAACAAATGTTCTCATCCGCAAAATTGAATTCGGAAAAGAAGAGAATATTCAGATTGTGGTGGAACAGATGATCAATTTTCTGAAAGCGAGAGGCGCCATGCCGATCGGGCCGCTCATTCAGAAAACATCTTACAGCGTCCGCGAGGACGGCAAGCTCGATATCGAGATCCGCCTGATGCAGCAGGCAAACACGTTCATCCACAAGACCGAAGTCCCCTTTGAGATGGAGCCTGTGATCCGTGTGCAGAACTGCATGTATGCGCATTATGTCGGGCCGGAGGATATGCTGAAATTTGCATATGACAAGATCAACATCGCTGCCTTCGAGGAGGAGATCCGGCTGGAGCAGTCCAACTATACCATTTTCGTCAATCAGCAGGATGACATCATGACGGCGGATGTGTTTGTGGAGAAGAAATCCGATGAATAACAAAACCGTCAAAAACATGGCTGATCTGAAAGACAGCCGCCTGCTTTATGAAAAGGATCTGCCGCCGTTTGGCTATATGCTCGTTGCACTCATCGCTGCCCTGCTGGTCGCAGTCATCATCTGGGGCATAAAAACGCCGAAGACTTACGTCATCAAAAGCCCCGGCACGATCGAGAGCACAAACAAAAACTATATCATGTCCGCATATCCGGGCGAGATCACGCAAATGAATATATCCGAGGGCAGCTTTGTCGAAAAGGGTGATGTGCTGTTCACCGTCAAAAGCACAGAGCTCGACCTGCAGGAGGATCAGATCACAGGGCAGATCGAGATGTATAACGAAAAGATCGAACAGCTCAGAAAGCTGGAACGCTCTGTGATGGATAACAAAAACTATTTTGACATTTCCGATGAAAATGACCGTCAGTATTATAATCAGTACGAAGCCTATATCAGTCAGATCGAACAGAATGATATTGATACCAGCTCTTATAAAAAATACGGGTACACGGATGCTGCAATCGAAATCGAGCTGGAACGTGCGAACGCCAAAACATCCGAAATCTATTATTCGATGCTCAAGTCCATCAACGAGAGCATTTCACAGGCGGAAGGAGAAATCCAGAAGCTGGATATTCAGAAAAACTCGGTCGAAAGCGGACAGTCTGAATATCAGGTGTTTGCAAATACCTCCGGCATCGTCCACATGATGAACGATTACAAGGAAGGCATGGTTGTGCAGGCAGGCGGTGCCGTCGGCAGCATTGCCAATGAAAACGATCAGTATATTGTATCGGCATTGCTCAGCGTCAATGACAGACCGCGCGTCTCGCTCGGCAATGAGGTCAACATCGAAGTCACCGGTCTGGCACAGAATACCTACGGCAACCTGAAGGGAACGCTGCTCTCCGTTGACAATGATATTACCACAAGCCCGAACGGAGAACAGACATTTTTCAAAGCAAAAATATCCATCGAAACACCCTATCTGATCAGCAGCAAAGGAAACAAGGTAAATATTTCCAACGGAATGGCTGTCGAAGCCAGAATCATCTACGATGAGCTTTCTTATTTTGACTATCTGCTGGAATCGCTGGGATTACTGACGAGGGACTGATTTATGAAGAAAACAATCTGCATTGCGCTTGCTGCGCTCATGCTCTGCGCAATGCCCTGCCATATAAATGCATCCGCTGAACCGGAAACGGGTCTCCCGCTGCCGGAAATGTCTGCATCATCTGCGGCGCCGCTGCCTGCGGAAGCACAGCAGCCCGCCGCCGAACCGGAACAGGAACCGGCAGAAACAGAAGAACCTGCGCCGGAAACAACCGAACCTGATCCGGCGGATGATGATGAATCGGAGAAATACGAACCGGAATATGTGCCGGTTGAGGACATCGAAATTGAAGATTTTGAAACCGAAATGTTTGTGAAAGGAACACAGACGCTGTTTGCATCGGTATTCCCGAACAACGCAACCGAGCAGAATGTGACGTTTTCATCTTCCAATACTGCTGTTGCAACGGTCACAACGGGCGGCAAGATCACCGCAGTCGGAAAAGGCAGCTGCCGCATTTATGCATCCTGCGACAATTTCACTGTCTATTATCCGCTGACGGTCAAAGTTGAAACCGAATCCATCGACGTTGTCAGCAAGTTTATTGTCATCAAGCCGGGCGAACAGTTTGATCTTGAGGCAGCCGCAAAGCCTGCCGATGCTTCGCAGAAACTGGAATTTCAATCCGGCGACGATTCGATTGTCAGTGTCAGCAAAGACGGCATTCTGACCGCTGTCACAACCGGAAGCACCTCTGTCATCGTTTCAAATGAAGACAGTTCGGTTCTGGTCAATGTCATCGTCAGCGCCGAAAGCACAGAATCCGGCAGCCGGAAGACATCCGGTTCCGGGAAACCTGCCGGCGGCGCAAAAACAGACAGTCTGGTGCAGAAAATCAGCGAGAGTGATGAGAAAGAGGTCATCGTAAAGGATCTGAAGCTGATCTCCTCCTCCGTTCTGAAATCGCTCTACGGCACTGAGAAATCGCTGACAGTCGATCTGGATGCCTACACGCTTTCCATCCGCGGACAGGATATTTTCAACGCATGCAATGAAGTCAGCACACAGCTTGAACTGTCTGATACAGATAACGGCATGTATGTGACACTCAGCGATGAAAAAAATCTGCCCGGAACCATCAGCATATCCCTGAAAAACGCGCCGCAGAAATACAAGTATTTCTATCAGGTCAATGCAGACGGCAGCGAATACCGGATGCTCAATTCGCTTTCCGGCAATACATTCAAGGTCAGCAGCGTCGGAAAATATCTGCTCTCCAACAAAAACATGAACCGCACCCCCATCAATTTCCTTTGGATTCTGGGCGGCGCAGGTGTCATTCTGCTGCTCTCCGTCATCTATATATTCACAAAGAAAAAATACTGGTTCTGGTGAACCGAAATGATACGTTTCTCCTATTCATTCCATTTGGTGATCACGCTCTGTGCAGGAAATGAAATATAATCTTACTATTACTATCTACTAAAGGAGAAAATACATTATGTATCAGGAAACTACACTTACAATGCCGAAGCAGTTTGCAGCACTGACTGCTGAAGAAATGACCTACACCGACGGCGGTCAGGCAGGCGCAGACATCAAGACAACCAGATCCATGCTCAAGAAGAGCTACTGCACCAGCATTGCAGGCAACTATGTCAACTCGTCTAAGTATAATCCGGAAAAGCTTGGCAAGACCAGAATCGCAAAAGAGATTTTCTCTCACGCGCAGCTGTACTTCAACGGTGTTCCTGCTGCAGCAGCTGCAGGAATTACTGCTGCTTTCGCCGGCAATCCGATCGGAGCCGCACTTGCAATTGCAGCGATGAAGAAGCTCGCAAGCAGCGGCAAAGCTGTCAATCTGGGCGGCGATTCGTGGTACAGAGAAGTTGTTTACAATGTGATGTGGGCTCTGCCGATCGGCAATTGATCCATAGCACCGCAGCGGCAGCACACGCTGCCCTGCAAAGCGCATAAAAACACACTTTGATCATTCTTTCCTGCACAGAGCGTTCACATATTCCGGCAGTCTGTACTATTATATAAAATTTCATATCCGGCGATCATTCCTCAATTATCCATTTTCTATGTATTTTCGATCATAACCGGTTCCGGTTCACCGGAACAAAACATTTTCTCCTATTCATTCCATTTGGTGATCACGCTCTGTGCAGGAAATGAAATATAATCATACTATTACTATCTACATAAAGGAGAAAATACATTATGTATCAGGAAACTACACTTACAATGCCTCAGCAGTTTGCAGCACTGACTGCTGAGGAAATGACCTACACCGACGGCGGTAGTAAGAGCATTCCTATGAACACATCTTTTTTGAGCAAGGATTACTGCTACCAAAAAGCAGCCGATTATGTCAACTCAGCATCGTATAATCCGGATAATCTGGGTCGAACACGAATCGCAAAAGAACTCTATGCACATGCATTTCTGTATTATTACGGCGTTTCGGCTTCGCTGATTGCAAGTATAAACGCAGCATGCCTTGGCAATCCGATTCTGGCAGCCGGTGCAATTGCTGCAGCATATTACATGCATGATAGAGGACAGTCGGTTGAGCTGGGCGGCGATTCAAATTTCAGAGTATTCGTCTACAACCTGCTTTGGTAAGCAACTGCATATCCATTCAAACCGCCGCAGGACATTCAGTCTTGCAAAATAAATAAGAGTACACTTTGATCTTTCCTGCACAGAGCGTTCACATATTCCGGCAACCCTGCCGGAAACCTGATCAAAAACAGAAAGGAGCACCTACTATGAAACGTGCAGCCAAAATCGCAATCGCAGCATCTTCTGCAGTAACCGTCATCGCCATCATTGCGGTTGCCGGAATTATGCATGCCGGCGCCAAAAATAAAACCGTTGACGGCAAACCCGTCTCGGAGGATCTGAAGTGCAACATCACCGATCCTGCAAAATACGGTGAATGGTACGGTCTGCTTGCAAGCACAAATCTGTATACATTCCCTGAGCAGATTCCGGCAGGCGCTGCTGATATAGAATACCGTTTCCGTCTGGACAACAATCCGCTGGATCCTTCCAGTCTGGTTTATCTGAAATGCACCTATGATGCAGACACCTATCAGAGCGAAGTTGACCGCCTGAAAAATATCAAGGGAATCCGCACCGACAAGGAGCATTACGCCGGCACTGCATATGTCGCAATGCTGAAAGAGCACGAAACCGAATATGCCATCCTGTTAAATCAGGACACGATTGTGTATGTCTGCTATGCGGAAGGCATGTTCCCGAAACATCCGGATCAGGCGTATATGCGCAAGGAAACCGGCAAAAAGGACAGCATCCTTGGCAAGCCGGAGCAGGCTGCAGGACAGCCGACAGAGAGCATCGACTATTTTTCCATCTATGACGGTCTGTGGGCCAGTGATCTCAAATACTGGCCGAAATCATGGACCTTCTGATTTTCCGATAAAGGAGTGAACCGCATGGCGGAATACGCAATTGAAACGGAACAGCTGACAAAGCAGTATCATTCCGTCTTTGCAGCCGATCACGTTTCGCTGCATGTGCAGAAAGGCGAGATCTACGGCTTTATCGGCAGAAACGGTGCCGGAAAGACCACCTGCATGAAAATGATCTGCGGGCTGACCAAACCGACCGGCGGCACCGTGAAAATCAACGGCTCGGGCAGCGGCGACTGTTCCGTCATCGGGAATCTGATCGAAGCGCCGGGACTCTACGGCGGCATGACGGCTGCGGAGAATCTGAAGTGTCTTGCGCTGCTGCACGGAAAAACTGCGGATAAGCTGGTTCCGGAACTGCTGGAACTGGTCGGGCTGCAGCAAAGCAGCGCGCAGTATGTCAATCAGTTCTCGCTCGGCATGCGGCAGCGGCTCGGCATTGCAGCGGCGCTTGTCGGGGATCCGGAGATTCTTGTGCTGGATGAACCGATCAACGGTCTGGATCCGCAGGGCATCGCAGATGTCCGCAGCCTGATCCTGCGGCTCAAGCACGATCGCGGGTGTACCGTTATGGTTTCCAGTCATATTCTCAGTGAGCTTGCCAAAATTGCAGATACATTCGGCATCATCCATAACGGCAGACTGCTGTGCGAAATCTCCGCTGCGGAGCTGCAGAATCAAACTTCTGATTACACCGAGATCATCTCAGAGAATCCGCAGCAGGTCTGTGATGTCTTAACGGCACACGGCATTCAGAACATCAGACTGACTGCAGAGGGAGCCGTTCAGTTTTCCGGCTGCACAGACCGTCCTGCAGAGATCAACCGGATGCTGTTTGAGAACGGATGCAGCATCATCGAATCAAAACGCAATCACACGGATCTGGAGCAGTTTTATCTGAACCTGACGGGAGGTGCAGTCTGATGCGTCTGACCAAAATGTATCTGTATAAGCTGCAGCGTTCCGCAGGACTGTGGATTTGCATGCTGCTGACCTGCATGCTGGTTGTTATGCCCGGTTTGATCCGCCTGTTTTTTCCGGATCTGTTCGGGACTTCCGGCATGTATTCCGCAGCAGGCGCATTGCTTTCAGCCGTGACGGGCGGTTTGCCCTGCATGATCTGCGCGATTTATGCCGCTGTGTTTTTCCATGACGATGAAAAATACGGGTTTATCAAAAATATCTTTCCGAAGCTCCCGCACAAAATGGAGCTTTTCACCGCACGCCTTGCGGTTTCGCTGTTGCTCCTGCTTGCCATGTATCTCGCCGGATTTCTGACAGCACTGCTCTTTACAGCGCTGCTGCACGGAACCGTCGCAGGCGAAGCAGGCAGCATTCCGCTTTTGCTGCTGAGCTTTCTGTCTTCCGCCGCATTCCTCAGTCTGGTACTGACGCTGGAGCTTCATACACGGAGCAATGTGCTCCCGATCGTTCTGAGCGTGATTTCGATGTCCGGCATGATATCGCTTATGTGTACGCTGCTTTCTTTTCTGCTCAATCAGCTCCTGAAAACGGAGTCTGTTGCGCTCGATCAGTATGTCATATCCTGTCAGCTCCGGAATCTTTCGACGTTCGTCATGGCGGATCGACCCTCGATGCCGGTTACAGTCATTCTGGTTTCCGCAGTGTATCTGATCATATCCGCTGCATGGAGCTATCTGCTGCTGTACCGCAGGGATATCCGCTGAAAAACCGCGTCTGTCAAAGCAATGAATTCCATCAGGAAAGGTGAACCACATGAACAAACGGAAACGCAGCCTTATAGAATGTATCATCGTCAGCGGATTCTTCTTGGTATTTGACGTTTGCCTCATCATCCGTATGCTGAAAACCGACAACGGCTTCGACAGAACGGAGCCCTTGTATTATATCGCGATTGGCTTTTTGTTTTTGTTCATCGTCCTCATCATTGCTGCAATCAGAGAATTGAAGCAAATGTGATTTTCTGCATACACCATACAAAAAACTGCTCAGCTCCTGCATGGGAACTGAGCAGTCTGTTTTTTTTATTTTGCAGCCACGGTCACGGTGACTTCATTGGTATAAAGCGCATCCTTCACAGGATTTTTCGTGCTGGTATAGCTGATCTTGCAGCGATATTTCAGCGTTGTGCCTGCGGCTGCCTCTGCAGCGCTGAGCTTACATTCCGCTGCATTACCGTTTGCGACATCCGCCCACTTTTTCGCGGATGCATCATACTGCTGCCAGCAATAGGCGATGTCCGCTGCATATGCGGAGGTTTTGACGGTGAATTCCTTGTTTGCCGGAACCGTCATCTTTTCCGGTGTCTCAAAGGCATAGATCAGGCAGCGATTCTTGGAATCGTTCTTTCCGTCCGGCGTGATGCTCAGATGCTCTGCATCGTAGACGCCTGCGGGAAATGCGTAATCATAGACCATCAGGTCCTCTGCCGTGGTGATCTCCTCTTTGGTATCATGATTGCGGATGATCCATTTGAGCTGACCGGAGAAGACCTCGTTGCCGTCCGCATCCTGCTTGCTGAGATAATAGAGACCGAGGCCACGGAGTCTTTCCGTTTCGCCCGCATTGACAAGGTGTACATCCGTGACGGAGTTCAGCGAGGATTTGGTTGCATTATACGTGCTCATGCGCGGCGCGTTCAGGACATGTGCGGCAACCTCAAGCAGCGAGACAGAACCGTCTGTGCTCCGAATCGCATTGCGTTCCTCAATCCGCTTGGTGATAACCGCATCCGTTCCGACAGCGGAGAGATAATCCATATTCATGCAGAACTGAATGTAGGGCGTCGAGATATGCGCAATGTTGCTGAATTCGCCGTTCTTGAAATCATTTTCCGTGCTGACCGTGAACTGTGCAAGTCTTGCGAGGTTCTTTGTTGTCGGAATCCGGTCAACAACTGTGTTTGTCTTGGTGTTGTCGGAGATTGCAGCCGCAAAGAAGTAATAGTTCAGCTCATCGTCCTGTATTTCAAAATACTTCTGATAGTTCTCGACCGCGTTTTCCGATACCGGATACTTGATCGCATCAGGATTGACGACCATGGTCTCATAGATGCGCGGCCATTTTTCGCCGATCGTATTGAAGTTTGCGGTAACATCGGCATAATCGGTATAGGGATATGCCCAGAGCGGCGCGTCTGTCAGATAGCTGAAGTAGATGGATTCCAGGAAGAACGCATTGTTGCCGAGATGATGGTTAAAGCCGGAGACATCCGCAGCCTTCATGAATTTCGTATGGTCGCCCGCAGAGGCATAGGTCAGATACTGCTGTGCAGAAACCTTTTTGTACTTGTGATTGCAGTATTTCGAGGCGATCGGCTTTTCGGGGAGATCGACCTGGAACAGCACGTTCTGAACGGAATCCATTTTGTCCATCAGATGCAGTGCGGCAATGGAGCGGATATTGACCGAGAACTCGGCGTTCACATCAAACGGGTTCTTGCCGGAGGAACCGTAGGAATGCGATGTTTCGTGCAGCAGCGTCCATGTCATCGTCCAGTTGTCGGAAATCGCAGTCTCATAAATGCCGGTTGCGATATCGTCGATAAAGGCTTTCGGGGTCGCGATGTAGCTGCCGGCAGAGTATGGGGTCGAGCCTGTATCCGTCAGCACAACGAGAAATCCGTCGTTTGTGATGCCGGACATATTGCGCAGCGTGGTCAGATAGCGGACATAGTACTCCGCCCAGCTTCTGCCCTGCTTGTTCTTCTTATTGATCAGTGTGGAGATTGCCGCATTCGCATCGGCATCATAGACCGATGCGTCATAGAGGATGATAAAGTTCTCGCTGTCCGGATTGACGGCGATGTTTCCTTTTGCATCCGGCTCATAGCTGTAAAGGATGCTGTAGTTCAGGAACTTGTCGCGGTCGCCTTCAAAATTGTTGCAGGATTTCGCGACACGTTCCGCGACCTTCTGCTCAACCGGATTTGCGGAGTTTTTCGCCGCCGTGTAGTTCGTCAGCTTTTTGGCTGTAACCGGAACATAATCCGGTGCGCCCGGTGCTCTTTCGGTTGTAGTGACCGGCTTTGTTGTGGTCACAGGCTTCGTGGTGACTGGCTTCGTTGTGGTCACAGGCTTCGTCGTGGTGACCGGCTTCGTTGTGGTCACAGGCTTCGTGGTGACCGGCTTTGTTGTGGTCACAGGCTTCGTGGTGACCGGCTTCGTTGTGGTCACAGGCTTCGTCGTGGTGACCGGCTTTGTTGTGGTCACGGGCTTCGTGGTGGTGACCGGCTTCGTGGTGACCGGCTTTGTTGTGGTCACGGGCTTCGTTGTGGTCACATGCATTGTGGTTGTGATCGGTGCTGTCGTTTCGGCGGGCGGTGTCGGCAGGTCTCTGAGCATCGCAATGTGCATCAGAATCCGGATCACATCCATCTGCTCAACCTTACCGCTGAGATCAGCGTCCGCATTGGCTTTGCCCTGCTCCGAGAGCTTGACGGTTCTGTCCTCCGCAAGATATCTTGCGAGCAGAACTGCATCCGAAACATCGACCCTTCCGGAACAGTTCACATCACCGCAGAGCTTCGCCCTTGCGGCTTCCGCAGTCAGCGTGCCGAACAGGCTGAGTGCAATGCACAGCAGCATGACAGGCAGAAAAACTGCAAGCTGTTTGTTTTTTCTTTTCATCTTTCCATTCTCCTTTATACAGATCTCGTGCGCATCAGGGAAAACGCACTAAATTACATTATATCGCATATAGGTATATATGTCAAGATTGGATTTGTCAATTCATCTGCTTTCTCACTGCAGGATGAATCGTACATACCACCAAAATCGCCGCGATATCATTGACATATTTGATTTGAAAGATTATAATGATAGTAATATTTCTTCGCACAGGACATGCCGTTTCCGCACGCGCATCTGTTCTGTGCTATCATGATGGATAAAGGGGGAATGCGCAATGCAGAACCTGCATGAAAACTATGACAGCCGGACCGAGCTGCCGGAAGGAACCGTGCTGCATCTGACCGAAGAAACAGACAGCAATCCGGTGATGACGAATCACCACACTGTGCGGATCGGCGCCCTGTTCGGCAGCGGCGGAAGCTGCCTGACCTATCAGGGCGTTCTGCTCCAGAAGGTCAGCGACTGTACATTTGAACGAAACGTCATCATCAAGGAGTTTTATCCGTTCTGGCAGGAAGGTCAGCTGCAGCGCGGCGATGACCGTGCGCTGATCATTCCGGCGGAAATGCAGAAAAAGTTTGATAAGGATGCTGACCGCTTCCTGAAGGGACAGGTCAGCCATATCTTATATGCAGATGAACACAGCGGGAATGCACTGCCGGCGGCAATGTTTCTCGGCAAAGCCGGCAGCACCTATTATGCCGTATCGTCACCGGGCACGGGCAAAGTGCTTTCTGCCGTCGATCGCCGGAAACTGACCCTTGCCGACGCCTTTTCGATTGCACAGTCAATCTGTGACGGCATTCTGCATATTCACAGGTCTTTGAGCCGTAAGCTGTATCTGGATCTCAAGCCGGATAATGTGTTCACGGACGGCAGCCGTGCATATCTGTTTGATTTTGATACGGTGCAGGAAAAAAGCAACCTGCGCTACTGCTCCTGCTCGGCGGGATGGTCCGCACCGGAGCAGAAGCTGACAAATACAGGCTATGCCTCCCCCGCCCTGATCGGGTTCCATACGGATATTTTTGCGATTGCCGGTATTCTGCTCTGGCTGCTGACCGGATGCAATCCGGATGAAGCGACCGCTGCAGCAATCGAAGCGGGAAACTTTGACTGGAAGGCAAGGATTGATCTGCGGAACGCAGAGGATGCGCGGCAGAGTGAACCGTTCTGCAGGCAGCTTGAAAGCGTGATGCGGACAGCACTGGATCCGGATGCAGCGCAGCGGAAGGATCATTTTGAAAGCAGCGGATCCGCGGAAACGCTTTCCAATCAGATTGCGAATCTTGCCGATCTCGCAAAGAATGCCCCGAATGCCCGCCTTGCGGATGAGCTGAAAGACGAAATCCGCGGGACGCATGGCAAAATTGCCGAGACCGGTGATGCCGTTCAGGCAGGTATCCGGAAATGGAGCAAAAAAAGCATCCTGATCCTTGCGGGCATCATGTGCATTTTGTTCCTTGCCGTGATAATCCCGCTGCTGAGTATCTGGAAAAATACAAAGAACCCGCCGGAACCTGCGGCGCGCGCGCTCGACAGCAGCATTGAATCGCATCTGCTGATTGAGGTGCCGGAGACCATTGAGCTGAAAGACGCACTGCATCAGTATAAAACAGGGCTCTATAACTGGAAGCGTCTGGATTATAACCGTGCGCTGCGGGATTGCTCGGAAGCGTTTGAAACAGTGCGGCGCATGCGTCCGGCAGAGGATCCGGATGCGGCGGCGATCAGCAATTCGCTCGGCTGTCTCCTGCTGGATATGGGCAGATATGCGGAATCCTATGACTACCTCAACAGCGCGAATGTCACGTTTCAGAATCTCTGCGGCGCGGACAGCACAGAAGCCCTGACCGCCCTGTTCGCGATTGCACAGTATCAGTACAGCACCGGAAAGACCGAGCAGGCGCTCCGGACGCTGCAGGAGATTTTTGACACCGCGGAGGAGAAAAACACAGCACTCCGGACGGCGCTGCTGATCTACCGCGCACGGATCTGCGATGAACTCGGCAATTATGATGATGCTGCCAAAGCGTGCAGGCAGGCACTCGCGGAATATCAGGTGCAGCCGGATACACAGGAATATCAGTATGATCCGAAGCTGGCGGTCAGCGAAAAGGATCCGGATGACAATGCCCTGCGCAGCATCGCACGGATTTACTGTATGCTCGGGGCAGCCGAGCTGCACGCCGAACGGACGGAAGAAGCAGAAGCCGCACTGGAAACCGGCCTTGATCTGGCACTTTCGCATCTCTGCATCGGCAAAGAAAACTTCATCACCGCGCAGATTTATCAGAATCTTGCGGTTCTGAGCGGACAGAAAGGCAATCTCAAAGAGGCGCTCGAACAGATTGATCTTGCCATGCGCATCGAGCGGAAACTGATGGATCAGAAGGACGATTATTCCGGTCTCGTCAGCGTTTACAATACCTACGGCGATCTGCTGATGCAAAAGGGCGAGCAGGATGCCGCAAAGGAAAAATATACAGATGCGCTCACGCTTGCAAGAGAATCCTTCGGCGAAGATCACGCAGAAACCGCCGAGGCATGGGATCACTGCGGCATGTATGCCCTGCAGACCGGCGACCTGCAAACCGCACAGGCGGATTTTCAGAAGGCGGTCGGGATCCGGCGGAACCTTGTCAGCTATGAGCACTGCAGCACAGTCGGATATCTGTATCATTCGGCGCTTGCATACAAAGCGGCGGGCGACGCGGAACAGGCTGCGGAAACCGCGGCAGAAGCCCTCCGGCTGTATGACATCGCGGGAATGCAGAGCAGCATACGCGCGGAGCTGCAGGCGCTTTTGCAATAACTGCAAACGGGGTGAAAAAGATGGAACCGAAAAAAGACCTGAATCAGATTCTCGTCACCGGAACAAAACAGCCCGACTGGGCGAATAAACTGATCTTCCTTCTGCACATCATCAAGTGGATTGTCATTCTGGCACTGTTCGGATATCTGGCGTATATGCTGATCGGATGCAACGGCGGTCCTGCACTGATCGAGACAAAAAAGAAAAAGATCAATGTGGACAACTATCCGGATTATGCGGCGGGTATGGCGCACTGGGAAAATCTGGATTATCCGGAGGCGGCGCGCTGTCTGACGGCGGCGCTTGCTGCGAGCGAGGAACAGGAGGGCAAGGACGCGCTGACCTCTGCGGAGATCCGGCAGAAGCTCGGTGCGCTCTATATGGATGAGGGCAGATTCAATGATGCCTATGAATGCCTGAGTCAATCCTATGTCACCTTCCGCGATGTACTCGGAGACAGCGACGGGCACACCATTGTCGCAAAGGGGCAGATCGCAAACTGCGATATCCGGCGCGGGGACTATGAACGCGGCGAAAAGGCGCTTTCCGAGCTTTACAGCGAAACCAAGGTCATCAAATATCTGATTCAGTTCAAGATGATGGAAGCGGAATGCGAAACCGAAAAGGGCAATTATCGAAACGCAAAAGCATGCTACGAAAAGGTGCTCGGATTCCTGATGGCATGGGATACACCGCTGCAGATGATCGTGATCGGTCTGAACGATTACGGCATCATGATGGACAGCGCCGGTTATTATGAGGAAGCATCCGATCTGCTCTTTCAGGCACTGCGGCAGTGGGAGCTCCTGCATGCCGAAAATCCGCAGGAGGATGATCTCCTTGCGACAATCTATTCCAATCTCGCCTGCAACTGCGCAAGCCGCGACCGGAATGACGAAGCAATGGAATACGCTGAAAAATCAAGGGCAATCACCGAAAGGCTGCACGGTGATCATTCCTTTGCCGGTGTGTATGCCCGCACTGCCGTTGCCGGAATGTACGGCAGCATGAAGCAATATGACAAACAGTATGCAGAACTCTCCTCTCTGCTGGATATGCTGCTGGATACGGTCGGCGAGAATCACGCGGTAACCGCAAATACCTATAATCTGCTCGGGAACTGGTACCGCCGCGACGGAAACTATGCAAAAGCAGAGGAATCGCACCAAAAGGCGCTGGAGATCCGGAAGAATATTCTCGGGCTGGAAAGTATGAGTACGATCGGCGTATATCAGTCGCTTGCCGATGACAGCCGCGCAAAGGGCGATACAGATGCCGCGCTGGAATACCTGACGGAGGCAAAGGAAATCTGCGAACAGGTTTACAGCCGGACAAACCGCTTTTATGCGGACTGCTGCACCAATTCCGCATGGGTGCTGCTGGATGCCGGAAAGCCGGAGGATGCATTTGCCGAGGCAAAAAAGGCATGCGATATCTGTGATATGCAGAAAAGCCGCCTGACGCAGCCTAGTGCCGCAGCCTATCAGGTGCTCGGCGCCGCAAGTATCCATCTGGAAAAATACGAAGATGCGCGCAAATATCTGAGCCGTTCCGACCTGCTCTACGATAAAGTGAACCTCGGTGATCTGTATAACGATTACATAGCAATGAATGCGCTCTACAGAGGCGATGCCTTCCGCAAGGAACATGAACTTTCAAATTGCCGGAAGGAATATATGCGCGGCTATGCGATGTGCAGTGTGCTGTATCCGGATGAGATGCCGGAATCCGTCTCGGAACGGCTGAAGCTGCTCTATGAGGCAGAGGCACCGGAGAAGGATTATGCCGCATGGCTGAAAGACTTTGAAAAGGAGAGTCAACATGCAGGAATTACAGGAACAGAATCAGGAACAGCAGCCCCCGCAGACGGAACCGGAACAGACGCAAAAGCAGCCGCCTAATAAAAAGCAGAAGCCGGCAAAAACGCAGAAGCAGCGCGACAATCGAATCGAATTCATCAGTGATTTTATCAGTCTGCTGATATTTGTCGGAATCGGTGTATTGATCGCGCGGATCGTATTTGCAGGCAGCCCGAATCGGGGACTGTATATCAAAATCGGCTGTCTGGTCATGGGCATCGTGACGATCATAAGCTGTATCAGTACGGCGCGGGAAAACAAGCGGAAAACGCCGCTCGCCTCATGGCTGCTCTTTCTGGGATTTTTTGCGGTGACCGGTGTTCTGATCGCTGCGGATTCCGGAGCAATCAGGGAGCATTTCAAGCAAAACGCCGAAGCGAAAATCGAATCAAAGCTGGAACTTGCCGAATTCCGGGTATCTGCCGGGCAGAATGACGAAAAAACCGTCAAGCTGTTCAAAAAAGCCGCGTGGACGGATGAGCATATCGAAAAGTGGAAGGATGCCTCCAGACTTGCGCATATTTACAGCAGGATCGGAACCGTGTATTTCAACATGGATGATTTCGGTTCATGCCGGGAATATTATGCAATGGCAGCCGATCTGTACAAGTCCTACGGAGAGGAGGCAAATCCGTATCTCAGCAGCATGGCATTCAAGCTGATGATGATTGATGCAAAGGATGATAAACAGGAGGCAGTTTTGCAGGACGGCGAACAGCTCGCGGAATGGAACCGGTCAAATCAAAGGAAAAGCAATGAAACCGGCTTGATGTTCGTCTTTCTCGCGCAGGCATACTACAATCTCGGAGAATATGAAAAAGCAGACAGCTATTTTCGGGACGGCACGACAATGATCGAGGAAACCGCAGACTGGGGCGACATTGACAACGGAGACAAATCCTCTGCAATCGTGCTTTCCTGCGCGTATCAGTGCGCCGCGCTGAACTGTCAGAAGCGCGGCAATCAAACCGAAGCCGATGAATACAATCAGAAATACGATGACACTGTCTGGTATCACGATCTGAGCGAGGAGGATCTCGAGCGATACCGCAATGAATTTCACTGGATGGAAAACTGAACCGAAAACACCGCACGGGGACACGAAAATTCCCGTGCGGTGATTTTTTTTGCTATAATGCAATTGCGGTGAAAAACGCACCGTAATTCATCTCAGGAGTTGATCTTGATGCTGCATTGTTATTACAATTATACAGCATATACCGGCAAAGGCAGCCGTCACAATCAGAATGAGGACCGGATTCTGATCGCGGACAGAATCATGGAGCACGGCACACACAGCGGAACCGAAACGGGAAGGCTGCTTGCTGTTGTCTGCGACGGCGTCGGCGGAGAAGCAGGCGGCGCACAGGCAGCGCAGCTTGCTGCCGAAGGATTCCGCGGCAGTGCGGAGACACTGAAATCCCCTGTTTCCGTGATGCGGAAGCTGAATCGGATTCACGCGAACATCATGCAGAAGCAGCAGGCGGGCTGCAGCCGGATGGCTGCAGCCGCCGCAGGGCTTTTGTGCTTTCAGGAGCGGTTCATCGCCTTTTATATCGGGGATACCCGCATCTATCGAATCGAATCCGGCAGCGTCCGGCAGATTTCAACCGACCATACGGTCACGGAGGGAGGCAGGCTCAAACTTGCGCGGTATCTCGGCGGCGGCGGATTTGCCTGTCAGCCTGCACTCCGCTGCGGCAGCTTTCATGCAGATGCGGCGGAAATGCTGATCTGTACAGACGGCATTTACCGTGCAATTCCGGAAACGGCGCTGCATGCGATTCTGCTCTCTGACCATACGCCTGCGGAAAAGCAGCAGCTTCTGCTGAATGCCGCAGCGCACGGCGGCTCTGATGATGACAAAAGCCTTGTGCTGATCCGCTGTGAGAATCAGTCTTCCTCCGGTTCCGGGAATGCGGCTTCCAGAACATCCTGAAATGCTCTGACCGGCGTGGGATCGTCCTCATCCAGATCATTTGCTTCAAACTGCTGCACGCTGTAAAGAATCAGCCAGTCAAATTGGTTTGCAGGATACAGCACCGGCAGGCGGCATTTGTCGAGCACGGCATTTGTGCTTTCCAAAAATGCGTAATAGCTCAGTTCCTCATCTGTATCCCATTCAAATTTCGGATCGTCGATCCGGATGGACCATCTGTATACAAAATCAAGATAGCACATCAGAACAATTGCTTTTCTGCCGGAGCCGTTTCGGTAAAGCGCAGCCGGATCCTTTTCCAGCGTTTTGAGCGTTTTGCCATTCGGAAACTGCTTTAATACTGTTTTTCCGAGTCCGGATGTTCTGTAAGCGCGCGGACGGCCGTCATCATTTGTCAGGACAGGCAGCACCGTACGGATCAGATTCTCCTCGGAATACATCACGGCATCCAGAAAAGCAGCCAGTGTTTTCTGTACTTCCGGATCCTGCGACGGGAGCTGTTCCTGCGCAATCTGCTCTGCCAGTTCCAGACAGTATTTCAGATTGTTTTTCTGCAGTGCCTCCATGCCGAATTTGCCATGGAATTTTTCATAGGCATTTCTGAAATTCCATGTAACCGGAATCGTCTGCGGTTTTGATTCATGTGTCTCTTGCTTCAAAATGACATTCTGATATTCCTCTGACATATCCCAGAGAATGACATTCATATATACGCGGTTTTTCAGCTTGTAATATTCCGCGACCGCCGTATTGGAATAGTTTGTGAATCGTGCCGTATTCGGAAGCAGAAAGGTCTGCATGAAGCTTTCGTCACTGTCCCAGTCAGAATTTCCAAGCAGCGTCTGCTCAAGAATCACGGTTGTCTGTCCGTGCGGATTCGCCGGCGCAGCAGCAATCTGAACGGTTCCGGAAGCCGGTGCATCAGCGTTTTCATAGTCCTGAATCAGCTTCTTTGCATCGTTCAGTCTGCGGTGGTTCAGGATGCAGTAAAGATAGATCGCGTCATATGCATTGCGGACATTGAAGCTGTGATAGCCGCATTTATTGAGAAATGCATTGGCATCATCCGCATCCAGATCAAGCGCAAAGCAGAGTGTAATTGCGGTTTCGCGATCGCGAAATTTGCCTTCTTTGCTGAACCAGCGCCTGACCTTTTTTTCTTCGCTTTTCGGATCCTTCATGTCATTTCCAAGTTCTGAAATGAACCGCCATGACAGTTCAGAAATCATCGCTTCATTGTCATCAGTTTCCTGACAGATTCCCGCTTTGACCATGAACTCGCGCAGGAGCATTTCGGTTGTCTTGAAATGGTTGCCCTCCGAGAGATAATCCAGCACAACCTCCGGATCGCGGTATTTGTCTTCCATTGTCCCGAGTAAAAAAACGGAATTTTGTGCAAGCTCAGTAATACTGCCCATAACGGCACCTCCTTTATCATTACATTTATTATATCAAACTAAAAACGCATTGTCAATAGAAGTGTTGTGCGCGGGGACATCAAAATTCCGGCAGCACAGAATCCGGATGCTATCATAAATGCATACCGGAAAGCAATCCGGCGGGACATCAAATTTCCGGCAGCACAGAATCCGGATGCTATCATAAATGCATACCGGAAAGACAAGCCGGCGGGACACCGAATTTTCGGCAGCACAGGAACCGGATGCTATAATAAGAGCATACCGGAAAGACAAGCCGGCGGGACACCGAATTTCCGGCAGCACAGGAAACGGATGCTATCATAAATGCATACCGGATAGACAACCCGGCGGGACACCGAATTTCCGGCAGCACAGAATCCGGATGCTATAATAAAAGCATACCGGAAAGCCAATCCGGCGGGACACCGAATTTCCGGCAGCACAGGATCCGGATGCTATAATAAGAGCATACCGGAAAGACAAGCCGGCGGGACACCGAATTTCCGGCGGCACAGAATCCGGATGCTATAATAAAAGCATACCGGAAAGCAATCCGGCGGGACATCAAATTTCCGGCAGCACAGGATCCGGATGCTATCATAAATGCATACCGGATAGACAACCCGGCGGGACATCAAATTTCCGGCAGCACAGGAAACGGATGCTATAATAAAAGCATACCGGATAGACAAGCCGATCAAAACCGAATGTATAGGAGAATCTGCCATGGAAAACGAAAAGCGTTATCTGAACCCGAACAAGGACGCGATCAGACTGATCGCAAGAAAGAGCAAGATCCGCGGCATGTTTGACATCTACATCAAGTATGACAAATCGGACTGGATGTACCTGATGGCACACCGCAAAAACGCGCAGATCTACAGCCTGCTGAACAACGAGATCACGCTGAACCGCCTGCATGACGCCTCGCACAAGCTGGTGACTTACATCGCTGTGAAGGGCAACAACCGCTGCGGCAGAAACAACTGCACGAAAGACGCGCGCCGCAAGCACTCGCAGCAGATCGAGCACAACATCCGGTATCTGATCAGCAGAGCCTGCAGCTTCGTGAAGTACGAGACAGAATCCGCTTGACACAAATCCGTCCCCTCTCCTGCACCGCGCAGGAGAGCGGGACACGGAAATTCCGCCGCAGAGAGCCCGAGGCGGTATCATGAAGATACTCCGGAGCAAGGTGCTCCTTTGATCCGCTGTCACCGGCTGGACAGGCGCATGCCGCAGCGATGACGAAGCCTGATACAGTCTGCTCCGGCAGACACACACTTCTGACAGTACGCAAAGCGTACACAACGAAAGGACATGCCCCATGAAAAAGTATTATGACCGCAACTTCAAGCAGACCGGCTACAGCAGCAAGACCATCTTCGGCGACAAGTGCATCCGCGGTATGGACGGCAAGGTCAAGTCCTACCAGAGCACCGACCTCTTCGGCAACAAGTGCTACCGCAACTCCGACCACAAGATCACCGGCTACGAGAGCCGCGATATCTTCGGCAACCGCTGCGTCCGCGGCACAGACGGCAAGGTCAAGGCATAT
>JAFWVK010000061.1 GCA_017518255.1 Oscillospiraceae bacterium
CACCTGTTTGAAAGGAGTATACTATGGCAACAGCGCACAAAATGCCATCCGGCAAATGGCGGATCCAGTTCTTTACTTATGACAAGGACGGCAAGAAGACAAGGCACTCATATACCGCGAAGACACGCTGGGAAGCTGAGCGAATGGCCGATGAATATGTTGAGGAGATGAAGGCGGCACAAAGCCGCATCACCGTCGGACAGGCTGTGGACGAATACATTGACATGAAGCGGAATGTCCTGTCCCCCTCCACAATTCACGGTTATGAGATCATCCGGAAGAACCGGCTGCAAAGTATCATGGAGATTGATATTCACGAACTGAACAGCTGCGATATGCAGAAAGCGATCAATGAGGATGCACGGACCAGAGGACGGAAAACGATTATTGATGCCAAAAATCTGATTGTCTCCGCAGCAAAGCTTTACGGTGTTCGGCTTGATTTGAATATCTCGTTTCCGCCGAAGAAGCCGAAAATCAAGGAGCTTCCGACTGCAGCACAGGTCATTCACATGATTCGCGGGACGGATATTGAGCTTCCGTGTATGCTGGCAATGTGGCTTTCTTTGAGAGTGAGTGAAGTTCGCGGTTTGCAGTTCGGTGATCTGAAAAACGGAGTGCTGACGGTCAGACGCAGCAAGCTGTATCTGGATTGCAAAGATGTTGTCCGTGATGTCAACAAGACGTTCAAGTCCACGCGGCAGCTCGTGCTCCCGGAGTATCTTCTTCAGTTGATCCAGGCGATTCCGCATAAACATGAGGATGACTTCATTGTTCCGCAGAGCTATCAGGTGATCCGGAAACATTTCAAGAAGCTGACGGCAGCCAACGGTTATGAGATGACGTTCCATGATCTGCGGCACTTGAACGCTTCGATTATGCTCATGCTCGGCGTCCCGGACAAGTATGCAATGGAGCGCGGCGGATGGTCTACCAACGCGACACTTAAGAATGTTTATCAGCACACTTTCACCGATGAACGCAAACGTGTTGACAAACAGATCGACGATTTCTTCAACGATATACTGAGGGGCGTAAAACCCTCATTTCTGCCCCTTAAATCGCTTAAATTCGGGGTTCTGGCAGTCAGAGATTGTGCTCCGTGCACCCGACGTGCACTCGACGCGATTTTCGCGGCGGAAAAACACGCAAATACGACACTTTGAAAAAGAAAAGAAAAGTTCGAACCCCTCATTTCTCACTCATGAATATTTCGTAAATGCGCTGTTTTCCTGTATCGGGAGGACAGCGTATTTTCTTGTCAAATGGGCTTTGGACACTATAGAATATATCCCGCAGTTTCACTTGACACGCCCAAAAATCTGTGCTATAATGGGCACAGTGAGCAGGAACTGTGCAGCACGCCGCGTCACACCGGCACAGATTCTGTTATGCGCTTCAATGCCTCCGTAACTCAATTGACAGAGAGCAGGACTTACAATCTTGTTGATGCGAGTTCAAATCTCGCCGGAGGCTTTTGCAATCTCGGCGTCTCAGCGGCGGCTGCATATCAGGTTAAGCGCATTGATTCTGATTTCTTCAGCGATGATGTATAAAGAATAAAACTGGAACCGACACACAGCCGGTTCCAGTTTTGTTATCCCTTTGGCAGTAGGGTGCATCTTCTCCGCGAAGACATCCGCGGCGGTTCCTGCAGAGCATTCAAAAGATATACCACCGGTTTACTTGACATTTCCGCTGCGGTATGCTATAATACAGACAACATCAGACAGGGGCAGCCGGAAACAGGCTGCTGCGCTGAGATCTTATTTGAAAGGAGTTGCCGATCATGACACAGTTCACTATGAACAATCTGTACAGCCACAGTGAATACTACCTCTTGAGCCTCTATCTGGATGAGACTCTGATTGTGCTGCATACAGATCGTAG
>JAFWVK010000062.1 GCA_017518255.1 Oscillospiraceae bacterium
GGCGTATCACCCCTGCATTTCGGTGCGGGGGTTTTGTTTTTGATTGAGTGTCGAATCGCCTGCGGAGGCTCTCCGCTCAAATCGCATCAGGCGTATCACCCCTGCATTTCGGTGCGGGGGTTTTGTTTTTGATTGAGTGTCGAATCGCCTGCGGAGGCTCTCCGCTCGAATCGCATCAGGCGTATCACTCCTGCATTTCGGTGCGGGGGTTTTGTTTTTGATTGAGCGCCGAATCGCCAGCGGAGGCGCTCCGCTCAAATCGCATCAGGCGTATCACCCCTGCATTTCGGTGCGGGGTTTTGTTTTTGATTGAGCGCCGAATCGCCTGCGGAGGCTCTCCGCTCGAATCATATCAGGTGTGTTTTTAACGAGCGCAGTACGGGAGCAGCCCTCATTTTTACACCGATACTGCTTTTACTCCGTGTCTTCGGCGCCCTCAAACTGCGATTCGTGCCGCGTAAAGAAATCAGTGCGCGGCGGCAGGAATTTCAGTTTGTGGTTCGCGCCGGTAAAGAAGCTGATCGGCTCGAATATTGTTTCCCATGACCAGATGCGGTCATCAACCTGCAAATATTCCTGCAATTTCGCAGTGCCGAAGGGAACGATCGGGTGCAGCAGAATGCCGGCGATCCGGATCATATAGAACAGATTGCTCAGAACCTGTTCTGTTTCTTCTTTGCTTTGTGCATCCGGCTTCAATGCACGGGACATATACTTGCTCGCGCTGCGGATATAGCTGTCCAGCACATAAATACACTGATGAAACGCGAATTTTGACATATGCCGCTCATATTCGAGCACTGCCTTTTTCGCATCGGCAAGGAACTGCTCCTCCGGCTCACAGTCCGGCAGAATGCCGTCCGTGACCTTCTGCGCAGTATAGAACGTCGTCCGGATAATGCGGTTATAGACATTAGAGAGCAGCAGACCGTCCTTGATGACCGGGTCCTGCTCCTTCGGGTCGGCATCGGGATTATAGGGCTTCGGCATAAAGCTGACCGAGCGCTGACCGAGACCGAGTCCGAGCCAGTGCATCCGGAGCTGTTCCGGCGTATAGTGGTTGAGCAGATCGTCCGCCATCGGCGGCTTGACAGCACCGGAGCTGGATGCCTTTTTATCAAGGAAGAGAATGTGGTGATTTGCGACAATTACGGGCATTTGCAGCTCACCTTCCGGCGGGTTGCAGGTCTTTTCCTCCGATGCCTGCTGCGCCATCCACATGGCAGGCTCGGCAATGCCGTAGAAATAGATATTATCCTGTCCGATGAACTGGTAGACCTTTGCGTCCTTGCTGCACCAGTAATCTTTGTATTCTGCGCGGTCGCGCCCCTGTGATTCCAGATACGTCTGTGTAAAGGAGATCGGCGCCCAGAGTGATTCCGGCCAGACCCAGACCGTCAGTCCTTCCTCACCTTCCAGAACCGGCGCCGGAACGCCCCATTCGATATTTCCGGTCAGGCGGAACGGTACGAGTGTTTTGCCGGTGCGGTAGCGGATGCCGTTCTCTGTCAGAATCCGGCAGGCGGTGTCACAGTCCGGCAGCTTGTCAAATTCAATCGTAAAAGAGGGCTTTTTCGGCTCTTCAAGGTAGCGGTGTGCCGGCATACTGTCCTTCAGGGAGAAATATTTTTCCTCGAATTCGCGTTTGATGTAAATGACAGGCGGTTTCAGGAATTCCCCGATTGTTTTCCAGACAACCGGACGGACAGACTTGTCCTTCTGCATTTCCGAAACCCATTCCTGCATCAGCGCTTCATAGTCGCGCAGCTTGAAATACCAGTTTGTGACCGGCTTCATGGAGGGCTTTTCGCCTGTCAGCGTTGAGACCGGATTAAGCAGGTTCTCAGGCATATACTGATGCCCCAGATCACACTCATCGGCATAGCCCTTTTCGGAGGTGCAGCCTTCGACCGGACATTTTCCGACAACCTGCCGTCCGTTCAGGAATACCCCCGCTTTGTCGTCAAAGAACTGCATGGTTGTAATCTGACTGAGCTGCCCCTTATCATAGAGCGACTGCAAAAATTCCAGCGTGTATTCCGCATGGACTTCCTTTGTTTTTCCGAGACCGGAGGCACCGAACAGATTCGGGGAGATACCGTATGCGGCAAGCGTTGCCTTCTGCTTTTCGTGGTTGCTCCGGACAAAATCTTCCAGTGAGCCGTCAAACTCGCCGGCTTCTGCTTTTTTTCGCCAGCCTTCGGCAATCGGAGAGCCGTAGCAGTCGGTTCCGGTGACGAAAATTACATTTTCGCTGCCGATTCTGTCACGCAGAAAACGCGCATATGTATCTGCAAACACCAGCATTCCGCCGACATGACCGAAATGCAGCTCTTTATTGCCGTAGGGCATACCGCCCGTTACGACTGCCCGTTTCGGAAAAACCGGGCGGGGAATTTCAAACTGTTTCAGTTCATTCTGTCTGGACATTGTCGTATTTCCTCTCTGTAATATGATTTCCTTGTAATTGTGTACCATTATAGCACATTTTTTGTGAGAAATCAAGATATCTGAAAAAGTTTTCAGGGGAATTTCTGTCTAATTATACAGAATGTCATCATACAGTCTGAAATTACAGGGAAGAAAGCGCTTCCAAAGAGCTTCCGGATGCTTCTGCTGATGCCAAGATAAGGCATCGCTGTTAGAATCCCGATTCTCTTCGGGCTGTTTCCCGACACTTGCAGAGTACTGTATTTCTTGATGAAACTGTAAAAAATATGGATTCAGATAACAGGGCTTGAATTAAGTTTAGAATTCCTGTTGCTGTGCCTCTTCTGTACTCCGCACGGCGCGGCGGGTTGCAAAAAGAAAAGAAATGGTGTATAATAAGTGTGAAGCGGAAAATCAGCCCGGAAACGGCTCAAATTAACTGAAAAACGGGGAGAGAATCGTATGGACGCACAGACACTTGCAGCAAAAAAAGAAGAATTCCTGAATATTTATCGGGAACACATCACCCGCGCCGGCAGCGATAAGCTGCTCAGCTACCTGCTTTCGGAAGAAAGCGACTTTTTCACCGCGCCCGCAAGCACACGCTATCACGGCGCCTATGAGGGCGGCCTGCTGGAACATTCCCTGAATGTCTATCATAACCTGAAAGCCTATCTTGCACGCGAGCGCGTCCATGATACCTTCCGTTTTCCGGAATATTCCGGGGAGAGCATCGCGGTCTGTGCGCTGCTGCACGATCTCTGCAAGATGAATTTTTATTCAGTCGATTACCGGAATGCGAAAAATGAGCAGGGTGTTTGGGAGAAGGTCCCGTTCTATAAAATCGACGACCGCCTCCCCTACGGACACGGCGAAAAATCCGTGTTTATGATTCAGTTTTTCATGCATCTGCGCAAGGAGGAGGCAATGGCGATCCGCTGGCATATGGGATTTTCCGGTCCGGAAGATGCCAATACCGTCGGCAGAGCACTGGAGCGCTTTCCGCTGGCGTTTGCGCTGCATGTTGCCGACATGGAAGCAACCTATTTTCTGGAAGGCAGCCCGCTCTGAGGCTGCCTTCCGGCTGTTAATATGAAATCTGTGTGAAATTTGCCGTTTACCCCTTGCATTTTCCCGGAAATATGATATACTGATATTAGCACTCGGAAAAGCCGAGTGCTAATTCATGACAGGAAAGGTGATCTTCATGGAACAGAAACAGTTTCAGGCAGAATCCAAGCGAATGCTGGATCTGATGATTCATTCGATTTACACACACAAGGAGATTTTTCTCCGTGAGCTGATTTCCAATGCCTCCGATGCAATCGACAAGCTTTATTTCCGCTCTCTGACCGACGATTCCGTCGGAATTGCAAAGGATGAGTTCTGCATCGAGCTGCATCCGGACAAGGATACCCGTACCCTGACCATCCGCGACAACGGCATCGGCATGACCGCCGAGGAGCTGGAACAGAATCTCGGCGTCATCGCACATTCCGGCTCCCGCGCATTCAAGGCGGAGAATACGCTCGATGAAAATACGGATATCATCGGACAGTTCGGCGTCGGCTTTTATTCGGCGTTCATGGTCGCAAAGCGCGTCACCGTCCGCACAAAAGCCTACGGTTCCGACACTGCTTATGAGTGGCAGTCTGAGGGTGCCGACGGCTACACGGTTGATACCTGCGACAAGCAGGATGTCGGCACGGAAATCATTCTGGAGATGCTCGACGATACCGATGATGAGAAGTATTCCGAGTTCCTTGAAGAATTCCGCATCCGTCAGCTGATTAAGAAATATTCGGATTACATCCGTTTCCCGATCCGCATGGAGATTTCCCGCGAAAAGCTGAAAGAGGGCAGCGAGTCTGAATACGAGACGGAAATCGAAACTGTCACGCTGAACAGCATGACGCCGATCTGGAAGAAAAACAAGAACGAACTGAAGGATGAGGACTACAACCGGTTCTACCGCGAAAAGTTCTTTGACTATACCGAGCCGCTGCTGCATATCCACAGCCGCAGTGAGGGAACGGTCACCTATAATTCGCTGTTGTATATTCCCGCGAAAGCGCCGTATGATTACTATACGAAGGATTACGAAAAGGGCTTGCAGCTCTATGCCAGCGGCGTCATGATTATGGAGAAGTGCGGTGATCTTCTGCCCGATCATTTCAGCTTTGTGCGCGGTCTGGTCGATTCTGAGGATCTTTCGCTGAACATTTCCCGTGAAATGCTTCAGCATGACCGGCAGCTGAAGCTGATTGCGAAATCGCTGGAAAAATCCATTAAGAATGAACTGACCAAACTGCTGAAAACCGACCGCGAAAAATATACGGAGTTCTGGAAGGCATTCGGCATTCAGCTGAAAATCGGCGTATACAACGGCTTCGGCGCGAATAAGGAGCTTTTGCAGGATCTGCTTCTCTTCCACAGCTCCGGCTGCGACGATAAAGAGGGTTACTCCACGCTGGCGGAATATGTTTCCAGAATGCGCGAGGATCAGAAATATATCTACTATGCAGCCGGCGAAAGCGTGACAAGATGTGCTTCGCTGCCGGCAGCGGAACTTGTCCGCGACAAGGGCTATGAGGTTCTGTACCTGACCGAGAATGTCGATGAGTTTGCGCTGCAGATGATTGCGAAATATCAGGACAAGGAATTCAAGAATGTTTCGGCGGGTGATCTGGGACTGGAAAGCGATGAAGACAAGACCGCACTCGAAGAAAAGAACAAGGCGGCGAAGGATCTGTTTGAGGAAATGCAGAAGGCGCTGAACGGCAAAGTGAAGGCTGTCCGTCTCTCGAACAGGCTCCGGAATCATGCGGTCTGCCTGTCAAGCGAGGGTGATCTGTCTCTGGAAATGGAGAAAGTTCTGAATACGATGCCGACGGGCAAAAAGGTTCAGGCGGAGCGGATTCTTGAACTGAATCCGGAGCATCCGGTCTTTGCAAAGCTGGAGCAGCTTTATCAGGAGGATAAGGAAAAGCTTGCGACATATGCAGAGCTGCTGTATCAGCAGGCGCTGCTGATTGAGGGTATGCCGGTTGAAGATCCGGTTGCACTCAGCAAAATGATCTGTGATCTGATGACGGCACAGTAAACAGCAAGGCGGGAGAAACAGTGTTCTGTTTCTCCCGCCTCAGTTTGTTTCATAAAAGGTGGTTTCATTTGTTTGGAAAGTGAATCGCTTTGCGATTCACCCAGGGAAGCCCTCTATCGCAGGGCTTCCCTCTTGAAAAAACGATTCACTGAATCGTTTTTTCAATTCACCCTTTCGGAGCTCCTAAAGTCAAGGGGTTTCGCGCTCTGCGGAGCGCGACCGGAGGGCGCTGCCCTCCGGACTCCTGCAAGCCTTTGAAAAGGCTTGAGCGAAACTTTTGATTTTGTTTCCAATGAATGTTATATCTTTACCCTTAATGTAAAAACCACCTAAAGTGTTTGATACCCAAATATTTATTTGGGGGCGAGCAGCCCCCATTTTGAATCCGTCGGAGAGCCTTTATCTACAAGCTGAAGCGGGAGAAACAGTGTTCTGTTTCTCCCGTCTGTCTTTTGTGATTGTCAGTCTCCGAACGAAACACCGATTCGCTTCGCCGTTACGACCATCTGATCTTTCTTGCTGACAAATTTGGTCAGACCCGCAATGTCTTCGAGCTTATTCGAGGTGACCTTGTTATTGACCAGCGCCACGGTTCTGCCGTATTTTTCGTTTGCGATCAGCTTTGCGGCATGAACGCCGAATTTCGTTGCAAGAATGCGGTCGTAGGCAGAGGGTGAGCCGCCGCGGAGCATGTGTCCCGGAACGCAGACGCGCGTGTCAATGCCGGTGCTTGCCTGAATCTGTGCCGCAATTCTGCCGGTTGCGGTGATGATGCCCGCTTCCTCGCGCTTTCTGGCGCGGTCTTTCTTCTTGAGCTGCGCTTCGTCCTTGTCAAATGCACCTTCTGCGACTGCAAGAATCGAAAAGCTCTTGCCGTTTGCGGTGCGCTTCATAACCGCATCGCAGACCTTGTCGATATCATACGGAATCTCCGGAATCAGGATGATATCCGCGCCGCCGGCAAGTCCGGCATAGAGCGTCAGCCAGCCCGCCTTGTTGCCCATGACCTCGCAGACCAGAATACGGCTGTGAGAGGCGGCAGTGGTGTGCAGGCGGTCGATTGCATCCGTTGCGGTGTCTACGGCGGTGTGGAAGCCGAAGGTCACGTCCGTTCCGTAAATATCGTTGTCGATTGTTTTGGGCAGACCGATGACATTCAGTCCCTCATCGGCGAGCAGCTTGGAGGTCTTGTGCGTACCGTTTCCGCCGAGCGTCAGCAGGCAGTCAAGCTTCTGCTTTTTATATGTTTCGACCATATTTTTGACCTTGTCCACATTGTCGTCGCCGATTACCGTCATCATCTTGAACGGCTGACGCTTGGTGCCGAGGATGGTTCCGCCCTGTGTCAGGATTCCGGAGAATTCCGAGGGCTGCATCACACGGCACATATTGTGAATCAAGCCGTAGTAGCCGTTGGAGATGCCGACGATTTCCACATTGTCTTCGCCCATCAGTTCAAAGCATGCCTTTGCGACACCGCGGATGGTTGCGTTCAGTCCGGGGCAGTCTCCGCCGGAGGTCAGAATGCCGATTCTTTTCTTCATGTTTTCAGATCCTTTCTGTTTGGGAAACGCTGAACGGGTGAATCTGCGACGGATTCACTCATCAGGGTTTCCTTTATTTTTTGCAGGATAAAACGAACAGTGCAGATATGCACGGTCAGCCGGTTCGGATGCTCTGTGCTGCATATTTGCGGAATTCTTCCATAGATCCGCGGAATACATTGAGATCAATCAGCACCTCACCTCCCTCATAACCGTCGAGCATTCCGCGCGGATTATACTGCCAGAATGTCCACTTCGGTTTCAGATAGGAAGGCGGGCTGGTATAGATGCTCCGGATCCAGAGCGTATATTCAAACTCTGCATCCTTCAGATATTCTTTCCAGCAAGCATCTGTCGTGTAGATAATCGGGACTTTGCCGTAAGCCTGCCGCAGATGTGATACCAGAACGCGCAGGCTCTCCCGGACAGCCTTTGCCGGCGGGAGATTCTCTTTCCGGTAATATTCGAGGTCGATGACCGGCGGAAGCGAATCCTCCGTTGCCGGAACGACGGAGATGTAATTATCCGCCTGAGTGACGGCAGAGCTGTCAAAGCTGAAAAAATGGTATGCGCCGACATAGAGTCCCGCGGCGCGGGCGTTCAGCCAGTTCTGCTGAAAGCAGTCGTCCACCGTGCCGGAACCTTCCGTTGCTTTCAGAAACGCGAAGGTAATTCCCTGATTTGCAATGGTTTCCCAATCCATTTTTCCCTGATAGTGCGAGGCATCGACACCCCGCACCGGGTATTTCTTTTTTGAGGGCATATTGAACCAGAGTACACCGTTCCGGAAGAGCAGTGCCAGCACACAGCCTGCCAGAATCAGGAATGACCATACAATCAGGGTGATTTTAAGTTTACGTTTTGCGTTTGTCAATCTTTTACTGCTGCCTCCGTTCAGGAATTTCAATTCTGTATCTGTCCGAGGATAATGCCTCTGCCGTTGGTTGCAAAGTAGAATTTGCCGTAAGTCGAGGCATCTCCCGTAATGGAAGGCGTGATATTGCCGAAGCCGTCCTTTTGCGAGGTCAGCTTCTTGATTGTTTTTCCGTGATCCGCCGTCATATAAATGCCGCCGCCGCGTTTTCCGGCTTCTCCCATGAAGTAAAGTACCATCGGGTCGCCGCTTTTTTTGCCGGTGCCGACACCGATTGCCGTTGCGGAGACATCCTTGATGTATTCCGAGGTCACGCCGAAATCCTCGGAATAATACAGGCTTGTACCGGAGCGGATCCAGAGGGCGCCTGCCTTTTCCGCAGAGGGAACCAGCTCACTGTTGTCTCCGACGCTCAGTCCGGTTGTCTCAAAACTCACACAGCCGTTTTTCGAGACATAGATCTGTCCGCCGCAGGTTGCATAGAATACATTCGGGTCGAGCTTATCCGCATAGATCGCGGAACCCAGACCGAGTCCGCCGGCGATATACCACGATCCGCCGAAATCCTTTGTAAAATATGCGGCGGAAGCAAGTGAGCCGGGAATCCATGTCAGGATGCTGCCGTCTGCGTTCAGTGAGACCGTGCCGCCCGGTTTTGTTTCGGGACGTTTCGGAACGGACTGCCATGTCTGACCGCCGTCCGTGGTATAGGTAATCGTATTTTTCTTACTGTCATTGGTATATGCGGCGATCCTGCTGTTCTGCCATGCGACCGCAAGATCGACGGCAGTGCCGTTTTTCATGAAATGGGCATCATCCGGCCGTTTTGCGGTATCGAGGTGTGAAAAACCGGTCAGGTCGCCCATAATCGAATACAGCTCCGGCCTGCCGTCCTCCGAGGGTGCGGATACAACCTTGAATACGGCGGTTTCCTCAATGCCCTTTGCATCGAACGCAACGGTTACGGGCGTTCCGCTGCCGAGTGCGGTCATGTTTCTGGTAGAATAGAGGGTTGCGCCGGTTCCCCACGTCACAACATCGCTGTTGAAGGGGTCGATTTCCACATCTGCCGTCCACCAGCCTGTCTGCGCCTGTTCTCTGCCCCAGCTGAGCCACTGTGCCTCCGAGACATCCATGACATAATCGGAGCGGTCGTTTGTAAAGAGCGCGGTCCAGCTTTTTCCGCCGTCTGTCGAGCGGTAGAGGTTTTCCCCTTTTTCCGACCAGAAGCCGAGCGTTCCGCAGACGATTGTATCCGGATTGCTGCCGTCTACGGAGATGCCGGAGAATCCACCGTATCTGCCGTCATTGCAGTCCGGCGTGATGTCTTCAAAACGGTTGTCTTTCAGGCTGTAGCGGTATACTGCGCCGTTTTTGACTGCTGCATTCGGTCCGCAGCTGTCAGAATAACAGAGATAGAGGTACCCGTTCGGGGAGATTTCTGCGCGGAGCGGATACATTCCCGGCAGATTTGCCGGAAGCGCCGTAAAACTTTTTCCGGCATCGGACGAGCGGTAGATGCATTCTCCGTTTTGATTGGCGACGCCGACAAACATTTCATTGCCTTCCGGTGCGAATTCCACCCACATAACGCCGATCTGATTCTTTTCCTGGTAATAGTCGCCCTCTGAGGGAAGCGCAGTGTTTTTCTCCCATGTTTTGCCGTAATCGCTGCTGACATAGAGTCCGTCGGACCGCGAGCCGCAGAAAATCTGCTGATTGTTCGCCGGATTCACCATAAGCCGCTCTCCGACGCCTCTGCCGGAGGTGTTGCCGCCCATCGGAAACGGCATATCGACCTGATTCCACGATTCGCCGTAATCGTCGGACACCAGAATGGCGCCGTTTGTGCCGGTATAGGTTCCGCAGGAGAGATAGACGCGCTTTGGTTCGACCGGATCCGATGCAATGGATTCAATGCCGATCAGGTTCCAGTTATCGGAGCCCACGCCGCCCAGATGATCGGTGATCGGCACCCAGTCGGTTTCGCCGCTGCGCCGCCGGTAGGCACCGCCGATATCCGTCCGGCAGTAGGCGAGCCCTGCCTCCCCTTTATTGTAAACAATTCCGGGGATATAGCCCCCGCCGCCGATTGCGACATTTCCGTACTGCACCTTCAGATCTGCGCCGCCGGATTTGTTCTTTTTGCCGCAGGCTGCCGCCGAGAACAAAATGCTCCCTGCCAGCGCGCCTGCCGCGAGCTTTGTTACGTTTTTTTTCATCATTCCGCCGGTAACCTCTTTCTTTTTTCTTTTTTGATCATTGCTCAGGCGGGCAGCCGTCCCTGTGCCTGTCCCAGAAAATAAATCCAAGCAGCATTGTGTAGATGCACAGCGTAAAGAAGAATGTGAATGCCAGCAGTGGGATCGGAACCTCATTTTGCTTTTTGTTCATGATATCCCTCCTTTCGTGTTTCCGTGTCCGGCAGATTCCGTTCAGGAATCTGCATCGGTCTCCGTTTCCAGTCTGATTTGCAGGCTTTGCATATCGCCGTGAAGATTCGGAATCAGGACGCCGCACTGCATCAGGTATGCGCCGGTCTTCCGGTAATCCGTATGATCTATATTATAGTGGTAGACTGCGGTTTCGTCAAGCCCTGCGAGCGGAATTCTGCGTGAGCGGAGGTTTGCCTCGGCAGTAATCTGCACGAACGTCAGCAAAGCCTCCTCCTTCGACTCGGAAACATACATCCATGCATCCCAGCCGGCATGTGTCTGCGCGGCGCATTCTGCGGGCGCAAAGGGATTGCCCAGCCGGTAAAGCCCGCCCTCGCGGAGCAGATGACTGATACTGTGATAACGCTGAATCTGTTCCGGAATCTGCGCCTTTTCCTGCTCGGAGAGCTGCGTGACATCGAGCTCATAACCGAAGGTTCCGTTCATTGCGACATTGGCGCGGGTCTCGAAGGGCGTATTGCGCCCGGTTGCGTGATTCGGGCAGACGCTGACATGCGCACCGATTGCAGAGGGCGGCATAAACAGCGAAGCACCGTACTGAATCCGCAGGCGCTCCTGCGCATCGGTGTTGTCGGAGGCCCAGATCTGCGGGCTGTAATAGAGCATACCCGGATCGAAGCGTGCGCCGCCGCCGGAGCAGCTTTCAATCAGGATGTCCGGATATTCGGTTACCAGCCGCTCCAGAAGCGCATAAACGCCGAGCATATAGCGGTGCCAGAGCTCCTTCTGACGGTGCGGCGGGAGAATTGCCGAGCCGGGTTCGGTAATCTGACGGTTCATATCCCATTTGATATAGGAGACCGGAACAGACTCCAGAATTGCTTTTATCTGCTCCCAGACTGCTTCCCGCACATCCTCCCGGCAGTAATCAAGAACATACTGTGCGCGGGATTCCGTCCGGCTGCGTCCGGGAATCTGAATCGCATAATCCGGATGTGCGCGGAACAGGTCGCTGTCCGGCGAAATCATTTCCGGCTCAAACCACAGCCCGAACTTCATGCCCAGACCGGTTACGGTATCGGTCAGCGGCTTCAGTCCGCCGGGCAGCTTCCGCTGATCGGGAACCCAGTCGCCGAGCGAGCAGCTGTCGCTGTCTCTGTGCCCGAACCAGCCGTCATCCAGCACGAACAGTTCGATGCCGAGCTTTGCGGATTCCTGCGCGATGGCCTGCAATTTTGCAAGATCAAACTGAAAATAGGTTGCCTCCCAGTTGTTGATGAGAACAGGGCGGTTTTTATCACGCCATGTGCTGCGGATCAGATGCCTGTAAAAGAGCTGATGAAAGCAGCGGGACATACCGCCGATGCCGTCCTTTGTGCAGACCAGAACGGCTTCCGGCGAATCGAAATATGCGCCCGGGAGCAGCTCCCAGACGAAATCCTCCGGCTGAATGCCGATCTGGGCGCGGGTCTGACAGTGCTGTGTCAGCTCCGCCTGAAGCATAAAATTGCCTGAATAGATCAGCGTAAACCCGTAGGCGATGCCGGTTTCCTCGGTTGTCTGCGGGCTGACCAGCGCAAAAAACGGGCTGTACTGGTGAGAGGATTCTCCGCGGAGGCTGTCGATGCGCTGTTTGCCGTGCCGCAGCGGCAGACGGCAGATTTGCCGTTCTCTTGCCCATGAGCCGTACAGTGTCAGCATTTCAAAGCGGTCGTCATCCAGATCGACCGAAGCGGAAAGCACACGGTTCAGCAGAACCGGCTTTTCGCCGTCATTGCGGACGGCAGTCCGTCGGATAATTGCATCGGAATCACGGAAAATCGTATAATACAGCAGAACCGTAATGCCCGTAGCGGCATCCTTCATTGTAATCATCAGTGTTTCGCTGCCCTCGCCGAAGGTATGGGGCATCCCCTGCGGATCCTGCTTGCCGCTGAAAATCCGGAAATCCGCATAGCGCAGATCGCAGGCACGGAATCCGCCGGTTGTTTCGATGCCGAAGGCGTGCTCGCGGTAATCGCCCGTAAAGCCGCAGGGATACTCAAACGGTGCGGAATCCAGAAAACTTGCGCGCTCCCGGTTGTTAGTCGAGGGGACAAAGGGGCTTTCTTTCAGCCGGAGCAGGTCAGTCAGATCCTGCGGTTCCAGTCTTGCCCCCCAGTATGCGTGCGTCAGATAGCCTTCGTCCGCAACCGCAAAGGCATAGGTTGTATGCGCCGTATTCAGCTGAAACTGCCTGACGGATTCAAGATATGTAATCATGTTTCGGTTACCTCCCGGTCTGCGAAAGCTCAGCCGTTCGCTTTCAGCAGGATTTTTGCACCGTAGGGTGCAAGTGACAGTTTATTTTGCCAGACCTTTCCGTTCTCAAAATCCTTCAGTGCAAACGGCAGACTGACGGATTTCTGCTCGCGGGTCCAGTTCATCACGAAATAATAAACCGTGCCGTCCTTTGCCGTGCGCGCCGCCGTTACGACACCGTGCGGCAGTGTTGTGTCAAGAACGGGTGAAATACCGTGCTTTTCCGCAAGGGAAAGCAGGAAATCGGCATAGAAGGCGTCCTCCATAAATGCGCCGGTATAATAGATCATGCCGCGCCCGAAGCTGTGCCTTGTGATGCAGGGCATCTGATTCGGCATACACGGGCTGTCGGTTTCGTATACACCGAGCACCTCTGCACCTTCTGCGGCAATCCGCTCACAGAGCCGCTCACAGCGGTAGCTTTCGGCAAGCGGGAAGGGCATTTTGACCATTGTCACGGTCTCGTGCCCGCTGTCGTACAGCGGGTCAATTTCCAGAAAGCGGATACCCGCCGCCTCCGCCAGCCCGCAGGCGGGCGTATCACCCATATAGCAGAGATCGTGTTCATCGACCACGCCGGTGTGCATGGTCAGAAACAGTGTGCCGCCGGTTTTTGCGTATTGCAGCAGGCGCTCTGCGGTTTCCTCTGTCATCATATACAGCATCGGCACAAGAACCAGCGTATAGCCTGAAAAATCCTGTGCCGGATTCAGAATATCGACCGGGATGCCCGTTTTCCAGAATTGCAGATACATCCGGAGCAGCAGATCATTGTCGCCGATGCCGTCATTGCGCGGTCCCTTTGCATCATTGACCGCCCAGTGGCTTTCGATATCGTACAGAATCGCGATTTTGGATTCCGTCTTTGCGCCGCGCAGTCCGTCAAGCTTTTTCAGCATTGCGCCGACATCCGAAACCTCCTGAAAGACACGGGTATCGGTGCGGTTGGCATGGGTCATGACCGCGCCGTGAAATTTCTCTGAGCAGCCGCGGCTCTGACGCCACTGAAAATACTGGATGCTGTCGGCGCCGTGCGCGATATTGGAAATCGCGGTCAGTCTGTGAAATCCCCATGTTTTCGGGCGGCAGACCCCGTGCCAGTTGGTCTGCGACGGGGTGTTTTCCATCAGCAGAAACGGCTTGCCGAGCATTGACCGGCAGATATCGGAATAGGCATCCGCCCAGAAGGCATTGTAGGTTTCGTCGCCGTCCTGATTGGTATGCCAGGTCGGATAGCTGTCCCATGATACGATATCGAGGGATTTTGCCATTTCCCAGTAGCTGATACCGTCATAGAAGCCCATGAGATTCATCGTCACCGGAATCTCCGGATTTGCGGCTTTCAGTGGCGCGGTTTCATTTTCAAAAAAGCTGCGGGTCTGTTCCGTGCAGAAGCGTTTCCAGTCGAGGTTCAGTCCGTGAATATTGGTTTCGCCGATCGGGGAGGGGGATTCAATCTGCTCCCATTCCGTATAGGTGTGCGACCAGAAGGCTGTCCACCAAGCCTGATTCAGCGCATCAAGACTGCCGTAGCGCGCTCTGAGCCAGCTGCGGAAGGCGTCCTGACAGAGCGGGCAGTGACATTCTCCCTGTATCTCGTTGCTGACATGCCAGAGAATCAGTCCGGGATGATGTGCAAAGCGCTCTGCGAGTTTTTCGTTGATTGCCCGTGTCTTTTCGCGGTATATTTTTGATGTATAGCAGTGATTATGCCGGCCGCCCTGCAAATCGCGCACCCGTGATGCACTGACCCGGCGAATCTCCGGATATTTCTGCGCCATCCAGACAGGTTTTGCACCGGAGGGGGTTGCCAGAACCGTGTAGATTCCGTTCTGATACAGATTGTCGATGATCTCCGCGAGCCAGTCCAGACGGTATTCACCCTCCGCCGGCTCCAGTGCCGCCCATGCAAAAATACCGATTGATACGCAGTTGATATTTGCAAGCTTCATCTGTTCGATATCCTGTTTCAGGATATCCGGTCTGTTGAGCCACTGTTCGGGATTGTAGTCACATCCGTGCAGCATATGCGGATAAGGAATAGCGGGCTTCTGCATAATTGACACCTGCCTTTGTTTCTCATCTTCATGATTGCGGGGGATATAACCCCTATTCTATTATACTGATTCTATGCGATACCGTCAAGCGAATTTTGCGGATATTTTACAAAAATTCATAAAAGAATCAGAAACAGTCATCTACCGTAAAAAAGCGTGAAGGGTATTTCCGTCGGCATAAACACCGGAAAGCAGAAGCTGCGCTGCGGTTTTGCGGTCGTCAGTGCGGAGCATTTCCCATTCCGGAAGGGAAACCGGCTGCACCGTATCGGCGGTATGCAGGCTGCGCCGCAGAACCGAGCAGCGGGCAGCAAGCCGTGAGGCTGCTTCCGAAAGTGCAGGAATTTCGCCTTCTCCGCACTGCATGAGCTGCTGAATCAGCCGTTCCTGCCGGACAGACAGTTTATCCAGCTCTTCCCGGATGCGCTGTACCGGAGCAGATTCCGGACGGGGGCTTCCGCCGGACGCCGCGATTGTGCGCAGCCGTTCCGCAAGCACAAGCCCGATCATTTTTTCGGCGGTATCCGCCCGCCAGACCGCGCCTGCTCCTGCGCAGATTCCGCGCTTTTTTCCGCCGCAAATCAGATAAACGGCATTTCTTCCCTGAACAGCGGTCATCGCGCTTCCGCACCGTGCGCAGAATACGGAGCCGCTGAGCCATGTTTTTCCGCCTTTTCCGGATGTCCGGCGGCTCCTGTTTGCATCCAGTTTTTTCTGGCAGGCGAGCCAGATTTCCGGCTGAACCAGACCCTTATGCAGTGCAGAAACGGCGAATACACCGTGGAGATCGCTGAAACGGCTCCGGCAGATGCGCCGGTCCGCATAGAGGGTGATTCCGTGACCCTCCGGCAGCGGCTCCGGCGTACAGAGCACGGCTCCTTTTCCGGAAAGATACGAAATCACGCCGGAATCCGCTTTCACATAGACAGGATTCCGGAGCACCCGCCGCAGTGCGCCGGCAGACCATGCATTGCCTCTTGCTGTGCGGATGCCGCTGCGGTTCCATGCATCGCAGATGCGGCGCAGAGATCCTTCTGCCGAGAGGTATTCCGAAAAAGCGGCGCAGACGGCATCTGCCTCAGCGCCGGGTGCGAGCATCTGCGTATGCTTTCCGGTCAGAAGAGCCGGAACTTTCCGGAAGCCGAACGGTGCAGGACCGCCGGGATCAAAGCCGGCTTTTGCCCGTGCAAATGCCGCATCCCGCACACGCCCGCAGATGGTTTCGCGTTCCAGCTGTGCGAAGACCATCAGGAGATTCTGCATCGCCTCTCCCATCGGTGTTCCGGTCTCGAAACGCTCGGTATGTGAGGAAAATGCGATGCCGTTTTCGCGGAATATCCGCAGAAGGCCGGTGAAATCGGCAAGATTCCGGCTGATTCGGTCAAGCTTATAGACGAGAACCCGCGCAATTTTCCCGCAGGCAGCATCGTGCATCAGCTGCCGGAGCGCCGGGCGTTCCGTATTTCTGCCGGAGTATCCGCGGTCGCGGTATACGGCTACTTCTTCTTCCTGCGGAATGTCTCTGCGGCAGAGCGCCTCCTGCGTTTCAAGGCTGACGCTGTCGGCGCGGTCGGCGGACTGCCGGACATAAATTGCAGTTTTTTTCATGGGCTCCCTCCTTTTGTATTATTTGTATTCCGTCATTTTCGGGCATATGTTCCCGGCTTTCCGTTTAATCGGAAGGAATTATACACGGGGGAGCGAAAGAACCACTCCCCTGCTGCTTTGTTGTGGAATAATGTCATATTTCGACACGCCCGGCGGCTTTTTTAGTTTGTAATAACATTTTTTATTATACAAAAAGTATATAAAATGCTGGTCTGCCGCCCACTCCCCCGCTGGGAGAACAATATTGCGGAGCAATTGAAATTTTTGAAGAATCGTGCTTTTTTATTGCATGGAAAAAGAAAATGGTGCCGTCTTCGGCATTATGCGCAAAACGGAACAAGTCCTTTTGTACCAATTGTAGAAAATACGGAATTTACCAAAAGTACTTCCTCAAACCCTTGACTTTTTCTGTGAATTTGCTATAATATTAGAATAAAGCACGTGTAGCTTGATGTACGTTTAAGATGCACGGAGCGAAAGCTCTTTCGGGAAAAGAAAGAGAAAAGAAAGGGAGTAGAGTAAAATGGGTATCGACGAATTGAGAAACGGTCCGGCGCCGTAAGGCTCCGGGGGGAATTTCCCTGTACCGCAGACGGATGCGGCAGTACAGGCGAACCGCTTTTGCGGGAGGCATCCGCTTCATCTTAATCAGCGCACTTCGTGGTACAGTATCAATCAGTCACGGAAAATAAAAAGAGATCGCGGACAGGCGATATCCGAATCTTTCTGTTTCAATCGGGAGGCATGTGTGACGGTGGACTGGGGGAAGGTGCTGAACGGAATATATATTCCAAAAAATCTAAAGAAAGGAAGGTACCTCTATGAGAATAGGATGGGGAAAACGCGTTGCCAGCGGAATTACCGCCGCTGCGATGGCTTTTTCGTATCTCCTGCCGTTTAACGGGATTCCCGCTGCGGCTGCGGATGACTGCATCATTGATGTCAGCTTCTTTGACATTGATCATAATGCCGCAGTACTCGAAGCACCGGCGAATGGGTATAGTTATTATACACTCGTTACCATAAAGGATAAGAATACGGATGAGCTGGCAGGCTGGAATGTTCAGTCGCTGAGCATAAATGACGTATCCGCAAGGCAGACGTTCACTGAGTTTAATGCGTGCGATATATACGGTGCTCCGACCGGGGATACGATAGAGTTTACCGCCGCTGATTACAGTGTCGGCGCACGTATCTATCGGATTCTGGACGATTATACACCCGGCGCGAACGCTTATGTGGAACTGCGGGATGACTCTCTGGGTCATGCGGTCGATACCGTGCCGGGCTACGCGTTCACAAACGATGCTAAGGCGGACGGCTCAGGCAGAGACATCACCTTCACCCGCGCAAATGTTACCTATGCGGTTGACATTGATTACGGCAATGCAAGCATTTCGCCGTATGAGCACATCTACCTGCTTGTTACTGCACACCATGACGGCGGCGAGGGCGACTCTTACGACACCTACTATTTTAAAGAGCTATCGAATGACCAGACAAGGTTTGATGTTCAGACCGAAACAGATTCCTACTGGATGGACGCCGACGGAAATGAGCTTCCGAACGGCAAGGATCGTCTCGGCGGAACGGAAACCGTTAACATGAGCCTTTATATCTGCCAGAGCGGCGGACTGACAAAGGCGGGTGACATCAAGAGCGGCGCATTGATTTCGGAGGGGATGAAGGTCGCCGGCGGCGAAATCTCCTTCGATGAAAAAACCAATGCTTCCGGCGGATATCAGGTCACGGAATACGTCTCCTTCGGAGATGTTTCGGTTTCAAACGACACCAATTTCCGCAAGATCCTCGGCAATGCCGTAAACTACGGTATTGTTGCCGATGAATGGTACAAACCGAGACACGCGCAGACCAACTTTGCAGTCAACTACTATCAGTATGACGGCAACGTTGACCAGGATTTGACCGGCGACAACGGCGGTAACATTTATATCGGCTATGTTGTTGATTTCCACGGTGATAAAGAGCATAACGAGAACACGACTTTCCTGAAAGCGAAAGACGGCTATCTGGTCGATCTCGGTGCAAGCCACTGCGGACCGGTAACCCTCTATCTCAACCCGGACAACATTCAGCAGCCGGGCGGAGAGGGCGTTCCCTCTGACATCACACATCCGACTGCTCTGACCGATAAGGGTAGACAGGTCGATTACGGCGGATGGGTTACTGTGGAACCGACTGATCCGAGCGTCACGGCAGGCGTGGTCAATTCCATGATCTCGCATATGCAGCAGCAATCCAGAGAGCTTGCAGCACATGATGCGACACTCGATACCTACAAGACCGACCGACTCAGCATTGTGACCACCGGTTTCCCGGATGACGCAACCATCTATATCGACGGCGATAAGATGCTGCAGGATCTCGGCGGTAAGGTTACCGGCGGTAATCTGCTGCTTGAAATCAAGGAAGGTCAGACACTTGTTTTCAATTTCAAGAACACTCAGGATACCATTAAGCTCGGCGAAATGCTTGTCAACTATCATTTTGCCGACGAATCGGATTATGAAAAGTACGATCCGACAAATCCGACGGAACCGTTTAAGACTAACACAGCACCGGCAACCAGCATGGGCACCCGCAACGATTTCCTTGAAAAGCTGACAAAGCAGCTCGTCTGGAATTTCGCAGGCGGTCAGACCGTTGAAATCGGACCGGCAGCAGCAGGTATTTTCCTGAATCCGGATCCGGACAGCGAAATGTATGTTCCTGCAACCTCGACCGGATGGATCTGTACGGCAGGTTATTTCGAGAACACCGGTGACGAGTGGCACAATGTGTTCACCGAGCTGAACAAGGTTGTCGAAACCGGATATTCTGTCGATCTGAACAAGGTTGACAAGAGCGGAAACGCACTTTCGGGTGCAACCCTTGCGGTCTACGCTTACGATCCGGCAACCGGCGAAGAAACCTATGTCAAGAGCATCGTGACCGGCGACGAAAATCCGAATGAACTGAAAGGTCTCCAGACCGGAAAGTACATCATTCGCGAGACCAAGGCTCCGGACGGCTATGCACTTGATGAGAATACCGAGTATTACGTTGAGATTACCGAAGAAAAAGGTCAGCTTCAGTATAACGCAGACGGCGACCATGCAGACTACACAAAGTCCGTTACGGTTACCGTTTACGAGGACAAGGAGTTTACCAGTCCGACCGGCGATCCTGTAACCTATTCTCCGTTTGAAATCCTCTCCAACGTATACAAGGATTCCAACGATTATGAGTACACATTCGCAGCCGGCGAACGCGAGACGATTATCATCTACAAAGACGGACAGCAGCTTTCCGATTCGGAAGGCAACCTGTATTCCTTTAAGCTGAATCCTGAGGGTCGTACTATTATATTTAAGAACGGCGAGGAAATCAGAGAATACAGTTTCGGCTTTGAAACAGAAGGCGAAGCCCACGGAGAAGTTGTTTCCGTTTATAAAGGCAGAAATCTTCTCGACCCGACACTTCCGGAAGAAGAACTCGATCCGATTTTCTCCGATCCGGTTTATACGGACGGCATTTATCTGTATCTGCTTCACGATGCAGGCGTCGAAAATGCGAAGACTGTTTACTACGGCGATGAGCCGGTTGAAGCGGTCGGCGGTGTCTATACCGTTGAGGGCAGAAGATACAATGTCAGACAGGCAGCGGACGGCAGTATTCAGTCTGTTACGGCTGTCCTTCGGTCAGGCAATGGATTTAATCAGGTCAGCTACTTCGGACTGCAGCAGAATACTGATGGCGCCCTGACACTTAATTACTATGCCAACGGAGTTAATATGTGGGGTCAGGGAACCGTAACAGCTACGGCGGATCTGACTGCTGACGGCGATCGGAAGGCAACCGGAGACCTGGAAGGATGGGGCAATGTTACCGTCACTTATAACACCAATCCTATGGGCGGCGGTTATAACATCCAGGAAGTAAAAGTTAATAATTCGCTGTTTAATGTCAAGATTTACAACTACATTGTTTCCAAGGGTCTGGACATTCTGGCGACTACGATTAACATCAGCAAGAAGCTCACGACACCATTTGACTTTACGAACGAAGATGCTTATACTGTCAAGAAGATTGACAGCCACGGCAGACCTGTAAAGGGCGCTGTGCTGGAACTCCAGGAAGAAAAGTACCGCATCAGCAAAGAGGACAATTCGATTGTTTCCCAGACCTCTGCCGGTACCAATATCCTGACATGGGACAGCAGCAATTCCAGCACAACATTTGAACTGAACGACCTCGGCAGCTCGGAGAAGTATATCGGCTCCTATTCCCAGGGCGAAGCAAACTGGAAACCCAGACTCGGCCCGGAAAGCGGCGCGCAGTATGACAATAAGGATTATGATTATACGTTCTACCGCCTGACCGAGACACAGGTGCCTGAGAACTACACACCGTCCGAAACAGACACGATTATTGCAAAACTTCGTGTTACTGCATATGTAGGCGGATGGGGCGGCGGTACACAGCTTCTGGAAACACACATCTATAAGATGGATGTCCCGCGCGGTGAAGAAGTCACGACACCGCTGTTCAATGCCGATTTCACAATCAACGAAGCATGGACAGAGGTTCAGCAGGACAGCGCGGACAGCAGAACCTTTACTGTTACCAATACCCGCATTACTGCGAAGATTGATGCAGTTAAGGTTGACGCTGAGCCGGATGACGAGGGCAACAGAAAGCAGCTTGCAGGCGCGAAGTTCTCGCTCTACCGTTACACGGACGGTGAAGAAGTTCATGACCCGTGGCTGGCAGACTTCACCACATCCGAGGACGGCTCGACCGCTCTCGAAACCATCCTGAACAACGATGACCTCGTAGCCGGAATCTACTATCTGGTTGAGACAGAAGCACCGGAAGGCTATGATGACACACTGGTTCAGAATAAGACCAAGCTCTTCTTTACTGTCGATTCCAATCGTCAGGTCTTCCTCGGAAAGCCCGGCGATCCGACAGAATATCCGCTGAATGTGAACGGATCTAACGGCAGATACACGATTGCCAATGACAACCGAATCGAAAACGTCGAGCAGATTGTGATTGGCGTGACAGGCAAGCCGGTTTATTCGACACTCGAAAGTGCGGCAGGAGGAGATTACGATATCGTCTACGACGATTCGGCAAAGACTTATACACTGACACCGAAGGCAGAAGGCACATCATTCAGTTCGCTTCTGTTTGAGGCAGGCGCAAATGAACAGATCTCGGTAGATTATACTGAGGAAATGGGCGGCAGCTTAACACAGTGGCCCTTCTATGAGTTTGTTTATTCTGCAACGAATAAGATTGATCTTGGCTCCGGCGTTAAGGGCATTTCCAAGATCACTCTGAACGTAACAGCAAGTGCAAATGAAATTACCTGCAACGGCGGTGATTTTGACAGTGTATACGATGAATCTACAGGCGAATACACACTGACTCCTAAGGATTATAATAATGAAAAGTCGCTCAGCACTCTGACGCTGAAAGGCTACAATTACAGCTCCGAACAGGATAAAGTCCTTGTCAAAATCACAAAGGCAACGATCGAACTGACCAACGGCAAGATCTACACAACCGAAGATGTGAGCGGCGATGCATTTGAAGTCCTGAACGCTCAGATCACGACAACAGACGGCCTGACCTACTCCAGCGCAAACCAGTCCGTCGTCATTCCGACTATGGCGGCGGATGATATGAACAGCGATGCTGGCAAGTATATCATCAAGGGCGGCAATCCGGAAGACGGCTATACCTTCCAGATCACAAACACTGCGAAGGCAGGCGCAAAGGTGAAGGTCGGCAAGGTGGATGCAGCGGACAATGCAACATTCGTCGCAGATGCAACCATCGAAGTCTACAAGGCGGGCAAGACCGAAGAAGAAGACAAACTGATTCAGACAATTGAGAAGACCTCCGGTACAGAAGCAACCGCTCTTGACATCGAACTGCTGCCCGGTGTCTACTATCTGGTAGAAACCGCAGTTCCGGACGATTACTCCGATGATCTTCTGAACGTGAAGCAGTACTTTACGGTAGAAGAAGATCTCAGCATCACATTGGGCAAGCCTGCTGTTTCCAGCGAAGATCCCAAAACGATTGCTCAAATCGCACTGAACGGCAGCGATGCAACGGATGTTGATATCACTGTTACGATGAAGCTGGCAGATAACTCAACAAGAGAGTATACCAAGCATTTTGATTCTGTCGGCACATGGTCAGAAGTCTTCCATAAGGATCGTGACGGCGGCGCAGTTACTGACGTTGTATCAATCACTGTCCAGTCTAATGCAGCAGCTAATATCAATGTTCAGGATGAATCTTGGACTAATATCGAAAGCTTGAGCGGCGAAATTGCTGCTGGTACAACAGTGTTCCCGAAAGTCGAATCCGGGGAAGAAGAGACAAATGCTCTCGTTCTGACAGAAGCGGATGGCGATGGAGTCATTACCATTAAGCTTCCGAACACCAAAGCCGGTGAGACAATTAACATCAGCAAGTGCGATCTCGGCGGCGCGCCGATTACGGCTGAGGGCGTTGTTGCAAAGTACACTCTGACATTCGTTGAGGCGGCAGACGGCTTTGACGAAGAGGGCAACCCGGTCGAGCTCGATACCGACTTCACCGGCGTCAAGGTGAACGGCAAGGAAATCGAAGCAGATGATATCACATCCAAAGATGACGGCAGCAAGTCTGTTACGATCGAAGGCAATGAGATTAAGCTCACCGGTCTGAAAGACGGTAAATACACCCTGAAGGAAGAGGTTGCTCCGGACGGCTACACGGTCGTTGAGTCCACATTCACCTTTGTGGTTAAGAACGGTGTCATTGACAGCGTGGAAGGAGCAACTACCGGTGACACTGCTGCCGGATACAAACTCGGCGAAAAGGAAATTACCGACGCAGCAACCGGCGAGACCACAACCGTCACAGACAACACCAAGATTGTTGTTCTGGATGACATCTCGACCATCAGCATTGACAAGAAGGCACTCGGCGCTAAGCCGCTGGATGATGACAACAAGGCAACCTTTAAGCTTTACGGCGATGCAGCCGCACTCGAAAAAGTGCTCGACAAGTCTAACCTGACATTTGAAGACAAAGCAATCACAGGCACACAGACAGATGCAGACGGCACTTACATCGAGTTCGACGGCAACAGCGCGAAACTGGTCGGCTTGAATAACGGCGACTATAAGCTGGTTGAATCCGCAGCACCGGACGGCTACACGCTTGTTACAACTGCATTTACATTCACAATTGAAAACGGTGTAATTGTATCGAGCGAGGCAGTTACCGACGGCGAGATCACGCTGGCTATGGCGAAGGACGAGACACATATCGTGGTCAACGATAACATCTCGACTATTTCAATCAACAAGAAGGCGCTGGGCGGCGAACCGATCGACGCTGCCAACAAGGCAACATTCAAGCTTTACGGCAATTATGAAATGCAGCTTGCGACGGTTGAAGTCGATGAAGACAACGACGGCACGGGCGAAACCAAGAGCGTGTCCATGGAAGACGGAAGATTCTTCATTGAATTCACCGGAAACAATGCAGATCTGATCGGGCTGGGCGACGGCACTTACACCCTGAAAGAAGAAACATCTCCGGACGGCTATACTGTTGTTGAGACAGAGTTCACATTTGTAGTGGAGAACGGCGTCATCGTCAGCAGTAAAGCGGTAACCAACGGTGACAGCAAGGAAGTCATCAAGGCGAACGGAGAAAGCGAAATTCTTGTGCTGGATGATGCTTCTATCATCAGCATCAGCAAGACAACACTGGGCGGCGAGCCGCTCGGCGAAGACCAAAAGGCAACCTTTAAGCTTTACGGCGATGCAGCGACACTTGAGAGAGTGCTGAATCTTTCTGATGAACTGACCTACAAGGGCGAAACAATCACAGGCACACAGACAGATGCAGACGGCACATATATCGAGTTCGACGGCAACGACGCAAATCTGATCGGTCTGGGCAACGGAAGCTATGATCTCGTAGAATCGGCAGCACCGGACGGTTATACAATTGTCGAGACTGATTTTAGCTTCACAATTCTGAACGGCGTCATTGATGTTAACTCCGTGACTGTAACGGCAGCAGATGGTAAGCCCGGCTATAAGCTCGGTGAAAAGGAAGTCACTGATGCAGCAACCGGCGAGACCGCAACTGTCACAGACAACACCAAGATTATCGCTGTAGACGCAATCTCTACAATCAAGGTCAGCAAAGAGGCTCTTAATGCCGACGGCACTGACCACGCTCTGGACAATACCAAACCCACCGAGCAGGCTCAGTACGAACTGGGCGGCAAAGATGTCAATAAACTCGTCGGTGTGAAGGTCAACGGTACCGAAATCACCGCAGATGACATTAAGGAAGGCGTTTACAAATTCCAGGGCAACGATGTTGACTTTGAAGGCCTGAAGAACGGCGAGTACACTCTGAAGGAAATCGTCGCACCGGACGGCTTTACAAGAGTCGAAACCACGTTTGGCTTCACAATCGCAAACGGCGTGATTACCGACAGAACCGGCGAAACCGACGGCGAGATTGAAGTGGACGCAGACGGCAACATCGTATTTACTGACAAGGCATCTGTGCTGACCGTCGATAAGAAGGACAGCAACGGCAGCTATCTTGCAAACGCATGGCTGAAGCTGACTCTGACTGAGGCTTCTGAAAAGAATCCGGCCGCAGATCTCAGCAAGGTTATGATCGACGGCGCGAGGAAAGAAGCGGCTGATCCGGACGGTACCGCAGCAACGGCAAATGAAATCATCTGGAAATCCGGCACAAAGAGTGCAGTCTTCTCGATCCTTCCGGACGGTAAGTACACACTGGAAGAAATCAAGACACCGGATGATACCTACATCCCCGCACAGCCCAAGACATTTGAAGTTGTCGAGGGCAAGATCATGGTCGACGGTCAGGAATTTGACGGTAAGGTCACGGTCACAAACACCAAGAAGGGCGAAATCGTCATTAAGAAGACTGACATGACCGGCGAAAAGGAACTGGAAGGCGCAGAGCTTGAGCTGTACGCGGGCGAGTACCACGAAGGCGACAAGCCGATCGCAACACATACTTCCGGCGACGAAGAATGGACGGTTACTCTGGATGCAGGTACCTACACAATCGTTGAGGTTACCGCTCCGGACGGCTACACCATTAAGGCAGAGACCAAATTTGAGGTCGATGCAGACGGTAATGTCGTTCATGACGATACAACAGTTACCAATAACATCGTGCTGGTTGAGGATGCTCCGTCCAATATCGTGATTGATAAGACGGCATTCAATGCTAAGCCGCTGGAAGGTGACGGTGTTGCAACATTCAAGCTGACATTCCTTGACAGTACCCGCACGGAATTCGATGATGAAGGCAATGCGGCTGCCAAGAAGGCAGACTTTACCGGCGTTACGATGAAAGACGCGGGCGCAGATATCTATGAGAATGCAGCAAAATATCTGGCAAAAGATGACGAGGGCAATGTCATTGACAATGTTCTCATTTACACCAGCAATTCGATGAGCTTCCTGAATCTGAAGGACGGCCATTACGAACTGGAAGAAACTGCTGCTCCGGACGGATACACGGTTGTATCCAAGTTCGAGTTTACAGTGGATCAGGGCGTAATCACCACAATTCCTCTGGATGAAACCATGACAACCGGAAAGGTTGCTCAGACTGAGAACGGTCTGCGCATCGAAGACGAAATCTCGACGATCACGATTAACAAGGCAGCCCTCGGAAGCGAGCCGCTGTCGGATGACAACAAGGCAGAATTCAAGCTTTATGCAGACGATGAGGAATCCCTGACCGGCGTGAAGGTCGGCGACAGCGAGACTGCAGCCGAAGTGAAGCAGGACAAGGAAACCGGCAAGTACTACATTGAGTTTGAAGGCAACACAGCAGAACTGAAGGGTCTCAAGGACGCAACCTATACGCTCGAAGAGACCGTAGCACCGGACGGCTTTACCGTCGTCAGCAGCTTCACCTTCACCGTGGACAACGGCGAGATTACCGATAAGGAAATCCCGGTAAGCAACGGCAAGGTAGAGGTCACTGAAAACGGACTGACCGTACTGGACGAAACCACAACCATTCAGATCAGCAAGAAGGGTCTGAATCCGGACGACGCATCGAAGCCGGTTGATCTGGGCGATGAAGAGTCCATGCAGGCAACCTTCATTCTGAGCGGCAAGAATCTCGTCGGCGTAACCGTCAACAACAATAAGCTGACAGAGAATGATGTCATCAATGACAGCTACGAATTCACCGGCAATGACACAAGCTTTGTCGGATTGAAGGACGGCACGTACACGCTCGAAGAAAAGGTCGCTCCGGAAGGTTACGAAGTTGTATCCGTATTTGAGTTTGAAATCGGAAACGGCGAGATCATCAGCGCCGAACCGAAGAGCACAACCGGTGAAGTGAAGTATCTGGACGATGGTACCATTCTGGTTCTTGATGCACGGAAGGTTGAGGAAACTACAACCACCACAACAACTACCACGGATACCACGACCGAGACTACCACAACCACAACGGAAACCACTACAGATACAACAACAACAGAGACCACCACGACCACAACGGAAACTACTACTGAAACAACTACGACAGAGACGACTACGACCACAACGGAAACTACTACTGAAACCACCACAACAACCACCACGACAGAGACGACTACGACAACAACGGAAACTACTACTGAAACAACTACGACAGAGACGACTACGACAACAACGGAAACCACTACAGAAACCACCACAACAACCACCACGACAGAAACGACCACGACAGAGACGACTACGACAACAACGGAAACTACTACTGAAACAACTACGACAGAGACGACTACGACAACAACGGAAACTACTACTGAAACCACCACAACAACCACCACGACAGAGACGACTACGACAACAACGGAAACTACTACTGAAACAACTACGACAGAGACGACTACGACAACAACGGAAACTACTACTGAAA
>JAFWVK010000063.1 GCA_017518255.1 Oscillospiraceae bacterium
ATCGGCAAGAATAAACTCGCTTCCGCCGAATTTGGAGACAGAAACACGCTTGTTTCCTTCCTGCACATAATACCGGTTCATGAATTCATATACCTTGATCGCATCGCGGATGCCCTCCTCGCGATAGGAGGTATAGAGAGCAGACCATTTCATTGCGAACTCCGTCCCGCCCTCCAGAAGCGGCATGAAATTATAGGCAAAAGCGTTGTTTCTTCCGGCTTCCTTGTTTCCGGTGATACGGTCAAGCGGAAGCTCAATCAGCCCCAGATGTGTTTCACCGACGGCGGATTTGACCTCTTCAATTTCATCGAGAACCGGCAGATACGGAGAAATACCGTATTTTCCGGCGATTTTCACGGCTGTTTTTGCCAGCTTTCTGGCTTCGTTGTAATCCTGAATCATATCTGGTTCCTCCTGTTGTGCAGTATACGGCTCAAATAGGGGAATGCGTGCTCACACCATTCCAATTGTCAGTATACCACAGAATCGCGCGAATGTCAAGCAAAATCTCAGCGCTTCTGCACAAGGCTTTGCAGTATGTATCTCTGTTTCAGGCTGGAAAAGCGGCGGTCATAAGACAACTATCCCGACAAACTGAGGACAGGTATCCGAAGGGATACCTGTCCTCTCATTGTGTATTTCAGCCGGATTAATTACAGTCCAAGTTGTTTGCCCTGTTTATCAAGCTCGGGCTGTTTAGGCGGATTGATGCTCTTGGTTGCCTTGCGGTATTTCTCGACCGAATTTTTCACCTGCATAACACCGTGGCCGTCATGGTCTGCGAGGAATTTCTGAATGTAGATTTTGTTGATCTTATCGGGAACGGCAGCCTTGAATTCCTTGCTTTCGCTGAGCGTTTTTGCGGTATCCTTAAACTGCTGCTCATTCATATTCTTGAATTTCTTATGCAGAACATTCCGTGATCGAATTGAACCATTTTATCAAGAACAAGCTCTGCGATGAGCTGCTTTGCCTGCTGCTGCTGTTCCGGGGTGAATTCAGATTTGAATGAGAGGCTGTCGAGTTCTTCAAAAGCATTTGTCGCGGTTTTAGCCGAAATCTTGTCGATTCCCTGCAGCTTCTCGTCATTGGAGCGATTCCGGTAAATCTCCTCGTTCTGCATTTTCATTTGAGTGATACCGTTTTCTTTCAGCCGTCTTACCGTTGAGTTCAGATTGGCATCCTGCTGCTGGATATTCCGTTCCTCTGTCACCTTTGCATCGAGGACAGCCTGTTTCTGCTCCTCCATTTTCTGGGTATATTCAGTCTTATGCGCAATATCTTTTTCGGCTCCTGCAAGATTCAAACCATAGGCAATGGCATTCCGCGTCACGCTTCTGAGGTTGCCCATTGCATTGATGCGCAGCCAGCCCTTTTTGTTCGGCTCTTTTTCATTGATGAGCTGATTCCGCTTGTAGTTGATATACTTGTTTACGGACTCCTTTGCAGTATTTGCAGCGGCAGCAATCTGCTCCGGATTTCCGCTGCTGAGTGCGGTTTTGAGCGTCTTAGCATCCGCGATTGCATTCCGGTAAAAATCGCTTCCGCCGGAGACATTTTCTTTCTCAGCTTCTTTGATGAACTTGTCAAGGTCCTTTTCGGGAGAGGAGAGCGGTTTGCGGACGAGCTGACCGTAGCCTTTGTCGAGTGCGGCATCGTCAATCACGTTGATTTCATTTTGGAGGCTGTTCTTAACCTGCACAATCGGCTGTTTCGGGTCAATTACGCCGAGTTTGTTTTTAAGCTGTTTTTGAGCGGACTCTGACATGCTTTTTGCGATGACAGAAGCATTATAGCGTGTTCTGCCGAAGCCTTTGGAATTGCCGGAGAACAGACCGCTGTGTGCTTCCTGATACTCTGCGGATGCCGTATTGAGGTCATTGAGCATGGAGGTGATGCCTTCATGCGTAATTGGTACCTCCTGACCTTTTTCATTGATCATCGTGCCGTTTTTGAGGTCGGCAAGGTTTTTCAGGCATGATGTCATTCTGTTGAAGGACTTGGAATTCTTGTGTCCCGCCTTGTTCGTGGCACTGAGCGTATCGAGCAGCATCTTAGCCTGTGCGGAAAGGTCACCGACCATTGCTTCGTAGTTTTCGGCATCGGAGAGCGCCTTGACCTTGGAATCGCGCAGTGTTTCAAGCTCATGCTTGTCGCCCAGCATGATATGCTCGGCATCCTTCGGCATTTTCTCAAACTTCGAGCCGGAAATCTGTTTGGAAAAATCATCTGTGACATGATAGCCGTACTGAGCCGCATCGTGTCCCATCTTCGGAGCCGCAAAACTTTCTGCGATTTCGGGATGATTTTTCACATAGTTTTTCCAGCGCTCACTTTCACTGATAGAACCGAAGACTTCATTCTTGACCTCATGAATCGCCTTGAGTTCTTTTCCCTCTTTCGTGGTGTTGTAGATGACGTCCTTTGCGATTGCCTCAGCAATTTCGGGGGTAGCATTGTAAACGCCCGGCATATTATTTTCAAGGATATCCGCTTTCAGGTCTTTGACCTGCTTGTCAAATTTCTTTTTTGCCTTTGCTTCGCGCTCGCTGAGTTCCGTTCCGAGGTCGGTGATGAAACTCAGATTGGTTTTATCGACCGGGGTTGTGTTTTTAAGCGAATCGACAAACTCACTGACAGACTTTTTCTGTGCGAGGTCAACTCTGGAAGTGCCCAGAGACTTTGCTTCAATCAGTTTGCCGGCAGCATGGAACGAGCCGGAGAGATCTTCTCTGCCGTTTCCGCCGTAGCTGAGAAAGTTGTTCAGGCTTTCCTTCGTCTTGGCAGATTTTTCGCGTTCTTCCTTGCGAAGTGCCTGCTCAGTCTCGATCAGCTTGAACTTTTTGTTGTTTTCCTCGATAGCCTTGAGCTTATCAGGTGCATATTTTTCAAACGGCTCTTTGAATTTTTCCTGCACTTCCGGGGAGATTTGCTTTTGCAGGTTTTCCTTCAATTCGGTAAGTTTTTCGACAGAGATCGAAGCAACATTCATCAGATTTTTGTGCTGGAGGTTCTTTTCGTCGAATTCTTTCCCGTTTCCACTCAGGATTCTGTCCAGCTCTTCGTTTTTCTGCGTGGTGATAAATGAATTTGTAGAAGAAATCGCACGGTCAACAATCTGCATGATAGTTTCGGGAGACTGCTTGTCGAAGCTGCCAAAATAGTTAAGATTGTTTCTGAGTGTATCATACGGACCGAACACGCCTTGCTGAGCCTTTTTCTTTGTCTCGTCGTCCATTGAATACATCATAGCTCCGAGCGAGACATTCTGCCAGACATTCAGATAGGCTTCAATCTTCTTGCTTTCCTGATAGAACTTGATATACGGGTCTGAATTCTCGACCGTCTTCAACTTCTCGTCTGCGAGCTGCTGGTCGGTCATGCCCTGGATTTCCTGAACCTCATCCGAAAGCTCCTCAAACACACCGGATTTGTCGGTATGGTAAGGAACGATATCATAACCCATTTCTTTGCCGCCGTCATTCAGATTACATTCAAGCCTTAAACGGGCTTTCTCGATTTTTTCCGGTGAAAGATTTAGTTCCTTCCATGTCTTTTTCCCAAACGCCGCGATGTCGGGCCTTGAATTTATTTCTTTATTAAATTCCGATTCAAAATCGTTGTATCGGTTTTCCATTCCATATTCTCTGATTGCACGGCCAAGATCGTGAGCGATTGATTCGACATTCTTTGCTCTGTTCATGGCTGCAGAGCCTCTTGTCGCGGCTGCTGCGAGCTTTTCCACAGATTTCGGGTCATCTGCGTAATGCTCGGTTCCGGGGATTTCTTTGTTTTTGATCTTTTCCTCGAACTTTTCCATGACGTCGATTGTCTGGCTGATATATTTAATTTTGCGCTGCATGCATTCTTCTCGCATCTGAGTGATGAATACGGCAGCTTCATGCGGGTCAGAGCTTCCGAGAATTCCCTTGACCTGGTCCGTGAATGCATCCAGTTCCGTAAGATCCTCCTCAGGCGTGCCGATTGAGGGTTGTACTCTCTCCTGCATTTCTTCCAGATTATCCATTAAGCCCGAAACATCTTTTGCATCATAAAACTTCCGGACATTCTCTTTGACTTCCTTTGCTCTCTGTTCCTTTGATTTCGGCATAATTGTTTCCTCCTTGAATATTCTCGGTTCTTTAACCGGTTTCATAAGGAATACCGTTAAAACCGGTAATCGGGTGCAGCTTTTTGAAAAAACGGCTGCCGGTTTTATGTCGGGCAATGACAAATACAGACAGAATATGAAGTATGCATAATCTGTTTAGCTGATCGGGATGATCGGAAGCTCGATCACGCCGTCCTGTTTTGCCTTAGAAGACGAAGTAGATTCGGGTTCCCGTGTCTGAGGAATAGACTTCGTTGCAGCGGAAGACTTACCGGTGCCGGACTGACTGCCTGTTGCGGCTGTCCCTTCCGTAACGGTTGCTGACAGACTTGAGCCGCCGGTTTGTGAAGATGTTGCCGGGTCTGTTTGGGCTTCGGTTTCGGTTTCGGTTTTAGCAGTCGTTGTTCCGGATATTGCTGCGGTCTGCTCCGGTTCCGATGTCGTGCCTGCTGAATCGGTGACGTCTGCCGGGGAGCTTTCCTGTGAAGCATCGCCGCCGGATTTGCTGCTGCTTCCGCCGCATGCAGTCAGCAAAAGCGCAGCTGATAAAACAATCGGTATCAGTTTTTTCATAAATTCTCCTTTGCAGATTAATATTTTTTATATTTTATCATATCAGTACACAGATGTCAAGTTTTTCCCGCCCGTTTGCTTTACAAAAAAGAAAAAATGCGGTATAATATCTGTTACTTTCGCGCTTCCGTTCCCGTCTTATCAGACAGAAGCGGATACAGAGAGGAGGGTATTCATGACGGATTCAGAACTTCTTGCACTCTTTCAGGCGCGTGATGAGCGTGCGCTGAAAGAAACGGAAACAGCTTACGGCAATCTGTGCCGCTGTCTGGCTGTACGTATTCTGGGCGATCGACAGGATGCAGAAGAGTGTGTCAACGATGTTCTGATGAAGCTGTGGAATGCCGTCCCGCCTCTGAACCCGGACAATCTCAGAGCCTATCTTGCAGCGGTTACACGGAATCTCTGCTTTGACAGGCTTTCTGCTGCAAACTGTGCAAAACGCGGCAGGGGGCAGCTCCCGGAAGTTTTGGAGGAACTTTCTGACGATCTCGCTTCGGACGAAAACCCGGAATCCTGTCTGGACAGAATAGCACTTCAGGACAGCATTTCGCGGTTTCTGAAAACATTGCCGCATGACAACCGAATGATTTTTCTTGCAAGATACTGGAGCTTTCAGCCGATTGCGGAAATAGCGGCACAGCACGGTTCGACTGTCGGGCGCGTCAAAATGATTCTGAAACGGACAAAAGATAAATTAAAGGTACATCTTGAAAAGGAGGGGCTGCTGTGAAAGAATTTGATTTTCTGGAAGCGATGAACGGCATTCCGGAAGAATATGTCAAAGAACTGACTGACTGGCAGCAGGCGGGAACACAGCTTTCCGAAGATTCGGCGGAACAAACAGCCGTACAGTCCTGTAAAGCAGCCGGAAAGGAGGAACTTTTTATGAAGAAACAAAATAATGAGATCTCTGTCAAATGGCTCAGACCTGCAACCCTCGCCGTGATCGGCACAATGGCTGCATGCTGTGCGCTGGTGCTGTATTTCGGTGTAAAGGGACGCCGCAGCAATGAGAAAGCGATGACCCGGAGCCCGGCAGCGCAGATTTCCGAGCAGGATTTGTCTGTCTCTGCCGGTTTTCCGGAGGAGCGCAGTCTTCCGGAATATGCGGTGTATAATCCAGACAGAAACGAATACTATGACGGCAGAACCCTTGCATGGGACAGCGAATCCAAACACTATCAGCTCGTAAATCAGACGGATGCCGAGCGGATAGAGAATGTCAAAAACGCAAATCCGGATGATTATGTGGTCTGGAATAACGATCTGCAAATGTATGTGCTGACGGAAAAGGAAAGACCGATCGGCGTTGACAGCGAGCTGTTCTTCCCGCTGATTCCGTATGAGAAGAAAGTGCCGGAGGAACTGGTTTCCGCATTTGCCGCATATCAGAGCGCAAATGATGCCTACTGGGAGGCAGAAAAAGAACGGAATCCCGCTTGGGAAGCAATGTCTTATCATCCGGGCGATCCGGAGGCTCCGGGCAAGCTCGCAGAGACCGCGCTCCGTTACTGGGAGGAATGCTGCGAAATCGCCGTTACGGACGGCACATACCGCGGATATGCACAGGCGGCGGTAAATTTCGTTTTGGATACAAAGCTTTGGAATTCCAAGGGTGCATTCAATCAATATATGATGCAGAAAAACTATATACAGGCTGTGCAGGAGATTCAGGCACGCGGCGATGCCCTCACTGCAGAGGACTGCGCAAATATGCAGGAGAAGTACGGATATCTGATTGCACCGGCTCTGAGTGGTGCCGGCAAGCTTGATCTGCTGCAAATTAACCCCGATCTGCCCTGCACCGATCCGGCAAAGATTGAGAAACTTGCGTATATTTTCACTAAGAAAGGCGGAAATCCGATCCCGAAGGTCGTTACAACAACAGCGGCAACGACAAAAGAAACAGAATTCACAACAACCGCAACGACAGCGAATACAGAATCCCCGCTGCCGGAGCTGACCGTTCCGGATACCTATCCGGGTGCTTCGATGTCATTCAGCACCTCGGTTCTTGCTGCGGATAACCGCTGGGTTCCCTGCAAGGAGGAATGGGTGGAAAACGCGGCACAGATCGAAAAAGATTGGCGTGAACTGATCGAAGGTTTTGGCAGCAATGAGATCGAAGACTGGCAAAAGCAGTTCGATTTCGACGGCGGCGGCTTCATGCTCCGCTTCACAGACGGCAATAAGACCGTGACCTACGAGTTGTTCAGTGAAGGACTGTATATCCGCACCACGGAGGACGAAACCGGAACGCATACTGCGCATTGCAGAGATTCTTCCGGTTATGAGGAGAAACTGGTGTGGGCAATCCAGAAACAGTTTACTTCGCATAATTATCAGTGGACCCAACCCTGCCAGCCCGTCCATTTTGAGACGGAGTAAGAGAAAAAGCAGAGCCGCCCTGCATCGGGGCGGCTTGTGCTGCTCTCAGAAAGAAAGGCTTTGTCAGTATGAAATATCAGCAGATTCAGCACCCGATCCCTCCGCTTTTTGACGAAAACTCAGAGATTCTGATTCTCGGCAGCTTTCCCTCCGTGAAATCCCGTGAGTCCGGCTTCTTCTACGGGCATCCGCAGAACCGCTTCTGGCGGGTAACGGCTTCGGTGTTCTCGGATACCGTGCCGCAGACTGTCCCCGAAAAGCGCTGCTTTCTCCTCCGGCATCATATCGCCGTATGGGATGTGATTGCCTCCTGTGAAATTGCCGGCTCCTCTGACAGCAGTATCCGGAATGTCGTCCCGAATGACCTTTCCGTGATTCTGAATGCGGCAAACATTCGCCGTATTTTTGTCAACGGCGGAACCGCTGACCGCTTCTATCAGAAATATCAGCTCCCGCGGACAGGCATTCCGGCAGTAAAGCTGCCTTCGACCAGCCCGGCGAATGCCGCATGGGGCTTTGCACGGCTCTGTGAAGCGTGGGCAGTTTTGCGGGCAGGGGACTGAATCGCACTCTACCGTCTGAAACCCGGCACTCTACTGCCGGTAGAATATGCGAATATACGTGCTTTTCAGAGGTAGAATTCAGCGGGAACGGCTTTGGGGAAATCCTACGGAATTTCGGTTGATGTTTTCTGTGAATCGGTGTATAATAGAAGCAGAAACATTGAACGGAGGTGTCCGCAATGACAAAAGCATCCAGAATTCCTCTGCGTGAACGGCATCTGCCGGACTACACGCGCGGAGAAGAACTGATGAATATGGTGACGCATATTGTCGGCGGGGCTGCCGGTCTGCTGATTCTGGTCGGCAGCGTGCTGATCGGCGCCAAGCACCGGAATCCGTGGGCAATTACAAGCGGCAGCATTTACGGGTTCCTGACCTGCTGCCTGTTTGTGATTTCCAGTGTCTATCACGGTTTGCCGGACGGCATGGGAAAGCGCGTCATGCAGGTCATAGATCACTGCACAATCTATTTCATGATCTCCGGAACCTATACGCCGATTCTGCTGGTTGGCATCCGACAGCGTTCTCCGGTGACTGCATGGGTGATATTCGGAATTGAGTGGGGCTGTGCGATTGCGGCAGCGGTTTTCACGGCAATCGACCTGAAAAAATACAGCAGGCTGAGTATGATCTGCTATCTGGCAATGGGCTGGGCGATTATTACCGTTCTGAGACCTACAATCCAAATTATGACAGTCAGGGGATTTCTCTGGCTGCTCGGCGGGGGAGTCTGCTATTCAATTGGTGCGGTACTGTACGGCCTTGGCAAAAAGCACCGGTATATGCACAGTATCTTTCATCTGTTTGTCAATGCCGGAAGCCTCATGCAGGCAATTGCAATCCTTTTGTTTGTGCTGTAAAACAGAACGCCCGGAGAATGTCGGTGACTGACGTTCTCCGGGCACTTTTTTATCTGAGCGGGAAGCTGCCGAGGTAGTGGAAGGTGAAACCGCTGTTCTGCGTGAGCTTTGTATAGCTTTCATAGCTGCTGTCCGCGCATTCAATCAGGTAATGATACTGTCCGAGTTCTGTTTTCTGCGGGCGGTCATGTAGTGTAATCAGCTTCATACCCTGTTTCTGTATGGCGGACATCAGCGCGGGAAGATCACTCGCGGAACCGGATGCAAGAAAAGCAAGACGGTCGGATTTTGCCTGTGCAGGTGCTTTCGTCGTCAGGACATAGAATCTGGTTTTGTTCCGGTCATTGTTCTGGATTCCGGCAGCGAGGAGCTCCAATCCATAGACTTCCGCACATCCGGCGGATGCAATCGCAGCACAGGAAGAATCTTTTTCCTCTGAGACTTTTTTTGCACCCTCAGCGGTGCTGGAGACTTCAATCACCTCAGCATCGGGCAGATTTTGCTCCAGCCACTCTTTCCCCTGCACAATTCCCTGCTTATGAGAATACACAGTTTTGATTTGGCTGAGCTGTGTCCCAGGGAGTGTGAGCAGATTCTGACTGATCGGCAACTCAACCTCTCCGGTAACTGCGACCGTGGAATTAGCAATCAGCGTGTCAAGATACTCCGTTACAGCGCCGCCGATTGTATTCTCCTGCGGGATGACAGCATAATCCGTTTCCTGATCGGTCAGCGACTTTACTTCGTTATTTACGGTCACATAGGGCAGCAGTTCACCCTGTTTATCAAAGAAGACTTCGCAAGCCTCCTGTGTATAGGTACCCTCCGGTCCGAGATAGCTGATTTTTGCGGATGCATAGGACGGCTGCTCCGCGGATATCTGTGTTTCGGCGGAGCTGTTCTGCTTTGCCGAATCCCTGCATCCGGTAAACGGGAGACAAAGTACCATTGCAAGCAGAAGGCTGAGTGTTTTTTTCATTTGATTCTCCTTGATTTTTCGTACATGGAAATGCCGCAGCACTTCCGGCTCGTAAACCGGCAGCGCTGCGGCGGTAATGAAATCTGTGTGATTGCGGAACGGATCAGAAGTGCATCTTTTCCTGCAAATAACTGACCAATTCTGTGATCGGGATGCGAACCTGTTCCATCGTGTCGCGGTCGCGGACGGTTACGCACTGATCGGTTTCCGCAGTATCAAAGTCGTAGGTGATGCAGAACGGTGTACCGATCTCATCCTCACGGCGATAGCGCTTGCCGATGGAACCGGTGTCGTCAAAATCGACCATGAAGTGCTGCGAGAGCATGTCATATACTTCTCTTGCAGGCTCGGAGAGCTTTTTGGAAAGCGGCAGAACGGCACATTTGAACGGTGCCAGCATCGGATGGAAGTGCATGACCGTGCGGACATCCTCTTTGCCTTTGTCGTCGGTGCCGAGCGTTTCTTTGTCAAAGGCTTCCGTCAGGACAGAGAGAAAGAGTCTTTCAACGCCGAGGGACGGCTCGATGACATACGGAATATAGCGCTCATTTGTCTCCGGATCAAAATAATCCAGTGCTTTTCCGGAAGTATTGCTGTGCTGGGTAAGGTCATAGTCGGTTCTGTCTGCGACGCCCCAGAGCTCACCCCAGCCGAACGGGAACATATATTCAAAATCGGTGGTTGCCTTGGAGTAGAAGCAGAGTTCCTCCGGCGAATGGTCACGAAGTCGGAGGTTTTCCTCTTTCAGACCGATTTTCAGCAGGAAGTCCTTGCAATAGCTGCGCCAGTACTGGAACCATTCCAGATCGGTACCCGGCTTGCAGAAGAATTCCAGTTCCATCTGCTCAAACTCGCGCACGCGGAAAATGAAGTTGCCCGGCGTAATTTCATTGCGGAAGGATTTTCCGATCTGTCCGACGCCGAAGGGGATTTTTTTTCGGGTTGTTCGCTGAATATTTGCAAAGTTGACAAAGATACCCTGAGCGGTTTCCGGGCGGAGGTACAGCTCGGATTTGCTGTCTTCGGTAACGCCCTGGAATGTTTTGAACATCAGGTTGAACTGACGGATATCAGTGAAGTTCGCCTTGCCGCAGTTGGGGCAGGTGATGCCTTTTTCCTTGATATAATCGGTCATTTGCTGATTGGTCCAGCCTGCGACATTGGTTCCGTCGAAATCCTCAATCAGATTATCGGCGCGGTGACGGGTTTTGCATTCGCGGCAGTCCATCAGCGGATCGGAGAAACCTCCCAGATGTCCGGATGCAACCCATGTCTGCGGATTCATCAGAATTGCACTGTCCAGTCCGACATTGTGCGGATTCGCCTGGACAAAGAAGTGCCACCATGCCTTTTTGATATTATTTTTCAGCTCGACACCAAGCGGACCGTAGTCCCATGTATTGGCGAGACCGCCGTAGATTTCGGAGCCTGCATAGACAAAACCGCGCCCCTGACAGAGTGCGACAAGCTGATCCATTGTTTTTTCGGTATTTTTCATGTCGAAAAACCGCCTTTCCATAGTCTTTACACCTTATTATAAAACAGATTTCCGTAAATGTCAAGAGGGATACGGGCTGTTGCCGTGCTTGCGGTTGAATTTGACGTATACTTGCTTGACAAGGCAACGAAAATGCATTATAATAAGAAAAAGGGGGCTGAGAAAATGATTTTCCCTGCAACGGAGGCAATTCAGGAGACTCTGCGTACCCATAATATGCGGTGCGGTGTCGAGGAACGTGAGGGAACCAGTGTCGTTCATGTCGGTATCACAACTGATGTTACGGAATTTGAAGTGCTGTTTATTTCTCACAGTGAGGATAATGATGTTGCAATGCGGATCTATAATCTGATTCGGTTTCCGGCGGAAAAGCTGGCTTCTGCGACCGAAACCATCAATTCCTTTAATTACCGTTACCGTTTTCTGAAGTTTTCCGTCGATACCGATCACAATACGGTGGATGTGGAATATGATCTTCCGGTCAGTGAAGAACAGGTCGGTGAAGCCGCTTTCGAGATTTTGATGCGAAGTGCGCATATTCTTGACTTGTGCTATCCGGAATTGATGCAGCTTCTTTCCGACGGAAATAAGGAGGAAATGTCATGATGTTTCGTGCAACGGAGGAAATATCCGAAGCTTTTGATGAGCATGACATCAAATATCGGATTTTTGAAGCAGATGAGACGTCACGGGTCGGTGCTGATGTGCAGGTCGGTTATACGGCGTTCTGCATCTGGTTTATTTCCTCGGATGATGACAGCGATGTTGCAGTGCGCGTACCGAATTTTGTCCGCTTCCGGACAGAGGAGGAAAAGAAACGAATTCTGCGCGTTGTAAATGAGATGAACCGAAAATACCGTTATATCAAATTTTCTCTGATTCCTCATGAAAACAGCGTTATTCTGGAGTATGATTTTCCGGCTTCGACACAGGATATTGGGAAAACATCCATTGAAATATTTCACAGAATGATGCAGATTGCGCATGAGTCTTATCAAAACTTTATGAAAGCGCTTTGGGGCAGCGATCAGTTCTTCGGAAATGCCGTGTTCTATGAATATAAATATTAACGAAAGCGGGTTCTTTTATGAATCCGCTTTCGTCTGTTATATAATAATGTGTCATTCCCATAAACCCGGAATTTTGCGTATTGGTATTATTATGAAGTAATAAATTCGGAAATCCTATTGACTTTTGAATGAAAATGTGTTATAGTATATCTGAAAGTGAATTTCATATAAAGAACGATACTGATGAAAAATTTGCATATTAAAGGAGGTCTCCATGAAATTTGCGGAAAAGCTGAAAGCGCTGCGCACCCAAAAAGGGATTACGCAGCAGGAATGTGCCGATGCAATCGGCGTCACATCCAGAACATATATATCCTATGAGCTGGACGGGCGGTATCCCAGAAAACGTGAGGTTTATCAGAAGCTTGCGAATCTGTTCGGAGTGGATACGAACTACCTGCTGACAGAGGACGAAGCGTTTATAACAGAAGCATCGGTACAGTATGGTTCCCGCGGCAGGCGGCAGGCAGAGGCGCTTCTCGCTGAAATGACCGGTCTGTTTGCAGGCGGCGAACTGACTGACAGTGACCGGGACGCAATCATGATTGCGCTGCAAAAGGTATATTTTGAATGCAAGGAAAAGAACAGGAAGTATACACCGCATAAGTACCGCAAGGATGAAAACAAGAAATAATCTGAAAGGGGAACCTATGGATTCGCATGGAATATACAGACAGGCAAACACCCTGATCCGGCAGCATCGGACAAACGATCCGTTTATCATCGCAGAATCAATCGGCATCATTGTAAGGGATGTTCCGGAACTGACGGATTTGCTTGGAATGTATACTTATAAAATGAAAAACAGAATCATACTCATGAATCCGAATATCAATGAAGTTCTGTACCGAATGGTTCTGGGTCATGAAATCGGGCATGATCAGCTTCACCGCGCATTGGCCGGCGGAGAAGGTCTGCGCGAATTTGAATTGTTTGACATGCATGATATGACCGAATATGAAGCAAATGCCTTTAATGCGCATCTTCTGATAGATGAGAATGAAATGGACGGGCTTTTCCGTGACGGTTATGATCTGGCATCAACCGCTAAAATTCTGAAAGTCAATATCAATCTTCTGCTGATTAAGATTCAGGAGATGAACAAGCTGGGTATGAACATGAAAGTACCTTATCAGCCGGATGCACGCTTTTTCCGGCATACAAGTGAATAGGTGATGCTATGAAACTGTTTTACAGAAAAAAGGAAACTCTGCCGATTCCGGAACCGTTTACGGCAGCAGATATCCGTACCGAAGCCAGCACCTGCACCGGTGAGCGGACGATCGGGTTTTATGACCGCGGAGCGCACCGTCTGCGGTATGCGGAACTGGTGCAGTCAGAGCGGGATATCAGAGCATTTTTTGCAAAATACGGCACAGAGCTGGATGATGATACCTTACTGCGCCTGATGTCTGAATAATACAGAAGGAGGAACGCCTAATGCCGGTTTATGCAGCCATTGACCTGAAGTCTTTTTATGCATCGGCAGAGTGTGTGGAACGCGGCCTTGATCCGCTGACCGCAAATCTTGTTGTGGCCGATATCAGCCGCACGGAGAAAACGATTTGCCTTGCTGTTTCACCGTCACTGAAAGCAATCGGCATTTCCGGCAGACCGCGTCTTTTCGAGGTTATACAAAAGGTTGAAGCAGAAAACAACCGCCGCCTGCTTTTGGCGCCGGACGGCAGGTTTTCCGGTTCATCCTGCTGTGCGGACGAACTTGCAAAGAATCCTTCCCTGAAACTTAGTTATGTGGTTGCAGCACCGCAGATGCACCGGTATATGGAAATCAGCACTGATATTTTCAGAATTTACCTGAAGTATATCGCACCGGAGGATATTCATGTCTATTCGATTGACGAAGTGTTTTTGGATGTGACAAATTATCTGGAAACCTATCATTGCACAGCACATGAGCTTGTGATGCGCATGATACATGATGTGCTGCAGGTATCCGGCATCACGGCAACGGCGGGCATCGGAACGAATCTGTTTCTTGCCAAGGTCGCAATGGATATTGTGGCAAAGAAAATGACGCCTGACAGGGACGGTGTGCGTATTGCGGAACTGAATGAGCGCTCTTTCCGGAAACAGTTATGGACACATACGCCGATTACGGATTTCTGGATGATCGGCAGCGGAGCAGCAAAACGGCTTCGCTCGCTTTCTATCTACAATATGGGTCAGCTTGCCCGCTATTCGGAATATGATGAAGATCGACTGTATGAACTGTTCGGGATGAAAGCAGAACTGATGATTGACCATGCATGGGGCTGGGAACCCTGCACCATTGCCGCAATTAAGGCATACCGTCCGGACAATCACAGTGTATCACAGGGACAGGTGCTTTCTGAACCGTATTCTGCGGAAAAAGCAAAATTGATTATACGGGAAATGACGGATCAGCTTGTGCTGGATCTGGTACGTCACGGTTTGGTTTCCGATCAGATTGTACTGGATATCGGATACGATCATACCGGAGTGCCGGAGGATTACAAGGGTGCAATGAAGCGGAATTATTACGGCAAACTTGCACCGGTACCTGCTCACGGTTCGGTGAATCTCGGAAAGCATACGGCATCGGCTCAAATGATTCTTGCAGCGGTCATGCAGCTGTTCGATCATATTGCGGAGAAACAACTGCTTGTGAAACGGCTGAATGTTACAGCCAATCATGTGATTTGTGAACAGGATGCACCGGAGAGCGATACGCCCTTGCAGTACGGACTGTTTGACGCTGCGGAAGTGCAGGAATGCGGCAGCGTTCAAAAGGAAACCAAAGAACGGAAGCTTCAGGAAACAATGCTGGCGCTGAAAAACAAATACGGAAAAAATGCAGTTCTAAAAGGCATGAATTTTATGGAAGGTGCGACTGCCAGAGCCCGCAACGGGCAGATCGGCGGCCATAGGGCATGAGGTGAGAGCATGGATACATTTTCTGATATTATGGAACACCCGCATCATGTCTCAAAAAAGCGGAAGCAAATGCCGATCGCAAACCGTGCAGCACAGTTTTCTGCATTTGCTGCTCTGACAGGCTATGAGGAAAAAATTGACACAGCTTCCCGTGTATCCGGAGAGGAGATTGCACAACGGGTTCTGAATGAAATCATTCTCATGCAAAATATAAGCCGGCATCCGTGACAGCCGCCATATGATTCCCGGTGAAATTTTTCTCCCGCTCTCCATTGCGTTTTTTGCCGTAATATGATATAAGCGCGGAGCCCGCGCCGGCGATACCGCTGCCGGAAGTCCCCGTTCGGATTCTTTCTCATTATTCCCATTGCGTTTTTTGCCGTAATATGATATAATGAAACTGTGACATACAAGAGGGGAGGAGAATATTTTCATGGATACACGTTCTTTATTCTGCATTTACTGCGGAAAGAAAATTATGTATGATGCTGCAAAACCGCCGAGATTCTGTCTGTATTGCGGCGAAGAAATAGCCATACCGAAAAAAAACAGACCGGAATCTGTAAACGATAACATGCCGGCACAACAAACAGCTTCTGAACAGGATACAGTCAGAAATTATGATGAAAACAGCTTGATTGAACTGACGCAAAGCGAAACAGCCGCGCAGCAGAGTAATACAGATTTTTTCAGCAGCGAAAAAGAGAAAATTTTTACCGGCTGGCTTCCGGAAAGCTTTACCGGCTATGCGAAATATGAGCCGAGTTTTCAGACGCCGGATTTTCCTTTGCTTCTGTGGGCTTTTGCAAAAAACGAAGCCGGCAGCGAATATTTCTGCCGGAAGGAAAAAATCCGCAGCATCAATAAACTTGATCCGAATGCTGAGAATCCGTTTCGTTTATTTGATGCATATCTTGATGAAAATGCCGCTGCATTACTCGCTACAAAGGCACTGCGCCTCGTAAAGCGTGTGCCTGCATTTCAGGAATCTCAGCAAAAATTATATGAAATTCTGATGAAGCGCAAGCAGCAAATCGAATCGCGGAGTCAGGGGAATTTCATACAGTATGTGGTGCAGGGGGAGTACGGAGCCGAGGGCGGAAAACTCTATGAAGCAGAGATCGGCGGCAGAAAAAAATATCTGTTGCTTTATACAGTGATGATCGCAGACGAATTCGGCGCCTTCAGTCCTTCGCTGCTGCAATCTCAGGCACGAACAAACCAGATGCTTCAATCCATGCGCACAATGGGTCGGCTGCCGTTCTTTCAAATGCCGCAGCAGCAGGGAATGCCGGTAATAGACACAGACCCGAATACACAGTTTGGATGCCACAGAACAGACGGTTTCACAACCAATATGATTACATGGCTGATCCCTGCTTTTGCGGGCTTTTTGTCTGATTCACTGCCGGATAAAGAGGCGGTCTGTGATTTCTATAAATTTCTTAATTCGCTGAAAGTTGCACCCGAAACAGAACAGCAGATCAATCGCCTGCGGGAACAGATTATGGTACGGCAGATGGCGGATCAGCAGCAGGCTGCGAATATCATGCAGCAGATGGTACGGGATCAGCAGCGTTCATTCGACCGCCGGAGCGAGATTATGCGTGATCTCAACGAGCACAGAGACAATCTGTTTCAGCAGCGGATTGCCGCAGACAATGCTGCATTTGACCGTCGCTCCAGATTGCAGCATGAGTCAATTATGGGAGTGAATACCTATACCAGAACGGACGGAACCAATATTGAGGCAGATGTCCGTTTCGACCGTGTCTTTCAGCGTGAAAACGATCCGACGCAGCTGATCGGCGCACCGAATACGGCAGATGTACCGTTCGGATGGACGGAACTGGAAAAACTGAAATAGACTCAGAATACACCGCAGATTTATAAATCTGCGGGGTATTTTTCGTACAGAGTGCATCAGTTTTTTGAAAACAATCAGGTTCCTTCTGTCAGGAGCAGCCTCGTTTCGATTTCTTTGTCAGCCAGTTTTCGGAAGGTTTCGCCGTCGCTTGTTTTTCCGACAATAGAGCCGTAATGAATCGGGACGGCAATCCGGGGCTTGATGGAATTGACAAGCGCAGCGGCTTCTTTGGCGTTCATGGTAAACGTACCGCCGATCGGCACAAGGGCAATGTCACACTTGACAGCTTTGGCTTCTTTGACGGCATCCGTATCGCCGGCGGCATAAATCCGCTGTCCGTCTGCCGTAATAATATATCCCAGATTTCCGCTTGATTTGGGGTGAAACGGTTTCAGAATATTATAGGCAGGAACAGTCTCAACAGGAATTCCCTTCACAATGCTTTTCTCACCGGGCGACAGGAGTAAAATATTTGTGTATTCCGTCTTTGCAAGCTGTTTTGCCATGTTTTTCGGCGCAACAAGCAATGTATCGGGCTTGCTGACTTTCCGGATATCTTCCGGAGAAAAGTGGTCATAGTGGTCATGCGTGATAAAAATGATATCGGCATCATGCGGTTCATCCTTAATCTTGAACGGATCAAACCGAATGACTGTATCAGCGGATTCCACGCAGATGCTGCTTTGCGTGTTGACAGTGATTTCCGGCTTCATATCAAATTTCTCCTTTTGCGATTATGTTGTTAATTCTTCTGAAATCCACTGCATCAGAACTTCGACAATATATGCTTGTTCGCAGTCTGTCAGAATTTTTCCGGCAGGGATATGATGCCATTTTTCCAGACAGCTCCGGCAGCAGCAGGCAGTTGCGTGCTGCGCAGAAAAAACCGGATGTCCTTTCATCGGAGTCTGTTTTCCGTCATGTTCAGGGTTCTCCGGCGAAAGACGTTTTGCAACAAAATCCGCGGCATGTCTGCGAATGATATCCAAACCTTTCTCTTGGATATACGTCCTGTCCTGATCTGTCAGATGAAAGCGGCTTCTGAAATCCGATTTGCGCAGTCCGGCAAACAGTGCGCCGCGCTCCGGAAGCTGATATTTGATCGCATTTGCCGAGCCGGTTCCAGGGATATAGCTGTAACCGGATTTTTTTGCCTGTGGCATCTGCAGCTTTCGATCAATTCGATAAATTTTCCCGTCTTTTGCAAACAATGCCCCTGTTTGCTTAAAATAAAACGGAATACCGCAGCGAATACATTCTCTGCGGATCTCCTGAATCCACCGGAAGTCGCAGAGCCGGGCATGATCGCCGGATTCTCCGCCGCAGGTGACATGTTCGATCAATCCTGTTTCCAGATATTTTTGCATTTGAATCCCGCCGAGCAGCGGTTCACAGATAATTTCTCTGTGTCTAATCGGAAGATTCAGCAGAATCGGCAGTCTGTAATCCGTTCTGTCCTGATTTTCACAGGTGCTGCAAATTGTCACATGATCCCAGCCGTCGCCCCAGTCCGGCGGGATGCACTGAGCAAAGCGGTCAATTCTTTTGGTAATGATATGAAACTGCAAATCTTTTCGCTGACGTATCATATCCCAGCAGTCCTGACGCCAGTCATCTGCCAGATCCAGGAAGAAATCAGAGGTCATGCAGGTAAATACAACTCCGTCTTCTGCGGTCAGCTTATACAGACCCTGCCGGTTCTTTTTCAGCGGGAGGTTATAATCTCCTGTCTTTGCAACAACTGAAGCGTCTTTTCCGATGCTTTCGTCCCGGCGGTAAACATAGCAATTTGCGCAGCCGGGGCTAATTTTGCGGCATCCGTGCCACGGATTCCAGACAGCCATGCCATAGATCACCGTTCCTTACCGATAGTTTCTTTCTATATTGTAGCATACTTTGTGAAAAAAAACAATGGGTTCAGGAAAAATGATTCTGCCGGTAAGCGTATCAGAAGTAGATAAAGCAGTATAAACAGAGAATGCGGGGATTCTTTCCTGTAAAAGAATCCCCGCATAACGAAGGATCAGCAGCACCCGCCGCAGATATTTCTCAGAAATGCACAAAGTGACTGAAACCAGTTATTGCAGCACATGAAAAGCAGCCTCCTTCCTCATATGTAGGATAAGACTATTATAGCATTTCACGGCTTAGCTTTCAATGCAAAAATACTGGAAACAGAGGAAAAGAATGCCTTTCAGGTGCAGCAGGGTGTTTTACTTTCATTCTAAAGTGCTGTATTCATTATCATATTTCAATCCCGTGAATGCTGTCTCCGTTCAAAACTGTTCTCAATGATACCGCCGCAAAGAATGCAGCCGTTATCATCATACAGAACTGCGGATTGACCCGGTGCAGCCGCTCTGACAGGCTGATGAAAATGCAGAGCAAGCTTATTTCCGGTCAGAAATTCTGCTTCAGCAGCCTGCATCGCGTGATGATAGCGTATTTTTGCTTTCCCCAGAATAGGTTCATCTGTTCTGATTTCCGGAATTCCCATAAATGCGAGATCGCTGATTATAACTGTATCGGAATAAAGCGATTGTTCGTCTCCGATGATAATTCTGTTATTTATTGCATCAATCTGCCTGATATATGCCGGATATCCCAGCGATAAGCCGAGACCCTTGCGCTGCCCGACCGTATAATGATGAATTCCGGAATGTCTTCCGATAATATTTCCGGACTCATCAGCAAAACTGCCTGTCTGCGGAGGATCACAAGTGATATGATTGTTTATAAAATCGGCATGTGTTCCGTCAGTCACAAAACATATTTCCTGTGAATCTTTTTTATCGGCGACAGGAATTCCGGCTGCTTCGGCAATCCTGCGGACTTCCGCTTTTGTCAGGTTTTTGAGCGGCATCAGTGTTCGCTTCAGCTGCTCCTGTGTCAGTCGGTAAAGCATATAAGTCTGATCTTTCGGAATATGCTTTGCCTGCTGCAAGGTGTATCTTCCGTTTGAAAGCTTTATTACACCCGCATAATGACCCGTTGAGACATATTCTGCACCAAATCGGTCGGCAGCATCCAGCAAATTCTCCCACTTTATATATCGGTTGCACAGAATACAGGGGTTCGGTGTCTTTCCGCTGAGATATGAATGTATAAACGGCTCTGTGACAAACTGACGGAACTGATCCTGACAGTTCAGCACATAGTAGGGGATGTCCAGAGTATCGGCAATCATGCGTGCGTCTGTAATCTCACAGCAGCGGCTTTCTTTTCCGTCATCACCGGTCCATGTCCGCAGGGTGACTCCGATTACTTCATATCCCGCAATTTTCAGAAGATACGCAGCTACGGCACTGTCTACTCCGCCGGACATTCCGACAACAGCGCGCTTTTTCGTGCATTTAGATAACATAAAGATCCCAAACACTTTGTTTATGCTCACTGCACAGTGACATAAAATCCCGCAGTGTCATATTGTCCGTAAATCTTCTCAGCTGTTCATTGATCTTATTCCAGAAGCAGACATTAGCTGATTCTTTCAGTTCGCTCAGTCTGTCATCCTCATAATGTTCATTATCTGCAAGGAGAGAATTGTCAAGCGCGTCCAGTACATCTGTCATCAAGATTTTATCAGCACTGCGGGACAGGCTGTATCCGCCGCCGGCTCCCTTAGTTGCTTTCAGAAGTCCGGCTTGTTTCAGGCGCATCAGAATTTGTTCCAGATATTTCTGAGATATGTTTTGCCTTTTGGCAATATCGGCGGTAGAAACTACGTTTTTTTCAGAATAAAACGCAATATCTGTCAGAGCTACCAGTCCGTATTCGACTTTGGTTGAGATTCTCATTTTGCACCTTCTTCCTTAAGCAGTTTTTCAAGAGTATCCCATCCGAGAAGTGCGCATTTGACTCTTGCAGGCATTTTTGAGATGTTTTGCAGCGCGCCTGCTTCTTCCAATTCGTCAATTTCTTCCTGTGAGATGTCACCGTTTATCATTTTTGAAAACAGTTCTTTCAGATGCAGTGCATCCTCCGTGCTTCTGCCGATTATGAGATCAAGCATAATGTCTGTCGATGCCTGTGAGATTGCGCAGCCGACCCCTGTAAAAGAGCCGTCTTTTATAACCCCGTTTTCGATATTCAGATGAAGCGAAAGGCTGTCACCGCATGTTGGATTTAGTCCGTCATTTGAACAGGTTGCACAGGACAAATCATGAAGATGCATCGGGTGCAGATTGTGGTCAATCAGCACTTCATTGTAAATATTATCCCCCATATCCCATTCGCCTCCTGACTGTTTTCAGCGTGTCAATAAATCGTTCAATATCTTTCTCTTCATTATAAAAAGCAAGACTCATTCTTGCCGTAGACTGCACGCCGATATGCTGATGAAGCGGCTGTGCACAGTGATGACCTGCCCGAACAGCGATACCGTCTGCATCAAAGACTGCTGCGATATCGTGCGGATGAACACCGTCTACCGTAAACGTGATAATCCCGTTATGATCCTCCGAGTTCTCACTTCCTATGATGCTGACGTGTTCGATCCGTTTCATCTCATGAAACGCAAGGGCTGTCAGCTCTTTTTCACGCTGAACAATATTTTCAAAACCGATGCTCTCTATATAGCCGATTGCAGCGCGAAGTCCCGCAGCACCGCCGGCATTCACCGTTCCGGCTTCAAACTTATGCGGAAGATCCGCATAGGTTGCATTTTCTCTTGTGACATATGCAATCATCTCGCCTCCGCTGAGGAACGGCGGCATTTGTTCAAGCAGTTCCTCACGCCCGTACAGCACACCGATTCCCATCGGAGCATACAGCTTATGTCCGGAGAATGCGAGAAAATCGACATCAAGATCCTCTACATCAACGGGTGCATGCGGTACGCTCTGTGCGCCGTCACAGACAATCCGTGTACCGTTTCTGTGACAGATTTCTGCAAATTCCCTGATCGGATTGAAACGTCCGAAGACATTGGATACCTGTGCGATTGCAAAAAGCCTGGTGTTCGGCGTAAGCGCAGCTTTCAGGTCTTCCGGAGAATATGCGCCCTGCCGGTCACATTCCAGAAATTTCAGTACAGAGCCGGTCTCTCTGGCGAGATTCTGCCACGGGAGGAGGTTGGAGTGATGCTCGGAGACTCCGACAAGAATCTCATCTCCTTCACGGATAAACGCTTTTCCGAAGCTGTACGCAATCAAATTCAGGCTCTCGGTTGCATTTCTGGTAAAAATAATTTCTTTTGTACTTTTCGCACCGATAAATTTTCTCACAGCTTCACGGGCGTTCTCATATGCATCCGTTGCTTTGATGCTGAGTTCATACAGTCCGCGCAGAGGATTTGCATTCTCTTCGCTGTAATATTTCTCTACCGATCTCATTACCTGAATCGGCTTTTGTGTCGTTGCAGCATTATCCAGATAGACTAGATCGGGATAATGCCTGAATACCGGAAAATCGGCTTTATACGGATTGTTATTCAAGATAATCACCCCACATCAGCGAACCGTAAATGTGTTTTTTTACCTGTTCGTTATCTATCTGCTCGATTACTTTCATGAGTTTGGACTTTGCAATAAGTTCATATGCTTTTTTCTCCGGGATTCCTCTTGATTTCATGTAGAAAATATGGCGTTCATCAATCCGCCCGATTGTTGCGCCGTGATTGCCGATGACATCTTCCTCAGCACAAAGAATTATCGGGACAGTCTTGTTCCGTACATTTTTACTCAGGAGAATCACGTCCTCTTTCTCGTTTCCGGCAGCACCGACAGAACCGTGTTTGAAGTCAATCGTTCCCTTAAAGATTTTTCGGGCATTTTCCCGCAGCACACCGCTTACTGAGATATCCGATACACTCTTTCTGCCGTGATGGTTCGCAATCAGATTGATGTCAAGCTGATCGTCTTCCTTGAGATCATAACCGATTTCGGCTGAAAAAAAGGCATTTTCGCCGTTTAGTTCCGTAATAATTTCACTGACAGTATCACTGCCGAGATATAATTGAAACAGGTTCAGCTTGGCATTCTCGGCAAGGTTAGCTTTCAGCTTTGAAACGGTCTGCGTTTTTCTGTCAAAAATCTGAATGAGTTTCAATCCTGCATTTTGTTCTAATACTATATTTGTTTCTGTATCCGTTTCCTTATATTGCACGATAACCTGATTTTCGCTGTCAGGTACAATGATATTTTCAGTTTCCATTCTCCGGATATCACGCTCTGTATCGTTCACGCCGAGTCTTTCAAATGTACGGACAGGGAGTATATTCAGTTTTGTTTTTGGCATAGCATTTCCTCCTCATCCAACACTTCCGTGCATTTCCAGCCCGATTAGATTATTCATTTCCACTGCATATTCCAGCGGAAGCTCTTTTGAAACATTGTCTGCAAATCCGCGAACAATCATTGCTCTTGCTTCTTCCTCGCATATACCTCTCGCCATCAGATAGAAGATTGCTTCATTGCTGATTCTTCCGATCTTCGCTTCATGTCCGATATCACATTGATCTGTTTTGGCGTCAATAACCGGTACTGTGTCCGAACGCGAAATACGGTCAAGCATCAGTGATTCGCAGTTGACGGATGATTTGCTGCCGACCGCATTTTCGTTTACGGTCACAGCACTTCTGAATGTGCTTTTTCCGCCTGATTTGCTGATGGATTTTGTATTGATATAGGATGAAGTATCAGGTGCATTGTGGACAATCTTCGCGCCTGTATCGAGATCCTGACCTTCGCCGGCAAATGTGATTCCGGTGAATTCTGCACTTGCGCCTCTGCCGTTCAGGATGCTCATAGGGTAAAGATAGGAAACATGTGAACCGAAACTGCCCGAAACCCATTCGATCTTTCCGCCCTCATCAACCAGCGCACGCTTTGTATTCAGATTATACATGTTTTTCGACCAGTTTTCAATCGTTGAATATCGCAGCGTTGCATTTTTTCCGACATACAGTTCCACACAGCCAGCGTGCAGACCGGCTTCGTAATACTTCGGTGCAGAACAACCTTCGATAAAGTGCAGGTATGCACCTTCTTCAAGAATAATCAGAGTATGCTCAAACTGACCGGCACCTTTTGCATTTAGCCGGAAATAGGACTGAAGCGGAATTTCAAGATGCACATTTTTCGGAACATATACGAAAGATCCGCCTGACCAGACCGCGCCGTGCAGCGCCGCAAATTTATGATCTTCGGGAGGAACAAGTTTCATGAAATGCGAACGGATTATTTCTGCATACCGTTCATCATGCATCGCACTTTCAAGATCTGTGTAAATCACACCCGACTGTGCGACTTCTGCCCGAACATTGTGGTAAACTAATTCTGAGTCATACTGCGCACCTACACCGGCAAGACTTTCCCGTTCTGCCTGGGGAATCCCCAGCTTTTCAAATGTCGATTTTATTTCTTCGGGAACACTGTCCCAGTTAGTATTCATACGGCTTTTCGGGCGAATATAAGTGACAATATTGTCAAGATTCAGTCCGTCAATGGAAGCGCCCCAATGTACCATCGGTGTGCGGTGATAAATTTCAAGAGATTTGAGGCGAAATGCTCGCATCCAGTCAGGATCACCTTTCTCATCTGATATTTCACGGATAATCTCCGGTGAAATACCGCTTTCCAGAAAATCGTTTGCATCTTCTTCATAGCGAAAATCATACAGTGACCGGTCAATGTCTGAAACCTGTGTTTTTCTGCTCATTTTATACCTCTCCGATATATTTTTCAAAGCCGTTCGCAAGCACATCGGCTGCAAGCTGACCGTCTCCCTCTTTTACGATTCTGCCGTTTGAAAGGATATGAGTGCAGTCAACATGAAGTTCTTCGAGAATTTTGGTGTTATGAGTAATGATTATAAGCGCACCGTTCACTGTTTTACGGTATTCTTCAATCCCTTTGGAAACTATTTTTACGGCATCTACATCAAGTCCCGAATCGGTTTCATCCAAAATTGCCAGCTTCGGCTGCAGCATCAGAAGCTGTAAAATCTCGGCTTTTTTCTTTTCTCCGCCTGAAAAGCCGACATTCAGGTCGCGTTCTGCATAAGAAAAGTCCATGCTGAGTGTTTCCATTGCAGCTTTCAGCTTTTTTTTATGCTCCCACAGCTTGATTCTCATGCCGGTCTGCTGTTCGAGCGCGTTCCGCAGAAACTCTGAAAGCGTAATGCCGGGAATTTCAATCGGATTCTGAAAAGAGAGAAATATCCCGCGCTTCGCACGTTTGTCTGCACTTTCGTTTGTAATATTCTCACCGTCAAAGTATATATTTCCGTCTGTCACGGTGTATTCGGGACTGCCCATAATCGTGCTTCCGAGCGTAGATTTTCCGGCACCGTTCTGTCCCATCAGGACATGCGTTTCACCTTCCGATACGGAAAGTGAAATTCCGTGGAGAAGCTCTTTGCCTTCGATTCCGGCGGAGAGATTTTGGATTCTCAGTAATTCAGACATATCATCAAGCCTTTCTTTATGAAATGGATTGTTTCTTATAATCCCTATCGAAATAGTATGTTAATTCTACAACAAAAACGGTACCATGTCAAGCTTTTCTTTACAAAAAAGATACATTTTGTCTGTTTGCATAAAATGTATCTTAGATATCCTATATATCTTATAGATAATATAGGAAACGAACAGAAAAACGACAGTCTGAACGCGGGAACAGCTGTGGGTATGTTTGCCAAAAAGTGAGAATTGACTTTTTTGGCAATAAGTGATATGATGAAGACAGAATTGCTGTATACTGCGATTCATCCTGCCGGCATATAAATTATAATTCACAGCCGCAAACAACTTAGAATATGAAAGGATTACCCGAATGACAGAATTTAATTGCACGATGTGTCCGCGTAAATGCGGTGTAAATCGGGAGCAGCAGCGTGGTTTCTGCGGAGAATTCAGTGTATTTCGGATTGCCAGAGCTGCTCCGCATTACTGGGAGGAACCTCCGATCAGCGGACAGAACGGTTCGGGAACCGTGTTTTTTTCCGGCTGTAATCTGCAATGCATTTATTGTCAGAACCATGATATTGCCGTTTCAGGAATCGGATACACGGTTACATCAGAGCAGCTTATTTCTGTTTTCTTTTCTCTAGCAGAGCAGGGTGTTCATAATATTAACCTGGTTACGCCGAGCCACTTTTCCTTTCAGCTGGTACCGGTGCTGGAACAGGCAAAGAAACGGGGACTGGATTTACCGGTTATCTGGAATTCCGGCGGATACGATTCGGTTGATACGCTAAATGCGCTGGATGGGCTGATTGACATTTATCTTCCTGATTTTAAGTACATTAATCCGCAGACTGCGAAAGAGTATTCCCGTGCAGAAGATTATCCGGATGTAGCAAAGGCAGCAATTGCAGAAATGTTCCGTCAGTGCGGCAGCCCCGTGACAGATCCGAAAACCGGGCTGATGCACAGTGGCGTACAGGTCAGACATCTGATTCTGCCCGGACATGCGCAGGAAGCCAGGAAAATTCTCTGGTATCTTTATCAGCAGTACGGAAACAGAATCGGCTACAGCATTATGAGCCAGTATACACCGATGAAGCATATGCAGAATCATCCGCTCCTTTCAAGGCGGATTACACAAAGGGAATATGAACATGTTTTGCAGTATGCTGTTCAGATCGGTATACAGAATGCTTTTTCTCAGGAAGGCGAGGCAGCTTCCGAAAGCTTTATTCCGGAATTTTACTCTTCTGAAGCGCATTCTGATTCAATATTTAAGGAATTGCATTAAGGGTTGAAATTTATGTCCCGATGTGCTATAATACTACTGTAATACATTTTTCAAAAGGAGTGTTCTGAAATGGATATTATGGAAAAAGCGCTTGCCGCTCATATGGAATGGGGCGGAAAGCTCGAAATCCGCTCAAAAGTTTCAATTAAAGACAAGGATGCGCTGTCGGTCGCATATACGCCGGGTGTAGCACGTCCTTGCCTTGAAATTCAGAAAAATCCCTCGCTCTCCTATGATCTGACAGGCAGGCAGAATCTGGTCGCCGTCATCACGGACGGTACTGCCGTACTCGGACTCGGTGATATCGGTCCGCTCGCTGCAATGCCGGTTATGGAGGGAAAGTGTGCTCTGTTTTCCGAATTCGGCGGTGTTGATGCGATTCCGCTTTGTGTTGATACCAAAGATCCGGATGAATTCTGCAAAACGGTTGCACTGATTGCCGGCAGCTTCGGCGGCATCAACCTTGAGGATATCTCAGCGCCGAGATGCTTTGAAATCGAGAAAAAACTCAAGAAAATGGTCGATATTCCTGTTTTTCACGATGATCAGCACGGAACGGCGGTTGTCGCTTCTGCCGCAATTATGAATGCTGCAAAACTCGCCGGAAAATCACTCAGTGACCTGAAAATTGTGATTAACGGTGCTGGTGCAGCCGGTGTCGCAATTGCCGAGATGCTTCTTTCCATCGGTGTGCAGGATATCCTGATGCTCAACTCAAAGGGAATTGTATGTGAAGGAGATAAGCTTTCCTCCGAAGCACTGACTTCTCTTTCCAAGCGAACCAATCTTCAGAGAATTCACGGCGGTTTGGCGGATGCCATGAAGGGCGCAGACGTATTTATCGGTGTCTCTAAGCCGAATCTTGTCACACCTGAAATGGTGAAAACCATGAACGAGAAACCGTTTATTTTTGCAATGGCAAATCCGACACCGGAAATCATGCCCGAACTTGCTAAAGAAGCCGGTGCGTTTGTTGTCGGTACGGGAAGAAGTGATTTCCCGAATCAGATTAACAATGTGCTCGCATTTCCCGGAATTTTCAAAGGTGCGCTTTCTGTCCGTGCATCCGATATCACAGAGGGCATGAAGCATGCAGCAGCGGCAGCAATTGCAGGCTGTGTTTCGGATAATGAGCTTTCTCCGGACTGCGTAATTCCGAATCCGTTTGATCCGAAGGTCGCTCAGGCTGTTGCCGAAGCGGTTGCATCCGCTGCAATCAGTGACGGTGTTGCGAGAATTTGTTCCGAATCAAAATGCTGAGAATTGAAAGCATTGCTGTCCGTTCTGTCCTGATAATACTGAGTTTTCTCGGAATGCTGATCTTTCTTCTGCCGATGAATGTCCGGATTGTCAATATCGGTAATCTCTTCGGATTATCTGTATGCTTTTGCCTGTTTGTATTTTCGGCTCTGAATCATCCGATTTCCGTTCGGCTCGCAAGAATTCATGAGCGAAAAGCCGGAAGAATCTGCCTTTCCGTGATCGGAATTATCCTGTTGCTCGGCGTTTTATACTGCCTGATTCTTAGCTGCCTGATGTATCATGCTGCACATAAAAAGCCAAAAGGGCAGCCGCAGGCAATTATTCTGCTCGGATGTAAGGTCAGAGGGACAGAGCCGAGTCTGATGCTTTACAGAAGAATTCAGGCGGGATACCGTGCAGCTCTGAAATATCCGGATGCTTTACTGATTGTTTCCGGCGGAAAAGGAAAGGATGAAGAAATATCTGAAGCGGAATGCATGGCAAAAGAACTGATTTCGATGGGGATTCCGCAGGAACGGATTATTATGGAAGACCGCTCGGTATCAACCTCTGAAAACATGCGTTTTTCCAAACAGATTTTGAATGAACGCGGAATTAACGGAGCCGTTGTACTGGTAACCGATGGCTTTCATGCACTTCGCTCGCAAATGCTTGCAAAGAAAGAAGGCATCGAGAACTGCAGCACGGAACCGGCTGAAACCCCGAATTATCTGCTGCCGACCTACTGGGTCAGAGAATGGTTCGGCGTTGCGCATACAATCGCCTTCGGCAACTAAAAACTGAATGACGAAAAAGCCCGAAAGCAGTTTCATCTGCATTCGGGCTTTTCAGCGTTTACTTTTTCCAATGGTTTAGCTGCGGGAGCATCTGAGTGAAATATGCGCATGCCTGCTCCGGCGGAAAATCCTGACCGGACATATGATCTACCAGAAAATCTGTCAGTTCTTCGACAGAAGAATACGCAAAGCAGCCGTCATGATAACACCACTGGCAGTATTCTTCGTTCAGAGACCCGTCAGGCTCTTTGCTGATTACGCCGTCTTCAAGCGGCATACCGCAGCACTGGCAGATCAGTTTTCTGGGGGAACCGAGCAGTGTGTTGATCGAAACACCGAACAGGGATGAAAGCATTTTTAATGTTTCCGTATTCGGAACGGTTTCTCCCGTTTCCCAGCGCGAAACTGCCTGCCGTGTAACAAATACTTTTTCTGCAAGTTCCTCCTGAGTCATTCCGCTTTTGGTCCGGAGATCAAGAATAATATTTTTAGTTTCCATTGTTTTTCACCTCACTGATATTATAGCAGAACGGAACTGAAATTGCAAGCAACTGTCTGTTGCAATACAAAAAAATCAAAAAATCTTTGTGAAATTATTGACAAAGTTTTCGGATTGGAGTATAATAAAGGCTGTAAATTTTTTTGCATATCTAAGGAGGGTCTATTCTATGAGCAACATTCGCATTGGTATTGTCGGTTACGGCAATCTCGGAAAAGGAGTTGAGCTTGCCATCCGCAGCAATCCTGATATGAAACTGAGTTTTGTCGCAACCCGCCGTGATCCCGCTTCTGTTGCAATCAAAACTGCGCAGGTTCCGGTCTACAGAACTTCTGAACTCGCCGCTCACACGGATGAAGCAGACGTTGTCATTATCTGCGGCGGATCTGCAACGGATCTTCCGCAGCAAACACCGGAACTTGCAAAGCTTTTTAATGTCATCGACAGCTTTGATACACATGCACGCATTCCGGAGCATTTTGCAAATGTTGATGCAGCAGCAAAGGAAAACGGACATGTCGCCATGATTTCCGTCGGCTGGGATCCGGGCATGTTCTCTCTTGCGCGTCTTTACGGAAACTGCATTCTTCCTGAAGGCAAGGATTATACATTCTGGGGCAAGGGCGTCAGCCAGGGACATTCCGATGCAATCCGCCGTGTAGAGGGTGTTCAGGACGGTAAACAGTACACTGTGCCGGTTGAATCTGCTATGGAAGCAGTCCGCAGCGGCGAACAGCCGGAGCTTTCCGTCAGAGAAAAGCATCAGCGTGTCTGCTATGTTGTTGCAAAGCCGGGCGCCGACCTTGCAAAGATTGAGCATGATATCAAAACAATGCCCAACTATTTCGATGAGTACGACACGACCGTTCATTTCATTTCACAGGAAGAACTGAACCGCGATCACGCAGGAATTCCGCACGGCGGTTTTGTCATGCGCAGCGGTAAAACCGGCGAAAACGGGGAACATAAGCATCTGATTGAGTACAGCCTGAAGCTTGACTCCAATCCGGAATTCACAACCAATGTTCTGGTTGCGTATGCCCGCGCTGCTTACCGTTATGCACAGGAAAAACAGTTCGGCTGCAAGACTGTTTTTGACGTAGCTCCTGCATATCTTTCCCCGCTTTCCGGTGATGATCTTCGTGCGCATATGTTGTAAATTCTTAAATAATATGTAAAAATATCCAAGTTTTCAAAAAGAATCGACATGATTCTGATTGAAAAATCCGAAAAATGAATTTGTATTTGACAAATCACGTATTTTCGTTATATAATAGCAATAGATTTTATTTTTAGGAGGATATCCGCATGAAAAAGAATGATCTTATTGCTGCTATTGCAAAAAAAGAAAACTGCTCCAAGAAGGAAGCTGATAAAGCTCTGAATCTTGTTCTCGATGCAATCAGTGATGCTCTTGTAGCAGGTGAAAAGGTTTCCATTACCGGTTTCGGTACTTTTGAAGTCCGTGAACGTCCTGCAAAACAGTGCAAGAATCCGCGCACCGGCGAAGTGATGACCACAAAGCCCTGCAAGGCACTTGCATTCAAGGCAGGCAAGACACTGAAAGATGCCGTAAATCCGGAAAAGTAATCTGTCAGAGAGGTTCTGTAACAGGAGGATAATGATTATGGCAAGAACAAAGAAAACAGAAGAAACGGTTGAGAAGGTAAAGGCTGCTGCCGAAACCGCAAAAGAAACCGTAAAAGCAGCTGCTGAAACTGCTGTCGAAAAAGCAGAGATTGTGGTTGAAAAAGCCAAGTCCGCTGCCAAAAAGGTTGCAAAACCGAGAACCGCTAAAAAGGCTGCTGCGGCAGATGCCGAAAAGCCTGCCCGCGCAAAAAGAACTGCAAAAGCAGATAAAATTGAAACCAAGGTCGTGATTGAGCTTGGCGATAAATCCGCTTCGGCTGATTCTCTGATTGCCCGCGCTCAGGAAGACTGGACGGCAAAGGGCAATTCTCTGGATGAAGTAAAAGAACTGGCATTGTATATCAATGCGGCAGAAGGCATGGTTTATTATGTTGTAAACGATGATTATCTGTCCGGTTCTTTTGCAATCTGATTTTCTTTTCAAATGATAAAATCACAGCAATTTTGTCAGCCGGCATAGTTGCTGTGATTTTTTTATATAAGTATATAGATATAGGATCATACATTTTTTATGAGGAGACAAACATGAAGCGGAAACTGTTCTGTGAGATTTCGCCGTTTACCTATGCAATCTCAGAGCGGAAATGTATTGTACTCAGAGCGCTGAAAAACCTGAAAATGAGACATTCCTTTGCAAAAACCAAATCCGAAGAAAAGCTTCCCGTTGTGATTTATAAACACAACTCTCTGATCCGGCGAAAGCTCGGAAATGTGGATATGCAGCTTCAGGAGAATAAAGCTGTAAATCTGTCCCTTGCCGCTCCGAAAATTGACGGTATTCTGATTCGTCCGGGCGAGACTTTCTCCTTCTGGTATCTGGTCGGAAAACTCAGCAAAAAGCGCGGATATCAGGAGGGTCTGACTATCGTATCCGATCGCCCTTCATCGGGAACCGGCGGCGGAATGTGCCAGATGACAAACCTGATTCACTGGATGATTCTGCATTCGGATATGGAAATCACAGAGCATCACCATCATGAACGCATTGACCTTTTCCCGGATTATAAGCGAACAATTCCGTTCGGAACCGGCACTTCAATTCTGTATAATTATCTGGATTACCGATTCAAAAACACAACCGATCTGACCTATCAGCTGATTGTCTATACGACTGACGAATATCTCTGCGGAGAACTGCGTGCGGATCGCCGCCAGCTTTTCAAATACCATATCGAGGCTGAGAATGTTTTTTTCTCACGGGAAGACGGCGTGATCTACCGGAACGGAGATGTTTACCGGACTAAAATCGACTGCGTGACCGGAAATCATATCGAAAAAAAGCTGATTCGCCGTAACCACGCAAGGGTTTGCTATGATACAAGCGGCATAGAAATCAGAGAATCTGCTCCGGATGCATAAATCATCATAATTCCGCCAACACTCTCTTTTGAATGAAGGGAGTGTATTTTTATGCTGAAGAAAACGCCTGTTCAGCTGATGATTCTTGCTGCAATGGTATTACTTGGCATGGCAGGTATGATTTACCGTTTATATTCTGTTGCTTCTCAGGATCAGACTGCACTTGCCGGAGTGCGTCAGGGAAAATATCATCTCAGTGTTCCTGTTTCAACCGGAACAATCTATGACCGGTATCTGAATCCGATCAACAATTCGGAACAGACTGTTCTTGCAGTGGTAAATCCGACACCGGATACAATAGCTTCTATATTTACAAAAATTAAAGACAGAGATGAGGTATCGGAACAACTCCAGCATATTTCACCATTTGTATGTTATTTATCTGAAAATGCAAATGAAACACAAAATCTGCGGATTCTGTACGGTACGCAAAGCAAACCCGGCGCCCTTCCGGCACAGCATCTGATCGGATACCGGCAGAACGGAATTGCCGTTTCCGGATTGGAAAAGGGATATTCCGGATGGCTGACAGCATGTGATGAAACTGCTGATATTACTTTTACAGTCAGCGGACGCGGTGAAGTCCTTGCAGGTGCAGAAAGTCAGATGGCAATCACAGGGCAGAAGGGCGGGGGAGTCGTTACAACACTGGATCTTGCAATTCAGTCTGTTACGGAAGAAGCGCTGAAAAAAGCAGCTCCGGCTGCCGGAGCTGCAATCGTGACTGACTGTAATACCGGAGAGATTCTTGCTTGTGCCAGCACTCCGGTATATGATCCGGAGCATCTGGAATATGCACTCAACGATCCGCAAAGCCCGTTTCTTAACCGGGCATTGTCTGCGTACAGTGTCGGTTCCGTATTCAAACTTGTTACCGCAGCCGCAGCACTGGAAAGCGGTGTTTCCGATCAGCTCATGTACCGGTGCGACGGATATACAACAATATACAGCCAGATTTTTCGATGCCACAAATGGAACGGGCACGGACTGCTGAATATGCAGGACGCTCTGGTTGCATCGTGCAACCCGTACTTTATTTCTTTGAGTCAGATTCTTACAGCTGAGTCACTGTACCGGACTGCGTCCGCTTTCGGCTTCGGCAGAGAAACTGAACTTGCAAACGGCTTGATATCTGACCGCGGGTATCTTCCGGGCGTTGAAGAACTGTCCGTTGATGCCGAAAAAGCAAATTTCAGCTTCGGACAGGGAAAACTGCTTGCCACACCGTTACAGATCAATGCGATGACTGCCTGTATTGCAAACGGAGGAAAATACACTCAGCCGCAGCTCATCAAAGGCATCACGCAGGACGGAATATCCGTAAAAAAATTTGCGCAGGCTTCCGGTAAACAAGCGATTTCCGAATCAACCGCCGAACGGCTGCAGGAAATGATGTGTGCAGTGATTAACGAAAACGCCGATACAAACGCAAAACCCCGCAATACAATAGCTGCCGGTAAAACTTCAACAGCGCAGACAGGTCAGTATGCAGAAGACGGAACAGAACTTTGTCATGCATGGATGACCGGCTTTTTTCCGGCATATCATCCGAAATATGCGGTCACCGTACTGATTGAAAACGGCGGCTCAGGCAATAAAACTGCTGCGCCTGTTTTTCGTGAAATCATCGAAAAAACTGCGGAAATGCTTAATTCCGGTGAATAAATTCCCCGCTGACATATCCGGTCTGACCGTTGTATTCGGTCACATACCATCCATCTGTTTCGCCGTAAAGAAGAAGCTGTGTTCTGTCAGGAATCTGTATCAGAATTTTACCCGCAAGAGAGGGATAGCTTCTGAGATTCAGACGGCTGCCCTGTGTATCAACAGTTCCCGGAATCACCGGTCCTGCTTCAATGAACGGAATTCCGAAATAATCGGCAAGAGAAAGAACCATTGTCTGTGCGATGAGCTGTAAATTGTTTTGCAGCCATTCTGCATCCTCCGGGTTATCGTGATAGCCGATCTCAGCAAGAACCGCAACTGCCTTTGTCCGCAGAACTTCTCCGAGACTGGTTGTCGGGCGGGCCGTGACATCTTCCGGCATCGGATATATCCGCTGTAAATTGTTGGCAATAATCGTTGCCAGTGTTTCGCTGTGATAGCTGCGGGGCGCAAAATAGATATCAATTCCCCGCAGCATTCCGGAAAACTGCTGCGGTGCTGCATTGGAATGCAGTGCAAGATGCACGTCAAAATTTCCGGCATTGGAATCGGCAATTGCACCGGCAACATTCCGGGAAGGATTATTCCGGACATATTCAATTCCGGTCGAGCGCAGATAAGGCTCCATTGCATCGGCAAGCTGATTCATGACAAGTTCTTCGTTTTTTCCTTCCGTCACATACGGATTCCACTCCTGTGTGGACGGGCTTAAAAAAATCCGCGGCATATAGATGCACCTCTTTCTTAAATTTTTCTATATCTTATGCGGTTTTCGTACATTTGTGCATCATCAGATTACAATAGGCACTTGCTTTTTATAAAAAAAACATGTATAATGATACTGAGAAATCATAAATACATGCAGTTGATACAAGTTGTTTTACTGTTCATCAACAAACGAAACAGAAAGGACGTCGGATCATGAGAATCCTTCTTGTCGAAGATGAGGTTGCTCTTTCGGATGCACTGGTTCAGATCTTTCATAAAAATAAATATATTGTAGATGCCTGCTATGACGGTGAAAGCGGACTGGATAATGCGCTGTCCGGTATCTATGATATGATTGTGCTGGATTTTATGCTGCCGAAAATGAACGGATATGAAGTTCTGAAAGAAATCCGCAGCAAAAAGATCAAAACCCCGGTCATAATGCTGACGGCGCGCGATACAATCGCCGACAAGGTGAACTGTCTGGATATCGGTGCCGACGATTACATGACCAAGCCTTTCTCCTCAGATGAATTACTTGCGAGAATGCGGTCATTATACAGGAGAAATGCGAATGTTATTTTTGAGAATGTGCTGACATGGAGCGACCTGACATTGAATCTGTCTACATATGAGCTGTTCTGCGGCAAAAATTCGTTCAAACTCGGTCTGAAGGAATTTTCCATGATGGAACTGTTTCTGAAAAACGGAAACCGGATTCTTTCCAAAGAAACACTGATTGTGAAAATCTGGGGCTACGAATCCGATGCAGAAAACAACAATGTTGAGGTATATGTCAGTTTTCTGCGAAAAAAACTTGCGCATATCCGTTCAAAGGTCGCAATCAAAACCGTTCGCGGCGTCGGATATTGTCTGGAAGAAAAAGAATAACCGGCAACACCGAAATCACATTTGAAAGGAGGTTCCGGATATGATAAAAAAAATGAGGCGCCGTTACCTGATTCTGAATATGATTCTTTTAAGCGGAACGCTTCTGCTGTCCCTTGCGATTTTATTCGGTATTCTGTATCACTCGGAAGTATCCTCCTCCTATACCGTCATGCGCGAAATGATGAATGAACAGAATTTACCGCCGAAAATGCAGGAAAGTACGCACGGGCAAAAGCCGAAAAACGGCTCAGAAAGCAGTTCTCATCCTGAAATATCGCCGCAAAACTATACAGCAGATGCAGAGCTGCTGCTCCTTGACAATGAGGTGTATCCGCCATTTCAGCCCGGAGGATGGAACGGCAACTACTTCGGCGGTCCGCCGTACTGGGGATATCAGTTTCCGAATCCTTACGGATGGAATTATCAAAATCCGTTTCAACCATGGTGGCAGCCGGACAACGGCAATCAGAACGGAGATAATCATCAGGGCGACAATCCTCCTCCTGCGACGGGAAGTACTGCGCCCGGAACAGCGGCAACCAGTCAGAAACAGTCTTCTCAGACAACCGCAAAGCCGCTCAACCCCGAAAAAGAACATGAGCAGCCGCCGCATTCCGATTCGCACAGGGATCCGCCCGGAGAAGAGCCGAGACATTCCGAGCGGGCATCGGATACGCAGCCTACACAGGATACACGCGCCACACAAAGCATGACAAGTGCTGAGCAGACTGTGCAGTCCACGACAACCCGCACGACCGCATCAACCGTAAAGACAACAAAAACGCAAACACAGTCCACAGCCCAAAGCGCAGCAACAACAACGACAAAGCTCGTTCCGGTTGAAGAGGGTCATTATGTGCCGGATGCATACATTGCCGAATTTGACGATGAAGGCAATATTTCCGCATATGCCGGCAATGAAAAGGATTCCACGGAAGATGAATCATTCCGGAAAGTACATCATGCCGCTGATAAAATTAAAGAAAAAGGTGTACCGAAAGGAACACTTGACATCGGCGACGAATCTTACAGATTTCTCTATGAGCCGGATCATTCGGGTAATTACAGGCTTGTCCTGCTTGACCGGACCGCTGAAAAAGCAACCATCAGTAAAATGATCTTTATTTTCCTGCTGATCGCTGCCGTCGGACTGATCTGCATGTTCGGTATCAGTATGCTGCTTGCAAACTGGACCGTGACACCGGTTGAAACGGCATGGGAGAAACAAAAACAGTTTGTTGCCGATGCATCTCATGAACTGAAAACGCCGCTCGCGGTTATTTCCGCAAATACCGAAGTAATCATGGCTAATTCCGGTGAAACGGTCGATGAGCAGAGCAAATGGCTGAATTATATTCAATCCGAGACCAAACGGATGTCAAAATTGATTTCCGGTCTGCTTTCTGTCGCGAGGCTGGATCATAAAAGCAATCAGAAGGAAGAAATCAAGCCGATTCAGCTCAGCGAAACCGTATCCAATATCTGTCTGGTGTTTGAGCCGATTATCTATGAGAAAAATAAAACCCTGAATACAGTGATACAGCGGAATGTATATTTAAAGGCAGACGAGGATAATGTCAAGCAGCTCCTCTCTATTCTGCTTGATAATGCGGTTCTGCACTCAGTTCCGAATGCGCAGATTACGGTTTCCCTTTCAAAAGATGTGCAAAATAAAATCAGACTCTCTGTCTCCAATACCGCACAGGACATCCCGAAACATAAAATAGAACATATCTTTGACCGGTTTTACCGGCTTGATACGGAAGGAAGCCCGAACGGATCCGGCCTCGGACTGAGTATTGCCAAAAGCATTATTCATCAGCTCGGCGGCACAATCAGTGTTTCAAGCGAAAACCAGCTTGTCACGTTTGTAGTGCTGTTTCATCCGTAATACAATTATAATGGAGCTTGCTGTTCAGGCAGCAAGCTTCTTTTCTTTTGATTTGCTGCATATAATAAGCCGAGGTGATTTGAAATGAGCAGATCAAAAGAATCATCCATGCTGAAAGAGACAGTATTTCTAAGTTCGATTTCCGTCATTTTGCAGGGAATGGGTTTGCTTCTCAATATTTTTCTGACCAGAAAGCTCGGCGCTGCATCTGTCGGCGCACTAACGCTGATCGGATCTTTTTACGGTCTGGCAGCCGTTCTCAGCGGCGGCAGCGGATTTATCACATGCAGCCGGTTTTTATCAGAAGAACTGGGCTGCGGCGGGAATCCCAAACGGGTTTTCTCATTTACGGCGAGTTTTTGCATGATTTTAAGCGCAACAGCAGCCGCTGTTATATGCATTTTTGCTCCGTCAATCACAAGAATCATCTCGAAAACCGGTGCAACGGTTACAACAGTCAGAATTCTGAGCATATCTCTGCCGATCTCATCCCTTACAGCCTGTCTGAAAGGGCGGTGCTATGCCTATCAAAAGGCTTTTCTGCCGGCAATTTCTGACTGTATCGAATTCATACTGCGAGCAGGGATACTGGCTTTTTTTACGGTTTTCTTCATTCCTTACGGAAAAGCAACCGTTCTGACTGCTTTTGCAGTTTCCGTAATCGCAGGGCAGGGGATTGCAGCACTGTACTTAATGCTGATGCCCATGCCGAATCAAAGCAATACAAATCTTTGCAGTGTGAGTCTGCGTAAACTCATCAAAATGATGCTTCCGGTTATCGGAAACACATGTCTGGTGTCACTGTTAAGCACTGCAAACGATGCTCTCGTACCTCTGACGCTGCTGCAATACGGCAACAGTACCGAGCAGGCTCTGGCTCAATTCGGAGAGTTTGAAGCAATTATAATTCCTGCGCTGTTTTTTCCTTCGGTTGTCCAGTGCTGTATGTCCGGACTGATGGTTCCGGAGCTTTCCAGAGCAAGAGCTGAAAAGGATTCGGAAAAAATCAGAACTATGAGTGAAAACGTCATGGAGCAAACAATTGCATTCTCTTTATTTGTTGTTTCGTTTTTGGTGCAATTCGGAAAAAGCCTCGGTTTGATACTCGGCGGTGATCCGATTACCGGTAAAGTCCTGCAATGCATGGCGCCGGTTGTACCGTTTATTTATATTGAAATTATAATGGAAGGGATCCTCCGCGGACTTGGAAAACAGAATTTTTCATCTGTCAATTATCTCGGTGAATATATTGTCAGAATCTCTGTGCTTTTGATCTGTGTTCCGATGTACGGCTTTTACGGAATTGTTGTATCTTATATGGCTTGTAATCTGGTCGGCAATTCTATTCGTTTATTTTATGTGCTTCGCACGACCGGTTTACGTCCGAATCTGAAAAAAATGCTTCTGCGGCCGGCATTCGCTGTTCTGATTACATGGCAAATATCCGTTTTACTGAATCTGATTCTGCAAAAGGCGCATGTCAGACAGCTTACGGCAATCATTCTTTGCACACTGGTCAGCGGTGTCCTTTATGCTTTTATTCTCCGCGTCTTAAAAAGAATTGCCGAACAGCCGAAAGCAGCGGAAGACTCAAAGAAGAACAGCAGCCGTATGGCTGTATCTTCCTGAACCTATAAGCCTATAGCCGGTATCTGCAAACGCGCATCCTAATTGCGCCAAATGTCGATTAGGTGCAATTAGAAGAACACATTGCTTATGTATAATTGCTCCGGTTTGAGGAATCATACAAAACGGAAGCATTTGCTCCCCCTGTTCCATGATATCTTTTCTGTGCGGGTTCATGGAATAATCTATAACAGCGCAGAGATTGGAGTTTTCAATATGAACGATGCACCGTTATGGAGAAACGGACAGATTTCTCAGGAAAGCAGCTCTGAACAGCCCAGACAGAATCAAACGGAAGACGAGACCGTTCGGCAGAATCAGAAAAGCAAATCCAGAAAAAAGAAGCACTGAATCATAAGAGAATTTGTAATTACGGAGATCTGTTTTCACAGACCTCCGTTTTTATTTATTAGCCATTGCGTTTTTTGACGGAATATGGTAAAATAGATGTATCAGCAATCCTGTTTATAAAATCGAGAAAGGCTGATGTTCTTTGAATCAGTTAATTGATAAGCTGCCGCTTGGTCTTTTGTGTATGCTTTCGCTTTGTATGTCCAGCAGCTTTACGGTTCCTGTTGCCGTTATTCTGCTTGCGCTGTCTGTTTCAGCTATTGCTCAATTATTTCCGAAATCAAAGATTACAAGGTTCCTGCTGATGTTTACGGCTTTTTCCTGCTGCATTGAACCGATTGTTCTCTGTATACTGCCTTTGCTTTTGTACGACGCTTTACAGCTAAAAAAGGTTTGGCTGATATTTCCTGCGGCAATCGGAATTTTTCAGGTTGACCGTTTATATTATGTGCAATTCATTTTGATTGCAATCGGCTGTGTCACGGCAGTGGTTATTTATTCCCGGACTGCGTTTCTTGAACACTCAATTGAAAAGCTTATTTCGCTCCGCGATCAGACTGTTGAAAAAAATCTTCGTCTTGCTTCTCAGAATTCGCGCCTGACCGAAATGCAGGATAATGAAATCCGTCTTGCGACTATGAATGAGCGCAACCGAATCGCACGTGATATCCATGATAACGTCGGACATATGCTGACACGTGCACTTTTACAGGCAGGCGCCCTGAATGTTATTAATCATGACGATTCCATGCGGGAGCCTTTGAATGATCTGAAGCATACTCTCGATACTGCAATGTCCAGTATGCGTGAAAGTGTACATACGCTGCATGATGATTCGATTGATCTGCAAAAAGCTATCCGAGACTGTATTTCAACAGTCGATAAACGGTTTGATGTATCATTAGATTATGATATGGACGACCGGGTTCCCGGTGAAATTAAGCTTTGCATCGCCGGGATTATCAAAGAAGGACTTTCCAATGCCGTCAAGCACTCAAACGGTGATAAAATCAAAATTATTTTACGTTCTCATCCTGCGTTTTATCAGCTGGTTCTGGAAGACAACGGATCCTGCAAAAAAATTGCAGAAACCGGAATCGGTCTGAGCAATATGAAAGACCGCGTTGACGGAATCGGCGGTCAGATATCGTTTACACCTTCTAAAAGCGGATTCCGGATTTTTATGTCAGTGCCGAAGGAGAGATTATGAATATTATTGTAATTGATGATGACAAGCTGGTCGCAATTTCCCTGAAAACCATTTTAGAAGCTTCGGGCATGATTTCTGTCATAGATATCGGAAACAGCGGTTCTGATGCGATCAGGCTTTATGAAAAAAATCAGCCGGACATTATGCTCATGGATATCCGGATGAACGGCATGAACGGTATTGAAGCAGGAGAAATCATTCTGAAAAAGTATCCGGATGCCAGACTGCTCTATTTAACAACCTTTTCTGATGACGAATATATCATTAAAGCTTTGAATATGGGCGCAAAAGGATATATTCTCAAGCAGGATTTCGAGGGAATTGCGCCGGCGCTCGAAGCCGTGATGCGCGGACAAAGCGTATTCGGCGATCAGGTGATGAACCGGCTGCCGGAACTGATGAAACAGGGTGAACCCTATGATTTCGCTGCTCACGGGATCAGTGAAAAAGAACGGGAAATAATCGAATTGGTTGCCCGCGGATTAAATAACAAGGAAATTTCCTCTAAGCTGTTTCTCAGTGAAGGTACAGTCCGGAATTATATCAGCACGCTGCTGGAGAAGCTCGCTTTGCGCGACAGAACTCAACTGGCAGTCTACTATTATACAGAAATTCATCCTCACGAATAATTCTCAACACAGCCGGTGCTTTTGCTCCGGCTGTGTTTCACTCCCCTTTCAGATTGTGACATTTGTCATATTGAAAACTGACCTCTGACACTGGTATTTGATTCCAAAATTCATTATAATAAAGACAACAAACACCGAAAGGAGTTCACACAATGGAAAAAACAGTTGTAAAGATTGAAAATCTGGTAAAAAGATACGGCGAGCTTCTTGCTTTGGATCATTTCAACCTGGAAATCAAGGAGGGAGAGATATTCGGTCTGCTCGGTCCGAACGGCTCCGGTAAAACAACAACGATCAACTGCCTTCTGTCGCTTCTGACATTTGATAAAGGCAATATTGAAATCTTCGGCAAAAAGATGACACCTGTCAGCTACGATATCAAAAAGGAAATCGGTATTATCATGCAGGATGTGGCAGTTTTTGAAGAACTGACCGTTCTTGAAAACATCGACTATTTCTGCGGCTTGTATATTAGAGACAAGGCGCTGAGAAAGCAGTATATTGAGGAAGCGGTCAAATTCGTCGGACTGGAGGATTTTTTGAAGTTTTATCCGAAAAAGCTTTCCGGCGGTTTGCTCCGCAGACTGAATATTGCCTGCGGAATAGCGCATAAACCAAAGCTGATTATTCTTGATGAGCCTACGGTCGCGGTTGACCCGCAAAGCCGAAATAAGATTCTTGAGGGCATTGAGGAGCTGAACCGGAACGGAGCGACCGTAATCTACACCTCTCATTACATGGAGGAAGTGGAACAGCTTTGCACCCGTATCGCGATTATGGATAAGGGCAAGAAAATCGCCGAAGGAACCAAAGATGAATTAAAACGCATGATAAAGAATACAGAAACCGTGTCTATTGATATTCTGAATCTTCCGGATGAAGTAAAATCTGAGATTTCCGCACTCCCCCATATTTATGATACTATTTATAACGGAGAAAAGCTCACAGTTTACTGCTCCGGCGGAAAGCATAATCTGATTCGGATTCTGGATGTGCTGCAAAAGAAAGATCTGAGTTTCGGAAGAGTCTATACGGAATTGCCGACGCTCAACGATGTATTTCTTGAAATTACCGGAAAAGCCCTCAGAGATAAGGAGGAATAACATGTTTCTGCATTATCTGAAATATGAAATTCTTTCAAGCCTTCGCGTGAAAGATTTGATTTTCTGGCTGATTCTCTTCCCGATCATCTTAGGAACGCTCTTTAAGATTGCCTTCGGTCACCTTTATGAAAAATTTGAAACATTTTCGGCTATTCCGGTTGCTGTGGTTGATGAAGCTCCGGAGCTGGATTCGGAATTTGTGCTGAAAATGGAGATTTTCCCGACCAGGGATATTATAGACTCTGTATCCGAAGGAGATCAGCCTTTTCTGAAAGTGACTTATACAGACAGAAAGCAGGCGGATGAACTGCTGAAAAAAGGGAAAGTCACGGGTATTATCAGCATGGAAGGCAAACTCTCTCTGACGGTTCACGATTCCGGTATCGAAGAAACATTGCTGCAAAACTTTGTTGATCGCTTCAATTCATCAATTACTGTTGTCACAGAAGCAATCACTTCCAATCCGAATGCAGAAGCCGAGATTATTCAGGCAATCAGTACAGAAATCAAAGCTGTAACAGATATCCCTCTGACAAAAGGCAATACGGATTATTATACTGAATATTTTTACAATCTGATTGCGATGGTTGCAATGTACGGTTCATTGACCGGTCTGAATATCACGATCAGAAATCAGGGAAATCTCTCCAAACTCGGCGCACGAAAATGCTGCTCCCCTGCCCCGAAGTCCATCAGTCTGCTTGCAAGCCTGATCGGAAGCTTTATTGTGCAGTCAATCTGTATGCTGATTTGCGTATCGTTCCTGCGATTTGTTCTGCGAATTGATTTCGGTAGCCGGCTTCCTGCTGTATACTTAGCAGCAGTCTGCGGCGGCATTCTCGGTGTTTCCTTCGGCTTCTGCATCGGTTCAATCGGTGCATTGAAAACGGAAATCAAAACAAGTATCTGTTTTGCTGTTTCGATGTTCTTCTGTTTTTGCAGCGGTCTGATGATTGGAAATATGAAGATTATCATTGAAGAAAAAGCACCGTGGTTTAACAAAATTAACCCCGCCGCCGTGGTAACAGACAGTCTTTATTATTTGAATGTGGATAAGGATTACAGTCGTTTTCAGACAAAAATGATTACAATTGCAGTGCTTTCTGCTGCAATGATCCTGCTCGGATTCGGATTGACAAGGAGAAAAAAGTATGCAAGTCTTTAATGCATTTCTGAAGGTCATGAAAAGAAGAATGACTTCCGCGTTGATATATGTGATTGTGTTCCTGGCAATTTCATTCAGTTTTGCAAACAGCAAAAGTCAGGAGAAAGTTTTTAAGAGCACAAAACTCAATGTTGCCGTTCTGGATGAAGACAACACACCGGAAAGCAAGGCACTGACTGATTTTATCGGGACTAAACACAATCTGAAGCAGATTGAAAAAGACGAAAATATAATCAAGGATGCATTGTACTGGGGAATCACTGTGGATTATGTCATGGAAATCAGGCAGGGCTTTTCTCAGAAATTAGAGGCAAAAGAATATGACGATCTGTTTGGCAACTATCATGTCCATGACGGCTTCTCCGATGCATTGATGGAGCAGCTCCTGAATGAATATATCACAGCAGTCGGAACATATCAGGCATCCGGTATGACAACAAGCGATGCAATGAAGCACACTGCAGATGCTCTTTCGGTTGAATCCAGTGTGGAGTTAGCAGATAAAAACAGCGAACAGCAGAACTCTGACTTTACCGAAGAGTTTTCCGCATATTTCCGGTATATGCCATATATTCTGCTCTCAGTGCTGATTTCGGTATTATGCCCTGTGCTGCTCGCGATGAGCAGAAAAAACATCCGGTACAGAACAAACTGCTCCAGCTTCAAAACAAGTGCCTATACGTTTCAAATATTTCTGGGCAGCATGATATTTGTCATTGGCATATGGCTGATCTTCATGATCGCAGGCACAATCATGAACGGCGGAATATTCCGCGGAAAAACATGGCTTGCCGTTTTAAACAGCTTTATCTTCTCAATCCTTTCGGCAGCAATTGCCGTACTGATTGCAGAATTTCATCCCAGTGACACTGCCATCAATTTGGCAACACAGGTCATCGGCCTCGGTATGAGCTTCCTCTGCGGTATTTTCGTTCCGCACATTTATCTTAGCAGCGGCGTGCTGAAAGCGGCAAGATTTATGCCGGCATACTGGTACGTCAAAGCAAACAATATGATTGCCGGTATTGACACGTTCAGTTCAAAAGAAGTGGCCGTATGCTTTTTGATTCAATCGGCTTTCCTGCTGGCTGTTGCATTGCTGGCAGCGCTGGTGCACAGAACCAATTATAGTGCCTCAGCCCAGTTAAATAAATAATGTCAGGAGCAGCCTTCGGAGGATAAACTTCCGAAGGCTGCATTTTACAAATAACAGAAAAAAATACCCCTCGCCGTGAAAACCGACGAGGGTATTGTTGGTGGGAGAGGGTGGATTCGAACCACCGAAGTTAAAGAACAACAGATTTACAGTCTGCCCCCTTTGGCCACTCGGGAACTCTCCCATAAATATGCAATTGTGAAGCTGGTGGACGGACTTGAACCCCCGACCTGCTGATTACAAATCAGCTGCTCTACCAACTGAGCTACACCAGCATTAGATTTCTCCGTGAACCAGCTTTATTATTATATCATAGGAGAAGTGTTTTGTCAAGCCTTTTTTCATAAAAATGCTGTTTTTGTTGTTTTATACAAAAAAGCGGCTGTATTATTGGGAATAATAAACTTGGTCTGAATCTGTATCATTTTTGTTGAAAAACTGCTGTTTTTTCCGGAATAAATATACTTCCGTATGAACATACTATAACCGAGAATTAAGAAAAAGGAGATGCTGAACTGCATGACGGAATGTGAGAATCTGATCCGGCTGCCGAATCCCCCTTCAATCGCAGCATGGAGTACAACCGTCGGAAAAAAAGAGGGCGAAGGACCGCTTAGAAACTTTTTTGATGAAATTGAAACTGACAGCTATTTTGGTCAGAAGACATGGGAAGCAGCAGAGAGCGAATTGCAGAGAAGAACAGTTCTTCGCTTATTTGAGAAAGCCGGATGCACCGAACACGATGTAGGCTGTTTGTTTGCCGGAGACTTGATTAACCAGTGTACCAGTTCCACTTATGCACTGCGGCATTTTGACACGCCTTATCTCGGTATCTTCGGAGCCTGCTCCACATTTGCGGAAGGGCTGCTGCTCGGTTCATGCATGGTTTCGGGCTTATCCGTAAAGCACTGTGCAGTACTGACTTCCTCCCATTTCTCAAGCGCAGAAAGGCAGTTCCGGTTCCCGCTTTCTTACGGCGGACAGCGGACACCGAATGCACAGTGGACATGCACGGCTGCCGGAGCAGCTATGCTGACACCTGCCGAAGCGCCTCCCTTTATCCGTGGGCTCTGCGCGGGCAGAGTGCGTGATGCGGGCATTACAGATGCAAGTAATATGGGCGCTGCGATGGCGCCTGCGGCTGCGGATACAATTGCACGGTATTTATCTGCTACACGAACAAGGCCGGCGGATTATGACGCGATTGTAACCGGAGATTTGGGCATTGTCGGGACACGGCTGCTGATACAGCTGATGGAGCAGAACGGGTATGACATCCGTTCCGTACACCGAGACTGCGGCGTAATGATGTTCGATTCCAAAAGACAGGATACGCATGCAGGCGGCTCCGGCTGCGGATGCTCTGCAAGCATTATTTGCGGATATTTTCTGCCGAAACTGCAAAGCGGAGAATACCAAAATGTTCTTTATGCCGCAACAGGTGCGCTGCTCTCTCCAATGCTCTGCCAGCAGGGAGAAAGTATCCCGGGAATCTGTCATGTCGTGCATCTTTCGCATACGGTTGGAGAGGAGGGAAAAGCATGACTTATCTTTGGGCATTTCTCATCGGAGGTCTGTTTTGCATGATCGGTCAGCTTTTGATTGATTATACCAAGCTGACCCCGGCACGGATACTGGTCGGCTATGTCGTTTTCGGGGTGATTCTGGGTGCTCTCGGCATATATCCAGCTCTGATTGAGCTTGCAGGCGCCGGTGCCAGTGTGCCGCTGTCAGGTTTTGGGAATCTGCTGGCAAAGGGAATCCGTGAGGATATTGCGCAAAACGGTGCGCTGGGAATTCTGACCGGCGGTCTGACATCGGCTGCCGGCGGAATCACGGCAGCTATGATGTTCGGTTTGCTTGCATCGACAATCTTTCGTGCAAAAGAAAAATAGAAGCATTATGTGCGTATAAAAACGAGCCCGAAACCGAACTAATGCGGTTTCGGGCTTTCATTTACTTAAAGCTTACACCCCAGTTTGACCTTGCACTGACTTTACTGTATAGCCTTGTCAATGCTTTTTGCCTGCTGGTCTTAAACATGACCGTTATCATGACTGCCAGCACAACCGAAGCAACTGCACCGATAATAATTGCGGATTTGCTTGCTTTCAGCAAAACAAGCAGAGCTGCCCAGACAATAATCAGCGCAACCACAATAATCGGAAGACAGAAATTTGTAAAATTACGGTCTTTCAGCTTAATGTAACGCTGAATTTCCTTTTTGTTAAAGCTTTCGTAATGCCTTGCAATAAAATTATCCGGCCGAGCCCATTTACAGAAGGATTTCAGATCATCAAACTTAATCGTATAGTCCTGCCGTGTATATGTAATACGGTAATAAACACTGATACTGCCGTTCTTATGCCGATCGGCACCCATAATATGCACAATTGTTCCCGCCGGAACCTGATTGCTGACACTTTTCGTCACCAGGAACTTTCGGTCAATTGCTTCATCAATATCATTTAACATGTAAGTCATAATAAAACACCCCTTACCTTACACATATAAATAATTATACCATATCAAATTGAAAAAAGCAAGTCTCCGCTTCAATTTTTTACATATATGTCTTTTTGCACAAATTGATTCCGATTATAATGATATAGATTTGCCAATCAATTCAATCTGTGTCCCCACAGCTCAGGATATGTCTTGCAACATGAATTCCGCTTGCAGAGGCATGAGAAAGGGAGTGCGTGACGCCTGAGCCGTCTCCGATTACATAAAGCCCCGGATACTTCGTCATGAGGTTTTCGTCGATTTCAACTTCCATATTATAAAATTTCACTTCAACGCCGTAAAGAAGCGTATCTGCATTTGCGGTACCGGGCGCAATCTTATCCAGTGCGTAGATCATTTCGATAATACCGTCAAGAATCCGCTTCGGGATAACAAGGCTCAGATCGCCGGGCTGTGCCGCAAGTGTCGGAACCACATAGCTTTCTGCAATACGGCGTTCATTGCTCCGTCTGCCGCGGATCAAATCCCCGAAACGCTGAATGATGACTCCCCCGCCCAGCATATTTGACAGTCTGGCGATACTTTCTCCGTAGCCGTTGCTGTCCCGGAACGGTTCTGAGAAGTGTTTGCTGACCAGCAGTGCGAAATTTGTATTATCTGTATGCAGTTTCGGATCATCATAGCTGTGTCCGTTGACTGTGACAATACCGTTTGTATTTTCATTCACTACGACTCCGTGCGGATTCATGCAGAAAGTCCGGACCAGATCCTCAAACTGTTTCGTGCGGTATACAATTTTGCTCTCATACAGTTCGTCAGTCAGATGGGAGAAGACTGCTGCGGGAAGCTCGACACGAACACCGATATCCACGCGGTTTGATTTTGTCGAGATATCCAGCGAAGAACAGACGCTTTCCATCCATTTGCTGCCGCTGCGCCCGACGGATATCACACAGGTTTTTCCGAAATATGATGCGTTCTCCGTAACGACAGTAAATCCTTTTTCTTCGCGTGTTACAGACTTGACATAAGTGCGGAAATAAAAATCAACCTGTTCTTTCAGTTCCTGATACAGATTTTCAAGCACGATATAATTGACATCCGTTCCGAGATGACGAACCTGTGCATCCAGCAAGTGAAGATCGTTTTCAAAGCATTTTTTCTTGATTGCGGTATTGGCTGTTGAATAGAGCTTCGTCCCCTCCCCACCGTGGGAGAGATTGATTTTATCGACATAATGCATCAGATCAAGTGCGTTTTGTTTGCCGATGTATTCGTACAGGGTACCGCCGAACTGGTTCGTGATATTATACTTTCCGTCGGAAAATGCTCCGGCTCCGCCGAATCCGTTCATAATTGCACAGGTTTTGCATTTGATGCAGCTCTTGACCTTTTTCCCGTCAATCGGACATTTCCGTTCATTCAGCGGGTTGCCGCATTCAAATACTGCGATTTTCAAGCCGCGGTTAGCTTTGCAAAGCTCATATGCAGTAAAAATACCGCCGGGACCTGCACCGACAATTAAAATATCATATTTGCTGCTCATACCCTGTTTCCCCTTCCTTTCATGGATGCCTCAAAAATAAGGCAGAAAAGCACGGCTTTTCTGCCTTATGACTTTTATCGCTTCAGCAGCTCTACAACTTTGTCACGGAGCCATGTGGTCGCTTCTGCAACCGGAATGTTCTCGCGGAACGATTTATCGCGGGCAGAAATCTCAATACAGCCCTGTGCCAGTGATTTCGGACTTACAACCGCACGAAGCGGAATACCGAACAAATCCGCATCTGCAAACATAGCGCCGGGACGGATATCGCGGTCATCGTACAGCACTTCAACTCCGTAAGAAAGCAATTCTGCATAGAGCCGGTCTGCTGCTTCCGTAACCTGTGGGTCGTCCACGCGAAGATTACAGATTTCAACCTGCCACGGTGCAATGGTCATCGGCCAGATCGGACCGTACTTATCGTGGCTTTCCTGACAGACGGAGGCACAAAGTCTGCCGACGCCGATGCCGTAACAACCCATAATCGGCGTCTGACGTTCACCGTTTTCGTCCAGATAGGTCATATCCATTGACTCTGTATATTTTTTGCCAAGCTGGAATATATTGCCGATTTCAATTCCCTTTTCAATCTGAATATGAGCTCTGCCGCATTCCGGACAGATTGCCCCGGCAAAGGTTTTCGCAACATCATGATAATGAATTTCGCCGAGATCGCGGGCGGCATTCAAACCGGTATAATGCGTATCTGCTTTGTTTGCGCCGCAGACAAGTGACTCGATTCCTTTCAGAGAGCGGTCAAAGACAACTTTGATATGTCCCGGCAGACCGATCGGGCCGATAAAACCTGGCACAATGCCGCTTTCGGCAGGAATTTCAATTGCCGGATGAATCTCATAGCCAAGATAATTCCGAAGTTTGGTTTCATTTACTTCAAGATCGCCGCGAATAAAGACGATAACAAAGCTGTCATCCTCATTTTTCTGATATACAACAGCTTTCGCAAGCTGCTTTTCATCCATATGCAGGAAGTTTTTAAGATCGTCAATTGTTTTGATATCCGGTGTCGAAACTTCTGTCAGGGGCTGAATTTCTCCCGGCTCATTCTGAACTGTTACAACTGCAGCCTCCATATTGGCACGGTAGCCGCAGTCGCAGATTGCAAGGGTATCCTCCCCTACTTCCGTCAAAAGCATAAACTCATGGGAGATGCTTCCGCCCATCATGCCGGAATCAGACTGAACAGAAATAAAATTCTTGCAGCCGCATCTGGTAAAAATACGGTTATAGGCTTCAAATACACGGGCATAGTAGCGCTCCAGATCTGCCTGAGAAGTGTGGAAGGAATAGGCATCCTTCATTGTGAATTCGCGCACACGGATCAGACCGCCTCTTGCTCGCGGTTCATCGCGGAATTTCGTCTGAATCTGATAGATCATAAAGGGAAAATCCGTATAAGACTGCGCGGTATCACGCGCAAGGTGAACCGCAGCTTCCTCATGCGTCATGCCGAGAACCATCGGATTGCCGGAGCGGTCTTTCCAGCGTGCCATTTCACTGCCGATGCTGGTATAGCGTCCGGATTCCTCCCAGAGAGATGCCGGCATGACCACAGGAAACATGACTTCCTGACCGTCAACTCCGTCCATCTCCTCTCGGATGATTTGCTCAATCTTCCTCATAATGCGCTTCGCGGGAGTATACAGAGAAAAAATGCCGTTTGCCATATATTTCATATATCCGCCGCGCATCATCAGGGCATGGCTTTCGATTACGCAGTCTTTCGGCGCATTTTTGAAACGCTCGCCGAGCAGATTCTTCACTTTCATTGTGGATCTCCTTTCAAAATACGGCTTTCGGAGCCTTTATTACCAAACTATTATATTTTACCATATTTCGGACGAAAATGCAAGCATTATTTTGATTTTTCTTTTGTTTCGGCTATGATATAATTAACGTTTTACTTGAAATAGCGGAACGACAGTTGTGCAATCTGACAATATTTTGATAAATGCTTGACTTTTGATGTAAAATAGGTTATAATAGCTAAGTCATGAGCGCGATGGATAGCCGTGACATTGATTTGGCTGCGTAGCTCAGCTGGCTAGAGCAATCGGTTCATACCCGATCGGTCACTGGTTCAAATCCTGTCGCAGCCATTTACGGCCCGTTGGTCAAGAGGTTAAGACGACGCCCTTTCACGGCGTAATCATGGGTTCGATTCCCGTACGGGTCACCACACACAAGGCTCTCAAATGACGATATATCGCCATTTGAGAGTTTTTATTTTACCCTGATACGGCTTCTGTCCTTTGTTTGTCCTTTATACAGCTTCGGGCTGTCCTTTGTCCGTGTCATGCTTCTTGAAGTCAAGCACCGATGCGATAGCATCTCCTGCTCTCGCCTGAGCCTGATTGAACACATGACAGTAGATAGAAGTCGTGGTGGTTATCGTCGAGTGACCTAACGCTCCCGACACAGCGGCTGCGTCCACGCCCTCGTTGATGAGAGCCGATGCATAGAAGTGTCGCAGGGAGTGAAAGTCACAGAAACGGAAATTGTTTTCTTCACAGAATTCTTTGAGCCAGAAATACGGTGTGTTGTTGTTCATCGGTCTGCCGTCCCACTTCACGAACAGGCGGTCGTAGTCCTGCCATTTCGTGCCGAGTTTCTCACGTTCTGCGTCCTGCTCGTCCTTATACTCACGGAGCATATCCATGACGCTCTGAGGAAATTTCAGCGAACGCTGAGACTTCTTTGTCTTGGTGGTGTCGGTGTAGATGCCTTTAGAAGCGGTGTAATTGCTCGTCCTGCGGACGCTGATAACGTTATGCTCCCAGTCAATGTCCTTCCATTCAAGACCGAGCATTTCTCCACGTCTGAATCCGCTGTATATCGCCAAAGTAAAGAAAGTGCGGTATTTAAGCGGTGCGGTTTCAAGGAGCTGAAAGAGATGTGCGACTTCTTCGAGAGTGTAGATGTCCTTCTCCTTCTTCTCGCCCTTCGGAACGGTAATACGCTTGCAGGGGTTATCGGTGAGCATTTCCATCTTCACAGCGTAGCTGAACACGTCGCTGATGAAGCTGAGGTGATGAACGGCTGTCTTTCTTGACAGCGGTCTGCCGTTTTTCAGGCTTTTGCCGTTAAGTGCCAGATCATTGATGAACTGCTGGATATGGCGGCTGGTGATCTTGTCAAGTCGCAGATGACCGATCGCAGGATATACCCTCACAGTGAGCTGTTTCATACGCTCATAGGAAGTGTTGCGGAGGTTGAGCTTTGCATATTCCTCAAACCACTGTTCAGCGAAGTCCTGAAACTTGATATTCGCCGTGACCTGACCTTTCATGCACTTGTCCTCAAAAAGAATAGCCTGCTTCTGAAGCTCTTTCTCGATTTGCTTCTTGTTCATACCGTCCGCAGGCTTCCAAGTCATGGTCTGCACGACCTGATTACCTGATGTATCATATCCGCAGGAAACTCTGATCTGATAGGAGTTTCCTCTTTTTCTTATCGTAGCCATAAGTTGATGTCCTTCCTGTCAACATAGATTTTATGGCATACTCCTGTTACTCTAATGTTAGCGCACTATCGGGCTTTTGTCAAGAGTTTTTTCTATCTTTTTCGGGAGTATGCCCAAATCTATGTCCTTTGTTCTGTGGTGTTTGTGGATTTTCTGTCTGTTGACGTTCAAACAGCGTAAAATCGCCGTTCTCAGCGTACAGACTTATCTGTTCGTTGTCTGTCCGTTGAAGTAGGCGAGCAAGTCAGCCTTGTTGATAAGCATCTTGCCGTTCACACCATCGCCCGTCCTCAGATACGGCAGCTTGCCCTGCTTAATCAGCTTGCGTACAGTATGCTCGGACAGCCCCTTGACTGCTTCGGTGCATTCCTTAACGGTCAGCATCTCAACAGCGTCGGACTTGATCTCAGACACCTGTTCGGGATCATTAGCTTCGATAAGTTCGCTCAAAATGCTTACGAGCTGAGCGATAAGCTCGTTCTTGCGATTTGTAGTCATTATTCCCTCCATAGCAGGTACTTCCCCTGCTTTCTATCTTGTTTGTATGTTTATTCCAGTCCCCACGATTTTTTCTTTTTAGTGGGCTGGTATTCTATCTGTTGTGCCTGCTCTCGCTGTTTTTCAGCTTCAACAAGCCGTTTTGCCTGCTCGATCACTTCGGGAGCGATTCTCTCGATCTGACGGTAGACAGCCATTGTTGCATTGTACTTCTTGGTCAACGCACTCTTTTCGCTTGTCAGCGTCTGCACCTGTGAAGAAAGAGCTTTGGACTTTGCCTGTTCAGCATCATATAACTGGTCAAAATTCTCCTGATTGGCACGAAGGTCATAGATTGTCAGGTCAGCCTTGTGGGACTTGAATCACTCTTTGCCAGTAATCATCATCCTTTACTCGCCTGAGCAAGACAAGTGAATTTGGACATCTATAAACAAGCAAACGGTTATCAAAACCGAAAAAGGGTGGAAAATCAATATTCCCTACAATAATAACCTTCATAAAGCGAAAGCTCGATTGTTAGAATTAGCTAATAGTCAAAGCGAATTTCAACGAAGGTGGGCTTCATTGCTTATTGCAAAAGAATGGATGCTCGATGCCATTAAGCAAGATGGACTAATATTAGAGGTTCAGGAATGGGTTAACAAATGTTCTGGAAAAGGCGATTTTATTCTAAAAAAAGATGATGAAGAAGGAAAAGAAGTAGCCATTTTTGAAAAAACAATATTTGGTTTTGGAACAAGATCGTATGAGCTTGTAATAAAGGATTTGTTTCCATGGGCAGATATATGCGTAGATGAATCGTTTTACGAACTCAATCAGGACGAAGAATTCATCGAAATGAGGAAAGAGCAAGATAATTTCCCCCATATATATCCATATAGAAATGGCGCTGGGGAAGTTGATTTTTATAGGCTGAAGCTTACAGTAAATCGTGTTGGGAAAGCCTTTTTGGAGATAAATGATTTTTTAGAAAATAACAAGTTCTATATTATTGACAAAATTTTCTAATTATAACAACTTAAAAACGGCTGCACCCGAAGGCACAGCCGATGCTCCTCAAATATAAACCATACACTCAAACACCACTTCCCTCGCCATATAGACGAAGCAGTTTTCCAGACCGAGCATCTTCTCGGCATCATTGCTGAGGACAGCCTTCTGATAGCAACTATCGGTCTGCTTCCAAAGCTCCACCTGGCGTGAAATAGCATCACTGACTTTCCGTTCCATATCATCAAGATACTGCATGATCCTGCCCTCATTGACGAGCCTGCAAAGCCTGTCGGGACATTGGCTGTCAGAGAAATGAAGATGATACCTTATGAAGTCGGTGTGATAGGTCTTGCTTTCCTCGGTCTGAGTATTGGCATTGAAGTGTGTGACGGTCATGGTGTTGGTGTCCAGTCGCCACAGCGGAACGTATTTCTTTTTCAGGGAGCTGTATGCGGTCTGTTCGCTCTTGTATCTGCTCATACCGTTCACCTCACTTTATGGGCTTTATCATTTCAAGGACGAGCTGAGCGCCGACCTTGAAGCCCTTGCGGAACTCGTTGCGGTTTGAGAGATTATGCAGTTCAATGTCCGCCGACTGATATTCGTCAAGAATTTCAGTGCTGTCGGGATAGGCTTTTTTCAGTTCGGCTTCTGCCTTGACAAGTCTGTCGAGGGCTGCCTTATATGAACCGTCCATATCCTCAATCTCGGTCAGGTGGAACAGGTCATAGTCGTAAAGTTCATCGAGAATATTTTTCATTTTTGTGTCCTCCATATTATTTGGTTGATGTTCTTCTCAAAAGAAAATAACAGGAGTATGACCATAACGTTGTCCTTTGTTTGTCCTTTACAAGTTTCAAAAAGATAGAATAAAGGACAGCATAATAAAACGAGTTAAGGTTAAAAAATGCCGTAAATACGGGCTATTTCCCATATCACGGCAGGTTAGATAATGTGAAAAATTTAATTCGATTCCCGTACGGGTCATCATTTGAAATACTCGGAAACAGCGTTTGTATGTTGTTTCCGAGTATTTCTTTTCCTGAATCAAAGTTTATGTGCAGTTATTCCGATGCTGATTGCAAAATGATTCCGAGGGCTTTGCGTCACACAGGTTATGAGATTGCTGTAAATATGCGAAATATACTAGATTTCGTGTCTTATATAGAATATAATTATGTTAAATAATGCTTCGCGTCCCCTTCTGCGAAGCAACGGGAGGAATTATCATGAGAAACCATTTGAAAATCATGGCTGCGCTTTCTGCCGTCTGTCTGCTCGGCGGATGCGGCGGAGACAGCAGCAGTTCAAGCTCTGTTGCGGAAAGCTCAGTTCCGGCGCCGGCAACAGAAGCACCGGAGATTGCAGGCTATAACCTGCTCTGGCACGACGAATTTGACGGCGATACAGTTGACGACACAAACTGGACTTTTGAGAAGCGTCAGCCGGGCTGGACAAATGAGGAGCTTCAGGAGTATACTGACAGCAGCGAAAATATTTTTGTCCGTGACGGCAGTCTGATCCTGAAGGCAATCAAAACCGAACAAAACGGCAAGGAATACTATACATCCGGAAAGGTCAATTCGCAGCATAAGCGTCAGTTCACATACGGTAAAGTCGTAGCCCGCGCTAAAGCTCCGGAAGGACAAGGCCTCTGGCCGGCAATCTGGATGATGCCGGAGGACGAGCAGCATTACGGTCAGTGGCCGAAATGCGGCGAAATTGACATTATGGAGGTTCTCGGCAGTGCAACGGAGACTGCCTACGGAACAATTCACTACGGTGCGCCGCATGCACAGCAGCAGAATACAGTTGTGCTCACAGACGGAAAAACTTTTGCAAACGATTTTCACGAGTATTCCGTTGAATGGGAGCCGGGCGAAATTCGCTGGTACATTGACAATGAGCTTTATCTGACTGTAAACGACTGGTTTACAGCCGAAGAAGGTCAGGATGAAAAGCCGTATCCTGCCCCGTTCGATCAGCCGTTTTTTGTGCAGATGAATCTTGCGGTCGGCGGCACATGGCCGGGAAATCCTGACGCAACAACAGACTTTGACAAAGCAGAGTTCGAGATCGACTACGTTCGTGTTTATCAGAAACCTGAATATGATACGAATGTCAAGAAGCCGGAAGCGAAGTACCGTGAACCGCTTGCAGACGGCAACTTCATTTTCAACGGCGACTTTGCCGAGGCTGAAGATCTCACGGACGATGTAAACTGGAAGTTCCTCCTCTTTGAGGGCGGCGACGGCGCAGCAAAAATCAAAGATAACACAATGATTATTACGACAAAGGACGAGGGAACGGTCGATTATTCCGTCCAGCTTGTGCAGCCGGAGCTTCCGATGATTAAGGGCAAGAAATACCGTGCAACCTTTGATGCATGGGCAGATGAGGAACGTGATATTGTTGTCTGTGTTTCGGCTCCGACAGCCGGTTGGATCCGTTATCTGGAAGATACAACACTGACAATTTCCAAGGAACAGAAAACGTATACCTATGATTTCGAGATGAAGGATAAAGATGATCCGAACGGTCGTCTGGAGTTCAATCTCGGACACAGAGGTTCAACTGCAACCGTCTATATCACAAATGTTCGTGTTGAAGAAATCGAATCATAACGCAGAGAGCCGGAACACTTTACAGTGCTCCGGCTCCCCTCTTTTTATCGTTCAGGTTTCTCCCTCAGAATAGCTGAAATCAGGTGCGGATGAAACCGCAGCGGCTTTGCTGAACTGTGTTTCATAGAGCTGTGTATAAACGCCGCCTGCACTGACAAGCTCCTGATGCGTTCCGCGCTCCGTAATCTCTCCGTCTTTAATGACGAGTATTTCGTCTGCGGCAAGAATGGTTGAAAGACGGTGCGCAATAAGAATACCGGTACGGGATGCAATCAGCGGTTCGATTGCATCCTGAATTTTTTGTTCGGATATGGAATCCAATGCCGATGTTGCTTCGTCAAAAATGAGCAGTGCCGGATCCTTCAGCAGAATTCTTGCAATAGAGATTCGCTGCTTTTCTCCGCCTGAAAGCTTGAGCCCGCGGTTTCCGACAACGGTATCCAGTCCGGTCTCCTGCTTTTCAATAAAGTCATAGATATTCGCACGCTTGCAGGCATCAATCAGTTCTTCCTCTGTTGCATCCGGTTTTGCATAAAGCAGATTCTCACGGATTGTTCCGTTAAACAGATATGTTTCCTGACTGACAATGCCGATGTTTTCCCGCAGAAAATTCAGATCAAGCTTCCGGACATCTTCCCCGTCGAACAGCACAGTGCCGTCGATCACATCATAAAGCCTCGGAATCAGGTTAATCAGCGTACTCTTTCCGGAACCGGACGGACCGACAATTGCAATACATTTTCCTTTATCCAGCTTGAAACTGATATTTTTCAGGATTTCCCGCTCCGGTTCATAATAAAAGCGGACATTTTTGAATTCGACTTCTCCCCGCACAGACTGCGGTCTGATTGCATCCGGCGCATTTTCAATTTCAGGTTTCATGTCGTAATACTCAAAAATGCGTGTAAACAGTGCCATTGAACGGATCCAGTCAACCTGAATGTTCAGCAGCTGATTGACCGGCATATACATCTTTCCGAGCAATGCAACCAGAACACTGATCTGACCGACAGTCACAGAAGAGTCATAACGCATCATAATCAATCCGCCGATCAGATAAATCAGCATCGGACCGATATTCGTAAAGGTTCCGAGAGCCATGCGGAACCATCTGCCAGCCATGCTCTCTTTGATGTTCAGTCCGATCATTTTTCTGTTGACAGTTTCATACTTCCGGTATTCCTTTTCCTCCATGCCAAACAGTTTTACAAGGAGCTGACCGCTGACCGAAAGTGTCTCATTCAGAATTCCGTTGATTTCGTCATTGCAGGCCTGCGAATCTTTTGTAATCACCCAACGGCGTTTTCCTGCATTACGTGTCGGAATTGCAAAAAGCGGAACAACAGCAATACCGACCAGTGCAAGAATCCAGTTTTCGCGGAACATCAGAACCATCGCAACAATCAGAGTAATAGAATTGGACAGAATGCTTGCCAGCGTATTGGTAATCACGGTTTGTACGCCTGAGATATCGCTGGTCATTCTTGTAATGATATCTCCTTGATTGTTGGATGTAAAAAAGCGCTGCGACATGGTTTGCAAATGCTTATACATCTTATTCCGCATATCAAACGTAATATGCTGTGCAATCCATGTATTGAGATAGCTTTCCAGAATTCCGATCAGATTTGCAACCAGTGTCAGACCAAACGAAAGGCCGATAAACATGAGCAATGCTTTCATGTTTTTCGCGATCAGACCCTCATCAATAATCTTTCCCGTCAAAACAGACGGCATAAGAGTCAGGACGGCAGATATCAGAATCGCAAGTAAAACAAGTGCCATTTGTTTCCTGTAAGGCTTTAAATAAGAATAAATACGCAGCAGCAGCCCCTTTGTAACTTTTGGCTGATTCTTTTTTTCCTCTTCCGTCAGATATCCCGGTCCGAGTCTTCCTCCGGGCGGCATAATACATTCCTCCTTTAACATATTCTGATTTATATTATACAAGATCAGAGCATATAAATCAATCTATTTCTGAAAACTATTATTTCTCTTTCGGAAAAAATTGATAATCTACTCCTTTTTCCGCTGCCAATAGCAAAAGGGACAGAATTACCGTGAAGATACGATAATCCGTCCCTTTACACTGAAAATCCGATGGAGGCGGCGAGAATTGAACTCGCGTCCGAAAACCGTTTCATCCAATCGCCTACGAGCGTAGTTTGTCTTTTGAATTCCTGTCAGGCATCGCCGGCAAACAGGCTGTGTCTGACAGTAGCACATCATGCGACTGCTGCGTATGTGCGTCGGCAGCAGACGTTCACCGCGTCATGACGCCAGACACCGAACCCGCGGTATGTTTCGGGCTGACGGATGGCTTAAGCAGCCATCAAAACGGAATCGTTGTTCTCGTTTAAATTTATAAGGTTGCACGTTTTACGGGTCATGCGCCCGGCTCGCAAATCAAACTTCCCAGCCCCCGTCGAAACCTTTACGCCCCCACATGTCGAGAACAGCTTGTCATCAATCATTATTATATCGCGTACCGCATATTTTGTCAAGCGTTACTGTGTTACTGATTTCTGGATTTCACAGCACGGTCTATATCGCGGTTGGCAGAGCGGATTGCAGCATCCTCACGTTTATCATACAGTTTTTTGCCTTTGCACAGCCCGATTTGTACTTTCACTCTGCCGTCCTTAAAGTATAAAGAAAGCGGGATCAGCGTCAGTCCCTGTGTTTTCAGGGTACCGAACAGCTTCAGGATTTCCCGTTTATGCATCAGCAGTCTGCGTGTCCGGCGGGAATCTCTGTTGAAAACATTACCCTTTTCATAAGGAGAAACATGCATATCCCTGAGAAAGAGCTGACCTTCTTCAATTGAGCACCAGCTGTCTTTCAGGTTGACATTTCCGTTCCGGATAGATTTGACTTCCGTTCCGACAAGTTCAATTCCGGCTTCATAGGATTCCAGAATAAAATAGTCGTGTCTAGCCTTACGGTTTTCTGCAATTTGTTTGATGCCTGTCTGCTTCAACCAGATCCCTCCTTTCGCAGAATTCATTATATCATGCTTTTTCAGGAATGTCAAGTAAATACTGAGGAGCGCAGTGAAAAAAGATTGTGGATACTGTCAAAAAGCTGCCAAAAGCGGCAAAAAATGCAGCACCGCCGGAAAAATCCGCAGAAATGCTGCTTTTTTGCTTTTTTAGATGATAATCAGGAAAGTGCTTTCAGTCTTTGACGAATCGCATCTGATATATAATCAATCGTATCCGCCGCAAACGGGTCACGGAGATTACATGTTTTCATTGCTTCCGAGAAAAACATTTCCCCGGAGAAAGAAGATATTCCGCTGAGTTTTTCATAGATGCTGACTGCTTCCTCCTGATTTTCCTGCATCAAGGCATAAATCTGAATTGCCGGAAGCGCGGATATACCGTAACTGACATAATAGCCGGGCTGTTCAAAGAGATGCGTGATTTCGTAAAACTCGGTAGACAGATCAAACTGTTCACGGATTTCATCGTAACAGTTCAGGACATCTTCAGCCGAATATGATTCAGCGTTCTGCATTACCTGATATTCAAACTGACCGATTGCCAGACCGGCGATAACCGAACCGAGAATATTATAGATTGCCAGCTTTTCCATGAAAGCGGCATCTTCTTTGAAGATTTCCGGATAGAAACGGGTAAAAAGCATTTCCATGCCCTGAGACTGTGCTTCTGCAACATCAATACAGTTATATTGCTGATAGATCGGAGTCTCATCACCCAGGTCGCAGTGAAAATGCCCGAACTCGTGAGAAACGGATATGACGTCATAAAAATCGTCTGCAAGAAACGTATACATAAGTGCTTTTTTCTCACCCGGCAGACAGACAGTATAGCATCCGTCGTAGCAGTCGTCGCCTTTTGCAATCTGATAAAGCTTTTCGCTGAAAAGAACATCAACCGATTCAGCGATAGCCGGAGAAATCCGAGGAGCATATTCTTTCAGTAATGCATATGCATCAATCTTGTCACATTTTCCTTCCGCCATTTTATTGTAAAGCGGATCGGCAACAATATCGTCATAAAGCATCTGATAAACAGGAACTATTTTTTCCAGTACGGAATCAGCGACATCTGATGCCTGCTCGGCAGTATAGTCACGGCAGTAGCTGGAATACAGGAAATCTGACAAATCATACGTTTCCAGAACGTCAAGATACAACTTTGCACATTCCATATTGGATTCATCCGTACTGATATCAGCATCATAGGCTGTATCGTAATACTGATCCATCAGCTCGGTATGCTCCGTGGAATTGATTCTGGCAGAGGACATTACACGTGTCAGGCTGTTGATAATATAGTAATCTCCCCATGAATCGTTAACATAATCGGTAAAGAGATCCTGATATGCAGAATACTTTTTTCCGTTTGCAAATGCCCATGCCAGCATTTCATCAGCTACGCAATAATCTTCCCATGTAGTCGAATTTGCCTCATAGAGATTCTGATCCGACCATTTTGCACGGTAAGCCAGCTCTGCCCTTACATTGATTGCGTAGGCTTCATTTTCAGCATCCAGAAGTTCCTGAATTAAATCCTTGATTTCTTTTTCTTTATCCGGCTCTGTCCAGATACTTTTCAGATATTCAATCCTTGTTTGCAGTGCAGCAAGATCAAACCGCGGAAACGGCGAATCGGCTGCGGATTGAGACGAAAAAACATCTACCGGCGGCTGCTTCAGAGGATTACTGCATCCCGAAAGCAGAAGAAGCGCCGTAAAGCATACAGAAATCAGTCGGGTTCGCTTCATATCAGTTCCTTTCCGGTCATTCAAATTAGATCAGATATCTTTCATGCGGATTGCCATAATCGTGACAATCGTGCAGATAATCTGATATGTAAGAAGCAATCCGCCGCTGATATCGGAATATGCTTTCAACAGGATAAACAAAACGACATAAATAAATCCGAGGCAGGCGGTCACAATCTGAAGAATCAGACCGAGTGTTGCAGAAGAACGGATTCTCTTGGAACCGATAATAGTTTGAATGAATCCTGCAAGTCTGCCTGCACAGAGCATAGACGGACTTGCTTTTTTCAGCGGCACGGTTTCAGCTGCATAGTCCTTGCCGAGTCTTGAGGGCAGAACCTTTATCCGGTCTTCCGAAATATTGAACATCTTGGCGATTCTGCGCTGAGTCAGAAGTGCATCATTGCTGCGGACAAGCAGAAACAGGTTTTCACGTTCTATTTCCCGCATCCAGTGTTTGATACTTTTACTCGCCTCCAGACGGACGATATACAGAGCGGCTACCGTTCCGGAAACAGCGAGATACAGCGCTTCGGTTCCGGGAGGCATCAGAGATTCCACTTTTGATGTAACCGGAAGCCCTTCAATACTGTGTTCAATCATCATATCTCTGGTTCCGAGCAGAACTCGTTTATTTTGAATCCAGCCGCTGATGCCTTTTCCGTCATCATAAGAATAATTTTCAACCGGAAGCAAAAGCTGATCTTCTGTCAGAATAGCACCGGCAAACAAATCCTTCAGAATACTGCCGGCATGTTTGCTAAGACTCATGGAATACTGAACAGCTTCTTCAATTCTGCTTTCACCCAGCACCTGAATGGATTCGAGCTTTGTTGTGCCGCGCGGGAATAGTGTCTGCGCATCAACCATCACCGTATTGACATCAAAGAAATCATCAACACTCTGATAGCCGAGCAGTAATCCGCTGTTACGAACATAATCTCTTGCGCCGGCTAAAAGCGGCAGATTGGAAATCAGCGTAATTGAAACACAGGCGCACGCTGCAAAACAGAGGGCAAAAATTGATACGCCGTAGCAAACGCAGCTTTCGACCTGTGCGGAATGCAGAATACTCATGAATACAGAGAACAGTGCCGAAAGAACTGTAATCACCGGAACGGCGGTTCGGCAGAATTTATCTGCAATATCGGTTGAGAATGTGTATTTGAGAAAATCCTCCGGCTCTGCGACCGGCTGCATTGCGGCAAGAATCGGGAAATCTCCTGTTGTTCCGCGCGTCAGATTCTCCGCGCGTTTTTCATCCTCGACATAGTGAATGCCGAATTTCGGATTGCCGTCCGAAAGCCGCTCAAGATTCACCAGAGCACGGGATACAATCATGCGTTTTCCGACAGCATTCAGGAACAGCGAAAGAAGACCGATCGGTATATAGACAGATATGATGCCTTTTTTCAGCATATCGGCACTCGGAAGCGCCAGAAAAGCGGCAAGCTCCGCAGACATCATAGACATTGCAGCGAGGGAATCGCAATCTGCTTTGAAAGTCAGCAGCTTGAGATAACCGTTTTTCAGCAGACTGCTGCAAAACGGTAATGCAGCAAGACCGAGCAGCAGCTGGACAGTAAGAAATGCAACCGGTGAGCTTTTACTTGCAAAAGCGGCAGGCATCGGCAGAGCGGGAATCCAGTCAATCAAAGTCACGACAATACTGATAAAAGCAAGCAGTCCAAGCATTCCGATTCGGAGCAGCAAACTGGTTTTCAGTTCCGTCAGGTCATTCCGGATGGTGTCGCGGTCTTCTTTTTCGCCTGTTTCCTTCGCTTTTTTCGGCAGGTCCAGCCGTTCCCGCTTTTCATTGGGATAGCGTATATCTATATTGATTTCGGATTTGTTTTTATGGTTATCTTCAGAAAGATTTATTTGCGTATGCGGCGCTTTCCCGATATATTTGACCGGTTTCTCCTCCTCAAGCGGGAATGCTTTCAGAGGTTCGGGAATACGCTCCAGAGCTTCCTGCGAGGAAGCCTGTTCGCGTCTGTTCCGGAGCTTGGAAGCGGGAAGTGTCTGCGGCGTATTGTTCGGCGTATCTTTGCCGTAAGGTAGTTTTTCCCCCGAAGATCTCCGTCTGCGCAGTTCCTTTGCGCGAGTGGAATCACTCATGCGGCGGATTTTCGGGCTGTAACGTTCATCCGTATCCGCTTCGCTGCGGATAACCGCGTGATCGTATGCCTGAGAAGTGGAGGCGGCAGATGCGGTCTGCTTCGGGAGTGTTTCCGGTTCCACATGAGCAATCGAATTCATAAATGAAACCTGCGGCTTTTTGATATCGGCAGGAGTTGTAGTTTTCACAGGATTGCCCCTTCTCTGGGCTCTGCGCTTTGCATCCGGAACCGGATTCCCGTATGGATCGGTTTTCACGGGATTCCCTTTTTCATCCGTCTGCGGTTTGATTCTGGTCGGAACTACAACCTTAACAGGAGCCGCCGGACTTTCCTTTTTGGATTCGGCTTCCGAAGCCGCATCCTTTTCCGGTTTTTCCTTGATATCCTTAGAAGCCGGTTCAGTTTCGGGTTCCTTTGTTTCGCTGCTCCGAGCTTCTTTTTCTTCTTTATTTACATCATCAAATGACTGATTCATAAACCTATAATCCTTTCCGTCCTGATCGTTTTTACAGGAGATTCCGCTGCCGGACACATTCATACATCAGAATACCGGCTGCTACCGAAGCGTTCAGAGAATTCACCTGTCCGTACATAGGGAGGGAGATTATGGCATCGCACTGTGAACGGACAGGCATACTCAGACCGAAGCCCTCCGAGCCGATTACAATTCCGGCAGCACCTTTCAGGTCTGTCCGGGATGCAGGACTGCCGTTCATATCGGCACCGTAAAACCATATTCCCTTTTTTTTCAAGGTAATCATTTCTGTCGCAAGATTGCTGACACGGGCAACCGGAATCCAGCTTGCCGCGCCGGCAGATGTCTTGTATACTGTCTGTGAGAGAGATGCACTGCGCCTTTTCGGAAGAATCACGCCGTGAACACCGGCTGCCTCTGCGGTACGAAGAATCGCGCCGAGGTTGTGCGGATCCTCGATTCCGTCACATAATACCAGAAACGGCGCTTCGTGTTTTTCTTCCGCAATCCGTAAAATATCGGAAACACTGACATACTTTGCGCATGCGCCTTCTGCGCAAACGCCCTGATGATTCGCATTTCCGGTCATCACATCGAGTTTGCGTCCGTCCGTCTGCTTCACAACGATTCCGCGCTTTTTTGCTTCATTGCAAATAACGCCCAGACTGCCGGATGTTGATGTCACAAGTATATGATTAATCGGCGTATCGGATTTTAGCGCCTCTAAAACTGCGTTTCTCCCGTAAATCAGAGTATCCTGATCGAATTTCTGTTCCATTGACCTTTCTAGCTCCATTATATCATATTTATATTATTATAACATAGAATAAAAAAAATTGCAATGGCGGCATAGTAAAAAGTATGCGTAAATATGCGTGTAAAATTGTTATAGTTTTGGAGATTTGGTCATTCAGACTGTTTTTGGTTCAGGGAACGGAGCTTTGCAGTACAGATATACCCGGATAATTTTCGGAGAAACCTCGATTTTGCGAATCATATGTGCATATGAATTGATTCTGTCGGGAAACATATTCTCTTTCAGCTTACGATGAATCTGTTCCTGAAGAAGTCCGATTCTTAGGGAAGGATTGGTGCAGCCGCTCCCCTGCTTTTTCCCGCCGCAGACAAATCGGTTCCCCGATAAAACCATTTTTCTTCCGCATATATTGCAAAAAATCTTTCCTGCTAACATATTTTTATCATTCCTGCAATGTCCCTGTTCCGAAAGAATCTGCTGAACAGCATTAAATTCTTCGCGGCTGATTATAGGCGGAATCGGAAACCGGATTTTCTCCGCTTTCGGCAGCAGAACTTTTTTATTGCATTTATAGCTTGTTTTCTGCGTCGTTCGTAAATACAAATCGCCGATATATGCTGTATTGTTCAGAATATTCCGTACCGTAGTGTCATGCCACTTCGTTCCGCATCCCGGAACCGGTGCATGGATTGAATCTAATAATATTCCGGTTTGTCTGCAATTCCGTGTTTTTTGGTAATAATTAAAGATCAGTCTGACATAATCAGCACGAACACAGTCAGGAATAATGCAGGAACCGCACTTTTGATAACCGTAAGGCAAATGCGCCAAAGTGCAAAATCCGGCAAGCTGACGCGCATATATTGCAGAACGAACTTTTCTGGAAATATCCCGTGCATACCAGTCATCCATTACTGCGCGTATCGGGGAAAAATCGTTGATTGCGGACTGTTCTGCCGTGTCGATACCGTCGTTTACAGAGATCAGTCTTACACTGTGCAACGGAAACCATCGTTCCAGCAGTTCACCAGTATGAATATAATCACGGCTCAGCCTGGATAGATCTTTAATCAGAACCGTTTTAATCCAGCCGTCCTCAATTGCTTTTAACATGCTGTTTAATCCGCTTCGTTCATGATGAGTTCCGGATATCCCATCATCGCAAAATTCGGCAATGATTTCCAGATGATGCACCTTTGCATACTGATTCAGCAAAAGCCTCTGATTCGTGATGCTGTCAGAAAACGTGTGATCTGAAGGGTTATCTTCGCGTGAAATTCGTAAATAAAGTGCAGTTTGTTTATTAGAACACATATCCTAGCTCCCATTTATATTCATATTGTCTAATTATCGCTAATGCACCATAGCTTTTGATGGTCACAATCACCATTTTAATCGGATTGCTTGACTTTTTGTTGCGGATATGATATAATATGACTGTTGATATCGCGGAGTGGAGCAGTCCGGTAGCTCGTCGGGCTCATAACCCGAAGGTCGGTGGTTCAAATCCGCCCTCCGCAACCAATCAAAAACCTCGTAGATACGTTATTCTACGAGGTTTTAACTTTTAACAATCATTGATCTCATTGGACTTTTGCAGCTATTTTGCAGCTACGGAGTTTTTTTACTGTATGTGGGAGCCGTTTGGCTCCCACATTTTTATTTTCTTTTTGAAACTTTGTTTATATGCCCAATCATATCATAGAACGAAATTGTCATTTTGTTAATAACATACACCGGCTAAATCTGTTTCATAAAATACCATCTGGTGATATCCAGTTGTCCGCTATTTTCATAAAAAGTATGATTGTTGTAATGTCCTTGCTCTATATAATCCTATATATGATATTCGATAGCACCATTATGCATGAAAAATGAGCCCGCCTGATCACAGAATCAGACGAGCAGTTCTCATGCATCCGCAGAACGGTTTTACGACCGGATTTTCACACCGCCCCATTCAACAACTGCAAAGCCCCTTCTTTCAAAGGTTTTCAGCTGCTGCGGCTCAATCTCCACGGGTTCCGCAAGCGGAACATATGCCATGAAGACCCGGCACTCGCTGTCAGGCGCCGGCGTAACCGTCAGCTTTGCAGAGTTCGTATAGGCTTCGCCCTGAAATGCAATGAGATTATATGCGTTATGCTCCATAAGCGGCAGCCAGTATACGATAAACTCGTTCATTTCCTCCTCAGTCAGTCCCATATAGGTGAGCTTTTCCTTCAGGAAGCGTTCTGTATCGCAGCCTGCGACACAGAAGCCCTTGGAGAAGTCAAATCTGGTGCTGCAATTCTTGGCATCCCAGAACAGATATCTGTGATGTGAACCGTCTGCTTTGTTTACGAGCGTGCCGTCCGGATACGCGGTCACGACCCAGCCGTTGTCATATTTCGGATAGGTTGTGTTAAGCTCACATTCCGTCAGCTCCAGCTCAACATGCACATCGGTTTCCTGTTCAGGATAGAGGTAGATGACCGGCTTGGCAGGCTCAGCAAGATAATCAACGGTTCGTGTTCCGTCTTCTTCACGCAGCATAATCCAGCCCTTATTCCCGTTATACTCAGTAAAGATCCACCGGTCATTATCCTTCTTCCAGCCCATTTCCTGAAGTTTCGTCGCATACGGGACATCGGCTGCAACGGAATAGCTTTCATCCGGTCCGAGATACAACTTCAGATTATGAGAGACTACATAAAGCTCGGCTCCGTAAATCTGTTCATCCGGTTCGACATACGCAGGCTTTTGATTCCGGAGCAGTTCCTGTTTCATCATGCTCAGATCAACAGAGGTGAGCTTGTTGTCACTGCTGAAATCAGCTGCCTTCCAGTCCGCGAGGCTTGTTTCAGGAACCGCCAAGAGCCATTTTTGCAGCAGAGCGGCGTCCGCTCCGTTAAACACGCCGTCCCTGTTCACGTCTCCTTTGAGGGTGAGCTTCAGCGGAACTATCACATCCATTGCGTTATAATCATATACGGTCTTCCGGATGTCATCCTTGTTCAGTTCACAGCCCTCGGGAAGCGCATTTGCATAGAGATAAAAACTGTTAAGTTTAGTGAGCTTCACCCCCGCACTTGCTTGAAGCTGGATATCCCAGATATACGGATTCGGATTGATTGTGAAGTGCTCGTTCATGATGCGCATCGGCTCACCGTTATCAAGATAACTCATGGACGCTTCAAATAAATATGCATCTGTATTTTCGGTAATTTGCAGCGGCTTTCCTGTATCCGCATCAACGAAAGTGAACCGGACCGTATCCTGCTGGAGACCGTCCTGATTCGGTTTCAGGTTAATTATGATATCCCTTGCTCCGTTGTCATATATGACTTGTTTCTTGTAACCGTCCGGGAACCAGTAATACTTCCGGACGGAACTGTACAGGACATCAATGCTGAGAATATCCGCATCACTGTATTCAGAAAAATCCCAGATATACGGATTTCGGTCAGCGAACATGTCTTCCGTATCAACGTATGCATACACGCCCTGCTGGTCGGTTTTGTAAGCAATGTTCAGCGCAAACTGGAACGCTTCACTTCCCGTCGGAAGGTCGATCAGCTCCCCTGTGTCGGCATTGATAAACTGTATTCTTGCGGTGTTTACAAGCAGAACGGTCTGCGCATCATCGAGAATTGCACAGTCGGCAGTCAGAATATAAGGGGTCGGCTCCTGCTGATCCGGCCGGTAATCGGATGTCCGTACCCATGAGAGTTTCTCGCAGCCGTCCTTCACTGCCTGATAGACATAGATGACATCCACAGAGCTGTCATCCCACAGATCCGGTGCCTGCATCGTACAGTCAGACGACAGGAGATATTGTATATTTTCATATTGGTTATTGCTGTCAGGTTCCCATTTATCTCCGAACTGGTCAACCGTCATCGTACAGAATACAACATAGTTATCCCTGACAGATACCTCCCCGAATTCACTGAGATATCTGCTGTATTCATCCTTGCCGTCCGGCAGCCAGCTGAAAATATCGGTTTCGGTGATATTCATATCATCTTCGGCTGAGAAGGAATAGCGTGAAACGGCATGTCCGAATTGCAGATCCGGATCGGTGTCCTTTGCCCATGTGTCAATGACGGCAATATCAAAGTCTCCTGCCTGCTGCGGATCGAACACCGCGACCTCAAAGTAATACGAGCTGTTTTCGTGGCTGAAACTGGTGTGCCGCAGCATTTTCAATGATGAATCCGTTGTCTGGATTTCATAGCGCAGCATTCCCTGCGGCTCGCCCTCCGCAACTTTATCCCACCGTAAACTGGCTACGACACAGATGAGACCGTTTTCGATATGCGTTGCGCCGTATAGATTGCGGAAATCCGCAGCAGAATCAAAATCATTCGGAATCCAGTCCGGAAGTGCAGCGACTGCTCCGGCGTCTACCGCGGACACAGAGAGCGGAGTAAATAAGACAGAGCTGTGAAACGATAGCGGCGTAATAGCGGTCATGGCTGCGATGGCAGCAGCCGTCAGACGTGAGAGCTTCATAATATGCACCTTCCATTCTTCAAATTTGCAGCATTTCTGCTGTTATCCTCATTATAGCATGGAATATCCGGAAATGCAAGAGGGACAGAAGAACATCATATATCTGGTACAAGCAAATTCTCCTTATTCCAGTCGATGCAGCCTGTTTGCTGTAACACATCTAAGTACTCGTCATAGTGTTCAATCCGGCAGCGAGGATCTTTTATCTTTTCAGCGTGTTGTGGATCTTCTTTTCCAAACGGCATAATATATGTGTTTCCGTACCGCTGATCCGGACTGTCCATCCATGTTGTATCAAAGAAATAG
>JAFWVK010000064.1 GCA_017518255.1 Oscillospiraceae bacterium
ATGGGCAGAATGTGGTATCATGGAGATGCTGAATGCCATGATTCCGTGCCCGGAAAGGATTGGTATGAAAGCACAAAAGTTACCGTCTGGAAAATGGCGTGTTCAGATCTTGCTCGGACATGATGAAGAAGGCAAGCGTATCATGAAATCTATCAGCGCAAATACAGAATGGGAGGCGCTGAAACTCGCATCGGAATTCACGGACAGTCCGCCGGAGTTCCGGATTGATGATATGACAGTGAAGGAGGCACTGGACTCGTTCATTGACAGCCGCAGACATGTGATTGCACCGTCAACGCTGTATGGCTATGAGAGCATCGCGAAAAACCGGCTTACATATCTGCACAATATCCCGATCAAAAAGCTGAAGCGCGTGGATATCCAGTTTGCGATCAATGCAGATGCCGAGCGCGGGCTCAGTCATAAGACGATGAAACAGGCAATCGGACTGCTGCACAGTGCGCTGGCATTGTTCGACATCACCATTCCGAATGCAGGCAGTTTCCGGCTCCCGCCGAAGAAACCGCCGAAGGGTGATCTGCCGGATCTTCCGCTGGTCATCCGGACGCTGATCGGTTCCAGTGTTGAACTGCCGTGTCTGCTTGCCGTATGGTGCGGCGGTATGCGGATTAGTGAAGTGCGCGGCTTGCAGTATCAGGATATTGTCGAAACGAAAGACGGCTATTTTCTCAAGGTGCACCGCTCCCGTATCTGTCTGAACGGTCACGACTATGTCACCGAGCGCAATAAAACGCCGAAATCGACGCGTGATGTTCCGCTGCCGGCTTATCTTCTCGATCTGATTCAAAAGTCGGAGCACAAGAGCGATGAGGATTTCATCATCAGCGAAAACTACGGAGCGATCAAACGCCGCTATGACCGCCTTCTGAAAAAGAACGGCATCAAAATGACCTTCCATGAGCTGCGTGCACAGTTTGCGACCGCGATGAATGATCTCGGTGTGCGCAAAGAGATCTTGCAGATGCTCGGCGGATGGTCTACCAGCAAGGTGCTTGATGAAGTTTATATCCGGACGCCGCAGAGCAAACTGGTCGAAGGCATGAAGGTGTTTGACGACTACATGAACGCACTGGTCACACAGTGCAAGGCAGAAAAACTGGCTTCTGAAAATCACACAGAAGCGCAAAATCACACGGATCACCACAAAGAATAATGTGAAAATCACGTAAATACGGCAAAAGCAGAAACGGTCATTTTGATTCGATTCCTTCTGCCCCTGCCATTTTCGCACTCCGAAAATTGCGTAAATACGTAATTTTCGGAGTTTGCTTTTTTCTGAGAACCCGTTTTGACCGTTATTTGACCGTTATTTTCAAAAATGCCCTTTTCCGCGAAGTGTCAGGCAGAAGCTGATTCCGGCGCCTGAGAGTCTGCCTTTTTGCCCGTGATGTAGTCGGCGACACAGATCATAGCGCGTGCCTGTGCCTCCTGAAAAGAATGCGCGTAGATGGACAAAGTGGTGTTTACGTCATTGTGACCGAGGCAAGCCTGCACAGTTTTCACATCAACACCGTTCATGATAAGGGCGGAAGCGTTGAAATGACGGAAGCTATGTATCGACACGAAACGCATTCCGGTGCGCGCACAGAACTTCTCAAAATACTTGTACGGCGAGCGGATGCCCATCGGCTCGCCGTTGATTTTTGTGAACAGACGGTCGCATTCCACCCACTTGCTGCCGAGCTTTGCCTTATACGCATTCTGCCACTCCCGATACCGGCGAAGCTCCGCCAGCAGATCGGCAGGCAGCTTCAGCATCCGGCGGCTGCTCTTGGTTTTCGGCGTGTCGGTATAAATGCCGAGTTCTTTTGTCCATTCCGATGTGCGGACGACTTTTAGAAGCTGATGCTCCCAGTCAATATCCTTCCATTCTAGTCCGAGCAGTTCACCGCGGCGCAGCCCGGTAAATACCGCAAGCGTGAAGAAAACGGTAAACTTGTAGTTTGCTTCACTCTCAGACTTGAACAGATCGAGCATCTTCTGGACTTCCTCCAGCGTGTAGATGCTGCGGTCCTTTTCCGGATCACTCGGCAGCGTCACATTCTTGCAGGGATTGTCGCGCACCATACCCTGCTTGAGCGCGTAATCAAAAACGGTCGAGATAAAAGCAATGTGATTGCGGATCGTCTTCGGTGCCAGCCTTCCGATTGCTTCGCCCTTACAGTTGAGCTTATCCGCTTTCACAAGTTCTGAAACAAACTTTTGCAGCGTGCGCGTCGTGATCTTATCCATACGCATATGCCCGATTGCCTTATATACGCGCGCTTCCGAATTATGATACCAACGGATCGTCTGCGTTTTCAGCTTGATTTCCGCATATTCCTTGAACCAGCGTTCGGCAAATGCCTGGAATTTCATCACCGTCACAATCTGTCCGTTGGCACACTCCTCCTCGAACAGCACAGCCTGCCGGTTGACCTCTTTTTTGATCTGATTTGCTGTCATACCGGGCTGCGGCTTCCAGGTGAAGGTCTGCTCGACCTGGTTGCCGGATGTATCGTAGCCGCAGAATACCCGGATTTGATACGAGTTTCCGCGTTTTCTAATGGTTGCCATAAGATATCCTCCTTCGATATCGCAAATTTATGACATACCCCTGTACGTCACTATTATATCACTTTTACAATTTAAAGTCAAGATGTGGATTGCAGTTGCGGCTGTCTCAAAGCGACACATTCTTTTTTCTGCGCGACTTTTCGGCGGCCTGCCGCTTGCGCTCCTCCTCGGTGAGTTTGGAGATATAGTCGCCTTGCGAGATTGTCCGGTAAGTCTGCACGATGTCGCTGTATACATCAAAATGCTGCTTTGCTTTTTCATATTGATTTTGCAGAACGGAAAGCTGCTTTTCGGCATCGGCTGACGACTTATCAAGTTTTTCAATCTCACCTGCAATCTGCCGACACTCAGCGCGGTATGCTTCTGCTTTGCCCTCGACTTCACCAATCGAACGGATGCCTTCGTGACTGATCACCGCAAGCTGTGCTGCAAGCCTTTGAATATCTGTATGATTTTTGCCTTCCCGCTTCAGCGTGACGGTTTTACCAAGCACCAGACCGTAGGCTTTCTGTAAGTCGGTGAGACGTGCGCAGTTTTGCAGTTCACCGGTATGATACAGAATGCGGATATCCAGACAGTCGAGTGAATAGAGGTCACCGAGATTGTCAAGCCTGATCGCACGCTTCTGATCCGGGGCTTTCAGCATCAGATACCTGCCGCGCCGGACTGAGAAACCGTGCTCCTCCATGATTGCAAACAGTTCAGCGAGATTCTTCACTTCCGGCACCAGACGGTCAAGTTCATGCCGGATCTGTTGTTTCCATGACGTACCCCTG
>JAFWVK010000065.1 GCA_017518255.1 Oscillospiraceae bacterium
CCGCCATATCCGCGATGCGGTCTGCATCGAGATTGACGATCAGCCGCGCCGGAAAATCCAGATCGCGGAGAAGCTGCTCCGCCAGCGGCGTCACGCCGATCAGTCCGGCATAATGCGCATCGGTATTCAGCACGATCGGGATCTCATACTGCTTGCAGAGCCTGTAAACTGTCTTTGCATTTTCAAGCGCACCGGGCTTCCAGCGCAGCGAGCTTTCGTTGATCTCAACGAGCTTTCCGGCCTCCTTGAAGCATTTCAGCACCGGCTCATAATCAAACGGGAACATCGCCGTCGTCGGATGTCCGATCACATCGACAAGCGGATTCTCGCACACACGCCGGTAGCCCTGCGAAACAAGCGCCGGTGTCCGCTCAAAGCTGACGCAGGCGGTGTGATACGATGCGATCACCCATTCGCAGAACGACAGCTCATGCGCGTCCATATCGAGCGTACCGAATTCGTCGATGATATCCGCTTCCACGCCATAGAGCATCCGAACGCCGCCGATCTCCCGCGGCAGAATCTTGTAATTGTGAAAATGCCAAAGATGCGGCGAATCCGGCGATGCGGGGCCGTGATCGGTGATCGCGAGCAGCGAAAGGCCGCGTTCACGCGCCGCCGCTGCATTTTCATTGATCGTAGAATATCCGTGCGTCGATGCAACGGTATGCGTATGCAGGTCAGCACGGATCTGAAAATGATCTGTCATATGCACCTCAGAACGCATCAAAATCCTTGATGATCTCTTTGCCCTCCATCTGCTCCAGACCGAGATTGTGCAGCAGCTCCTCCATCGCATTGTAGCCCATCTTCTTCTGACGGCTGTTCATTGCGGCGACCTCCATGATAACGGCGGTATTTCTGCCGGGCTTGACAGGGATCGTCATAGATGGGATCTTGACGCCGAGAATATTCGCATACTGCTCATCGACACCCATGCGGTCATAGATCTTGGCGGAATCCCACGGCTCCAGCTCAATGATCATGTCGATCTCCTGCTGGAGCTTGACGGCGCCCATACCGAACAGCCGGCGGACATTGATGATGCCGATGCCGCGCAGTTCAAGAAAGTGGCGGATATTCTCAGGCGAAGTACCGACCAGATTGGTATTGGAAACCTTGCGCAGTTCAACGGCATCGTCCGCGACGAGTCTGTGGCCGCGCTTAACCAGCTCAATTGCGCATTCGCTCTTTCCGACGCCGCTTTCGCCGGTGATGAAAATGCCCTCGCCGTAGATTTCGATCAGGACGCCGTGACGCGTGACGCGCGGTGCAAGGTGCAGATTGAGGAAGGAGAGCATATTGGTTGTAAAGTGGGAGGTAGATTCCGCCGTGCGCAAAACCGGGACGTCGTACTGACGGGCGAGCGTCAGCATTTCGGCGAAGCAGGGGAGACCGCGGCTCAGGCACAGGCACTTGATATGCTGTGCGAACAGGGCGGTCAGATGCTCCACGCGCTCTTTTTCGTCGATTGTGGAGAGATAGGCAAATTCCATTTTGCCGATAATCTGGATCCGCTCCGGATTAAAATATTCGTAGAAGCCCATGAGCTGCAAGCCGGGGCGGGTGATATCGTTCTCGGAGATGAGGATATCCGCCGGGTCGCCCGGACAGTACAGAACCTCAAGCCGGAATTCGTCGATAATCTGTTTCAGCGTAACGGTAAAACGCGGTTCGGACATAATAAAGCCTCCTTAGATCGGATTCAGGGTATCATTATTATCATACCACAAAATGGACAGAATTGCAACCCTTCTTCAAAAAAAGCCCTGCGCGGCGGGCAGCGCCCGCTGGCATGACCGCTTCCCGTTCTATGGCGGTACAAAAGATGCACAGCCACAGGAATTCTAAACATAATTCGAGTTCTGTAATCTGCATTGTTCAAAATAGAATCTGTACTGTTCAGAATAGAATCTGCACTGCTCAGACTAGCAAAACTTTGATACGTTCCATACTCCATCAGATCGGGAAGCGGAAACGGCTGTCGGCACTGCCGACCGGGAAGCGGAAACGGCTGTCGGCACTGCCGACCGGGAAGCGGAAACGGCTGTCGGCACTGCCGACCGGGAAGCGGAAACGGCTGTCAGCACTGCCGACCGGCGCGGAGCCCGCGGCCTTTTGCAAACCGTTTCCGTTGGATTCGTTTTCCTGTTGTTGTTATTATGCATAAAAGCGCAGAATCCCGTGCGGGAGTCTTGCCCGGAATATAGAATTTTATTGATTAAAATATATACGTTGTACGCAAACGTGCAATTTTTTCCGGCATCGGAAGTGTTTGCGGAGAGAGTCGTGTCTCCGGCGGAGAGAGTGTACCGGAGACGAAGCCTTTTTGTCACGGAAAGGAGTGAGCGTTATGCCGGTCATTCCGGTTTCGGTTTGCGGGCTGTGTGCCGAAGCTTCCGGTTTTCCGCATGCCGTAAACGGAAACAGCGATTACACGGTGCAGTTTACATTTGATAATATGTGGGCGGATTTCCCGGAAAAGCATATGCAGGTGCGGGCTTCCGGCTGCGGAGCCTCCCCTGTGCTGTACGATGTTCCGTTCACGGGAAACACAGTGCCGCTGCCGCCTGTTTACGGTGCAGCGGAAATAGAAATCGCGGTATATGCGGGAAATATCCGCACGGCGGCTCCGGCACGGATTCCCTGTGCCGCGTGCATTACCGATTTGCAGGGTGAACCGCGCCCTCAGCCGGTAAATGTCTATGACATGCTGATGGACCGTCTGAACAGTATTCTGAATCCCCGGCCTGCGCAGGGGAAATTCATTCTCTGCGATGCTGAAGGGTTTATTATTCTGGACAGCTCCGGTTCCATGATTGTGGTAAAGGAGTGAGCATATGGCTTATAAATACGCAACACACACAACCGCAGAGTTTGATGCTGCCGCGGACGGGATTTCTGCGCATGTTCAGAACACCGCCGTTCATATGACGGCAGCGGAGAAGCAGAAGCTCAGCGGACTCGAAAATTACGATGATACCGAGCTGCGCGGTATCATCGCCGGAAAGCAGGATGCGCTTACCTTTGATGACCTTCCGGCAAGCGGCAGTTCCAATCCGGTAAAGTCCGGCGGCGTATTTACCGCACTCGGCGGAAAGATAGAATTAGGGGATGTTTTCGGATACGGCTCAGCCTTACCGGACAACACCGATTTCAATACTCTGATTACGCCCGGAACCTACTGCCTCGGAAATTCGGCAACATCGAGTGCGGTCAACGCGCCTGTCACCGTGAGCGCAAATTCCCATCTTCTGGTTTTGCAGGGATCGGCAAACACGGTTGTTCAGATTTTCAAAGTTTTTTCTGTCGGGCAGGATTCGCATTTCTATATCCGGCGCTGGGCAGTATCTGCACAGGTCTGGCGGGACTGGAAGAAATACACAGACAGCGATACGCTGACCGGCAGCATTTTCGGCCTCGGAACAGAGCTAACCGCTTCACAGTCAAGCCGCTTCGATTTTGATACTCTGATTACTCCCGGAACATACAGAATCGGGCTTACGGCGCTCGGTTATTCAGATCATGCGCCAAGAACGGATGCAGCAGCCCGAATTGAAGTTCGGTATCTGAACTCTGAAAACAATGTCATTCAGACGTTTTATCCTCTCGTCGGGTCAAATCCGTTCTATGTGCGGCAGGGAAGACTGGCTTCAACCGGCTGGGGCGACTGGTACAAGTTCGAGGGGACGGTGGTGAGCTGATGCCTGACATTTTCGTTCATGTTGCAGAGAAAACTGCGCAGGCGGAAGGCAGACCGGTCATTGTCTGCGGAAATTCCGACTACACCCTGCATATCCGCTTTGACAGCGAATGGGAGGCATATCCGCTCAAAACACTGCGCGCGGCATGGCGCAGCGGCTGCCGTTTTTTCCATACGGATGTCATTTTTGAAGGAGACAAGGTGCAGCTGCCTGCTTTTTACGATACGCCGGAAGTTGCGCTCGGAATTTATGCCGGAGATATTCACACAACAACGCCGGTACGCATTCCCTGTGCGCAGTGCATCACCGACGGAAGTCCGGTCATCCCGCCGCCGCCGGACGATGTTTACCGGCAGCTTCTGGAATATCTCGAAAATCTGGAAAAAGGTGAGGCGGTCACCGCTTCGGATGTGCAGGCGGTTTCTGCCGGCGGTGTATCCGAAGGTATTATTGCTGTTGCAGAGGAGGCATCATAATGTATATTCCGAATACCGCTCCGTCAAATCTGGCGGAAATGCTTGACTTTTTGCTGCCGTCCGTTCAGGACGGGCTGTTTGACTCCGTTGCATATGACGATGCGGAGAATCCCGCCAAGATTGTCTGCACGCAAAACGGAAATGTGATTCTGGAGATTACCGTAAACGAAAGCAGCCAGTTCACCTTTACGCCTTATATCGCAGAGGGCGTTTCGGGCGGAATCAATCACACGGCTTTTTTCCGGATTGATGAGGCAGTCCGGTGCAGCGGCGGATTCTGTTTCCGAAGCAATGCTCAGGGTTCGCCGATTTATTATTACCGTTTTGCGGCTGCGAAAACGGACAGCGGGAAAACCGCTTTTCTTGCCTATACCTATATGAACAATGACACAAACAGTGCGGCGCAGATGTATGTGACTTGCTTCGGAGACAATCCGGAGTTAAAGCTGTATAACGGTTATTTCTTTGCCGTAAATCTCGGCGAGGTACATGACCGGACAATTCTGAGCCGGATTCCGGTTGCCGGTGTGCGCGGCAGCACAGGCTGCTTCACAACCGCCTTTCTCCGGACGGCTGCGCAGTTCCGCGAAACCGGCGCGCAGATCATCGGCGGAAAGCAGTACGGCTGTATCGGGCAGATAGCAATTCTGGACGAGTAAAATTCGCGCAGTGACGGCGGCATCTGCTTTTGCATATAATGTCAGAACAGAGCCGCTTTCATTCAGAATGCTCCGGTGAAATCTCACCGGATGCGAAGCCTCAGCCGAAGCTTCGCAGATTTGCGCGAGAGGAGGAAGAAAATGACAAAGGGAATTGATCTCTCCCTGTATCAGAAAAAAATCGACTGGTCAAAGGTAACTGCCGACTTTGCGATTATCCGTGCGGGATACGGGCGCTATCCGCATCAGAAGGATTCGATGTTCGAGAGCCATTATGCCGGTGCGAAGGCTGCCGGAATTCCGGTCGGGGTATACTGGTACAGCTACGCCGCAACCGAAGAGGATGCTGCAAAGGAAGCCGATGCCTGCATTGCGGTTCTCAAAGGAAAGCAGTATGCGTATCCGGTCTATTACGATGTAGAGGAGAAAAAGCTGCTTGATTCCGGAAAAAAGAATGTTTCCGCAATCATCCGCACTTTTCTGGAGCGGGTTGAGGCTGCGGGCTACTGGGTCGGGCTTTATATGAGCGCCAGCCCGCTGAGCAGTCTTGTGGATGAAGACCTGCGGAAGCGCTATTCGGTCTGGGTTGCGCATGTCGGCGTCAGCAAGCCCGCTTACAAGGGCGATTACGGCATGTGGCAATATTCATGGAAAGGGAAAATCCCCGGAATTGAAGGCGATGTGGACCTTGATGAATGCTATGTTGATTATCCGGCGAAAATCCGGGAGAAGGGACTGAACGGATTTCCGAAGCCGGATGAACCCGAACCGCCCGCTGCCGATGCGGACTGCATTGACGCGGAAATCACAATCGGCGGAAGAAAATATACCGGCAGACTGAAAGCGGAACGTACAGATTCATAAGTGCTTTCAGCTTTTCGGGAAACCCGCTCTGCGGATTATAAAAGTTTTGATTGCGGCAGCTTGCTGACGTTAACTTTCTTCAAAAGTTAGCGGGTATCCAGAGGGCGGCGCCCTCTGGTCGCCGTCCGCAGACGGCGAAACGCCCTGTTTGCATCAAAAAAGCGCTAAAGAAGGGGGTATCGGGGGAGGGAAAACAAGAGTTTTCTCTCCCCCGGTTATCAATCTTTCGTACATCTGTCTCGGAAACATATTGTAGTCAAAGATACTTTTTCGACAACCTGAAAGCACCGCCCCCGGAAACGGGGGCGGTGCTTTCAGAATAACCAAATTACTGCGCCTTGATTTCCATGGACTTGCCGTCCTTGTCATAGAAGGTCAGGTTGTCGATGTAGAAATCAACAGAATTCTTCTGACCCCAGCGCATGATGACGAGGTTCTGTCCCTGGCAGAGGGTTTCGGCATCAATCTTGTTGCCGTCCTTGTCGTAGTATTCGCCGTCGAGGGAGGCATAGCCGTTCGAGGGAAGCAGAGCCGGAATATCGGTCTCAACTCTCCATTCGTGGGTCGGGTTCTCCCAGTCGTCAAGCTTGAACTCATAGTGGTTTGCCCAGTTGTTCTGGATCAGGTTGCCGGCCTTGTCATATGCCTTATCGGCAGCGAGGTTTCCGCCGAACGCGCCGAGGAAGTTGCCGACTACCAGAGACTCGGAGCCGTCGTCGTTCTTCCATGTTTCAAGCGCGTTGCAGTAGAAGTCAGCGGAGATGTGGCCGATTTTGCCGATATTCTCCCTGCCGATCAGAGCCTCAAGGTCAAACTTGATCTTCGGAACCTCATAGTCCCCATCCTCTTTGCCCTCAGCTTTCAGGACATGAACCTTCAGCTTCTTGTCGCCCTGATATTCCTCGATGCTCAGTTCGATCGGAGCAGCGCCGTTGTCGCCGACGTCCGCAGCGGTATAGAGCGAATCGCCGTCAAAGGTGATTGCATTCGGGTCGATCGGACCGAGATCTGCCGGTGCAGCGGGCTCGGCCGAGGAACTTTCCTCTGCGGAGGATTCCGCAACGGATTCCTCAGAGGATTCCTCCGAAGACTCCTCAGAGGACTCCTCAGAGGACTCTTCCGAAGATTCTTCGGAAGACTCGGCAGCAGAAGATTCTGCGCCGGAAGTTGAATCTGCCGTGCTGTCCTCTTTGCCGCAGGCGGTGAATGCCGCGACGGAAGTGAGAGCGCAGAGCAGTGCAAGTGCTTTTCTGAAACTCATAAATATTCCTCCTAAGTGGTGTTTTTGGATTCGGGAACGTGTTTTTTTTACAGCGAATGCCCCCTACTGTCGCAGAGGGCATTCGGGCAAATCAATTTTAATCCTGTATAAGGTCAGGAATCAGTGCTTCTTGCGGGAAGCAACAGCAGCAACGCCTGCGAGTGCCAGGACGCCGACTGCAACGCCGACACCTGCATCACCGGTCTTGGTGGAGCCGGCAGCGGTGGTGTTGTTGTTTGCCGGAGCAGTGGTGTTGTTTGCCGGAGCAGTGGTGTTGTCATTTTTCGGAGCATCGGTCTGATCGTTCTGAGTCGGAGCACCGCCGAGCTCATTGCCGTCCTTGTCGAGCAGCTTAAAGCTTTCAACTGCAAAGTCGATCTGCTTGTCGTCCGCCCAGCTCCACTCAGCAACAAACGCTTTACCCCAAGTGTCGCTGTCTTTGAACAGTGCTACCGAAGAAACCCACTTCACAGTACCGTCAGAGCCGATAAAGACATCCTTGTCGCCGCCCTCTTGGCAAAATTCATGCTGATCCCAGTTATTGGAATCGGACTGCCAGCAGAATGCACCAACGCAGGTCTGCTCGCCGCTTGCAGTTGCGCTCAGTTTCGCCTCAAAGCCATAAACATCACTCAGTTTGCAGCCCTCGGGAAGATTGGTACCCTCGTCAGCAATAATCGGGTACATATAATTGTTGTCGGCGTTCTTGTTTGTGATAGCTGCAGATGCAGAGAAAGCCATAGCAGAAACCGCAATTGCGCAAGCACCGAGGCTTGCCAGAATAGATCTCATTTTCATTGTTACTATCCTCCATACATTAAGAAGTGCCGTATATAATGGCACTAATTTTATAGATTCATTATAGCACTATCCGACGAAAAAAGTCTATTCGTGAATCTAACAAACATTGTGAAAAACTTAGCGTGTAATATTAGCAAAATTCACAAATAAGAACCATATTTTATAAGATTTAGGCACTTTTTTCCGCATTTTTCCGGAAAATGTCAAGAACCGCACGCATCAGATCGACAGAGAGCTCACCTTTTTTCAGCCGCACCGCAACAAAGTACGGCGCCTCGCGGTCATTGAAGGCAATCCGGTCGTAATACTGACGCATCAGCGCGGAAAGCTGCGTGCTGTTAACAACCGAGAAGCTGCCGAAATAGAAGAACAGCGAACCGCGTTTCTGTGCGATTTCCGTGATGCCGAGCTGTGAGGCGGTATTCCGCAGCAGCGCCGCATCAATGAGATTGAGCAGGCTCTTCGGGGGCTCGCCGAAGCGGTCAATCAGCTCGTCAATGATATCGGCGCGGTCATCCGGCGTCTCAACAAGCGCAATTCTGCGGTAAATTTCGAGCCGCGAGGTCATACTGGTAATATATTGCTCCGGGATATGCGCCTCGACCTGAATATCGACGGTACACGCCGGCGCCTTGACCGGCTCGCCCTTTTCCTCCGCGATTGCCTCATTCAGCATTTTCAGGTACATTTCGTATCCGACCTGCTCCATCTGACCGTGCTGCTGCCCGCCCAGAATACTGCCGGCACCGCGGATTTCGAGATCGCGCATCGCAATGCGGAAGCCGCTGCCGAACTGTGTGAATTCGCGCATTGCGGCAAGGCGCTTTTCGGCAACCTCGCTGAGCGAGCGGTTCGGCTGATAGGTAAAATATGCGTAGGCACGCCGGTTTGAGCGCCCGACCCGCCCGCGGAGCTGATAGAGCTGCGAAAGCCCGAAGCGGTCTGCCTGTTCGAGAATCAGCGTATTGACATTCGGGACATCGACGCCCGTTTCTATAATAGTAGTGCAGACGAGAATGTCGATTTCATGCTCAACCAGCCGCCGCCAGATTTCGCTGATTTCCAGCTCGGACATTTTTCCGTGCGCAAAGCCGATGCGCGCATCTGGCAGCATCTCCTGCAATTTGCCGGCGCACTGCATGATTGTCTCGACGCGGTTATGAATATAGTAAACCTGTCCGCCGCGCTTTAATTCGCGCTGAATAGCCTGCACGATCAGCCCTGTGTTGTATTCCAGAACGAAGCTCTGCACGGGGTATCTGTCCTGCGGCGGCTCCTCAATCACGCTCATATCGCGGATGCCGGAGAGTGCCATGTTCAGCGTCCGCGGAATCGGTGTTGCCGAAAGCGTCAGCATATCAACCCCGTGAAACGCCTCCTTGAAACGCTCCTTATGCGCTACGCCGAAGCGCTGCTCCTCGTCAATGATCGCAAGCCCCAGCGCCGCAAACTTCACATCCTTAGAGAGCAGCCGGTGTGTGCCGATCAGCAGATCGACCGTGCCGTTTGCGGTTTTTTGCAGGATTTCCGTCTGCTGCTTTTTCGTGCGGAAGCGCGAGAGCAGCTCGATATTTACCGGCACCGACTCAAACCGCCGCATCGCCGTTTCATAGTGCTGATTTGCTAGAACCGTCGTCGGCGCGAGCATGACGCACTGCTTGCCGGAGAGAATACACTTGAGTGCCGCACGGAACGCAACCTCGGTTTTTCCGAAGCCGACATCGCCGCAGAGCAGCCGGTCCATCGGGCGGTCACGCTCCATATCCCGCTTGATTTCTTCGGTGCTGCGGAGCTGGTCACCTGTCTCGATATACGGAAAGCGCTCCTCAAAGTCATGCTGAATCTCGTCGTCCGGGTCAAAGGAGAAGCCCGGCGCCTGCTGCCGCGCCGCATAGAGCCGGATCAGCTCCGCCGCCATGTCCTTGACCGCTTTTTTGACATGGGACCGCGTTTTCTGCCATTCCTGCGAGCCAAGTTTATTCAGCTTGACCGTCACATCGTTCTTGCCGCCGATATACCGCGAAACCAGATCGAGCTGTGTTACCGGCACATAAAGCTCATCTGTTCCCGCATATTCGATTGTAATATAGTCTTTGGTGATGCCCTCCATTTCAAGCTTGCGGATGCCCTTGAATCTGCCGATGCCGTGCGCGGCGTGAACGACCAGATCCCCCTCGGAGATTTCAGACAGTGCGCGGATCTCCTGTCCCTTTTTGAATCTGCGCTTTTTGAGAACGGTGCTCTGTGTCTTGCTCTGCGCAATGCAGGCATACTGAATACCCGGATATTCAAACCCTGCGGAAAGTCCGCTGCGCATCAGCAGAACCTCACCGGGCTTTGTCCCGGACGCTTCGTCCGCAACCGAACAGGAAATGCCGCTGTTCTGTAAATCCTGCATGAGAATCGGCAGTGTTTTCTCCGTTCCGCCGCAGACCGCGACGCGGTAGCCGCGCCTGCAAAGCTCCTGCAAATCCTCTGTCAGAATGCGTGTGCTGCCGCCCCACGGGGCGTTCTGCGTCGCCTCAACCGAAAGCATCTTCTGAAACTGAAATGTGCTTGTGCTGCTGAGAAACGCATTCATGCAGCAGAGCGGATGCTCCTTTGTCTTTGCGAGAACCGCAGCCGCATCAAGATCATATTCCGCGAGCTTCCGGCAGATTGTTCCCTCCTCCAGCATCAGCCGGACTTCCTCCTGATACCGTGCAGCAATTCCCTGCCAGGCATCCAGCAGTGCGCCGGTCTCCAGCAGGGCAATGCTGCCGGTGCAGTAATCAAAAACGGTTGCGGGCGATTCCGCACCCTCTCCGTTCACATAGAGCAGCGGGAAGTAGAGGTCAATATCCGGAAGGGAGAGCCCTTCCTCCAGCTTTGCGGCATCCTGCATCAGCTTCTCCTTCATTTTTGCGGCATTTTTGCTGCGCAGAGTCTTTGCCAGATTCCGGAGATGCTCTGCAAGCTGCGGGGGATCCGGCAGCGCCTCGACAGCCGGTGCAATCAGGAATTCCGCTGCGGCATCGGTTCTGCGCTGGGTTTCCGGCTCAAACCATGCCATGCTGTCAATTTCATCCCCCCAGAATTCGATGCGGACGGGCAGCAGATTCTGCGGGGAAAAGATATCGGCAATCGAACCGCGGACGGAAAACTGTCCCGGTGCATCGACCTGCTCGCAGCGCACATAGCCCAGCATCAGCAGCTTCCGGATCAGTTCCGACAGGTCTGCGGTATCTCCGGTGCGGATGCGCAGGGAGCGCTGCACCAGAACCGCTTTCGGCAGCGTATACTGCATTGCCGCCTCTGCGGAAACCGCCAGAACCCTGCATTCGCCGGTGCAGAGTGCGGTCAGCGCGGAAATGCGCATCTGCTCATATTCGCGCGAGATGCCTGCGGCGGCAAGAAAGTTCAGTTCCTTTGCCGGATACGGATAGGCAATCCGCTTTCCCGCCATATAGTTGATATCCTCACAGAGCAGCCGCACAGCGGATTCATCCGCTGCAATTGCCGTCACCGGCGACTCCTCCGAAAGTGCAAGGAGTATCTGCGCTTTGTGAATCTGCGAGACACCCGTCAGCGAAACCGGCGATATTTTCTTTTGCAGACAGCGCCGAAGCTCTTTCAAAGCAGGCAGTTTCTCCGCCGCTTCCAGAAAAAATTGCATAGGCAAGTACCCTCCGTATTCCGGCATACAGCACGCAGAGGGGACATTCCGCAGAATGCCCCCCTCGGCTCTTTCTTCCTTTATGATTCTATGCCGGTTGTTTGCTCTGTATCCGTCCCAGTTTCGGTGACAGGCTCGGTTGTTTCGGCAGGCTGCTCCGGCTGCACTGCCGAAGTGTCCGAACTGAAGCGCCATCCGAACTGATTTGCGAACGCCTCCGCGGTGCTGCCCGCCTCGGCGCGGATTGTTCCGTTAAAGATATACTGTTCATCTGCGAAGCGGTTTGTGACGGTTGAAGCCTCGCTGCAAATCTCGCACTTCGGATTCTCAATCAGCAGCGTCGAAAGCGAGGCACATGCACAGAACGCACATTTTCCGATTTTCTGCACTGAAGCCGGAACCGTGACGCTTTTGATGTCATTACAGTTATAGAATGCATAGTCCGCAATCCGGACAACATAATCCGGAATCCGGACGTTATCGGGACACCGCTGTCCCGCGTCGTACAGGATACCGTTGAATATGATGAAATCCCTGTGAAAGAGCAGGCTGTCATACCACGGGGTCTGCGCGAAGGCACTGTCTCCGATTCTGCCGATGCCGGTCGGAACCGTCAGGATTTGCAGATTGCGGCACATCGAAAATGCGCGGGTGCCGATGACGGTCACGCTTTCGGGAATATTGATTTCCCTCAGATTCTTGCAGCCGTAGAACGCATAGTCCCCGATTTCCGTCAGTGTATCCGGAAGGCTGACCGTATTCAGCGAATAGCAGCCGAAAAATGCGCCGCTTTCATTCACTTCAAAGCGGATTTCGTCTGAAACCGGAACCGAAGCAATCCGGGAAACCGGCTTGCCCTCCAGCTCCGCCGGAACTGTCAGCTCCGTCAGTTCAAATGCCTCGGTATGGCCGGTGATTTCGGCATGGCGCGCATAGACAGCATACCGGATGCCGTCCTCTGTCACGCCGTCAGAGAGCTTTTCGGTGTCGTCTGCATACGGATCGGGAGCCGGCTCTTTGACCTCCTGCGTCAGATAGGTTCCGTCCGGATATTTCGGCTCTCCGAATTCAGCGGATTCCGTCGGCTCGATGTTGACCCAGAGCCCTTCGCTGGAGTTGCCTTTGCATCCCGTCAGAACGGTTCCTGTCAGCAGCACCGCAGCAATCATTGCAGGAAACCGTTTTCCGTTCAGAATCATGCATGTGCCTCCTGTTCTCCCGCAGGCTTCTGATCGGAATTCTGAGGCTCTGCGGGTTTCTTTTTCTGTTTTCCGGTATTGAAGCGGTTCATAGCCTGATCGGTTTTACCCGCAATCATCAGTTTAATCGCTTCTCCGACTGTTTCAGCGGTTTCGCGGAGGGTTTCGGTTTCCTCTGCGGAAAAAGCCGAAAGCACCCAGTCTGCCAGATCGTACTCCGGATGCGGCTTTTGTCCGATGCCGACCCGGATTCGCGGAAAGGTATCCGCGCCGGAGAGGTAAATGATATTTTTCAGTCCGTTATGGCCGCCGTCGCTGCCTTTTTTGCGGATGCGAAGCGCCCCGACGTCGAGATTGATGTCATCGTAAATCACGATCACATGCTCCGGCGGAATCTGATAAAACCGCATTGCCTCCGTGACCGACTGACCGCTCAGGTTCATGAAAGTATCCGGCTTCAGGAGCAGACAGCTTTGTCCGCCGCACATAACCGCTGCGGTATTCGCCTTGAACCGGTGTTTTCCGAAGTGTGCGCCGCACTGTCCGGCAAAAGCGTCGATCATCATGAATCCGGTGTTGTGGCGGGTGTTCCGGTATTTGTCGCCGGGATTTCCCAGCCCCGCGATGATCCACTGCGGCGGTCCGGAAACAGCCGGTTCTTTTGATTCTATCTGCTTAAACAGGTCGAAAATGCTCACAGGTCTCCTCCTTCCGCGCAAAGCGGAACCAAAACGGGCTGATGCTTTCGGAAGTACGTCAGTTCTGTAAATCCGGCGTCACGCGCAAGCTGTTCCAGTACATCCATTTTGTACCCGACATATTTTGTTTCGTGTGCGTCCGTGCTCAGCGTCAGATATCTGCCGCCGAGTTCCCGGTATCGCCGGATCAGCGACACATCCGGATCGGTAAACGGCACATCCGCTTTCAGATTGGAGCCGTTCAGTTCGACTGCCTTTCCTTTTGCAATAACCGTCCGGAAAATTTCGTCAATCACCGGCAGATGCGGCGTCAGATCATAGTCTGCACGGTTCGGCAGATAGCGCGTGCCGTAGGTCAGATGACCCAGTATATCATAGCAGTCTGTCTGTGCAAGGCGCAGAACTTCTTCAAAGTATGCCTGCATCAGTGCGGGAACATCCAGATGCGGATAATCCAGAAAATAAAAATCGTCCATGCCCGGCAGCTCATGCACCGAGCCGATGACCAGATCAAGCCGTGCATCCCGGTAGAGGATGCCTGCGAGAACGGGATTCTGCGGAATCTGTCCGAACTCCGCGCCGCAGAGCAGTGTCAAAGCACCGGTGTTTTCCTGTGCCGCAGCGGTTTCCGCCGCGGAGCCTTTCCAGACGGCTTCGCTGTTGTAAAGGACTTTTTCGGTATCCTTTGCATGATAGAACGCAGCCGGATAGTAACGGTTGATTTCCACATGGTCGGTGACCGCCATATATTGCAGACCCATTGCATTGGCGGCTGCAACCCGTTCCGCAACGGTATCCGGCGCGGCATCGGGGGAATGTCCGGTATGTGTGTGCAAATCCATAATCACAGTCCGGTTCCTCCTTTACAAACAAAGTCTCAGATGATTTATAAAAAGCAGAAAATTACACAATTCCGGCAGATTTATCATTCCGGTGCTGTGTATCTTCTCCGCTTTTTACGGTGCAGACGGGTGTACGGCTGTTTTTTTCCTCCTGCGGCGCAGAAAGAAACATCCGGCATTCCCGATTACCTCAATCAAATCTTATTATACCACAGTTTCCTGTTTTTGGCAAGACCTCCTCTGAAGCGGCAGTTCCCTTTCAAAGCGATAAAATACCCCCGCAGACCGTTTCATCTGCGGGGGTTCATTATGCTAGCAGACCCGTTTCCATATGCGGCGGATCATTACAATGCCGAAGCCGGTCAGCAGCAGCACGCAGGCGCCGGTCAGCACACAGCCAAGTGTATTGCGCCCGGAAATCATTAACCACAGCAGGAGCCCTGCCAGAACCAGGAGCGGAACCCAGAACAGGCAGAACACAACGGTCCGGATCACCTTCGGTACGCGTTTGCTGTTCACCGTTTCGCCCCAGATTTCTCCGAGCAGTTCCATGATAAATTCCACTAAAAATTCCATATCATTCTTTCTCCGGAGATTCTTTTCCGAATTCTTCAATGTCTACACCGGAGGGGGCATCTATTTCTTCTCCGACATACTTTCCGTTTTTCTTCCGCTGCTTCACGCATTCGGTCAGCAGATACTCAATCTGTCCGTTGATCGAACGGAAATCGGCTTCAGCCCAAGCGGCAATGTCCTGATAGAGCTTGTCGGAAAGCCGCAGCGGAACAGTTTTTCTGCCCATCAATCAGTACAGGCTGCCGGAATTCACAACCGGCTGCGCGTCATGGTTGCCGCAGAGCACAACCAGCAGATTCGAGACCATTGCCGCTTTGCGCTCCTCGTCCAGCTGAACCGTGTTGTTTTCGCTGAGCCGTTCGAGCGCCATCTCGACCATGCCGACCGCACCGTCCACAATCATCTTTCTTGCGTCGATAATCGCCGAAGCCTGCTGACGCTGGAGCATCACGGCTGCGATTTCCGGCGCATATGCCAGATAGGTAATCCGTGCCTCGACAATTTCGATGCCGGCGTTTTCGACCTTCTGCTGAATCTCGTCGCGGATTCTTGCCGCAACGATTTCGCTCGATCCGCGGAGACTGCCCTCGTCCGCAACGCCGTCGCCGGTCGTATCGACATTCGGCGCGACGTCATAGGGGTACAGTCTGACGATATTGCGCAGTGCGCTGTCGCACTGGAGCGAGAGGTATTCCTTGTAGTTATCGACATTGAACACAGCCTTTGCCGTATCCGTCACGCGCCACATTACCGCAATGCCGATTTCAATCGGATTGCCGAGGCAGTCGTTGATCTTCTGGCGGTTGTTGTTCAGCGTCATAATTTTCAGGGAGATTTTCTTGCTCGGCATTTGCAGATTGATGTCACCCTTTGCAGATACCGCAGCCGCTGCCGCAGCAGGGGATTCGCCCGAAACATCGCCGCTCTGGCGGAGCTTTGTGCCTGCCGCCGGATTAAAAGCTGTGCAGAAAGGATTGACATAATAGAAGCCGTCGCCTTTCAGTGTGCCGATATACTTGCCGAACAGCGTCAGAACCAGAGCCTCCTGCGGCTTCAGAACTTTCAGACCGAGCAGCGGGATCCAGCCGATGCAGGTCCATGTTATGCCGGCGGCAAATGCCGCAATTCTGCCCGCGCCCGCGGAAGAACCATCCTGATCCAGTCCGATTGCGCCGTAAATCAGTGCTGCAATGCCTGCCGCATAGAGCAGCATAATCAGAAGCAGTGCTGCCATTCCGTTTTTTCTTGTTTTCAAAATCTTCTCGTTCATGTTTTCCTTCCTTTCCGGTTCACATTGTATGTATGTGAATCATTGTGATATCAAAATGATATCACAATAGAATCATTTTGTCAATATATTTGGAATAATTTTTATATTTTAACATAAGTAGGCACTGCCGCAGCATAAAAAACGGAAGCAGCCAGGTTCAGGCCGCTTCCGTTTCTTTGTATGATTATAACTTCGCAAGCTTTTCTTTCAGCAGGGCGGTTGCCTCCTGCGGATTTGCCGCGCCCTTTGTCCGCTTCATGATCTGACCCATGAGCGCCTTGATTGCAGCTTCCTTGCCGGCTTTGTAGTCCGCAACTGCCTTCGGGTTCGCCGCAATGACCTCATCGGCGACGCTGTTCAGCAGACCGGTGTCCTGCACCTGCTCCAGACCGAGCTCCTGCACCAGAGCGGAAATATCCTTTCCGGTTTCGCGGTAAGCTTCGAGCAGCTTTGCGGGCGCCGAGCGGTTGATTTTATTCGCCGCACAGAGATTTGTCAGCTCCGTCCAGATTTCGGCGGGAATGCTGACAGCATCCGAATCGGCAAGCATCAGATTCGCAAGCAGCTTGGGCTGCTGCACCTGTTCTGCCGCCGCGCTGAACAGATTTGCAAGCACCGGCTCCTCACAGAGTGATTTTGCCGTTGCCTCCGGCAGCTTCAGCTCATTGACATATTTCGCAAGGCGCTCCTCCGGCAGATCGGGAATCATTGCACGGAACCGCGCATGATCCTCGTCCGTCAGAATGATCGGCACAAGGTCGGGGTCGGGAAAATAGCGGTAATCGTTCGCATTCTCCTTCACGCGCATCGAATAGGTTTTGTCCTTTTCGGGATCGTAGCGGCGGGTCTCCTGCACCAGCGCTCTGCCCGCTTCGGTCTCGTCGATCTGGCGGGCTTTTTCGGCGTCGATTGCCGCAACGATATGCTTAAAGCTGTTGAGGTTCTTGATCTCGGTTCTTGTATACAGATTCGTGTCGCCGACCGGACGGATCGAGAGATTGACGTCGCAGCGCATGGAGCCGGTCTCCATCTGGCAGTCGGAAACGCCGACCCAGCGGATCAGCTCGCGCAGACGCTCTAGATAGGCTCTCGCCTGTGCCGCCGTCCGGATATCCGGCTCGGAGACAATCTCAATCAGCGGGACACCGCAGCGGTTGCAGTCCGCGCCGGAGCCGCCGTCCGTGTGTACCAGCTTTCCGGCATCCTCCTCAATGTGAATGCGGGTGATGCCGATGCGCTTCTCCTCGCCGTTGACGTTGATATCAATATAGCCGTGCTCGCAGAGCGGGTGGTCGAGCTGCGAAATCTGATACGCTTTGGGCAGATCGGGATAGAAATAATTCTTTCTGTCCATTTTCGAGAAATGCGCGATCTCGCAGTTCAGCATCATGCCCGCACGCGATGCAAATTCGACCACGCGCTTGTTCAGTACGGGCAGTGTCCCCGGCATACCCATGCAGACCGGGCAGCAGCGGGTGTTGGGGTCTCCGCCGTGATCGGCGGGGCAGTCGCAGAAAATCTTGGTCTTGGTACGCAGCTCGATATGTACCTCAAGACCGATGACGGATTCGTATTTTGCCATAGTTACTTTACTCCTTATGTAAGCGGCTCGGTCAGCCGGATGACTGAGACTTCACCGGAGATTTGGGTTTGTTTTTGCAGATCAGCGGTGTTTTTTTAGGACAGCAGCAAAGTACAGTATTGCGTCTGTGCCATCCGATTCATTGTTTTCAAAAGCGAGATTCCAAAGGGACATTGTCCCTTTGGCAGGAGTTTGAGGGCGGAGCCCTCATTATAAATCAAACACCGCTTTCATACGCTGCGGCAGCCTGATAGAGCTTTGCCTCGGAGAAAGCCGGTCCGATGAGCTGGAAGCCGACGGGCAGCTTAGCGCCGTCTGCCGCCGCGGACATGCCGCAGGGGACGGAAATTGCCGGCAGACCGCCGAGATTGACCGGGACGGTGCAGATATCGCCGAGCGCCATTTCCATCGGGTCATTCGACTTCTCGCCGATCTTATAAGCCGGAGTCGGCGCAACCGGCGTCAGCAGCATATCATACGACCGGAACAGTTCCGCAAATGCACGGATCAGGAGTGTCCGCGCCTGCTGTGCCTTTTTATAGTAGGCATCGTAATATCCCGCGGAAAGCACATAGTTTCCGAGCAGGATGCGGCGGCGCACCTCGCGCCCGAAGCCCTGCGTGCGGGTCTTGCGGTAGAGCTGATCGAGATCCTCAATGCCCTCGGCACGGAAGCCGTAACGGATGCCGTCAAACCGAGCAAGGTTCGACGATGCCTCGGCGCAGCAGAGCACATAATATGCAGGCAGCGCATAGCTGACCGCAGGCAGAGAGCATTCCTCAATGACCGCGCCCGCTTTTTCAAGCTGCTTTGCCGCATCCTTTACCAGTGCGGCGACGTCCGGATGAATGCCCTCGCCGAAGTATTCTTTCGGCAGACCGATGCGCATTCCCGTGAGGTCTTTGCCGATCAGCGCGGAATAATTCGTATCAAATTCCGGCAGCGATGTCGAATCGCGGCGGTCATGGCAGGAGATTGCTTCGAGCACCTTAGCGTTATCCGTGACGGTTTTGGTCAGCGGACCGATCTGGTCAAAGCTCGACGCATACGCAACCAGACCGTAGCGCGATACGGTTCCGTAGGTCGGCTTCATGCCGACGACACCGCAGAACGATGCCGGCTGACGGATGGATCCGCCGGTATCCGAGCCGATTGCAAAGGCACATTCATTCGCTGCAACTGCCGCAGCCGAGCCGCCCGACGAACCGCCCGGAACATAATCCGGTGCAGCGGGGTTACGGGTTTTGCCGAGCGCGGAGCTTTCGGAGGAAGAGCCCATTGCAAATTCGTCCATATTGGTTTTGCCGAGCATGACCGCACCGGCAGCCTTGAGCCGCTCCGTCACGCAGGCATCATAGACCGGCAGCCAGTTTTCGAGCATTTTCGAGGCACAGGTTGTGCGCACGCCCTTTGTGCAGATGTTGTCCTTCATCGCAAACGGGATTCCGGTCAGTGCGCCGGCGGTACCGTTTTTCAGCATGGCATCGGCGGCATCCGCCTGACGGTATGCCTCCTCTTCGGCAACGGTCAGATAGGCGCCGACCGTTCCGTCTGTTTCCGCGATTGCGTTCAGCGCATCGGCGGCGAGCTCCCGCGCGGAAACCTCGCGCTTCTGCAAGAGTTCTGCGAGCGATGCGATATTCATTTCACTGTATTTCACTGTACGCGCTCCTTTCAGCCGACGACCTTCGGCAGCGTAATCAGACCGTCCTCGGATTCCGTTCCGGAGAGCAGCAGGTCACGGTCAAGCCGTTCGGAAAAGGGTTCATCCTCGCGCAGAACATTTTCGAGCGGCGCGATGTGCGCGGTCGGCTCAACACCCTCGGTATCGAGCGCGGAAAGCTGCTGGAAAAAGGTCAGCATCTCGGCAATGCTCGAAGACAGTGCTTCCTCTTCCTCAGCGGGAATGTCCAGTCTGGAAAGCCATGCCAGCGTATCCAGTGTTTTTGCATCTAGCTGCATAGGTGTTCTCCTTTGCATTGAATTTTTGCAATACAGATATAGTATAGCATATTGCCGGGAAAAAAGCAAGCAGAAATATTCTTTCCGTTTCTGCACAGTATCCGGCCGGATTTTTTTTGAAAAAAGGCTTGACAAGCCGTCTGATTTGTGCTATAATATCGGAGTTGACGGGTGAAAACCCGTGTGATGCGCCGGTAGCTCAGCTGGATAGAGTAACTGGCTACGAACCAGTAGGTCGGGGGTTCGAATCCCTTCCGGCGCAGTGAAAAACAGCCTTCCGTTTTCGGAAGGCTGTTTTTTTGTTGTTATCTGTTGTCCGGATGCAGGATTTTGTCCCATGTGGGGTCTTTGTGCGCGAGGGTTTCAGTATAGAATTGCAGAATTGCCTGTGCATCGTCAACGGTCACTTCGCCGTCGCCGGTGACGTCCGCAGCCTTTTCCTGCTCGGCATTCAATCCGGAGGGCTTGTGCGCGAGCTGATTCGTGTATGCAGCAAGCGCTAGCTGTGCGTCATCCAGCTCAACGGCGCCGTTTCCGTCGATGTCGCCCATCGTCAGAGCAGTCGGTTCTGTGGTTGTGGTAGATGTAGTCGTTTCGGTCGTTGTGGTAGATGTGGTGGTTTCGGTCGTTTCGGTGGATGTGGTCGTTTCAGTTGTAGTGGTAGATGTAGTCGTTTCGGTCGTTGCGGTGGATGTGGTCGTTTCAGTTGTAGTGGTGGATGTGGTCGTTTCAGTTGTAGTGGTGGATGTGGTCGTTTCAGTTGTTGCGGTAGATGTAGTTGTCTCGGTCGTTGCGGTAGATGTGGTTGTTTCGGTCGTTGTGGTGGATGTGGTCGTTTCAGGATTTGAAGTCGGTTCCTTTATCTGAATCCAGCCGTCAAGTGCAGCATAATTGACGTTTTCAGAATCATATTGAAATCTGCTGACATCTAATGTGATCGAAAAAATATCGCCCGCTTTTGCAGTCTCCGGAACGGTAAACCATACTGTAGCAAGTTTTCCGCTTTTATCCGTACCGCCATATAACGGAGCTCCGAATAGCAGACCGAGTATGCAAAGCTCATCATTCAGGACAGATCCGTTTCCGTTAAGGTCTTCTGTGATATCACGATTGTATGTTACTTTTGCCATCGGAATATGTTCGTAACCTTCGAGAAGTTCCGGCGTTAAATTGTTGTCATAGTTCAGCGTGAAATGACAAATCGAAAAAACGGAATTGTTTAGGACATAAACAGAGTATTCAACCGTTTCACCCGGTTCGGCATAAACCTGATCGGCAACGAGATTGATTACAGATGCATTGAAATCTTCTCTGGCCTCCGGATTGAGCGTTTCCTGTGCATTTGCCGGCAATGCAGTCATTCCGGAAAAAGCCAGTGTCAGCGCGCTGTATAATGCAGCAAACCCTTTTTTGAATTTCATATTCATCATCCCTTCCGACAATTCAAATATTCCGTAAAGATTTCCGATGTAGATATTATAACAAAAAGCGGCTGGAATCACAAGCTTTCTCATGGAGATTTGTGTGCATCAACAAAACCGCCCGGTATTCCTTGTGCAGAATCACAGGAAGGCTGCCGAAAACGCATAAAGCCGCACGGGGCGGGGCAGACTACCCTCAAAAAACGGAGGGATTATATGATTCTGGTCGGGATTCTGGCGGCGGCGCTTTCGGGCGTGCTGATGAGCGTGCAGGGTGTGTGCAACACCGGCGCGTCGAAGACGGCGGGACTCTGGACAACGGGTGCATTTGTCTCACTGACAGCGGGCGCAGTCTGCCTGTGCATCCGGCTGTTTGCGGGGCGCGGAGAGGGCGGATTCTCCGCGCTGCCGGAGGTTCAGCCGCGGTATCTTCTGCTGGGCGGGCTGTTCGGTGCGCTGATTACCGGAACGGTTGTGTTCGGCATTTCGCGGCTCGGCACGGCGCGTGCGGAGCTGGTGATCGTGGTTGCGCAGCTTGCAGCGGCGTACTGCATTTCGGTGTTCGGCTGGCTGCAATCGGAGCAGGAGCCGTTTCTCTGGCGAAAGCTCCTTGCGCTCTGCGTCGCGCTCGCCGGCGTCATCTGGTACAGCATCTGACAGGAAAACCGGCTCCCCGTTTTTTGGCGGAGAGCCGGTTTTGTTATGCTTTGTCCGGATGCAGGATTTTGTCCCATGTCGGATTCTTGTGCGCGAGGGTTTCGGTATAGAATTGCAGAATTGCCTGTGCATCGTCAACGGTCACTTCGCCGTCGCCGGTGACGTCCGCAGCCTTTTCCTGCGCGGTGCTCAATCCGGAGGGTTTGCGCGCAAGCTGATTCGTATATGCCGCAAGCGCAAGCTGTGCGTCGTCCAGCTCAACGGCGCCGTTTCCGTCGATGTCGCCTTTGAGCGGTACGGCACCGAGCGATTCAAATTTGTAACCGTATTTTGCGGCATATGCTTCCGCCGTTGAACCGTCATAGCCCTTTATTACGCCCGAATACGTTTCGTTATCATTGGCAA
>JAFWVK010000006.1 GCA_017518255.1 Oscillospiraceae bacterium
CGAGAACAGCGAAAAGCGCCCCGATGTGATCCTGTTCCTGAACGGTCTGCCGGTCGTCATGATGGAGCTGAAATCGCCTTCGCGTGAGGAAACCGACGCATCCGAGGCGTATTTGCAGCTCCGCAATTATATGCACGAGATCCCGTCGATGTTCGTCTATAACGCGATTTTGGTCATCAGCGATCAGCTCACGACCAGAGCCGGAACAATCACATCCGGCGAAGACCGCTTCATGGAATGGAAAACCGTTGACGGCGACTATGAGAACACGCAGTTTGCGCAATTCGATACATTTTTTGCGGGCATCTTCGAGAAAAAGCGCCTGCTCGATATTCTGCGCAATTTCATTTGCTTCTCGAATGACGGCACAAAGCTGATCAAGATTCTTGCCGGTTATCATCAGTATTTTGCAGTGCGCAAGGCAGCTGCGTCCACACAGCACGCCTCCGAAACCGACGGCAAGGGCGGCGTTTTCTGGCATACGCAGGGCAGCGGCAAGTCGCTGTCTATGGTGTTTTATGCGCATCTGCTGCAATCTGCGATGCAGTCGCCTACGATTGTTGTACTGACCGACCGCAATGATCTGGACGATCAGCTTTATTCGCAGTTTGCAAAATGCCGCGATTTTCTGCGGCAGGATCCGGTTCATGCGGAAAGCCGCGAGCATCTGAAATCATGGCTGGAAGGTCGCAAGGCAAACGGCATTATCTTCACGACCATGCAGAAATTCGAGGAATCGTTCGAGTGTCTCTCTGATCGGCGGAATATTGTTGTTATGGCGGACGAAGCACACAGAGGTCAGTATGGTCTGACGGAAAAGGTCAAGATGACAACCAATGAGTCCGGTGAAGAAATTGCGAAAATCGTTGTTGGCACGGCGCGCATTATCCGCAACAGCCTGCCCAATGCAACATATATCGGTTTTACAGGAACGCCGATCTCTGCAAAGGATCGCAGTACCCGTGAGGTGTTCGGCGACTACATCGACATTTACGATATGACACAGGCTGTGGAGGATGGTGCCACGCGCCCTGTGTATTATGAGAGTCGTGTTGTCAAACTGAAACTCGACGCAGAAACGCTGAAGCTGATTGATCAGGAATATGACATCATGGCGCAGAATGCAGATGCCGGTGTCATTGAGCGCAGCAAGCATGATCTGAGCCGCATGGAAGCAATCCTCGGTAATGATAATACGATTGATACGCTGGTGCGAGATATTCTGGAGCATTACGAGGACAACCGTGCCAATCTGCTGACCGGAAAAGCGATGATTGTCGCATATTCACGCGAAATTGCAATCAAAATTTACCGCAAGATTCTGGAGATTCACAAGGACTGGACAGAGAAAATTGCTGTTGTGATGACCTCCGGCAACAAAGATCCCGAAGACTGGCGCGAGATCATCGGCAATAAAGCACATAAGAATGAGCTGGCTGTCAAATTTAAGGATAACACCAGTCCGCTGAAAATCGCGATTGTTGTGGATATGTGGCTGACCGGATTTGATGTGCCGTCCCTTGCGACAATGTATGTGTATAAGCCGATGAGCGGCCACAATCTGATGCAGGCAATCGCCCGTGTCAACCGCGTTTATAAGGATAAAGAAGGCGGTCTTGTTGTGGATTATGTCGGCATTGCCTCAGCGCTGAAACAGGCAATGAATGATTATACCATCCGTGACCGCAAGCGCTTCGGCGATCTGGATATCAGTAAAGCCGCGTATCCTAAGTTCCTTGAAAAACTGGATATCTGCCGCGATCTGTTCTATGGCTTTGATTATCACCGTTTTATGGACGGCACAGAATTAGAACGAGCACGGTCAATCACCGGCGGCGTGAACTTCATGCTGATGCCCGAAAAGCAGCCTGATCCCAATGACAAAACCAAGCAGTCGGATAAAGAGGATTTCCTCAAAGAATCGCTGCTGCTGAAACAGGCGCTCTCACTCTGTTCTTCGCTTGTGGAAGCACCGCTGCGAATTGAAGCACAGTTCTTTGAATCGGTC
>JAFWVK010000007.1 GCA_017518255.1 Oscillospiraceae bacterium
ACATCGGTGACCGTTTTTTCATGATCTGTCTGCGTCAGGTGATATGCCTTGATGAAAGCGCGTTCCAGTGCGGTAAAGGTATTCGGATTTGCCTTGACCGCCGCCGTGGATGCGACCTGACGGCAGCAGGGCTGGTTTTCCAGCGCCTTTTCGTGTGCGCAGTAATAAACGACCTTGTAGCCCTGCGATTTTGCGAGCGAAGCATACGGCGAATAAACCGATGCCGCATCAATCTGATTATTGGAGAGTGCAGCAAATGCATCCTTCTGGCTGTCGAAGTAGACGATATTTACCTTGTCAGCGCCTTCACCGATTTCAATGCCGGCATTCTTCAGCAGGATTTGCAGCTCTGCATCCTGCACGCTGTTCTTGACGGACGCGACGTTTCTGCCTTTAAGGACTTCGATTCCCGCTTCGTCCTGATCGGTATATTCCGACTTGATGACATAGCCGTGACCGTTGGTCATCGCGCCGCCGATGATTGTGATGTCATGCCCCTGACTCTGGAAGGTCAGTGTCGGCACGGAGCCGATGAACGCGACGTCGAGCTTGCCGGATTCCAGCGCATTGACCAGTTCACCGGCGCTCGAAAACTGCGTCAGCTTTACATTCAGCCCTTCTTCTTTGAAGTAGCCCTCTTCTGCCGCGACAAACGCAAGCAGATGCGCCGTCGAATTGAGGTAGCCGAGGCTGAGACCGGTCTTTTCAGGTTTTCCCGCGTAAGCACCTGCTCCGTCACCGCAGCAGTCGGCAGGTTCCGAGCAGCAGTTAGAAGTCTTGGAGCAGCAGTCAGAATTGCTGCTTTTATCGTTGAATGCACCGCAGCCCGTCAGAAGGGAGAGCGATGCAAGAATTGCGGTCAGCTTTTTGATATTTTTCATGATTCATTTCACCTTTCCAGTTTTCAGTTATCAGAATGCGGGCAGTTCATAGCCGACATCGCATTCGCTCCGAAAAGGAAAGATATACCGGATTCCGGTTCATTGGATTCACTCCCTGTCGTTGGTATGTCTGTATCATAGCATACATATCGGAATTTGTCCAATACAGAAACATGATAGGAAGTTATCGGAAAAAGCTATTGATGCAGCATAAAACATTCTCTGTGAGGGCATGAAAAAAGCACCTGCATAAAGCATGTGCCTTGTTTATATTCAGTCAATACGGTAAATCAAAACCCGCAATACCGGTCTATATCATATTCATCGTCAATTAGAGCATATTCAAGACCAAACTGCTTGCAGTGCTGATAATAATACAGATTCTCCTGTTTTATATATTCAATCGTGAAATTATTATCCGGCATTCTGTTCTCGATAACATTTTCGTTGCTGAGAATATCATGATAATGATGATTGATATAGTTCTCGCTCATGACCAGACACAGAAATCTGATCTGAGATAAGTATTCGCTGTCAAAGTCCTTTTTCCAGTCAAACGGGATATAGCACCCTTCGATAATAAGATTCTGACTGTTTTCTGCTGCGGTTTTGATAATCTCTTTTATGATAGCCCACAAATAATCTGTCAGTTTATCATCATCATAGGGAGTAAGATCGGTTTGACCGCTTCTGATTAGTCCCATTTTCAGGTGATCAATGGATAAATACGGATAGTGGTACTTTTCGAGCAGCTTTTGTGCGAGAAAGGTTTTACCCGTGTGAGAAGCTCCGGTTATCAGTATAATCATTGCCTTGCTTTCAGCTCCTTTTTGTCGCTTTCCATATTATTGTATGTTCCTGTATCAGAATTATAGCACAGCAGGGAGGAAAAAGTCAATCAGAAGGAATCAAAATCCGTCTGCGGGGAAGAAAGAGGGGAGTTGTCATCGGACGGTCAGGCGATGTTTTGACCGCAAAATCAGCGTAAATAGAATGCGGATTCCGCGCAAAACCGTGCAGAATCTTCGCTTTTCGGATTGCCGCTGTAAAAACTCAATAAATTTAACACTTTCTATTTAAATATTCAGCAAAATATGTTAAAATACGCAGAGACTTTCTGATCAGAATTCAGGAATCACAACAAGGAATGCGGAGGATGATTCACATGGCGATGCACATATTTGTTGTAGATGATAACGAAACCAATTTACAGGTAGCAGGTCATATTCTGCGGAAAAACGATTACCGCGTCACCGTACTCGGCTCCGGCAGGGAGCTGCTGGCGCAGCTGACACCTGCCGACCTGCCCGACCTCATTCTGCTTGATATCAAAATGCCTGAAATGGACGGGTTTGCAGCACTCTCACATCTGCGTGCAAAGGAGCAGTCACTCGGCATTCCGGAGATTCCCGTGATCTTTCTGACGGCAGATGAGACCGCTGACACCGAGAAGCAGGGCTTTGAGGGATCTCCGGCAGAAGGATATCGGCACAGTGACGGGAAATATTATGCGGCGCTGGGAGCTGAACGGCGGACACGGCATCCGTGCGGAGTTTGCATCGGAGTTTGTGAACGCGGAAACTCCTGACGTGAAAAAGACCGCAGACATACAGATCGCGGTCGTTGATGACGATGATACAAATCTTCGGGTCGCCGGTACTGTGCTGAGCAAGGCGGGCTTTCGCGTTTCTGCGATGAGATCCGGCAGATCGCTGCTGAAATATCTCACAGACCGCAGTCCCGATCTGATTCTGCTGGATGTGCAGATGCCGGACATGGACGGCTTTGAGACGATGCGTATGCTTCGCAGACTCAAAAACGGCGCATCGGTTCCGGTCGTGTTTCTCTCAGCCGCCGATGACGAGAATACTGAGCGCACCGGTATGCAGCTTGGTGCTGAGGATTTTATCGAAAAGCCCTTCCTGCCGGAGCTGCTGATTCAGCGGGTTCGGCGCATAACCGAGCTTTCCGCATTCAGGAGCAGCTCGGCCGGCAGAACAAACGGATGAGGTATTGATATGAAGCGTAAAGAAAAAAACGATTTCTTTCAGCCGTCTCAGCTCACAATTCTGTTGAGCTATACGATCTTCACACTGATTCTGACCGGCGAGACTTTTCTGATGCATTGGGAAGTCTGGCCGCTGATCCCGATCGCAGCCGGCGTCATCGGTTCATGGATTCTGCATTTGCAGCAGCGCTTCAACGAGCAGAGCAGACTCTGGATCTACTCCTGCTTTATCATGTTCACGTTTTTTTTCTACGGCAGTCACAGAACAAGCGTCTTTGACACCGTAGCAGTCATGTCGGTTGTGCTTGTGCTTTTTACGATGACCGGCATCAAGCGGCTGATCTCGTTTTTTGCAGGTGCTGTATTACGTCACCTTCGGCTACGGTCTGCTGACGATGTGGCAGGCGGGCGAGACCTTTGACAGCCTGATGATTTCCCGTGCGGTGTTGCATATCGCCGTCATCACAGCCGTCAGTGTTATTTCACGCTTGACGATCGACAAATGGCTGAAAGTGATGAATGCCTCCAGCGAAGAAATCGAAAAACTGACCGATGCCACCGACCGCCTGAACGACTTCCTTGCGAATGTGTCCCATGAAACGCGTACGCCGATCAATGCCATCATCGGTCTGAGCGGCATCTGCATTGACGAGGAGGACGACCCTGAGAAGATGGCGAACCTGATCTCTGTGCGGGATGCCGGCAGACGTGTTGCCGACCAGATCGGCGACATCCTGGACTTCACCGAGATTGACCGCAAGAATCTCACAAATAATTATGAGGATTATATGCTGTCCTCCGTGCTGAATGATCTGGTCGAGGAAATCCGTCCTTTCAAGCCAAAGGAGCTGGAGCTCGTCATAGACGTCGATCCTGCCATTCCCTCCGTAATGAACACGGACATCGGCAAGCTTCGGAAGATTTTGCGGCATCTGATTATGAACGGTCTGAAATACACCCGCGAGGGCGGCGTATATGTCCGGCTCACCACCATACCGGAGACATACGGCGTCAATCTGGCGATCCGTGTCACAGACACCGGCATCGGTATGACTGCGGAGGAGCTTGAGCGTGTTTTTGAGCGGTATTATCAGGCGGATTCCGGCAGGACAAGACAGAGCGGCGGTCTCGGTCTCGGTCTGACGATTGTTTCCGGATTTACCGCTGCGCTCGGCGGTTTTCTGACCGTCAGCAGCGAGCCGGATAAGGGTACCTCCGTCTGCGTCAGCCTGCCCCAGAAGGTCATTGAACCGTCTAGCTGCATGTCGCTGGCACATCCCGAAAAGCTCTGTCTCGGCGCATTTCTGCATCTGGACAAATATCCCGATCCGAATGTGCGTGAATACTACAACATCATGATTCACCACATCGTCAAGGGCTTCGGTGTGCAGATGCACCGTGTTGACAATGCCGCCAATCTGAAAAAGCTGCTTTCGTCCGTCACACTGACGCATCTGTTCGTCAGTGAGGAGGAATACGGCGCAGCCGCAGATGTGATCGAGGAGATTGCGGAGAAGGTAATCGTCGTGGTCGTTGCAAACAACGATTTCAAACTGCCTGCCGGTTCCCGTGCAAGAATCATGGAAAAGCCGTTTTACTGCTTCCCGGTCGCTGCCGTGCTGAACACTGATTACAGCACACCCGTCAGTGATGAGACACTCTTCTGTCCGAATGTCCATGCGTTGACGGTCGATGACGAGCCGATGAACCTGATCGTTGCAAAGAATATTCTGCGCCGCTACGGCATGACTGTTTCCACCGCGAATTCCGGCATGGAGGCTGTGGAAATGTGCAGAGAACAGAAATACGATATTATTTTCATGGATCATATGATGCCTGTGATGGACGGCATCGAGACAATGAAGCGCATCCGCGCAAACTATGCCAAAGAGCGCCTCGACGTACCGATTGTTGCACTCACGGCAAATGCGGTCAGCACGGCGAAAGAAACGCTGATTTCCGTCGGTTTTGACGGCTTTGTCAGCAAGCCGATAGAACTCGTGGAGCTGGAGCGCGTGCTGCGCAAGCTGCTGCCGAAATCCGCCTTCGCTGAAAGTGACGCTTCCGGGCAGCAGACTGCCGCTCTGCCGGCAAAGCAGGAGAAGACGCCTGTTGAAATTCCGCTTTCGGAGCAGCTCCACACATACGGTCTTGATATGCAGAATGCGCTGAAATACTGCGCAGACGACGAGGAATTCTACCTTACGCTGCTCTTGCAGTTTGCAGAAGAGCTCCCCGAAAAGGAACGGAACATGCAGGCATTTCTCTCGGAGAATGACCTGTATAATTACGAGATTATCATTCACGCAATGAAAAACACGCTGAAGCTCATCGGCAGTGATGCACTTTCGGAACGCGCAAAGGCGCTTGAATTTGCAGCAAAGGACAATGACAGTGAGACTGTAATGTCGCAGCACGCACCGTTGATGGCAGACTGCCGTTCACTGGCTGACGGAATCCGCAGCGTCTGTCACACTGCAACGCCGGATGCTGCTGCACCCGAAGGCGGAGAAACCTCTGATGTCATGGAATTTCTGCCCGAAGGAGAAGACTCCGGGGTCACGGAGTTTCTGCCCGACGGCACAGGCGAAGATATCATAACCGAGTATGAGCCGTTTGCAGGAGAGGAGGACTGACATGAGTCTGAAAAAGATCAAGGATTATATCCTGAACGACGAACGCGACCTCAGCGACCGCCTGTTTGTGCTCATTTCCGCAGTCCTGCTCGTCTCCTTGTGCATTACGCTTGCCGAAATCATTATTACCGGTGCGGCTCTGTTTGATATCCTCGCGCTCAGTGCCGGTATTCTGCTGATTTTCTTCGTCACCGTCATTTCCATCCGTCTTGACCGCATCCGTGCAGGCGCCGTCATCATTTCGTTCGGCGTCTGTCTGGTATTCTCTCCGGTCACGTTTCTGCTCGGCGGCGGCATCAACGGCGACGGTCCGCTGTGGTTCCTGTTCGGCATTTTCTTTCTCAATATCTGCCTGAAAGGGAAACTGCGCATCCTGTTTCTGATTGCGAATCTTGCGGAGGCAGGCGCCTGCTGGTACATTGCCTTGCAGCATCCCGATCTGATCGTGCCGAATACACATTTTATGGCGCACCTCTTCTCACTGATCGCACTGATGCTGATCGGCATCAGCATGAGCATCATGATCGACTTCCGCAATTCGTTCTTCCGGCGCGAGATGCAGCGTTCTCAGGCTCAGAAACAGGAGATTGAGGCGCTCAATGAATCGCAGAATCACTTTTTCTCCAGCATGAGCCACGAGATCCGAACGCCGATCAATACCATAATCGCACTGAATGAGATGATCCTTCGCGAGAACATCTCCGATGAGGTTGCAGAGGATGCCGCAAACATCCAGTCTGCCTCCAAGATGCTGCTGCATCTGATTAACGATATACTGGATATGTCAAAATTTGCTTCCGGACAGATGAGACTGACGCCGGTTGCATATCATCCGGGCGATATGCTTTCAGAGATCGTCGGAATGCTGTGGATGCGTGCCAGAGAGAAAAAGCTCGATTTTCAGGTGCATGTCTCGCCGGATATCCCCGCAGAGCTGATCGGCGACGAAATGCGGATCAAGCAAATTCTCATCAACGTGCTGAATAACGCAATCAAGTATACAAACAAGGGCTTTATCAAGCTCTCCATTCAGTCCGGCAAGACAGAGAACGGCATGATGAATGTCATTTACACGGTCAGCGACTCCGGCATCGGAATCAAAAAAGAGAATATCCCGTATCTGTTTACCGCATTCAAGCGCGTCGATGAGGAGAAAAACCGGCATATTGAGGGAACCGGTTTGGGGCTTTCCATTGTCCGGCAGTTTATAGATCTGATGGGCGGCAGAATCACAGTCAACAGCATCTATACAAAAGGCTCAACCTTCATCATTGAGATTCCGCAGAAAATCGTCGGTTCTCAGCAGATCGGCGAGATCAGGCTCGACAATGTGCAGTCGGCAGGCAGCAGACAGACGCATGTCACAGGCTTTGAGGCTCCTTCCGCCAGAGTGCTTGTCGTGGATGACAACGCCTCCAATCTGATGGTAGTGTCGAAGCTGCTGCGCGATACCAAGGTGCAGACAGAGCTCGTCAGCAGCGGCGAGGACGCCTTGAAGCGCACGCTGAATCAGCATTATCACGTCATCTTCATGGATCATCTGATGCCGCATATGGACGGTATCGAATGCCTGAAAGCAATCCGCACACAGATCGGCGGACGCTGCAAGGAGTCCAAGATCGTCGCACTTACCGCGAATGCAGGCAGTGAGAATCAGCAGCTTTATGAACGGGAGGGCTTCGACGGTTATCTGACCAAGCCGATTACCGGCGCTGTCATCGAGCGCGAGCTCTACCGCCTGCTGCCGAAGGACCTCACCATTGTAACGGGCTCCGGCGAAGACATCTTACAGGAGACAATCTCGTGGATGAAACGCGAACAGAAAAAGAAAACCGTTGCAATTACAACGGAAAGCGTTGCCGATCTGCCGCAGGAAATTATCGAGCGTTACGACATCGCCGTTCTGCCGCATCTCGTCCGCACCGCGGAGGGCAGCTTCATGGACGGCATCGAGATCGACACGAACGGCCTGCTGAACTATATGCAGGACACTACCCGCAAGGTCAGGACCACCGGTCCGGATGTGCAGACCGTGGAGGCTTTCTTTGCAAAGCAGCTTACCACGGCAAACAACATTATCCACATCTCTATTTCCAGTGAAATCGCGAACAGCGGCTGTACCATTGCCGAGGAGGCAGCAAAGGCATTCGACAATGTGACAATCATTGATTCGGGGCATCTTTCCAGCGGGCAGGGGCTTCTGGTCATCGAGGCATGCCGTCTTGCCGAGGAGGGCAAGAGCCCTGAGGAGATCAAGGCGCATCTGGAAAAGGTCAAATCCAAAATTCACACGAGCTTTGTTGTCGATAATCTGGATTTTCTGGCGCGTGCCGAACAGGTTACGGACCGCATCGCCCGCGTGACAAAAGCAGTCATGGCAAGACCGGTGCTCCGGCTGAAAAAGGGCAAAATGGGCGTCGGCAAGATTTATTTCGGTTCCAGAGAGCGTGCATGGAAGCGCTATATCAGCTCTGTGCTGCGAAATCCCGCCGCGATCGACCGCAGGCTCTTGTTTGTGACCTATGTGGGCATCAGCAAGCGCGATATGGACTGGATCCGGCAGCAGATTGAGAAATGCATGACCTTCGACCATATTTATTTTCAGAAAGCCTCGCCCGTAATTGCCGTGAACTGCGGCAACGGCACATTCGGTCTGCTGATCCGGGACAGTGACCGCAGCTCATTCTGACAGCATCCGGCGCAGCAGGCTGCTGTCATCGGCTGCTCTTTCCGTATGGATGGCGGGGGAGGGACTGTACGCGCCTTATCTGCCCTAACCTAACCTTACCTTACCTATACTATCCTTACCTAACCTATACTAGGTTGACATTTGGTTGTCAGTTGGTTGTCAGTTGGTTGTCAGTTGGTTGTCAGTTGGTTGTCATTTGGCTGTCAGTTGGTTGTCATTTGGTTGCCGGTTGGTTGTCAGTTGGCTGACAGGCTGCTTTCCGCGCACAATCTCAGCGCTCAGTCTGCAAATCACAGGGAATTTCTGAAATCCACAAACGAATCAAAAAAAGACGGCAGGGATTGCGCTCTGCCGTCTTTTTCATGGAATATTCGGTTCTGTCGGCAAAACTTCAATCAGCAGCTTTCATATGTCAGTGCAAAGATATCTCCGCGTATGATATAGAGATCGTTCGCATCATGCGCAGGATGTGCCATATAATCCCCGATGGTGCCGTACATATAATGCTCCTGATCCCAGAGGGAATAGAGCTTTGTAAAATTATTCAGCTTTACGGCAAGAATTTCGCTGCTTCCGGATGCCTTGCACCCGTGCAGACAGTCCGTGAGCTGTTTTCCTGTTTTATTCTGACCGATTCTTGCAGAAGGCGGATAATAATATGCAGAAATATCCGGTGCTTCCTCACATTCGGCATATTTCTTCTCGAATTTCCCGCGCTTGATGGGATAGACCTCACCGATCAGACCAACCATAAGATAGATATCCGGATCGGGCGTCACAGTGATATCACCCTCCAGCATCCGGATATGGATATCTTCTCCCTCCGGCGAGAGCTCTGCTGTCGGGATATAGCCCAGAACAATATCCTTTTTCCGGAAGTGTTCTGCGCCGGAAAAATTGGGATGATCCTTTCCCGCGAAAATGACATCCGGCTTTGTAAAGAAATCGCGGATGCGGTCTGCAATAAAAGCCATGATCTCCTTCGGCAGCGAGCTTTGATAGTCGATGCAGCCGCCTGCTTTGTTGTCATGTCCGCCGCCGCCGCCGTAACCGTGAGTGATAAATGCGGCAAGATCCGGCGCCTTGACCGAATCCGTACAGGTGCGGACGGAAATCTTGTATCCGGTATGATACGGACAGCAGACAACGCAGTCTGAAACCATATCGACCTGAATCAGCGTATCGGAGATGATGCCGAGGAGATTCGGGTCGCAGTTGTCCGCAACGGTATAGGCACTCTGCTGCTTCGGGAGAGAAGGATCATCCGAGATGGCAGAGCTGTCGGGGTGCGGATAGTATTTGCAGGCGCTGAGCGCCTTGCCGATAATGCTGAGTTCCTCCTCTGTCAGATTGGTATTCACAAGCAGCCGGATGAGCGGCTGATTATAGTTTGCGGTATCGCGGAGCTCACGGTCCATCGGCTCACTGATCTCCGAAAGCCCGACGGTGTCCATATACAACCCGTAATAGAGTGCCGTTGCAACGTTCTGATCTTCGTTGACATCATAGCCTGCCTCTTTGAACAGCTCATAGATAACTGCCGCACAGCTTCCGTAATGCTCCTTGATGACCGAGTGCTCCGGAACAGGTTTTCCCTTCGGGAGCCTGTGATGGTCAATGACAATTACATGTTCCGCCGCAAAGCTCCCGACATTTCCCTCTCCGTGAAAGCAGTCAACCGTAATCAGAAGCTGCGGCAAAGCGCCGTTTTCATTCAGGTTTTTCACATGGCTGACCTGAATGCCGAGCTTGTTCAGCATAATCAGCATATTGGGCTTGCTGATTTCGCGTTCTCCGGCATAAACAAAGCGCGGCTTTTTCCCGTTTTTTTCCAGATAGCGGCAAAGAGCAAATCCGGAAGCAATCGCATCGGCATCCGGATTGTGATGCGCCTGAATGACAATATCATCATAGTTAAGCAGATGTTTCAGCAGCGGTTCGTATTTCATAAGATTCCATACTCCTTTTCAGTACAGTCAGATCGCCGGTCACAGTTCGTCACATTCTGTCCGTACACCTCATTCTTCGCCCAGTGCCGAAAGATAAGATTTCGCGTCTTCCAGCAGCTGCTGCGTCGTGTATATCGGGAACAGACCGATTTTATTCCTGTTGAAGTCTCTGATATACACCGTATCGCCTTCGGACGGAGCAGCAGCAAAGCTGTCGATCCGGTAGCGAACAGAAAAACCTGATGTATCCAGAACCCATGCCTGCGATTTCTCCCATACGGCGCAGATGCGGTTCTTGTCAGAGGAGGGCTCGGTTTCAAAATGAGAGGCAGAGGAACTGTCGCATTCAAAGATATTATTTTCCGTGTTGTCTGCAAAATCAAGGCGGCAGCTTCTTCCCGTAAAGCCTTCGGCATTCATTTCGTAAAGATTTGAGTCACGGCAAAGGACAGCAAAGGTATCGTCGCTGATTGCCGCAACCGAAACCGGTTCCTGACTTGTTCCGACGAGGGAAACGGTGCCTTTCAGACTGCCTGAATCCGCATCGAAAAGCGAAACGGTACGGTCGCTGAAAAATACGCCGACAGTGGAGCTGTTCTGCCAGAATATCCGCTGAATTTTACGCTTTGCGATGCTGTCTGCATCACAATCAAGCGTGACATCCTGATCTGATGAGAAATCGTGAACGGTCAGCGCTGTTTTGCCGTCCCCGTCGTTGAATTGCGTATACGTTGCGGCTTTGGAGTCGGAAAAGGCGTACATTTTATCCAGCAGCTCCCTGTCTGCAATGAATGCGTTTTCCTTTTTGATGCCCCAGGTCTTTGCGCTTCCGTCTGAGGAGACGAACACAATATTCTTTTCGTTTTTATCCAGATAGAATGCGCCGCCGCCCGAAGGAATCAGACCAACAGTAAGGTGCATAGGCTCGGATGCGCCCTTTATTTCTTCCGCCTTTCCGTCATCGAGACTGATGAACACGGTTTTATCCGCAGTGACCCCCGGCTCGGTTACATTTGCGATGAGATGACTGCTGTCTGTAAATACAGCACTGTTTATCCTGTAATTTTCCAGTGAAGTGATCTCTTTGCATTCTCCGGTATCTGAATCAAACAGGAACAGGTGATTTGTAACGCCCGTTTCGATATTGTAGGAGCCGTCCGGATAGCAGGCGGATACGACAGCAGCTTTTTTGCCGTCATTTGTCACTGCGATGACATCACGGTCATACATATATTCGCCTGTGTCGATTTCCCGGAACATTGCGTTCTGCTTCGGATACTGGATATAGGCGGTGCTGGAGAAATTCTCAGCCGTGACATATTTTCCGAGGCTGTAACTGCAAAGTGTAAAATTCGTATTAAAAGACTGCAATCTGTATGCGCTGTTGTCTGAGGGATCTCCTGTGATATAGTTTTTAACACTGAGCAGATATTCCTCACCGTGTTTCAGCGTAAACATGACAAAGCCGTTTCTGCTGAATGAGATATCTGTGATTTCTCCGTCAATGGGAAGATTCTGTATCAGCTGCCCTGTTTCATAATCCACAAATGAGACCGTGCGGTTTGTCGTCACAGCGAGAATATCATGCTCGAAGCCGATTTGATCACAAGGCATGAGGAAGGTCTGTCCGTTCTTCAGGTAGTTGACCGGAAGGGAAACACTCCATTTCTTCTCCGTCATATCCTGATTGTATCGTGTCAGCTCGGTTGTCGTCGTACTGACAGAAACACTGCACGCGGCGAGCAGCGGTTCGTCATTGCAGAATCGGAGAAAGCACTGGTTGATCGCAAGCGGAGCGGGATAACTCACCTCTGTTTCACGAACAATCTTCAAAGTGTGGTTATCTATTGAATAAGCGTTCAGCATCTTGTTATCTTCATAAATATAGATCACGCCGTCATGAATCGCTTTGATTTCAAAATTGCGGAGCATACCGATTGCGCTGTCGGCGAATTCAATTTTCGCGGTATCTGTCACTTTGCCTGTCTCGCTGTCGATCATCTCAAGATAGTAAGCATCGCCCATGATTACTGTTCCGCCGGGTAATTCTTTTTTATTCAGATAGATACGCAGAACACAGTTCTCACACACCATGAAATCTTTGTAAGAAAATGCATTCTCCGATTTGGGAACGCTCCATTTCACCTCACCTGTTGCGCCGTCTATACGCCATAAGTCCATGTCTGAATTATAAATGTATACATCTCCGCCTGTACCGGGCTCATCTTCGCCGACAGAGTGGGCAAAGTTGTCATAAATCCGATGATAAACCGGGCTGTTTTCATATCGGATACTGCCCGGAGAACCCGTACTCGTAAAATATACGCCGGTCTTCTCGGTGCTGATATCGAAATAGGCTGTCAGCTTGCCTGCGCCTCCTGCCTCCGATGCAAATTCTTCGTCATCGGCAGATATTTTTCGGATTAGTTCGCCTGTATCGGCATTCCAGAAGTAGACTCCTGTGGCATCCGTGGACACGATCGACTTGCCGCCGCCCATAAAAGAAAGCTGTTCTACGGCGCATTCATGTTTCAGACAAATCCGGGGTGCAAGGTTCGTGTGATCGAACATGCCAAGTTCACGGGATATGGCATATTCAGCCTCCGGAAGAACCGGATTGTTTTCGCCGGTTGCAAGCAAAGCAGCATATGCCTTTTTGATTGCAGGAACCAAATCGTTTTCTAGGAAGAGGTTTTCGGATTCTACGGCAAGATGTCTGGAATTCTCAATGCGAAGCGCACTGTTCATGTTCTCAATCTCGGCATTATGCGCCTTGATCTGACCGTTCTGCTCGATAATCTGCTCATTCTGCTTCTGAATCTGCCTGTTCTTTCCGTTAATGGTAACAGCAGCCGCAACGCTGATGAAGGAGATGAGGGAGAGAATACCCGACACTCCGCCGAATATCAGCCGTCTTTTTGCAGCTTCCCGCCGCTTTTCGCGCTGAAAGAGATCATTGAAATCGCATCCGAGTAAAGGCGCGGCAATACGGAGAGACTCAGTTTTCAGCTTCTTCATGGATTCCTTAAGACTATCCGCGACAATATTTGCCGCAAGAGGCTCAACCTCCTCCCTGACAGTAACCTTTTCGCCTTTTTCATTTACGGCAGTCACTTCGGTATAGGTGAGCACATCAGGAAATGAATGCTGCGGATCTCCGTTTACCAGCAGCGTGATAATGTTTGTATTTTTGTTATCGTGAAGCTCGCGGAACCGCGCAAGCTCCTGCATACACCACTTGGACTCGGTATACTGCGGCGAACAGATCACGATGAGATACTCCGACGATTCAATCGCATTTTTAATAATCTCACTGAGATCGCTGCTGGACTGTAACTCGGATACATCCCGGAAGATACGCCAGTTCTCCTTTTTTTTGGCCAGAGACTTCGGCGGCTTGTAGGCTTCCAGAATCTTTTGCAGTCTTTCGGCAGCATGCATATCCGGCTCAATATGACGATAGCTGATAAAAGCCTTGTATTTATAATCCATTTTTTACTCCTTTATTGATTTTTCTAAAGGTATTTTACCATAATTTGCGAATTTCGTCAATGCTTATGAAAGGGAATGTTTGCGGGAGAATTTGTTCAGTCAGGCAGGGCTGCGCCGTTTTACGGAGAAAATGTATGATCATGTATTGACGCGGAGCGGGCTGTATGTTATACTGAATATATACCGCAATGCAGATGATATCTGAAAAGGGAGGGATTGTGATGAAAAGAAAGCTGTTTTGTATGCTGCTTGCACTGGTTATGTTGATCGGGATTTTTCCGGTTCACGCCTCTGCGGAGGATAACAGTTTACAGGCAGAAAGCTTCGGAGAATTCATTGACGGGGAACAGGTTATCCGCGATATGGTCGAAAAAAACGGTATGTACGCGCATCCGCGGATTATCATGTCTGAGGAGAAATTTGCAAAGCTGAAATCGCATATCGGTGATGATTCCGTCACTGCGGTTCTGCTGGATAAACTGCGCAGCGAAGCGGAATGGACTCTGGAGCAGCCGGTTTGTCAGTATGAGATTCCGGACGGCATCCGTCTGCTTGAAACCTCCAAACGAATTCAGCGCCGTGTTGCGGCACTGGCTCTTGCGTACAATATTTTCGGCGACGAAAAATATGCGCAGCGTGCCTATGCAGAGCTGGACGCCGCCTGCAATTTTCAGGACTGGAATCCGCGGCATTTTCTCGACACCGCCGAAATGAGCACAGCCTTCGCAATCGGCTATGACTGGCTCTATCACTGGATGAACGGGGAACAGCGGGCATTCATCCGGCAGAACATGATCGGAAAAGGTTTTACGCAGGTCATGGAAGACTTTGAGGACAAGCCCCGCACCCGAACTTACAAATGGTATCAGGATTATCCCGGCGATAACTGGAAACTGGTCTGCACCGGCAGTATGAGCATGGCAGCGCTTGCGTTCGGTGATGAAGCGGATGCAGAAGAAATCGCTTCTGCGGTACTCGGCTATGCTTACAAGGAAGCATATTCCTTTGTCCGCCGCGCATACAGCGCAAAGGACGGCACATACAGCGAGGGGCTGGGCTATTGGGATTACGCGACATACTATCTCGGTCTGCAATCCTCCGCACTGAAAAGTGCCGCCGGAACCGATTACGGTCTTGCGGATTTTGAGGGACTTCGGAAATCGGTCGATTTCATCCGTTATATGAGCTCCAACACTTCCAAATCATTCAGCTTCGGCGACGACGGCGACAGCCGCGATACCGGCTGGGCAGTGCTTCTGTGGCTGGGTGAGTATTTTCAGGACTATGGAATTTCAGCAATCCGCATGAAGAAAATCGCGAATGACAGCTTCAATTATCTGGATCTGCTTTGGATTGATGAAGACAGTACACCTGTTTCTGCGGCAGACAGTCCGACAGACTGGGGCGAAGTCGGTGCATCCAATGCCAGCTTCCGGAATACATGGGACGAAAGCGGCATCGTCGCGGCGCTTCATGCCGGGACAAATAACTATAAATATCACGGTCACTATGATCTGGGCTCTTTCTATCTCGAAGCAAACGGCGCCAGATTTTTTACCGATCTGGGCAATGAGAATTACGAATTGCAAGACCGCCAGTATTCGTACCGCATCCGGGCGGAGGGGCATAACACACTTGTCATCAATCCGTCTCAGGAGCTCGATCAGCAGGAGGGGGCAGAATGCCTGATAACCGAATTCAGCGGCGGCAATGAAGCATTCGCTGTCACTGATTTGACTGCCGCATACGAGCAGAGCGGTGCAAAAAGCGCTGTCCGCGGTTTGAAAATGATAAAGGACAAGGAATGTGTTGTCATACAGGATGAGATTACTCTGAATATGTCCGGTGACATATACTGGTTTGCGCACACAAAGGGACAGATTGAACTTGCGGATGACGGCAGAAGCGCTGTTGTGACTGTCGGTTCGGAGAAACTCTGGGTCGGTATCATCAGCGATGAAGGAAAATTCACTGTAATGAATGCCGAATTGCTGCCGACATCCCGTCCTGTTGCCAATCAAAAGGACAACAGCGAATACAGAAAGCTTGCGGTTCATCTGATAAATATAAAGGATACAACAATTTCCGTCGCTTGCATTCCGCTGAAACAGGGAGAGACACAGCCCGCATGGATACCGGCGGTAACAGCAATTTCCGAATGGGCATCCCGGACGGGAAAGGGCGATGTAAATGCAGACGGTGTGTTCAATATTGCTGACGCGGTGTTATTGCAGAAGTGGCTGCTAAATGTTCCGTATACAAATCCTGCAAACTGGAAAGCGGCGGATTTCAACGACGACAACCGGCTCGATGCCCGCGACATGTCCTTGATGAAGCATGCTTTGATGAAGGAACGGCATACATAATTGATGCAATAGAAAAAGCTCGTAGATTCATGCATTTACGAGCTTTTATATTGTATTAGAAGGGCAGCTTTGAACCGCCGGACTTCGGGTTATGATGCCTCATTTCTGCGTTTAACTATGTTTTATAGAGCACTGTTTTATACGGAATTACGAGGATTTCTTCGGCTTTTTTGTGCGATGATTGTTTCGTTTCGCCCTTGCATTCTGATGTTTCCTATGCTATAATGAGGAAAACAGGCAATACTTTTTTTAAAAGGGGAGGGAAAGAATTTGAATATCAAGAGACTGCAATCATTTGCGGCTTCAATGCTTTGTTTTGCAGGTGCGTTCACAGCATACGCAGAGACAGGCACATCAGCGGAAACTAATTCATTATCGGACGAAATACACGGCGTCAACGGCACTGTGTTTTCCATCGAACGACCGGATGCATCCGCTTTTACCGTTGTGAATGCCTCGGATTTCGGACTTTCGGCAGATGCCGCAGACAATACGCAGGCAATGCGGGATGCCTTTACCTATTGCCGCAATCATTCCGGTACAAAGCTTGTGATCGAACCCGGCATCTATCGTTTCAGCCCGGAAGAGGACATCTATCTGAACAGACTGCACGATACGATGATTGACGCGCAAGGCGCAGAATTCATTTTCAGCACGCCGCATTATTTCAAGCTCTATGCCTGCGACACTGTCGAACTCCGGAATATGGTCGTGGACTGGGACTGGGATACGCTGCGGCTCGGTTCTCTCGTGAAAATCGAAAATGAAAACGATGCGGACAATACCCTTGAGATCGAATTCACGGAACTGGAAGAAGTCGATGCGGATATTCCGCTTCTGAGTTTTATGCAGTATGATCCGGTTGATCTGGTTGCGGGTGTGCACGGCAGCTTTAAGATTTACAGTCCTTTCGTAGATACGGAATGCATCAAAAAGGTGGAAAAGGTCAGCGGAAAACCGAATGTCCTGAAAATCACGCACAGCGGCGCATTGGATTACTTCCGCAATGATGAATTTTATCTGCTGCGGCATTATGTGTACGGCGGTCAGGTGTTCAATACCGTTGAAGAATCGCAGAACATCACCTTTGACAATATCAGCATCTACGGCGCCTGCGGCATGGGATATGTATTTGCCTACGGCTCGCATCATTATCAGATTCTCAATTCATATATCGGGCTGCGTCCCGGTGCAGAGGACAAGTACAGAATATCGACCACCGCCGACGGCATTCACATTGCGAATTCCAACGGATATTTCCGGCTCGACAACTGCGATCTGAGCTTCTGCGGGGATGATATTCTGAATGTGCATGACGATATGTTCTACATTGAAAGTATCGACAGCAGCCGGACGGTCATGCAGGGCACGGTTGCAATCAAAATCGTGGAGCCGGGGCATACGCTCGGATTCAAAAACCTGAACCTCAGCGAACTTGATTATGAAGCGACGGTTGCTTCTATTACCAGAAACGGCTATGCAGCAGCTATCACGCTGACAGAACCGCTGCCGGAGCAAATCACCGCGGATATGCTTGCATACAGCAAAACAAGAGCATCTGCCGATTATGTGCTGACGAATAACTATGTGCATGAGACCAAAGGGCGCGGCTTTCTGATGAATGCGGATAACTGTCTCTGTGACGGAAACACATTTTACCGGACTTGCAGTCAGACCTTGCAGGTGCGCACGGAAACTCCCGCATCCCATGTAATTGAAGGCACCGGCGCAGAGCATATCCAGATCAGCAACAATGTTTTCACGGAATGCAATTTCGGCGGCAGGGGAGATGTCATCACGATCGAAAGCCTGCTGAACGGGGAACGCCTGAGCAATACACCGTTAGCGGATATTCAGATTCTGAATAATGAGTTCAATTCCTGCTATCAGCCGCCGGTCAATGCAGACAATGCGGACGGGCTGACAGTTTCCGGAAATGTGTTCAGAGACTGTGAGAATTATCAGATCGGAAGTCACTGTAAAAATGCAGTGATATCATCCAATCAGTTTCTTCTGAAAGGCGACTGCAATGCAGACGGCAGCTTCAATAAAGCTGATATGATTCTGCTGCAAAAATGGCTGCTTGCCGATCCGGATACGGAGCTGAAAGACTGGCGATCCAGTGATTTAGATTGGAACGGGAAACTGGATGCGATGGACTTGTGCCTGATGAAGCGGGAATTGCTAACTAAAAATACATGAACACAGCTATGAATTCTGTGGAGTCATAGTTACGAAGGAGGAATGCACCATGCATAAACTGTATCGGTCGGCAGCTGCGCTTCTGTCCTCTTTTCTGAATTCTGAACACAAAAGATCTGACGCTGCTGCTGCGGTGTGGCGGCTTCAAGACATGAGAATTGACAGAGTTAATTCGTTTCCCATTTTTAATCCTCCATAAAATAGAATTGCCCCTTGCGGGAGTCTCATTTTTGTTCAAAAGACGGAGCGCACCGCATCCTCCGTGCGACTTTCCACATGTATCAAAACGGGAAAATTGGATATTTATATCGGAAAGCATTGACAAATCTGCTGTTTTGTGGTATATTATTGATATAAATGATAGATGAGGAGCACCCGCTCTTCGGTCTGCGGAAGGGGCTGATAGGATATGACCGAGCTCGGTATCCGAACGGATATATTGTTATGCCCTTTTTCCGATGCTTGATATGTTGATAAAAGCGTACAAAAAGGGATTATGATGTCCCTTACTGTACGCTTCTTTTTATCAAATCCACAAACAGTAAGGAGGAATATATATGCAGGCGAATTACCGGTTCAAACGAACGCTTGCGGCGGTTCTCGCACTCACGGTGCTTGCGGGTACGGATTTTCCTGCGGCAAGTGCGCCGTCTGCCGCAGCTGCCGACACGCAGATGAATGCAGCCAAGGCGCTCGGACTGAAGGATGAGGCGCCGGAAGGCTTTGAGGAAGAAGACAGCCTCAAGAATCCCTACGGCAGAAAAACCGTTACGTTCCGGGATGCAAACGAGGTCTTCCTCGGCTACGCGGAAGAAAAAAGCAGCTGGGAAGGAATGACTATCTCATTCTGGACCGAATATCACTCATGGCTGCTCGGTGACAATACGACAGAGCAGTTCAAGGACAAGATTGATCTGAGCGATACCTACGGCACCCGCTTTGACGGCAGCAATGCCGGCGAGACTGCCGGAATCGAAGAACACTCTATCTATTTTTCAAAAACTGCGCCCGGAAACTTCGACGGAAACACGGAGGGAAAGAAAAATCAATATGTTATGCTTTCATACAACGGAGATATGAATCTTTCTGTCTGCGACCCGAAACGCGAGCATACCAGCACGACCAAATCTTTTGATTTTGATTCCTCCGCCAACTATGTTCTTTCCTCTAAAACCGATGAAAACGATAACAAGACCGCTTCGGCAGCCGGACAGATGAGCTTGGTTGCCGGCGACTTCGACGGAAACGGCAGAGATGAGATCGCTGTCTATTCCACATCCACAGACCGCTTTGACTACGATTATAACTATGTGTTTGAGGGCTCATATGATGATTACCCGGATGAGGGCGATGACGATAATGTCTATGTCTATACAGACTCAGATGGCGTTGAAATCAAAATGGTTCTTTTCGGTAATATAGAAGATATGGACACCGATCCGGAATCCGTCGAAGCGCTCTACTTCAGGGACGGCGAGTTCTATGCCCGCTACGCATGGATGAAGGGCGAAGGCTCCTACATCAGCGTCTATGCATTCACGAAGGACAGCGGAGACATCTACGATATCAACCAGTGGGAGATCAAGCGGACCTTTGCCGTGGAGCCGGGCTCTCCGCTCTCTCTTGCAGCGGGCGACGTCAACAATGACGGCATCGACGATCTCATCATCGGCGAGGCATACAAAGCAGAAAAGGATCTAGGCATCACCAATGATGTCATTGTTTACAGCGGCGCATACAAAAATATGCTGAGCGAAAAAACAGTTGTATGCTCCGACTTCGGCAAATACGGTGTCACTGTCATCAATGACCGCACCACCAAAACGCCCCGTACATTCCTCGGCGTGCTGGGAAGCGACGGCACAAGCGGAAAGATCTCCGCTTATCAGTATGACGGCGAGCAGTATGTGTGTGCCGGCTCCGTTCCGGTCACGCTGACCTATGATTTGCAGCCGATCCAGAATGAGCTGTATTATCTGAACGGCTATATCTGCTCTCCCGACACCAAAACCTGTGTCAAGATCTCGGAAGCCGGCTTTGAAGCGGCAGACTACGGCGATTTTGCCGAGCCGATCTTCATCACCGGAAACGAGGAAGAACGCGACGACTGCACCTCGTTTACGATCCCGTTCGGCTTCCAGACAGCCGACCTCAACGGAAACGGTCAGCAGACGGCTTTCTATTATTCCGAGATAAAACGGGTTACGCCATCGCGGGTCCGTGCGCATTCCTTCGGCGCGACCAATCCGCTCGTGCTCGACAATAAAAATGCAAAGGGCTATTATGCAATTGTCAATACGGACAACGATACATCCTACATGACCTACACCGGAAAGCACTGGTTTGAGTACACCGAGCCGAAGGTGCTGGCAGTGCTGGCATCACCTCCGTATTTCAAGGATCTGCTTGAGCAGGACGACCTCTCCGGTAACTATGCGGAATCCACAACTGCCTACGGCAGCTCCAAGGGCAGCGGAACCGGCAGCTCGGAGAGCAACAGCTTCTCTGTCGGCGCATATGTCAGCTACGAACAGGAATTCAATGTGTTCGGTCTGAATGTAGCCAGCTTTGAGGCGGAGCTTTCAACGGATGTCGGCTTCACATGGGAATATGAGGAAGCGATGGAAACGACGTATTCTCTGGAATATGCGACCAGCTCCGGCGCAGATGCAGTCGTTTTCTATTCGATCCCGTATGAATTCTATGAATATGAACTGGTCTGCTATGACCCGAAGCAGAGCCAACCTGTTGTTCAGAAGCGGACGCTGTGCATTCCGAAAACACCCTGCACGGCGACCATTGAACTCGAAAAATACCAGGCGATCCAGCGCAATTACAAGGAACTCCCGGATCTGAGACGTGTCATGCGTCATGAGGTCGGTGTTCCGGGCAGCTATCCGACCTCCACAAGAGGCTACAAAAACGTCCGCCTGTTCGACGGCAACTATATGGCAGTCGATTTCACAAGCGCAGGCGGCGGCATTACGCAGACACAGTCCATTGAAATGACAAAGGAAACTGCTTACAGCTACAGCACGTCGGTGGACGTCGAGCTGAAGGCAGCCGTCGGCGCTGGCGGCGTCAAGGTCGGGCTCAGTACGGGCTACGGCTATGAGGCGGGCTCGATGAACACCACGACAGAGGGCTCGTCGTTTACGGCGACCATGCAGAATATGCCGAAGGAAGCCGAGGAATACGGCTACGGTATGTCATGGAAGCTCTTCTCGCATGAGGGCTCCTATGTCAATTCCTCCGGCAATATCGTCAGATTCCCGGTCGTGGATTATCTGGTGACGGACGTCATGCAGCCGCCTTCGCTTGTGACCGATTTTCGTCAGGATTACAGAAGCTCCAGTGATAACAGCATCATGCTGGAATGGGATTACGACAACAGGAACGGTGCGGAATTCTTCAATATTTTCCGCGTTTCCAACATCAACGGCAAACAGGTTTACATTCTCGTCGATACGGTATCGGTTTCCTCCGGTTCACTGAACAGTGACGGCTCACGCAGCTACACGCTCGAGGATACGGGAAAGAACGCCAACGGCGGAAGCATCGTCATGAAGCCCGGCGTTCAGTATGAATACCGGATTGTCGCAGCAAGAGATCCCTCCAAGCCGCCCTGCACCGCGATGCCGAGCGAAGTGCTGTATGCATATACCCACTCTGACGGCGTCTATCCTGAAATCACCGTGACCGGCGTGTCCGGTAATCAGCTTACGGTCTATCCGGACAGAGAATATACAATCGGCACGGTCATCGGCAACGAAGACGACTTCATGTATATCTCCTATCAGTGGCAGAAGAAGGGCAAGACCGGCTGGACCGATCTGAACGGAGAGACTGCCAATACGCTCGAATTCCGTGAGTCGGATGCAGGCACGGGCGGAAAGTACCGCTGCCGCGTGGATGCACTGGCTTACAATGAGGAAATGAATTCGCAGGTCGGCGTGACGGTGTTTACGGACGATATTGACGTAACCTTCAAGATGCGTTCCGTTCACGAGGATACATTTGAAGTAAGCTGCGAGGCAAACATGCCGGAGGCTGTTCTCACACTTTCCTCGTCCTCCGCAGTCTGCAACATCGCACCGACCGGAACCGTGGAATTCACGGTCAAGGGCTCGCTCTTTGAGAAGATATATTCCGTTCCGCTGGTTCCTGAAAGACGGACATCTACTGCACGCCTTTCCGATGCCGAAGACCTGACAGCACTTGAAGACGGCATCTACCAGATTTCGGCAATCTACAGCGGCGACAGCACCTACGGCTCCTACCGGAGCGGCACAAAGAACATGATCGTCGGCGAAGATGCAGTCTTCCCGGTTCTCTTCAATGAAAACGGAGAAAGAACGGATACCTTCTGCTACGGCGACAGCATGACCTTAAAGTTCTTCCGCTATACAAAGCAGGAAGACGGATCGACTGCTGAGGAACTGATGTCCGATATGACAAAGCAGTTCGGCATCAGCGGACAGAAGCTCACTGAAAAGCCCGATACCTACACCAAGACGGTCACGGCAGACGAGACCGATTATTCCTACAGCTATACGCTGAAAAAACGCCCGGTCGAGATCGGCGTCAGCGAACCCGGCGACCTTTATGCCGGAGAGATCGGCGATCAGCTTCCGCAGGCAGTCCTGCTCTCCGAGCTTGCAGAAGGCGATACGCTGGATGAACTGGTCACGCTGACCTTCATGAACGGCACGCAGACAAAGCCGGTCATCATCAATAATTACACGATCCCCGGCACCTACTATGCAAAGCTCATCCCGCTCACCAAGGAACCGAACAAGACCGATTATTATGACCTGAAGCTCTACGGCACGACATTTGCGATCTTCTCCAAGCTGTATGATCTGAACATCGCAGCAGAGCCCTGTGAAGAAAACGAAGCCGGCGAGATTCGCATGACGGTTCCTGAGACCATGACTCTGACAAACGGTACGCTCCGGTATGAATCCGGCACAGCCGTAAAGCTGACTGCCGTTCCGTACAGCGGTTATCAGTTCGATCACTGGACAGTCAATGACGAAGAATACACAGCGGACACAATCAACTTCAATATGTACTCTCAGACATATGATGTGAAAGCATACTTCGTAAAGGACAACAGCCCTGTGAAGACCGGAAGTGTAACCGTAGACGAGACATTCCTGATGGACGGCACGGTTCAGTATCCGGAAGAATTTGACAATTCCAAGACCTATCCCGTCGGCAAGGAGCTGACATTTACAGCAGCTGATTCGGAAAACGCCGTATTCGCTTACTGGAATATCGTTTCGCAAAGAAGATCCTATAACATTTCCGACAGGGAAATCGCGATCACCGTCTCCGAAACACCTGTTTATCTGTACCCTGTCTTCCAGGGTGCGCCCTGCACCGTGACACTGAGCGACGGAGTCACCGCAGAATATGAAGCAATCAATGTTCAGGAGGAAACCGTCATGAACCGCGTCACCTCCGGCAATACCGTTCCCAAAGGCACGGAGCTGACACTGACAGCTCCCGACACAGACAAACCGGAAGAGTATGCATGGTTTATCAACGGTGAACAGCAGCAAGACAATCAGACCGCACGG
>JAFWVK010000066.1 GCA_017518255.1 Oscillospiraceae bacterium
CCGGTCAGCTCATCTGCGGCAAACAGCACCTTTTCCATTTCATGTTCCGGCTTGACGTCAATTGTGACACCGCAGCCGACTGTGATGCCGTAGCCGTGCGAACAGACCGCATGGATGATATCATCACTGACGCCGCCCGCTCTGAGCAGTTCCGGCGCTTTCAGACAATGCTCCGCCGGATATTGCTCGAAATCAATGTCATGCAGAAGTCCGACGATCCCCCAATAATCAGCCTGATCGCCGTATCCGAGTTCATTCGCATACCATTTCATAACAGCTTCCACAGTCAGCGCGTGCTGCAAGTGAAAATGATCCTTGTTATACTGCTTCAACAGTTCAAATGCCGCCTCTCTTGAAATCATTTCGGTTTACACTCCTTTTGCAGAATTGCGGACAGCGCGGAAATGATCCTGTATCATGTTCTGCATCTGCCGGTGATTTTACATTTTTATTATATATTGCTTTTCTCCGATTGTCAACTACTTTTTTCTGATAACGAATACGCAGATACAATGATTTCCGATTCTCAGATTCCGGATAGCTTTCACTGATAACCAATTATCGGAAAAAAGCATTTGACAAATGCCTATAATTATGGTATGATATAAACATAGTATATCTATAGAAGGAGTATGCAATATGAGTATTACGTTGAAAGAGGCTCTGTATCAGAAATACATTGCTCCGACCGAACGCCCGGCAGGCAGATTTGTCGGTGTGGAGCTTGAATATCCGCTTGTCAATCTCTCCCGCCGCCCAGTCGATATTCCGGCAGTGCAAGAGGTCGTGCGCGGCTTTGCCGAGCGTTTTCAGTTTACTGAACAGCGCAAGGATGACAACGGCAATCTTTATTCCCTGACCGAGCAGGTTACAGGGGATAATCTCTCCTTCGATTGCAGCTTCAATACACTGGAGCTTTCCTTCGGCAAGGAGGAGAGTATAGTGGTTCTGTTTGACCGGTTTGTGCAGTATTTCGAGGATTTGCAGGCGCATTTCCGCCGCATCGGTCATCTGCTGACAGGGCTCGGCATTCATCCCTACTACAAATACAATGACTATGTACCGATCGCCAATGACCGCTACCGGATGCTCTTTCATCATTTGCAGTCATACACGAAATATCCGGAACGGCATTTTCATCAGCTTCCGCATTTCGGGATGCTGGCAGCGGCCTCACAGGTGCAGCTTGATGTTGAAAAAGACGATATTTTGCAGACCTTGCACACCATGAACCGTCTGGAACCGTTCAAGGCGCTGCTGTATGCGAATTCATGGCTGGATGATCTGCCGGAGCTGCTGATTTCTCGTGATACGCTCTGGGCGAACAGTATGCAGGGATACAATCCGCACAATTTCGGGATGTATGCTTCGGAGTTTGCCGACCTTGACGAGTTCCTTGAATACATTGCCGGTGAGAGTATGTACTGCGTCGGCAAGCAGGAACGGTACTTTCATTTTGAGCCAATTCCGCTCCGAGACTATATAAATCAAGAGCGTATCACCGGACAGTATTTCGCAGACGGTGCATGGCACACGGCGGATTTCCGACCGGAGATCAAAGATATCGAACATCTGCGGACATTCAAATTCGCCGATCTGACCTACCGTGGAACAGTCGAATACCGGAGCGCCTGCGAGCAGCCGGTCGATGCGGCATTCAGTCTGGCGGCATTCCATGCAGGGCTTGCGGAAGAGCCCGATGCACTGACTGAACTGCTGGACGAGGATACCGTGCTGTATCATCACGGCTATTCCGCATCGGAATTGCGCGAGCTTCTGACGCACCGCATACTGCCGTCCTTCATTGACCGGAAAGCGCTTTCCTTGAAGCTGCAGCAAATACTGGAGCTTGCGCAGTCCGGTCTGCAAAAGCGCGGATTCGGGGAAGAAGTATTCCTGGAACCGCTGTTTGACCGCGCAGAACGACTGACCAATCCGGCGCTGGAATATCTAAACGCACTCGAACACGGCGCACACATCGAGGAACTGATCGAACGCTATGCGGCGCTGAATGTCCGCATATTGACAGGAAAGGAGCAGTTATGACGATTCAGCAAATCCGCTATGCTTTGAAAATTGCAGAGACCGGTTCTGTCTGCCGTGCTGCACGAATGCTGGGTGTTCGGCAGCCGTCTGTTTCGAGCGCCGTTGCACAGCTCGAACGGGAAATGCATATTGTGATTTTTGAGCGCAATTCCAAAGGCATGAGACTGACCGATGCTGGACAGGAATTCTTGGATGAAGCGTCAGTCCTTGAACGGACATTCGGGCATCTGGAATCGCGTTATTGTACGAGATAAGCGGAGAC
>JAFWVK010000067.1 GCA_017518255.1 Oscillospiraceae bacterium
ACCGTTCTCTGCACTGCCGCCTGCAACGGTCAGCGCTTTGCCGGATGCATCCTGTACGGTATACCAGCCGTTATCGGTATGCTTGAATGTCCAGACCTGTGCGGTGCGGTTTTGCTCAACGCTCTGCTTTGCATTCACGTTCAGATACAGTCCGCTGTTGATGTTCCGCACCGTATAGCTGCCGTCTTCCAGCGGCGGCGTCAGATCGACCGTATCTGCTGCACGGTCATAGGCTTTCTTTTTGCTGCCCCAGATGCAGGTGTTGTTGCCGGTTGCAGTGAACGTCATGCGCTGTGTCATCGCCGCGGATTCATCCGCCTGCACGAGAAATGCGCCCTTATAGTTTACATTGCCGAACCGGATGCTCATATAGGGCGAACCGCTGCGCATCATCCATGTGCCGGTGACCGCACCGGAAACCGTACCGTCTGCATTCAGCGAGATCGTTTTCGGTTTCTCGACATCCGCAGATTTTTCATTTTCAAAGCGCTGATTCAGCGTGTGGAAAATGAAATCATATTCGCCGGTGACTGCATCCTGACCGTGACCGTTCTCCGAGAGCTTTTCACCGGAATACTCATACGGCGCTGCGGTGATCCAGCCGTCCTCATTCATGATGAGCTGATGCACGCGAACCTCATGCGCACCCCAGTTGTCATCAAACTTGGTGTGATAGATGACATACATTCTGCCGTCGGAATCCATAAGTGCGGAATTGTGTCCCTGCGCCTTGAACGGCTTGTCGTTGCATGCCCACTGATAGTTGCTCATCAGGCGCTCGCCGGTGTTTCCGCCGATGTTGTCGCCGCCGCGCGGGAAGATCGCGCTGTTTCCGTTCTGATCGGTATACGGTCCCTGCGGATTTTCACTGCGGAATATGCGCATGTTGTATCCGCCGTTTGAGTTGAAGAAGCCGTAAGAGACAAACAGGTAGTAATATCCCTTTTCCGCACCGGGCGCTTTCATATATTCGATGTACGGGCCTTCGCCGGAGGCATAATTGCCGCCTGCGATCTTTCTGCCCATGTAGGCATCCGCGACATTCGCCTTTGTTTCATATTTGACATTGTAGTCGCGGAGACCGGTTTTTTCATCGAGTTCCAGCATATAAATGCCGCCGAACCACGAGCCGTAAACCATAAGCAGATTGCCGTTCTCATCGTAGAATGTGCATGGGTCGATCGCGTTCGTGCCGTAGGCGGCGTTCCAGCCGCCGTTAGTAAGATAGCGCCCGATATCGGGATTCTGTCCGAGGACACGCGGCACATCAGTATCCCGGACATTGTTCGTGCCGCCGTTTGTGAAGCCGGAATAGACGATCGTGCCCTGATAGGTGTACGGTCCGTCAATCTTGTCGGATGTGCAGAGGACAACGGAAGAATTCCAGACCTGGCCGTTGACCGAGAGATACATGCAGTATTTTTTCATCGACGGATTGTAGATGATGTCCGGCGCCCACATGTTTCCGGCGAGATTATAGCCGGCTGTTGTGTTTGACCATTTTTCCGGAACCGCAAGATCCTTGTAGATATCCTTAAAAAAGGTTGTGCGTGTTGAACCGAGGTTTGAATTTGCGGCATTCTGCCAGCTCATCAGATCATTGGAACGCGCTGCGCCGAGATGTGAGCCGATGATATAATAGCCGCCCTCCTCAAGCTGCACAACAGACGGATCATGCACCGATACGCGGGAGAAATTACCGGCAGATGCATGGAGTGCCGGAATGCTGCACAGAAGCATGCAAGCTGCTGTCAGCGCGGAGAATGTACGTTTGATTTTCATGTGATTACCCCCCTGACAAATTGTCGCTGCGGTTTATTTCTATTTTGATTATAGCAGACAGCAGACGGTTCATCAATAACAAAATCGACCAAATTCATTGCAGATCGTTTCATTTGTTGGCAATGCCGGATATGAAACACCGGAATGCGGACAGATACAGCGAACCGCCGCCTGCACAGCGCAGGCGGCGGTGTTTCGTGAACATTTTTTCAGTCACAAATCTGCCGGGCGTTTTTTCACTCATGGAAGAAATACGGCGCGACATTATAAAAATACTGCCGTACATAGAACCAGTCGTGCTGACCGCCGTTTACATAGATGAACCAGAGATTGCCTTTGGAAAAATCAGATGTAAATACGAAGTGATCGTTCTTTTTCATGTTCTCGATCTGCGGAACGAGATTGGAATTTGCAAAGTCGGATGTGCCCGTGAGCGAGAAGATGAAATACTCGTTCTTTTTCAGACCGGCTTTGTCAACCGCTCTTGCAAGTGCACCGACATCCGCATTGCCGGTGCCCCAGTGATGCGCACCGCTGAGCGGCATGAAATATGCAACAATATCCACGCAGTTCTCAAATGCAGCCCAGGTGGAAACACTGCCCATCGAAAATCCGCCGTATGCTCTGTGCATTCTGGAAGCCTTGAGGTCTGCTTCCGAGGTCGATTTTGCATAGGTGGAATATTTGCCTTCGACAAACGGCACAACGCTCTGACGAAATTCCTGCCAGAAGTTCTCTGCATTGTAGAATGTATTGTCACTGACCTTGTTGAAGGTCGGCGTGACAATGATCATCGGCTCAATATCGCCGTTCTGGATCATATTGTCGATCAGACGCTTCGCTTCACCGTTATCATAATAGAACAGTGAATCTTCACTGTCGCCCATGCCGTGCATGAAATAGAAGATATTGTATTGCTTGTTCCGGTCATAGCCGTAAGGGAGATAGACATTCAGCGAATTTTGTCCGTGGATACCGTTATAGCTTTCCTTGACGACCTTGCCTGCCTGTGAAGCGGCGTTCTTGTAATTGCCGGGATACTCCTTATATTGCTTTGCGGCATCATATTGAAATGCCTGTTTCGGCGGATCATCCTGATTTGGTGTATCCGTGCTGCTGCCGGGCTTTGCTGCTGTGAGCAGCTCGCGCTTCATGGCTGCAAGATCGCCTGCATCCAGTCTGCCGTCCGTATTCCAATCGCCTGCCTTCCAGTCTGCAAGTTTTGCATCGGGCATTGAGAGAAGCCACTTCTGCATGAGGACCGCATCTGCGATCGTAAATGCGCCGTCACCGTTCAGATCACCTTTGAGTGCTTCCGGCGGGGCGATTTCAAATTCCGGTTCGGCATCATTGCTGACTGCTGCATTGCCGTAATGATAGATGTCCGGCAGTTCATCGAGTGTGAGCATATAATTGCTGTTGTAAACACGCTTGATATAATCCGAAGTGTTGATCGGATTGCTGTCGATGAAGGATGTATGCCATGTCATGAAGAACAGCCATTTTGCGCCGTCCGATTTCATTTTTTCCGGATCCGGGATCGGACCGTTTTCATGCAGACAAACGGGCTTCTTTGCGACCTGCGCGGTCTTGCTGTAAAGATTGACAAGCGAATTGGAATGATTGACGTAGGTATCTGCTCCGATGATGTCCACATACTGATCGCCGGGATACCAGCCGCCGTTGACATCGCCGCAGTAGCCGAGATTCCAGATCAGATTGTCGAGCCCCCAGTAGTTTGTGTAGCGCTCGTACATGATTTTCCAGAGCTTCTTGAAATTGTCGGCGCCGCCCTTGCCCCACCAGAACCATTTGCCGTCAAATTCATGGAACGGCCGCCAGATGACCGGAACGCCGGCATCTTTCAGCTCTTTCAGTGCCTTTGCGCCCTTGTCCATGCCGGCAATCAGCTTGTTGTAGTCTGCGGTGCCCTCGGTGAGCGCAGCGTTCCAGTTGAGATTGGTGTTCATGGATTCGGTATGGCTGCCGGAGAAATCGCTTCCGCAGTGCCAGCAGATCGTCACGATGCCGCCCTGCTGATACCATGACTTGGCGCGCCTGTTGCAGCCGGAGAAATCGTCACCCATATAATCCAGTCCGCGGAGCGCAGGATATTTGCCGCTTGCCCGCTTGATAATATCGAACTCGTAGTTTTCGCTGCCCATCCATGTGGATTCCTGCTGACCGGAAATCACATAATGCCCGTAGGTATCACAGAGATAGTTGTACAAGGACTGCGTCTGCGCGGAGGCCTTCGGATTTGAGAGCTTTCCGCCGCCGGAATAGTTCGTGAAGGTTCCCTTTTCGATGACCAGCGCATCCAGAAAACTCCAGCCCCACGAAGCTTCGACGGTAATGTCGTTATCGCCTTTTTTCAGATTCGCGCCGACACTGACCGTCTTAAATTCACCTTCACCGGTCTGCTCGCACATGATCTCACCGGCATTCGTCCCGTTGACAATGACATTCTGCGGCTTGCCGGTTTCGTCATATGGCTGACTGTAGCGCAGCGTGATCCGGTGTGCACCCTCTTCGGCTGCATGGACTGTCAGACTGATCTTGTTTCCGCCGTCCCTGAGATTGACAGCCTTGCCGCCGCTTGCGCCTTTGACCGCAGTAATCTCCGCAGGATTCTCTCCGGCGGCTGTGATCGTGCCTTTTTCAAACTCGTACTGATTAGCTGCCGCATCGGCCTGCATCGGTGCAAACGGTACACTTCCGAGAATCAGCGCAGCAGACAGCATGAATGATAATGTTCTATTTTTCATGAAATCACCCCTCTAAAATATTCACGTATCATTTTGAACGGATCATCCGTTCTGTTTTCTGCTGATTCCATTATACAGCAATGCATATTGAATTGAAATAACATATCCGTTCAATAAAATGACATTTTTACGCAAATCAACCGCGCAGAAAGCCGGTGACGGAAAGAAATGCTTGCAAGATTCCGTCAAAAAATTGCGACAAAAAGTGATTGAATAGTACAGGTATTCGGATTATAATAAGAAAGACGGTATTAACTTTCCTGATATGACAGGGAAACGGGGAGGTATTTGATATGAAAGAAATATGCAGAAAAGCGGTATCCGCGCTGATGACCGGAACCATGCTTGCAATGACCAATGACTTCAACAAGCGCGATTACAACACCGTGAAGAAATACTACATGGGCGGTGCAGTCGGCGGCTCAGACTTTACGCATCTCACTGAGACCGGTGCAAATATCACGGCAGGAATCATTTGCGGCGGTATCAAAACCATGAATATTCCGCTTGCAAAGGAAGTGAAATAACCAAAAACACTCTGCGCAAATCGGTCATGAGAATGCACAAATCGGTTATTGAATGATTGCGCAGAAAGCACTATAATATGATTAGTAAGCGCGGCAGCAGTTACAGCAGCGCAGTCTCCCCCTTTCTGCGCTGCCCGGGCTTTCTGCTGCGGATTGCTCAACTCTCAGGATGAGCTGAGCCGATCGCGGCAGGCGGTTGTGCACGCAATCTGCCTGCATGCTTTTG
>JAFWVK010000068.1 GCA_017518255.1 Oscillospiraceae bacterium
AATGCGGTTTCATGAGGAAACAGGCGCACCGTTCTCAGATAAACCGCACGAAGAATGCGGACGGGCAGTGCCCGCATCCGATTTGCGCCGAAAGCGGTTTTATGAGGAAACAGTCGCATCGTTCTCAGATAAACCGCACGAAGAATGCGGACGGGCAGTGCCCGCATCCGATTTGCGCCGAATGCGGTTTCATGAGGAAACAGGCGCACCGTTCTCAGATAAACCGCACGAAGAATGCGGACGGGCAGTGCCCGCATCCGATTTGCGCCGAAAGCGGTTATATGAGGAAGCAGGCGCACCGCTCGCAGATAAACCGCACGAAGAATGCGGACGGGCAGTGCCCGCATCCGATTTGCGCCGAAAGCGGTTTTATGAGGAAACAGGCACACCGCTCGCAGATAAACCGCACGAAGAATGCGGTGTGTTCGGCATCATGACGCCGCAGGCGGAGAATCTTGCCCATCTTGTCTATTGCGGGCTGTTTGCCTTGCAGCACAGAGGGCAGGAAGGCGCAGGCATCACCGTCAACGATGACGGTGTTTTCACAACGCACAAGGACCTCGGTCTTGTCGATCATGTTTTCACGCCGCAGGTGCTTTCCGGTTTCCCGAACGGTAATATGGCAGTCGGGCATACGCGCTACGGCACAACCGGCGGCAATCAGCGGCGCAACTGTCAGCCGATGGAGGTCAATCATCAGAAGGGCAAAATGGCTCTCGTTCATAACGGTAATCTCAGTAATGCCGGCAGACTCCGCAGCGTTCTCGAACAGCGCGGCGCAATTTTCCACACCACGAGTGACACTGAGATTATCGCATACCTCATTACACAGGCAAGGCTGCAAACCGATTCGATTGAGGATGCCGTCCGGCTTGCGGTTCCGCAGCTGGAGGGCGCTTTTTCGCTGATTGTCATGTCGGCGCAGAAGATGATTGCGGTGCGAGACCCGCACGGGTTCCGCCCGCTGTGCATCGGCAGTCTGCCGGACGGCGGACATGTCATTGCGTCGGAAAGCTGTGCGCTGAATGCGGTCGGAGCAAAATTCGAGCGCGATGTCGAAGCCGGTGAAATGATTGTGCTGACAACGGACGGAAGGATACAGTCTGACCGCAGATATGCAGGCACGGCACCCAAGCGCACCTGTATTTTTGAGTATATCTATTTTGCGCGTCCGGATTCGGTTCTGGACGGCGTTTCCGTTCATGCCGCACGGAAACGTGCAGGAGCGCTGCTTGCTGCGGCGCATCCCGCTCAGGCAGATGTCATCATCGGCGTGCCGGATTCCGGGCTGGACGCAGCGCTTGGCTTTGCGGAGGCGTCCGGCATCCCCTACGGCATCGGGCTCATCAAAAACAAATACATCGGGCGGACGTTTATTGCGCCGTCACAGTCCGAGCGTGTCAGCGGCGTGCAGCTGAAATTAAGTCCGGTCTGCGAAACGGTCGCAGGCAGGCGCATTGTTCTGATAGATGATTCGATTGTCCGCGGCACAACCAGCCGCCGTATTGTCCGTCTGCTGCGGGATGCAGGCGCAAAGGAAATTCATATGCGCATTTCGTCCCCGCCGTTTCTGCATCCCTGCTGGTACGGGACGGACATTGATTCCGAGGAAACCCTGATTGCATGTCACTATACTGTCGATGAGATAGCGGAAATCATCGGCGCGGATTCGCTCGGTTTTCTGCCGATCGGTGCGCTGCCGCAGCTTGCCGGAACAGACGGCATCTGCACTGCCTGTTTTACCGGTGATTATCCGACAACAGTAGAAAGCGACGAATCAAAAGACCGTTTCGAGCAAAAAATACATAGATAATTTTCAGGCACGGAAACATGTCATTCGGTCTGACTGAGAGCGGAGTATATGCCAGTTTTGCTAGTCTGAACAGTGCAGATTGCAGAACTCGAATCATGTTTAGTATTCCTGTAGCAGTGCCTTCTCTGTTCTATCATAGAACGGGAAGCGGAAATGGCTGTCGGCACTGCCGACCGGGAAGCGGAAACGGCTGTCGGCACTGCCGACCGGGAAGCGGAAATGGCTGTCGGCACTGCCGACCGGGAAGCGGTCTCGCCCGCGCGGGCTCCGCGCCGGAATATTGACGGTTGACAAAGTCTGTCAGAATGTGGTATGATACTACGGAAAGGATGTGATTTCATGCTGAATGTTTCGCAGCGGGAAGTCGCGGAACTGATCGAAAGCAGCGATATCAAATTTGTGCGCCTGGCATTTTGTGATGTGTTCGGCGTGCAGAAGAATATTTCCATCCAAGCGGCTGAACTGGAACGTGCATTTGAACAGGGGATTGCCTTTGATGCATCGTCAATTGCAGGTTTCCGGGATCCGTCGCATTCCGATCTGTTTCTGTTCCCCGATCCCGAAACGATGATGTTTCTGCCCTGGAGACCTTCCAGAGGCGGCGTGGCTCGCTTTTTCTGTGAGATCCGAAATCCGGACGGAACGCCTTTTTCTGCGGACTGCCGCCGGTTTCTTGCCGATACCGAGAATCTCCTTGCAGAGCATAATCTGCGCTGTGATATCGGTGCGGAATGCGAGTTTTATCTGTTCAAATGCGACGAGAACGGAAATCCGACCGATATTCCGATAGACCGCGCCGGATATTTTGACATTGCACCGGCAGACTGCGGGGAGAATGTGCGCCGTGAAATCTGCCAGACGCTTGAAACAATGGGCATTCAGCCGGAACGCTCCCACCATGAACAGGGACCCGGTCAGAATGAGATTGATTTCCGGTACAGCAATGCACTCAGCGCCGCAGATAATGTTGTAACGTTCAAGCAGGTTGTCAGCACGGTTGCGGCGCGGAACGGACTGTGGGCTTCGTTTGCACCGAAGCCGATTACAGGCGAAGCCGGAAACGGATTCCACATTAATTGCTCGATTACCCATGCAGATATCCGCGCTGCTGCCGATGAGCAGCTCTTTCAGTCTTTCATGGCCGGCGTACTTGCACATGCACCGGAAATGACCGCCGTGCTGAACCCGCTTGAAAGCTCTTATCAGCGGCTCGGTCAGGATAAAGCGCCCAACCGCGTGTCATGGTCGCCCTCCAACCGTTCTCAGCTCATCCGTATTCCTGCGGCGGATGCTTCCCATCAGCGTATGGAACTGCGTTCGCCGGATGCTTCCGCAAATCCGTATCTTGCTTTTGCACTGGTCATGCGTGCAGGACTGGACGGAATTCTTCGCCGCCTGACTCCGCCGCCGTCCTGTAATGCGAATCTGCTGGATGCGCCTGCCGAAACTGCAAATCAGTATCCGGCACTGCCGGCTGATCTGAATACCGCACGGAAAACAGCGGCAGAGAGTGAATTTATAAAGGCGTCGCTCCCTGCGCATCTTTTTGACGCCTATACGGAGTGACAGCTCATGCTGACACTCTTTGAGCAGAAAGAGGTTTTTGTCATTTCCTCCAATGAGAATTTTCAGCGCTATGTGCGCGATAATCTGCCTGACGGTGACTTCGCTGTTACCGGTGAGGCGGTTTCCTGTACGGAAGCGCGTCAAAAAATGATGAACAATCGCTGTGCGGTCGTCCTCATCAACATTCCGCTTGCGGATGAATGCGGTACGGAGCTTGCAAGCGATCTGGCTGAAAACACGCCTTCATCTGTCATTGCTGTTGTCAAAAATGAGCAGGAACCGGAAATGCGGCAGTCTCTGGAACCGGCAGGAATCTTTGTTCTGGGCAGACCGTTCCCGCATACCACGTTTCATCAGGCGCTCTACGATGCCGCCTCTGCATATGCCAGAATGCAGATCATCTCGCAGGAGAATCAGCGCCTGCAAATCAAGCTGATTGACCTGCGCATCGTCAACCGGGCAAAATATGCGCTCATTCAGTATCTTGGGATGACCGAAGATCAGGCACATAAGTATATTGAACAGCAGGCGATGAGTCAGCGGATCTCCAAACGGAAAGCTGCGGAAAATATCCTAAAAACCTATGAGAACGGGTCATGAATCATGGGCAAACCGTCAAACTTTGTGAATTTCTTGTCAAAGTATTGACAAGCGCTAAAAAATATGTTATGATGTAAAGCAGAAAACAGCAACGGCGCTGTTTCGGGTAGATACCCGAAATGCCGTTGCTGTTTTTTTGTTTATCCAAAAAGATGCGGTTTTGTCCGCCGGAAAGGAAGTATTCTTATGAAACCGACTGATGTATTCGGAAGCCTTGTTTTTAACGATGCCGTGATGCAGGAGCGCCTGCCGAAAGCAGTTTACAAGTCCCTGCATGAGACCATTGCAAACGGAAAGGACATTGACCCGACCGTTGCGGATGTCGTGGCAAGTTCTATGCGCGAATGGGCGGTAGAAAACGGCGCGACACATTTCACCCACTGGTTCCAGCCGATGACCGGCATTACTGCCGAAAAGCATGACAGCTTTCTTTCACCGGACGGAAACGGCGGTGCAATCCTCGAATTCTCCGGCAAAGAGCTGATTAAGGGCGAGCCGGATGCATCTTCGTTCCCGTCGGGCGGTCTGCGTGCAACCTTTGAGGCAAGAGGCTACACAGCATGGGACCCGACCTCATATGCCTTCATCAAGGAGAACAGCCTGTGCATTCCGACCGCTTTTTACTCTTACAGCGGTGAAGCACTGGATAAGAAAACGCCGCTGCTCCGCTCGATGGAAGCCGTCAGCGATCAGGCCGTGAAGGTGCTGCATCTGCTTGGCTTTTCCGATGTGCAGCGCGTCAGCGGAACAGTCGGTCCGGAGCAGGAATATTTTCTGATCGACCGTGAAATGGCAAAGCAGCGCAAGGATATCATCTTTACCGGAAGAACGCTGTTCGGTGCAAAGGCTCCGAAGGGACAGGAGATGGAAGACCACTATTTCGGCGTCATCCGTCCGCGCGTGCAGGCGTTTATGAAGGATCTGAACGAGGAACTCTGGAAACTCGGCATTTACGCCAAGACCGAACATAATGAGGTCGCTCCGGCACAGCATGAGCTTGCTCCGGTCTATACAACCATGAACCTTGCCTGCGACCATAACCAGCTCACAATGGAGATTATGAAGAAGGTCGCAGAAAAGCACGGTCTGATGTGCCTGCTGCACGAGAAGCCCTTTGCAGGCGTCAACGGCAGCGGCAAGCACAATAACTGGTCGCTTTCGACCGATACCGGTATCAACCTCTTTGCGCCGGGCAAGACACCGGAGCGTAAGCAGCTGTTCCTTCTGATGGTTGCGGCGGTTGTTTCCGCTGTTGACGATCATCAGGATCTGCTGAGAATGGCGGTCGCCTCTGCCGGAAACGATCACAGACTCGGCGCCAATGAAGCACCGCCTGCAATTGTTTCTGTTTATCTCGGAAACGATCTGCAAATTCAGCTCGAAGCAGCCGCAGAGGGCAGAGACGAATCAGTTCACCGCGAGACATTTGCAACCGGCGTACATGTCCTTCCTGATTTCAAGAAGGATTCCGGCGACAGAAACCGTACCTCTCCGATGGCATTTACCGGAAACAAATTTGAGTTCCGGATGCTCGGCTCGGAGAACTCAATCGCAGATACCAATATTGCACTGAATACGATCTTTGCAGAAGCACTCTGCAACTTTGCAGAACGTCTGGAAGCAGCTTCCGATATTACGGCAGAGGTGCAGAAGATTCTTGCCGATACGCTGAAGAATCACGGACGCATCATCTTCAACGGCAACAACTATTCCGAGGAATGGGTTGCCGAAGCAGAGCGCCGCGGACTGCTCAATCTCCGCACAACAGCCGACGCAATGCATGCTTTTGCAACGGAAAAGAATGTCGCGCTGTTCAAGAAATTCGGCGTATATAATCACAGCGAGGTTGTATCCCGCAAGGACATCCTGCTTGAGAACTATACAAAGCTCATTGCAATCGAAGCAAACACAATGGTCGATATGGCAAAGACACAGATTCTTCCTGCTGCATTCCGTTACGGCGAATCGCTCGCGGACTATGCGATGAAGAAGAAGGAACTGGGCGTTCAGGGAAAAGCAGAAACCGAACTGCTCAGCCGGATCAGTGCGCTGACCGACGAAATCTCCGCAAAGACTGATGCACTTGAAAGTGCTTTGATCGGTCTGTATGATAATGAGCACCCGTCCTATTATTGCCGCGATACCGTCATTCCGGCAATGAATGAACTGCGTGCCGCTGCCGATCAGCTTGAACCGCTGACTGCTAAGGAATATCAGCCGTACCCGACCTACGCAGATCTGCTTTACAGCGTATAATCAGAATTATCCTGCGGTGCCGCATTGTATCAGATACAGTGCGGCTCGCCGTGTAAATGCATGAGGAGATGAGAGAATTGGACACAAAGAGCGGGTGTCTGGTGCTGGAAAACGGCATGGTTTTCCGCGGGACGCGAATCGGTTCGCAGGAGAATGTCATTGCAGAGATTGTCTTCGCAACGGGCATGAACGGATATCTGGAAACACTGACGGATCCGAGCTATTACGGGCAGGGGGTCGTGCAGACCTTTCCGCTGATCGGCAATTACGGCGTGATTCCGGAGGATTTTGAATCGCGGAAAGCGTTTTTATCGGCTTATATTGTCTCGGAGCTTTGCAGTGCTCCGTCAAATTTCCGCAGTCAGGGAAAACTCGGAGACTGGCTTGCGGAGCAGCATATTCCTGCACTCTGCGGTGTCGATACGCGGACACTGACGCGGGTGCTTCGCGATCACGGCACGATGAACGGCATGGTCTGCGAGACACCCGAACAGGCGGATTTTCAGAAAATCCGTGCTTATCATGTAACCGATGCCGTGATGCGTACAACCTGTGAAACGGCGTATTCGCTCGGAAATGACAGCGCCGCATATCATGTTGTTTTGCTGGATCTCGGTGCAAAGGCGAATATCGCGCGGTCTCTGGTCAGCCGGGGCTGCCATGTTACCGTGCTTCCCGCATCTGCCAAATGTGAGGATGTTGCGGAACTGCATCCGGACGGAATCATGCTCTCGAACGGTGCGGGTGACCCCGCAGACAACCCGGAGCTGATTGCCGAAATCCGGAAAATCACAAAGCTCGGCATACCGATCATGGCAATTTGTCTGGGGCATCAGCTTCTGGCACTCGCAAACGGTATCCCGACCGCAAAGCTGAAATTCGGGCATCGCGGTGCGAATCAGCCGGTGCTGAATCCTGAAACCGGACAGATGGCAATTACCACGCAGAATCACGGCTATCAGGTGCAGTATGATCCGGAGGAGGCACACTGCCGTGAGACAGCCGATCTGCTCTATATCAATCTCAACGACCGAACCTGCGAAGGTCTGCGCTATCGCAGTTTTCCGGCAATTTCGGTGCAGTTTCATCCGGAGGCTTGCGCCGGCCCGGAGGATACGGCATTTCTGTTTGATGAATTCGTGCAGAGAATGGAGGTGTCAAAATGCCGCTGAACCGTGATATTCACAAGGTTTTGGTCATCGGCTCCGGTCCGATTGTGATCGGACAGGCAGCGGAGTTTGACTACTCCGGTACGCAGGCATGCCGTGCGCTCAAGGAAGACGGCATTGAGGTTGTACTGGTAAATTCCAATCCTGCGACAATCATGACCGACAGCCAGATTGCGGACAGGATTTACATGGAACCGCTGAAAGCAGAGGTGATCCGCCGCATTTGCCTGAAGGAAAAGCCCGACAGCATTCTTTCGGGACTCGGCGGGCAGACGGGATTGAATCTCTGTGCAGAGCTTGCAAAAAGCGGGTTTCTTGCGGCGAACGGCATCCGGCTGCTCGGCGCAAATCCGGAAACCATTGCGCGCGCCGAGGACAGAAAACTCTTTAAGGAGACGATGGACAGCATCGGACAGCCCTGTATTCCCTCCGGCATTGCGGAGGAAATGGAAACTGCGCGGCAGATTGCCGCTGAGATCGGCTATCCGGTTATCATCCGTCCGGCATTTACACTCGGCGGAACCGGCGGCGGCATCGCCGAAACACCCGCTGAATTGGAGCAAATTGCAGAAACCGGGCTGAGGCTTTCCCCGATTCATCAGATTCTGGTTGAGCGATGCATCGCAGGCTGGAAGGAGATCGAATTTGAGATCGTCCGCGATGCAGACGGCAACAAGCTGACCGTCTGCTCGATGGAAAACTTTGATCCGGTCGGCATTCACACCGGCGATTCGATTGTGATTGCGCCTGCGGTTACACTCGCGGACAAGGAGTATCAGATGCTGCGTACCGCCGCGCTGAATATTGCGGAGGTCCTGAAAATTGAAGGCGGCTGCAACTGTCAGTTTGCGCTGAATCCGGATTCCTTTGAATATGCGGTGATTGAAGTCAATCCGCGTGTTTCGCGCTCGTCTGCGCTGGCATCCAAGGCGACGGGCTATCCGATCGCGAAGGTTGCCGCTAAAATTGCAGTCGGCTACCGGTTATACGAAATCGCGAACAAGGTCACCGGAAAAACCACGGCAGCTTTTGAGCCTGCTCTGGATTATGTCGCTGTGAAAATGCCGAAGTTTCCGTTTGAGAAATTTGCGGGTTCGTCGCACCGGCTCGGTACGCAGATGAAAGCAACCGGCGAGGTCATGGCAATCTCCGATACCTTTGAATCTGCGTTGCTGAAAGCGCTCCGCGGCGCAGAGGTCAAGCACAGCGCACTGCTGATCCGTCAGCTTCGCACGCTGCCCGATGATGAACTGCGCGAGCATCTGGTTCATGCGGACGATATCCGCCTGTTTGCAATCGCCGAGGCAATGCGCCGCGGCATGACGGTTGATGCTGTTGCGGAGGCATCAAAAATCGACAAATGGTTTTTACATAAGCTGCTGAATCTGACTGTCTGTGAATCTGCACTGGAAAACACCGCGCTGACCGATGATCTCTACCGCACGGCAAAGCGGTTCGGCTATCCGGATGCTGCGATTGAAGCCATCTCCGGAAAAAAGCTGCCGGAACGGCGCATTCGTCCGGTCTACCGCATGGTCGATACCTGTGCAGGCGAATTTGCGGCAGAAACACCGTATTTTTACGGCGTGTATCAGCCGGATGCGATGCCGGAGGCGAATGAAGCCGCGCATTTTCTCGGCGGGAAAGAACACCGGACCGTTGTTGTGCTCGGCAGCGGACCGATCCGCATCGGACAGGGCATAGAGTTTGATTATTCTGCTGTTCACTGTGTCCATGTGCTGAAAAAGGCGGGATATGAGGTCGTTCTGATTAACAACAATCCGGAAACGGTCTCGACCGATTTTGATACCGCAGACCGCCTGTATTTTGAACCGCTGACGGCAGAGGACGTGCTGTCAATTCTCGCGCTGGAAAAGCCGATCGGGGTTGTGACGGCATTCGGCGGACAGACTGCGATCCGTCTGGCACGCACGGTCGAGGAAGCGGGCTACCGGCTGCTTGGCGCGAGTGCGGACAGCATTGACCTTGCCGAAGACCGCGAGCGCTTTGATGCTTTGCTTGAATCGCTGCACATTGAGCGCCCGCGCGGCTGTACGGTCAATACGCTTGACGAAGCTGCTGCCGCCGTCAAAGAACTCGGTCTTCCGGTTCTTGTGCGTCCGTCCTATGTGCTCGGCGGTCAGAATATGAACATCGCATTTGAAGAAAATGATGTTGCTGCGTTTATGCAGAATATTCTCGCTGACGGAATTGACAATCCCGTTCTGATTGACCAGTATATCCGCGGAACGGAAATCGAGGTCGATGCAATCTGCGACGGAACCGACATCCTCATCCCCGGCATCATGGAGCATATTGAGCGGACGGGCGTACATTCCGGCGATTCGATCGCAATCTGCCCGCCGGTGCATATCGACGACGATATGCGGAAAAAAATTCTCACAGACACGAAGAAAATCTGTCTCGGACTTCATGCGGTCGGTCTCATCAATCTGCAATATATTGTCAAGGGACAGTCACTCTATGTCATTGAAGTCAATCCGCGTGCATCCAGAACCGTGCCGTTCATGAGCAAGCTGACCGCTCTGCCGCTCTGTGACTGTGCAATGCGCGTTTGTCTCGGCGAAAAGCTCAGTGTCATGGAGTACGGAACCGGCTATTATAAAACCCCGCCGTATACCGCTGTCAAGGTTCCGGTGTTCTCGTTTGAAAAAATCGGCGGCGAATCGCAGCTCGGACCGGAGATGAAATCAACCGGAGAGGTCATCGGCATCGGCAAGACACTGACTGAAGCGCTTTACAAAGGCCTGCGTGCGGCGGGCTACCGTCTTGAGGACAGCGGAAGAAACAAAAACGGTGTTCTGCTGACGGTCTGTGATGCAGATAAGCCGGATATTGTCGAAATTGCCCGGAAATTTGCAAAGCTCGGCTTTGTCCTGTATGCGACTGCCGGCACGGCATCCGCACTCAGCCGGGCGGGACTTGCCGTGCATACGCTCAGCAAGCTGCATTCGGGAGACAGTGAGACATTCACGCTCATGGAGAACGGCACAATCCGCTATATCGTATCCACGGACGCAAATGCACGCATGGCTGCCCGCGACGGTGCAAAAATCCGGAAGAAGGCGGTCGAGCTGGGCATTCCTTGCCTGACCTGTACCGATACCGCGGCGGCGGTTGCGAACTGCCTGCATACGGGCTATCGGGATTCCAATGTGGAGCTGATGAATATGAACCAACTGAGAACGGCAAAGCGCAGCATTCCGTTTGTAAAGATGCACGGCTGCGGCAATGATTATATCTATGTGAACTGCATGGATAAGCGCATATCGGCACCGGAATCGCTCAGCGTGCAGCTTTCCGACCGGCATTTCGGCATCGGGGGCGACGGCCTTGTGCTGATCGAATCCTCCGGAATTGCCGATGCGAGAATGCGGATGTTCAATCTCGACGGCAGCGAAGGAAATATGTGCGGCAATGCAATCCGCTGTGTCGCAAAATATCTCTACGATAACGGAATCTGCCCGAAAAAAGAGATTGTCATTGAAACAAAAAGCGGTCTTCGGAAAGTCACTGTCACGACACAGAACGGTGTTGTCACGCGCGCAACGGTTGATATGGGCAAGGCGATCTTTGATACGAAGCGGATTCCTGTTCAGTATGACGGACAGGAGATGATTGCAAAGCCGCTGACGGCTGCCGGAAAGGAATACACTGTTACCTGCGTATCAATGGGCAATCCGCACTGCGTCATTTTCGGGGATAATCCGGAATCGCTTGATCTTGCGGAAATCGGACCGGAATTTGAGCATCATCCGGCATTCCCCGAACAGGTCAATACGGAATTTGTGCAGGTAATTGACGGGCATACCCTGCGGATGCGCGTCTGGGAGCGCGGCTCCGGCGAAACAATGGCATGCGGAACAGGTGCCTGCGCAACGGTTGCGGCAGCGGTGAAGAACGGTTATTGTTCGCCCGGAACCGATGTGACCGTGCATTTGAACGGCGGCGATCTGGTGATCCGCTATACCGAGGAAACGGTTATGATGACCGGTGAGGCAGTTCTGATTTTCACCGGCGAAATTGAGGTGTGAAGCAGGGCTTTCCGCCGGAGAGCGCGCAGAAACTGCGCCAAACGGACACTGTAACCGCGTTATATCAGATTTGTAAGGAAACCGGCGCGGCATAAAACAGCCGCCCGCAGAAAGGATGAGAAATCATGAAAGTCAATCATCACGCGCTTGAACTGAAGCAGAACTATCTGTTCTCCGAAGTTGCAAAGCGCATTCGTGCGTTTCAGGCAGAAAATCCGGAACATGAACTGTTAAAGCTCAGCATCGGCGATGTGACGCGTCCGCTCGCGAAGATTATCACCGATGAAATGAAAGCCGCCGCAGAGGAAATGTCCTGCGCAGAGACCTTCCACGGCTACGGCGCGGAGCAGGGAGAACTGTTCCTGCGAGAGGCAATTGCAGGATATTACCGGAAGCGCGGCATTCCGGTTGATGCAGAGGATGTATTCGTCAGCGACGGTGCAAAATGCGACCTCGGCAACCTCTGTGACCTGTTTGATTCGGATAATACCGTGCTGCTGCCGAATCCGGTTTATCCGGTCTATTACGACACGAGCATCATGGCGGGACGCCGCGTGATTTTCGCAGAAGGCTCAAAAGAAAACGGGTTCCTGCCGATGCCCGATCCTGACGTTCATGCAGATATCATTTACCTCTGTTCGCCGAACAACCCGACCGGCGCAGTCTATACGAAAGAGCAGCTTGCGCAGTGGGTTGCCTATGCGAAGGAAAACGGCGCACTGATTCTGTTTGATGCAGCATATGAGGCGTACATCCGTGATCCGGAGCTGCCGCACAGCATCTTTGAGATTGACGGTGCGGAAACCTGCGCGATTGAGATCAATTCGCTCTCGAAAACAGCGGGCTTTACCGGTGTCCGCTGCGGCTGGACGGTCGTACCCCGCACCCTCCGGTTTGAAGCATCGCTGCATGATATGTGGTTCCGCCGCATGGCAACAAAGTACAACGGCACTTCGTATATCATTCAGCGTGCTGCTGCAAAAGTGTTTACGGATGAGGGCCTCCGTGCAGTGCATCAGGATATAGATTACTACATGGAAAATGCGCGTATCATCAAGGCAGCGCTTGCAAGAGCCGGCATCCATTCCGTCGGCGGTGAGAATGTGCCGTATGTCTGGATGGAGACACCGGGGCAAGCCGATTCGTGGGATTATTTCGATTATCTGCTGCATACATACGGGATTGCCGGAACACCGGGTGTCGGCTTCGGTACGGCAGGTCAGGGATGGCTGCGGTTCTCGTCCTTCGGCAGCAGAGAAACGGTTGTCAAAGCAGCGGCATATCTTGCCGCATTATAAGCGTGCAGCCGTGCGCAGATTGATTTGTAAGGAACAGGAGAATTAACAATGGAAAAAAGACCGTTTATCACTAAGGCACAGGCGGAGGAAATCGCAAGGAATTACCCGACGCCGTTTCACATTTACGATGAGCGCGGTATTCGCGAGAATGCGCGGCTTGTGAAGAAAGCATTTGCATGGAACAAAGGATTCCGGGAGTATTTTGCCGTAAAGGCAACACCGAATCCGTTTATTCTCAGGATTCTGAAAGAGGAAGGCTGCGGGGTGGACTGTTCCTCGCTGACAGAGCTGCAAATGGCAGATGCCTGCGGCTTTTCCGGCAGTGATATCATGTTCTCGTCGAATGTGACACCTGCTGCGGATTATCAGCTCGCGTATCAGCTCGGTGCCTACATCAATCTTGATGACATTACGCATATTGAATATCTGGAAAAGCTGACCGGTATTCCGGAGACAATCTGCTGCCGGTTCAATGCCGGCGGAGACTTCAAAATCTCGACCTTTGTCATGGATAAGCCGCAGGATGCGAAGTACGGCTTTACCCGTGAGCAGATGTTTGAAGGCTTCCGGATGCTGATGCAGAAGGGCGCAAAGCATTTCGGCATTCACGCGTTTCTCGCATCGAATACGCTGACGAATGCATATTACCCGACGCTTGCGGCGCAGATGTTTCAGCTCGCGGCTGAACTAAAGCGCGAGACCGGCGCGGATATCCGGTTTATCAATCTTTCGGGTGGTGTCGGTGTTGCCTATCACCCCGATCAGACACCGAATGATATTCTTGCAATCGGTGAGGGCGTTCGCAGGGTTTATGAGGATATTCTCGTTCCGGCAGGGCTCGGCGATACGGCGATTTTTACGGAAATGGGCAGATTCATGCTTGCGCCTTACGGAGCGCTGGTCACACGGGTGCTGCATCAGAAGCATATTTACAAGGAATATGTCGGCTGCGATGCCTGCGCAGCGAATCTCATGCGTCCGGCAATGTACGGTGCCTATCATCATATCACAGTGCTCGGTAAGGAGACGGAGCCCTGTACCTATCTCTGCGATGTGACGGGCGGGCTTTGCGAAAATAACGACAAGTTTGCGATTGACCGCATGCTTCCGCCGGTTGAAATCGGCGATCTGCTCTATATTCACGATACCGGCGCGCACGGCTTTTCAATGGGTTATAATTATAACGGAAAGCTGCGCTCTGCGGAGCTGCTGCTCTGCTTGGACGGCAGTGTCAGGCTGATTCGCCGCGCTGAAACACCGGCAGACTATTTTGCAACATTTGATTTCTGCGGCATCATGGACAAATACCGGAAATGAACTTTATCTGTTTCGGATTCTGATTGAAGCAAAAGATACGATGATTATGATTGGGCTCTCGTCCGCTGCGCTAAACCGCCAAAGAGACAAAGCTCCTTTGAAATCCCGTTATAATGCATCGCAGATACCGCTTTTTCAATAGACAGAGCCCCCGTAAAAACGGGGGCTCCGCTGTAAATAATTGAATTACTGATAGGATTCCGCGAGCTTTTTGAATGCCGGGAGGCTGCGCTCAATCATCTCGGTCGTCACGCAGTAGGCGATGCGGACAAATCCCTCGCATCCGAAGGAATCGGAGGGCACAAGCAGCAGCTCATAGTCCCGCGCCTTCAGGCAGAATGCATTGGCATCCGGCTCCAGTGCCTGAACCCAGAGATAAAATGCACCGTCCGGGTAAATGCAGCGGTAGCCGTATTCGGTCAGCGCATTGTAGAGCAGATCGCGGTTTCTGCGGTAAACGGAAAGATCGGCAGTCTTGCCGAGATTATCGGCAATGACCCGCTGTGCCATGCTCGGCGCACAGACAAAGCCGAGCGCTCTGCCGGCACCGCAGACGGCTGCATAGACCTCTCTGTTCTGTGCCATTTTCGGCGAAACCACAATATAACCGATACGCTCGCCCGGCAGAGACAGCGATTTGCTGTATGAATAGCAGACGAATGTATCATCGTAGAGATTCGGCAGGTAGGGAACAACCGTGCTGTCATCGTAGACAAGCTCACGGTAGGGCTCATCTGCGATCAGATAGATCGGGTGTCCGTATTCCGCTTCTTTTCTGCGGAGAATATCGCAGAATTTTCTGAGGTTTTCCTCGGTGAATACGACGCCCGTCGGATTATTGGGCGTGTTGACGATAATCGCCTTTGTTTCAGGGGTAATAAGCGCTTCCAGCGCGGTGAGGTTCATCTGGAAGGATTCAAGGTCAGCCGGAACGACTGTCAGCTTTGCGTTTGCAGCCTCAACGAATACGCGGTATTCCGGGAAGAACGGCGCAAAGGTCATACAGGTATCGCCGGGGCAGAGAATGGCGTGCAGGGTGACGGTCAGCGAAGCCGCAGCACCGCAGGTCATATAGATATCGGAGGCGGAAATGCCTGTGCCGAAGCGTTTGTTGATATCCTCTGCAACAGCGGTGCGGACGGGTTCTGCACCGACAGCCGAGGTGTAGCCGTGCAGCATCACGGAATCGGTTTCGTCCATCAGTCTGCGCATGGTGTCATGAACGGAATCCGGCGCGGGAACGCTGGGATTGCCGAGGCTGAAATCAAAGACGTTTTCTCTGCCGATCTCTTTTGCGCGGCGGTTGCCGTATTCAAAGGTTTCGCGGATAATCGAAGGCGCCTGTCCGAGTGCAAGCATCGACGCCTGATAGGGCTGATATGCCATATAGAGCTCCTCTTTTCTTTGATAAACTTGCGTACCGGCGCGCTGCCGGCTTTGCTGTCTATATGATACCAGAAAACGGCGATTTTGTCAACATTCGGTTAGCGAAGCAAACCGCGCTGTTTTGCTTTGCGAAACATGCGATATCTTTTTTGACAGACTGAAACCGCCGGATGCTGTTTCCGGCGGTTTTCGTATCTGGCATGAACAGGATTATTCAACCGAGCGAATCTGGTCGATCAGGGATTCCTTCTGCATTCTTCTGAGCGGAAGAATGGAAGCAATCATTGCGGCGAGGAAAGCGGGAATTGCCGCGAGCCAGATTTTTGCGAGCGGGATGCCGTAGGAGACGATGCTGCTGGCGCCTTCATTGATCTGCCTGAACACATTTCCCGCCGGGTCGCCGGTCAAAAAATTTTCCTCCTGCCCGAACAGGAATTCGATAAATCTGTCGGTACCGTAAACCAGCAGGCAGGCGAAAATACTTGCGATGATCGCGGAATACAGCACGAATTGCAGACATTCGATTGTCACAAGCCGGTACATCTGCCCGCGCGTCATGCCGGTACACTGCATGGAGGCAAGCTCTGATTTGCGGTTGAGGATGCCGGTCGAGATAATGTTGATCATGTTGACGACTGCAATCAGCGCGATCATGAGATTGAGTACCATCGCCAGCGTTCTGACCGCTGCAATAACAGTCGATGCGTTCTGCATCAGCCCGTAGGAGTCTATCATGACGGAGAGATTATTCATATTTGTATTAAAATACTCCAGCGCTTTATGATAATCTGCGCCTTTTTTCAGATTGCATCGGATTTCATTGAAATCCATGTATCCGAGATCGGAAAATCCGTATTTCTCTCCGTCTGCCTCATACTGCGAAATCGGAAGCAGCAGAATGAGATCCGCCGGATTGGTGTAGGATGATGTATTCACGGAGACAATATTCATGCCGATCGGGTATTCTGCTTCCTTTTTAATAATGATGACACCGTTTGACTTTACTGTGGCGTTTTCATTTTCCGGGTTGTCATTTTCCGAAATAATGTTCTCACCTTCATAATTATAGTAGGCTTCCGAGATTGTGCATTTCACGGTATCCTGCTTCTCTTGAAGGAATGATTTCGGTGCGTTGAAGGTCAGTGCTTTTCCGTATTCCTGAAATTCCTTGTAGCTCATCGGCTTGTCGATATACCGGAAGATTCTATCGTACAGACCGGAGTTAATATAGAATACATTTACCCCCAGTCCTTGTCCTGTGCCGTTGTCGTCCTTTATGCTGCCAAACCTCAGTTTGTAGTATTCAAAGTCACTGAACAGTCCGGAATCTTCCATCTCTTTGATTGCTTTTTCGCCGGATTCCAGCTTCTGTTCATCTGTCATCAGCGTCAGATTGAAATCCGTCTGGATGTATCCGAATGCATCTAATTCATATCGGGAACCGCGGATGACGACCTCCGCTTTGTCCATGACCGTGCCGAACGCAGCAAAGAACAGCAGGGAAACGGTCAGCGAGAGAATGGTGATGACAAAGCGCTTTTTCTGTCTGCGGGCATTGCGGTGCGCGAGCTTGCCGATCCAGCCGAACAGCAGTCCGCTGATCGAGAAGCGTCTGATCTTTTTGACGGTATTGGCGCGCGATGTGATCGCCTCGACCGGCGTTTTCTTAATGACGCGCATTCCGGTGCCGTATGCGGAGAACATGACCCAGACAAAGCCGATGACAACGCCGATCAGCAGCATCGAGGGCTTGACGGAATAGCGCACATACCGGCTGACTTTTTCCGGCGAGTCAAAGAGCAGCTCCGCAACGCCGGTTGACAGAACGATGCGGAATGTGATGAATCCCAGCAGAATGCCGAGCAAGCCGCCCAGCGGTACGCCGACTGCCGAGAGATAGAGCCCCTCAGCGGTGACAATTCGGACAATCTGCTTCGGGGTTGCGCCGATCGACTGCAATACGCCGAACTGCCGCTCCCGCTCTTTGGAGGAGATTTCAAATGCTGTGTCAATGACCAGACGCAGCAGAAATGCCAGCACGATCGCGAGAACAAAGAACAGCGCAAATTCTACCGCGAGCTTATAGCGCGCCATATCGGTCAGGAGATCAAGCTCCAGCAGATTATAGTTGATATTGTATTGAACCGGTGTTTCCGAATCCGTGTCCGTGACCAGACTGGCTTTCTGCTTCATTTTATTGATGAAATCCATTTCCTCCTCAATGTTCCGGTTGACCGTAACATAGCTCTTTGTCCAGCCGTTTTCGCCGTCGGTGCGGGTGATCTTTTCGATCTCCGGCATCTCGCGCAGGAGGTTTTCCTGCTCCTCCGTGATGTTATAGATCACAAAATGGCCCGGAATATCATCATATGCCTGATTGCGTTTGACTTCGTGATAGGTTGTGTAAAGGCAGAACATCATTGACATCAGCGCAACGGCAATCGCAATGCTGCAAACTGTCAGAAGGGAATGCCGCTTCTGCGCGATGATGTAGCGCCGCGCAAGCAGTCTTTCAAATTTCATAATGTATCTCCTTTATGCCTGCGTATTCATAGTGTCATTCGTGATTTTTCCGTCCGCAATCGTAATGATACGGTCGCACTGCAGCGCAATGCTGTCATCGTGGGTAATGATAATCATGGTCTGCTTGAATTCGCGGTTGGAATTCCGGAGCAGATTGACAATCTCCGCACTGTTTTTGCTGTCGAGGTTGCCGGTCGGCTCGTCCGCGAGAATGATGCTGGGCGAGGTAAAGAGTGCTCTGCCGATTGATACCCGCTGCTGCTGACCTCCGGAGAGCTGAGAGGGCAGGTGATCCTTCCGGTCAGACAGATTCAGCAGTTCCAGCAGTCTGCTGAGGTATTCCCGGTCGGGCTTTCTGCCGTCCATTATCACGGGCAGCGTAATGTTTTCCACTGCACTCAGAACCGGAATCAGATTGTAGAACTGATAGATCAGTCCGACCTGCCGCCGCCGGAAGATCGCAAGATTCTTGTTATTCTGTGCAAAAACATCCTGTCCGTCCAGATACACTTTTCCGGAGGTCGGACGGTCTACGCCGCCGAGAATATGCAGCAGCGTGGATTTCCCGGAGCCGGAGGGACCGATAATTGCCGCCATTTGTCCTTTCGGAATCGTAAAGCTCACGTCATCGAGTGCATTGACCTGTGTTTCCCCTTTTCCGTATTGTTTGCTGATGTGTTCGACTGTCAGAAATTCCATTTGACAGACCTCCCTTTTCTTGATGCTCTTATTATAGCATATAAAAATCACTTTTGCGTGACTGCTTCATTACAATTTTGTCACATAAGCGCTTTTTTGCAAAATAAAACCCTGTTCACGAAGAACAGGGTTCATGTTATGCTTTATGCTGCACGCTTTCTACGGCGTTTCATATAAATGACTGCACTCAGAGACGCAAGAGGAATGACAACCAGAACGGCAGATTTTCGTCCGAACACGGAAATACCGGTTGCAATATCACCGTCAAGTCTGTTTGTAACAAGAAGCGTTACCGCTTCCGTAAACGGAAACGCCTTGGAATAACCGGATTCCGCCTCGCCTTCGCCGAGCTTAAATGTCGTTCGGTAAACGCTGCGTTCCTCGGTTACTGTTACCGTAACATCGGTCGGAAGCAAAATCTCAATTCTGTCGTGATGCTTCATCGTAAAGGTTCCGCCGGTTCGCGGCAGCGGAGACAGTTCCGTTCCGTTTTTCGCCCACACAAAGTTCTCGCCTTCACCCGCACCTGCAATGTCAACGGTAAATGAGAAATCCCTGTTCTTATTACCGAATGAGCCGGTGACCTCTTTGACAATTGTCAGAACATCCATATTGGTGTCTTTTTTGACGTTCGGAACACTGAGCGTGTAGACATAACTGTCATCCGTTTCGGTGAGCTGCCCGTTATAGGAATCGCTGAGCAGCGCCGGAACACCGGTTGCGGAAATATAGAAGACGATATCCTCGTCCGCCTTCCAGTAATTCAGCGGTGCCTTTGTCTCGGTGAGATAATAAACAGAACCGTTTTCCTCCGGAGTAATCGTTCTGCTGCTGTTTCCGCCGCAGAGATACACCACGCCGTTATCGGTAATCAGATCCTCGAATCCGGTCATCGGAATGTCACTTTTTACATATCCGTTGATTGTCGTATTGACCTGCTTATACAGTGCAAAATGTGCCGAATTCAGCAGGATTTCCGGATTTTCGCTGTCAGTCTTCTCAATTCTGAAATTGAACTGCTTGTTGTAGATATCAATAAATGCGTCGAATCCGTCATGTCCTTCCTTTTCGTTTGCCCATTTCAGGTCTGTGCTGTCCGAATCGCCCCATGGTGTTACGCCGTCTTCCTCATAGAGAATAGCTCTTCCGCCGACAATCTTAAAGCAAAGCGTCTTGTGCATGCCGATATAGCCCGCGGGAGCGGCAGTCTGCTTTAAGGTGTAAAGCTGATTCGGCTCAAAATCATACAGCATTGTCACGATACCTTCGGCACTGGATGTGTATGTTCCGACAGTATTTCCGCTGCTGTCAGTCAGCAGGAATTTACCGCCTTTGAGGGGAACTTCGCTGTCCCATTTGAACAGGCGGACGGCAATCCCGCCGTCACGGTTGTTTGCGATGGTATCGGTACGGGTAGAACCTTTGAAGACGCCCTCTGTATAACTGACGAAATAATCGTATTCCTTTTCCGGCGACTCACCCGCCGGCGTGTTTTCGGGAAGCCGGGTCGCGGAAATCGTATTGATGCTGCCGTTCTCAACCGGTGTTACGGTTCCGTAGTTTGTAACGGTTCCGTCATCCGCAACAGTCGGTTCTGCCGCGCTGAGTGTCACCTCTTTGACGACATATCCGCTGAGACCTGTTCGTTCTTCTCTGTCAGCGCCGGGCAGCAGCGATGTCCAGAAATAATATACAGAGTTCTTCGGCGATTTGATCTGTCTGACGGAATCCGTGAGCAGCTGCCCGTCAACATAAACAGCCGTGTAAATCGGCGCATGATCGGTTGTAATCGCCAGATCGCTCCATTTTTTATTGACCGTCAGACCGAAGCCTCTCTTGTTGATGACTTTCATCTGCGGATTTTCTTCCGCAATGACCTGCCCGATATTCCAGGCAGGATTATCCTCATAGCGGTTATACGTCGGAATATCGTGCTGAACATCGTCCTCTGTAATCTGACCCATAACAGGCTCATAGCCAATCAGTCCGTAGCCTTCCTTCGGATCCTCCGTAATCTTGAACAGAGAACCTACGGGCAGTCCGGGGACGACAATCGTATAGCCGGCAGGAATTCCGGAAATTGCACCGAAACCGGATGTCACAAACACCACATCAATTTCTGACAGGCCTTCAACATTTCCGCTGACGATTGATTTGATATTTTCGCGGCTGTATTCCAGAGATGTTTCGCAGAAGGTTCCCGCTGCGTGGTCAAATCTGCAAATCCTGTGATTGGGTGATAGTACGTAATACTTATGCATATTGACAAGCGATTCATCCGTACTGACATCTACGGCGGAAAGGGACAGTCTGAAACTGAAGGTTGCAGTATCGTCTGTAATTTCACGGTTATTTTGATCAAGAAGCTTTTTTGTAATGAACAGGTCTTTAATGACGTCATCGCCGACATGATTGTCAAAGGAGATATGGGGGTCTTCTCCCGGAATTCCGACATCGGACCAGTAGCTGCTCAGTTGCTGAAGATTCTGGCTGGTCTTGATTCTCTCTTCGGGAACCTCCTCCCCGTCGATTGTCACGCTGTCGTAAACCGTGTTGTCCACGGCACATTCCACAATGCGGTAACTGACAGTTCCGGGCGGGAGCGAGACTTCCGCGTTTCTGGTCGGGCTGATTAAATAGACATTCTTATATACATCTTCTTCGGAAAATCCGGGCGGGCGGTAGGATTTGATAAAAGGTACCGGATGATCGGAATTCTCATAGTTCACACGGTATTCACCGATGCCATTTTCAAGGAGGTGTTCCTCACCGACATTCCCGTTTTCACCGTCTCGCAGCCGGTAATAAATCTGGAACGGATACTCAACAAAATCCAGATCCAGCAGGTTGTCGTCATCGCCGCTGACTTTCTTGGAAATTACGACACATCCCGGCTTAACGGATGAAATATTGAAGCGCATATGCAGATTGGATGCACCCCTACCGCGTTCCATATAGAACACGCGCATCGTATGGGTTGTATAATCCCGGAAGACATACTGACCGTCTTCATTTGTCGTGAAGATTTCGTCGAGATATGCCAGTATCTCTGCTTCGGATGCTTGCGGATGACTATTTGTATATGCTTCCTCAAAGACATCCTTCAGTGTTGTGGAATAATGTGTTCTGTTGCTGTTATTGGCATTAACAAGGCTGTATTGAATCTCACCGGTACGGAAATTGACTCTTCCGTACTCCGCGCTGTGGCATCCGCCGAGATCCAGCACAAGCGTTCCGTCCACATAGAACCAGAAGTCATCATCACCCGTAAACTCAAAGATGATGTCGTGATCCCATGCATCCTTGCCGCTGGCAGTCTGAATAAAGCTTGCGCTCATCTCCATGCCGAAGAAATAATCCGGATTGTTAATCAGATGCAGTTTTTCATATTTCCGCGGGTCGGAATCATCCAGCAGTCCGAGGTTCTGATTGCCTGAAATCAGCGCATCCATATTATACAGATTGTTTGGACTGCTTGTGGAATACACCCCACCCTCGATAGTATTATAGGGGAAGAACTGACCGTGCTGTAAAGTCGGCTTTGTTTTTTCATCCGTTGTTCCGAGCTCCCGGTATACGGTAAAATCTCCGCCGGTCTGCCCGTTCAGCGTGGCAAAGTTCTGGGTGCTGTCGAATTCAAAGTAACCGCTGGAATCGTAAATGCTTTCGAGGAACAGATGATTAACCTCTTCCGCATCGGCATACATATCCCGGAACGATTTCTGAGTGGAAACGACAACCGGATACCCGACGTCATCCGTCCCGGAATAAACGAGATAATCTTCGAGCAGATTCTGTGAATTGGAATAATCGCCGTTGAAATATTCATATGTTACCGTCGAATCCTGAAGACCGGGTTTGTTCACGCCCTCCCTGTAATCGAAATTAAACATCTTCATGGTGATGCCGTAATCGTTATTGTCAATTGTGGGAACCTCATGAAGCGTGCCGCTCTGATTCAGCGGTTCGCGTGTTGCAAAGTAAAACGGAACAGAGGTTGACATTGAGCAGGGAATCAGCTTTGTCTTGGATGCATTCGGTTTCAATCCGATGTAAGAATAACGTGACTGATCCCATGCGACGATCTCCGTGTAATAATCGCCCCTTCTTCTGCCCGGCATATTGACACCGATTGTATTGTCCGAAAGCACCTGATTCATTCCGAGCTGCGGCGCAATGTATTTTTCAGAGTAGGGATTAAACAGCTCATAGTAGAAATTCGGCTTTTTGGTCACTTCATTCAGATATTCCGTAAATGTCCATTCCAGTGAGTTGTTGCCGTTGCCGAGCCAGAGGATTTTGCCGCCGCTTGCGTAGCAGGGATAGAGGGAACCGTCATGACCGACCGCATAAATGTCGTATTTCTTATTCACATTGTCCCAAAGGCGGGTATAAATGATGATCTTCTGACCGTCCACAGCATCGGAAACACTGATTCTTTCGGCAGAATAGATAATCTCGTCATCTTCATGCAGAGAAGAAAAGTCCAGAAAATTAAGCCATGTCTGCGGACTGTTGTATTCCGTCATTGCAAAGACGGATGAGGGATTCTGATCATCGCCGCTCGTTGTATAGGTCACATATTTCCCGCCGAGAGTAAGCTGAATGCTCTTGTCTCCGTCATGCGTCACCTGAAATTTGGCTGCCTCATCGGAAGAATCCGTCAGCACCAGTTTGTCGTTGCTGACAGACAGATATTTCATGCCGCCTGAGGTCTGCGCAGTCAGAAAGTATCTGTCTCCGTCCGTACTGTGGAATGTCCATTTCGTGACTTCACTGTCCTCATCGACAAAGAAAACTTTGCTTTCTGAATGGGATGTCTGATGCGTCACCAGTTCAACCAGATTATGCACATTATTGTCCGATTCATCAGCCATCATTGCAAAACCGTGCGTTCCCCCCGTATAGTTCATCAGCCCGTAGGTTTTGCCGTCCAGATATCCGGGCTGTCCGAATGCAGGGGAATAAGTCCACATTCTGAGTTTGGCATTATTGTCCGATTCACCGGAGTATGCGGCAATTGCTTTACCGCCGTTTCCGCCCTGCTGGTTCCAGCAGTATCTGCTGGGGCTTGTTCCGCTTCCGGCAATTTTGAAGCAGCCGGCACCGCCTCCCGTAACTGCCTCGATCGAAAAAACAGTCGCATCCGCATCATCCACAAATGACAGGCTGGTGTCTGCCTGCTTCACATATCTTTTTCTGCCTGCATTGTCAAAGCACCAAATCTTCGCCTTGATGACCGCATTTGCAGAATCATACGAAACCAGATCGAAATAATACCTTGCCGCGTTCCGCGCAGTCAGCTCCGGATCGGGCGGCGGTGTTCCGTTTGTTCCGTAGGATTCGGATTTTTTGATACCGGTACGGCTGGCATTATTGCCCACGTTGGTCTCGATCTGATTGGTCGCAAAGTACTGATTTGCCCATGTAGAGATATATACGCCCTCACTGAGCTGCTGATACAGATCGGAAACGGAATTGATCTTTGTAAAGCTGCCCGGAACAATCTCGGTTTCTTCGGCTACGATTTCATAAATACTGAACGATGCCGCATAGAAGCTGATCTTTCCCTCTTCAGCAGTGAAATCGGGAATCTGCACCCGTTCACCGTCGTCTTTGATATGCCACAGCTGAAGTTTTCCGCTGCCCGGAATTGCAGGGTCGGTAATTTCAACCAGAATCGGATTTTCCTCACCGGGCTGGAATTCGCTGACGCCGTCTGTAATCGTAATGTCATATGCAGCAATTCCTTCATGCTCCGCCGATACATCCACTGCCTCGGCGGTTGCGCCTTCCGGCATCAGACCGTCCAGTGTTACGATTTGTTCTGCATTTTCGCCGTTCGGATAAAGCTCTATATTCTGATAGCACAGTTCTGTTTCCTCCGGCTGCTCTGTCTGATTCACCTGAGATTCTTCCTGTGCGCGAACCATAACCGGCGTAATCGGATTGATAACAGATAAAAGCAGCATTGCAGCAGCACAGACTGCACTGAAAAAGCGCTTTTTTGATCTGCCCGTCATTCTGATCAACCTCCTTACCGATTTTTACTCTGCCGATAATTCAACAGATAGTTATTCAGTTTCATTATACCATAAACAGCCTTAAAAATCAAGCATTTTTTCATTTTTTCCTGCTCTGAACCGTCAAAAAAAACGGTATCCGGATTCATTTGTCCGTTTGCCGGAAAAGCCGCTCCGTTTATCGGCACAAAACACCGGAAAATGATAACCGTTCCTGTCTGTTTACACATAAAGCAGCCCGAAGTATTGTGCAAGATTACAGAAAACTGAATGTATCAATTGACAAATATAATCATATATGCTATAATTTGCATAGTATTTGCAGGGGCAACCAGAATGCAGAAGGGATTCTTGATTATGAAAATCATTCATAAAGCGGCAGCGGTTCTTCTCTCGGCATGTATCACAATCAGCAGTTCCGCACTGAGGAGCAGCTTTCGGGCATCCGCTTACACCATTGATAACTCAAATGCACCGGACGAAGATGTTACGGGTATCTATATCCATACGGTATACGCAGCGGCAGGCGAAGAAATTCCGGTTACCGTCTATGCGAACAACAATGAGGGATTTACAAACTGCGGCGTTACGCTGAGCTATCCCTCCGATCTGAAGCTCATCAGTGATTCGTCCGGATCTCCGAAATTCACACCGGATTCTGCCTATCAAAGCTGGCAATGCTCTGCGAATACCGGCTATGCACAGAATCAGGTCGGATTTGTCATCAGCAATTCCAGAGCTTCAACCGTAAACGGTGCAATCGGAACGTTTTATTTCAGAATCTCCGAACAGGCTCCGAAAGATACTGTATATACCATGAAAATCATTGAAACGCAGCTTCTGGACAAGCATCAGGATCCTCTCTCCTACTGGCGGGAAAACGGTTATGTCAAGATTACGACCGGCGGCGCACCGGTATCATCCGAAACAACAACCGAAACGACCACCACCACGGAAACCACCACAACAACGGAAACCACCGCAACAACCGAAGGCAGGAACGAAGGCAGGATCTACCTCAGCAGACAGCCGAACAAGACCGCCTATACCGTCGGCGAACCGCTCGATCTTGCCGGTGCTGCAGTTTCCGGATTCGGATGGACAAACGGCAGATTCTGGCAGATCAACAACGAACTGCTGACCAATCACCGCGAATGGGTTGATGCCTCTTCCTTCCGCTTCAACCAGGCGGGCACATACACAATTTATGTCCGGACAAACGGATGCGAAACAGCCTTTACGGTAACTGTTGCAGAAAAGCCGGTCAAAGGCGATGTCGATACAAACGGAAAGCTGGAAATGCAGGATGCGATTCTGCTCGCACGCTATATTGCGGAACTCCGCGATCAAAGGGTGATAGACACGGAACAGGCTGACTGCAACAGTGATTCCATGATTAAAATGAACGACCTGTCACTGTTGCTCCGGTGGCTTCTGGAAAACAAATAACAACAAAAAAGGCTGCAATCCTCATCAGGGATTGCAGCCTCAGCTTGTCGGGGAACCCGCTCTGCGGATTATAAAAGTTTCGGTCAAGCCTTTTCAAAGGCTTGCGGGTGCCCAGAGGGCGGCGCCCTCTGGTCGCCGTCCGCAGACGGCGAAACGTCCTGTTTGCATCAAAAAAGCGCTAAAGAAGGGGGTATCGGGGGAGGGAAAACAAGAGTTTTCTCTCCCCCGATTATCAATCTTTCGTACATCTGT
>JAFWVK010000069.1 GCA_017518255.1 Oscillospiraceae bacterium
GTCATACTGCCGACCGACCAGAGCATTGAACCGGTTGTTATAACGCTCCTCGTATTTTGCCTTGCGCTCCGGATCTGCAAAAATCCATTCCTTGAATTTGGCTTCAATCTGTTTTGCCTTTTCCTGGGCAAGTCTGGTCTTTTCAGGATCCACTCTTGTTACGGTTTTGCTCGGATCCTTCGGCGACGGGACAGTTTTGTTGACAACGATTCTGGTCTGATTCAGCATTTTCAACGCGATCTCATACATCGTTAGGCTGTCCGTACCGTATGTCGTGCCTTCATTCACATTGAGGTCTTTCCGGCTGCCTGCTTTCAGAATGTCATATTCGCCGGTCTGCGGGATGTAAGTCACATCACAGCGAATGTCCCACGAATCGCGCCCGGACAGCGTGTGCAGAAACTTCGTGTAATCCTGCGCGTCAATCCATGAGCAGCCCATGCGAACCGTGATTTCTTCCGCGTGAATGGTCTCCGGAATCACGCCCTGCAAGGCCTCCACATTCGAGAGATACAGCGGATTGTTCTTTGCTTTTTCCTCAGCAAATGTGAGCTTTCTGCGGACATTTCCAGAGAGATACTCCGAACGGTCAGTCACCGATGAAAACGGCTGTCCGGGGATTTCCTTTTCCGGATCGAGGAATACCAGCCCCGCTGTCAGCAAATCGCGCTGAATCTTCTCCATGAGCTGTTTCGGCTCCATGTCCGGTTCGGTGTTTTGCAGCAGCGCCGCCATATACGGAATATCCGGCTTGCCGCGCCGATCGAGCGATACCTGATATGCCTCGTCCAATGTCTCAACTGCCTTGATTTCCTGCACAGGGCTGACCGTGCGCCGGAAGAAAATGTCAGCCTTTTCGTAGGACTGCGTTTCCGCGTTGTAGTTTTCAAGCGATTGCAGAATCGGATAATCCGCATCACGCCCGAAGCGCTTTTTGTTGTCCGCCGAGCTCAGCGCGCCGTTGTCCTTGACATAGGCATCATACAGTTCATTCAGCTTGTCGCGGAGCGGTGTGAGTGCCTCGTCAATGATGTTCGTTTTCTGCTTGTCCAGCAGCGTGCGTGTCAATGTGCGGATTTCAATGAGTTGCCGCAGCCTGTTCAGTTCCGCCGTATTGCCTTTGACCTGATCCATGTGCTCGCCCTGCCGGTAGTAAACCTTTCCGTCTTTCTCATGATACGAATAGTCCTTGCCCCACGGTTCGATCTGCTCCTGGCGCGCCCTAGCCGCTGCATTTCGGCGAGTAATTGTAATCTTTGCGTTCAAGCTCTGGATTGCCTCCTGAAGCTGTTCTTTCAGCGTGGTCTCCGGTTTTGGATCACAGGTCAGGCGGTCAAAATAACTCGTCTTTCTCATGGTGCCGAGAATCATATTCGGGTTCTGCACTAAATATGAATTGATGCGCAGTCCGTCCTCTGTTTCAGCGGTATAGCACCAGTCTGGCTTCGGTTCATGTGCCTGCAAGGGAGTTTCCCGCTTTTTCAGGAAAATGATGTCCGCTGTCACTCCTGTACCGGCTTCTGCAAAGGTTGTATTTGGTAGTCTGATTGCACCGACCAGATCTGCCTGTGTCGCAAGATATTCGCGCACCTTTGAGGTTTTCTTGTCCATTGTTCCCGATGATGTGATGAAAGCCACCACGCCGCCCGGCGCAATCTTGTCGAGTGCTTTCCGGAAAAATGCGTCATGAATCAGCCAGTCCTGCGCGAAATCGGGATCATTCATTTTATAGTCGCCGAACGGCACATTGCCGATCGCAAGGTCAAAGCTGCCGTTCGGCAATCCGGAACGCTCAAAGCCGCAGTTCAGGATCTTCACATTGTCACGGTCATTGTGTAGACGCGACGCGATTTCAGCAGTAATGCTGTCGATCTCCACGCCGACCACACCGCCGTTTCCAATGCTGTGCGGCATACGCGAGATAAAATTGCCCGTACCGCACGAGGGTTCCAGAATGCGCGAATCACGCTCAAGTCCCATGCTCTGCACCGCCGACCACATTGCATCGACTACAACCTGCGGCGTATAATGCGCATCGGTCACGCTTGCCCTGATAGCCTTGTATTCATCATCCGTCAGATAGCGGTGAAGCTGCGATCTGTCATAGTCAAATCTGTCTTTGCTTTCGTCAAACACATCTGCCAGTCCGCCCCAGCCGGAATAGCGCCGCAGCGTCATGTCTGAGACTTCCTTGCTGTGGTCATTGCTGCGCTGCTTATGGTATAGCGGCTGACCGTTTTCCTCGCATTGCCGCAGACGGTGAAGCTCGCGGAGCGCCGCAATGTTGTCATGGAGCTTTCCGCGCGGATCAGCGGCATAGACGATCTCCGGCAGAACATCAGGAACAGGGGGCAGCTCCGACTGTCCGTGAATCTGGATATATGCCTGTCTGCGGGAGACATTTTCGATCTTGTCGCCGCGGTAGTCCATTGTCCGCTCGTAGCTGTCAAGTTCAGATTGCAGGGCATCCGGGCTGGCGTTATTCGGATATACCATGAAAAGCTGCAAATCCTTGCCGTCCGCAAAGCGCTCAAAGACCGTTGCTCTTCCGCGTCCGTCCTGCTGCACATTCAGTTCACCGAGATTGTGCTTTTCGGAAAATGCGTTCAGTACCGCACGGTACTGCGCCGACGGGTCTGTCTGCACCGGCTGTTCCGGTTCCGCCTCCGGTTTGGTTTCCTGTTCAACGGTAATGTCTCTGCCTTCCTTATCAGTATAACGCACAAGCTGCCGTCCGACATCGCGGGCATTTTTGAGGTTTTGCAGGAAAGTCTGTTCCAGTTCCGCCCGCAGCCGCTCATCCACATTGCCCGTATCGTCAATGCAGCACTCGTACATGGTTCCGTAGGGCGGAACACCATCCATCTGGAATGACAGGATTTCCATGCGTTTGTTTTCGTGATCGAGCAGGAAGCAGAAGTCCGGATCTGCCATGAGTTCGCCTTCCTGGAAGTAGAATGTAGACCACGAATACTGTCCGCCGCCGTGATTTTCAACCGCCAGCGGCTCAAAACCGGATTCAGTTCCGTCAGGATCTTCATACTGTTCATATTCATGCTCGCCGCTGGCGATCTCCGGATACATCTCCGCAAAGAGCTTATAGAGCTGTTCGGCTCTGGTAGGACGTCCTTTTTTCTGCGGTTCGGGTTCTTCCGCCGGTTTCAACGGAGCGTCTGTATGGACGGTCAGCGTTTGGAACGGGCTGTTCGTGTAAACTTCTTCGCTGAATACGCCGCTTGTCGGGAAATCGCTGTCATAGACCTCGACTTTCTGTGCCTGCCGGTTCAGCACCGCATAACCGATTGCCTGACCGCTGTGAATCGCATCGTTTCCTGCATCCTGTGCAGCTTCCAGCGAATCATAGACCTCGCCGAACTGAATTGCATGGTCGTCGTTCAGGACGAGGATATAATTCCGCTCAGGTGCATACTGTTCATAAGTGTTTGTCATGGTAAAATGCCCGACTGCGGCAATGTCAACCGTCACATCGGTTTCCGGAATCCGGAGCACGGTATCGACCGGCTGCATCTCCGGCATGAAGTCCACACCAAAGCGCTCAGTCAGATATGCGACTGAATCACCGGTCAGATAACAGCCGTTTTCCTGCGCCGTCTGAATAACCTTCTGCACATCGGCAAGCGCCGCATTCTCGGAAAGACGCGCATAGAATACCGGAGTGTCCGCAATCAGTATATTCGTTTCCCCAGTGTCCTCAAAGGAATCCGCCCGCACCGCGACCTTGATCGCATTGAACCCTTTCGGATTGCCGGTGAATTTGATGTCTATGAGGTCTGCTTTGTGTGCGAAGAAGTATGGCATGACCTCAAAACCGGCAGGCTGGACATAGTACGGTGTTTTTCCGCTGCCCTCGGTCACCACGACCACATCACTTGTGCTCATAGACCGTCCCTTGAAATCTGCCGGATGATCGTGATTAAAGGTATCGAAAAGCATATCCAGCTTTTGCCGAACCGTTTCACCGGGAATCTCGCGCAAATCACCGGAGTACACGAGGTCATAATCCTCATGCGTCAGGTGTGCGTACCGGTTCGCAC
>JAFWVK010000070.1 GCA_017518255.1 Oscillospiraceae bacterium
AGCTCCTGATCGGAGAGCTGCACACCTGCGATGTTGATCGTTCTGAACCAGTCGAGCTTCTCCTTGTCGTTGCCCGTGCAGATGTAGATCATGAGCTTGTAGTCGAGGATCTGCTTCTGCTCCGTTGCGGTCAGACTATGAAAATAGCGGTTGCCGATGGAAAAATCGCCGCTCACATACTGACACAGGCTGATTGTGCGCTGCTGTCCGTCCAGAAGCTCAAATGTGCCGTCATCGGTCGCACACCAGTACATGACATTTAACGGAAAGCCTTTCATGACGGTATCAAGAACAGCGTCACGCTCTTTCTGACCATAGACAAACTCTCGCTGAAACGCAGGACGGATATTCAGCTTACCGCCGTAGCCGGTCACGCCTTTCTCGGCACTATCCTGATAGCCTTCTGTAACTTCACGGACTGTAATCTCTTTCAGATTGATTTGCATGGATAATCACCTCTTTTTGATAAAAATACGCTTATACTTCTTTTCTCCTGCAACAAGTGGCTGTGCAACTTTGCTTTCTTCTATCCAAAGTCCATTTGAAAACCCTTTACCTTCACTTTCAGTTGCTCCTATGATTTCAAATTGAGATGGATTATAATGCTGCATGAATGTTATTGGAACACCCATTGCTCCGTCATAGTCACATGGGATTTCAGCACTTTTGCTCACTTCGATAGCATCGTAGTTGTCATAAAGAATAATTAACCAAACAGAACATAAATAAGGAGTGAACCACCATGAGCATTATCGGAGATAAGATACACCGCATTCGTGATTTCAGAGGAATGACGCAGAAACAGCTCGGTATGGCTGTCGGCTTTGACGAGAGGTCTGCCGATGTCCGCATCGCACAGTATGAATCAGGCACACGCACGCCCAAGCAGGCACTTGTCGAATTGCTTGCCGAAGCTCTGGACGTGAATCCCCGTTTCCTCGCAGACGATGAGATTCTCGGAGCTGAGGGCGTTATGATGATGCTCTTTGAGCTTGACGAGCATTACCCGATCAGCATTGAGGACTGCGAAGATGAGGACGGCAACAGAAGAAAGGGCATTATTATCGGCTCTATCCTGATGACTGACCTCCTTTCTGAGTGGCAGAGACGAAAAAAAGACCTTGCTGACGGTAAGATCAGCAAGGCCGAATATACAGAATGGAAGCTCAATTGGCCGAAAACGACCGATGACTGCGGAAAGCACGAACCTGCGAAAGAGTGGCGTAACTTATAAGCCACTTGAAGCGCAGAATAATTCCGCTTAGCTCCCTGTTATCAAATTGTTATCACTGAGATTTTGAGACTTCGGAAATGGCGTATCTACGCCGTTTCTGGGGTCTTGTTTATTATTCCCACTCAATTGTGGCAGAGGGCTTCGGTGTGAGGTCAAACAGAACTCTGTTTACATTCTCAACCTCGGCTGTAATTCTTGCGGTAATGTGCTGGAGCAGCTCGAACGGAACGTTCTCAACGGTTGCAGTCATGGCATCCTTTGTATTTACCGCACGGATAATCACAGGATATGCAAAGGTACGCTTGCCGTCTTTGACACCGACAGACTTGAAATCCGGAACAGCGGTAAAATACTGCCAGACCTTGCCTTCCAGACCGTTCTTTGCAAATTCTTCGCGAAGGATCGCATCGCTCTCCCGAACCGCTTCAAGACGGTCGCGGGTAATTGCGCCCAGGCAGCGAACGCCGAGACCCGGACCCGGGAACGGCTGACGGTATACCATGCTGTCCGGCAGACCCAGTGCTTTACCGACAACTCTGACTTCATCCTTAAAGAGCAGCTTAATCGGCTCGACCAGTTCAAAATGCATATCCTCCGGCAGACCGCCGACATTGTGATGCGCCTTTACGCCGTCGCTTTCGAGGATATCCGGATAAATGGTTCCCTGTGCAAGGAACTCAATGCCGTCCTGCTTCCGCGCTTCCTCCTCAAACACACGGATAAACTCTGCGCCGATGATCTTGCGCTTGCGCTCCGGCTCTGCAACACCTGCCAGCTTATCCAGAAAACGGTCAACCGCATCCACATAAATCAGATTTGCATTCATCTGATTCCGGAACACTTCGATGACCTGTTCCGGTTCGCCTTTCCGCAGCAGTCCGTGATTGACATGCACACACACAAGCTGCTGTCCGACTGCCTTAATCAGCAAAGCCGCAACAACAGAGCTGTCTACGCCGCCGGACAGTGCCAGCAGAACCTTTTTGCTGCCGATCTGTTCGCGGAGCTGCTGAATCTGCTCATTGATAAATGCCTGTGCCAGTGCCTCATCGGTAATTCTCGCCATGCTTTCGGGTCTCACATCAGAACTCATATACATCCTCCTTACCTGAACTTCACATGCCTTATCATGTGAATCTGTCATTATTATAGCATAACCGCACATGGTTGTCAATCAGAGCGGGAGAAATTCTTCACGCAAAAAGTACATTATTATGGGGACGCCCTTAATCGCAGGGCGTCCCCTTGTTTTTTGCATACAGCTTTTTCGCGAATTTACAAAGTTCCGTCAAAATACTGCAAAAGCAGCGCAACCACGCCGTCGTAATTGTATTCGCCGAGCACCTTTGCCTGCGTGCTCCAGCCCTTTTCCGCCGCGGATTCCGCCGTCGAGGAAAAACGCTTCAGCGGGTGGGAATCCGCAGCATAACGCGCCTCAGCCTCCTCCTGACTCTGCTGCCAGTCCTGACGCACGATGCGGTCAGGCTGAGGCTGTGCCTTATATTCCCGCACAGCCTCAGCAGCCGTATACTCCGAGAGCAGACTTTGCTGATACGCTTCATCCAGCCAGCAAAACATTTCATAGTATGCCGAATACCGCAAAATCGGATTCTCGCTGCGCGAACAGCCGATATAGCTTAGAAAATTCGCTTCATGCTCCTTGTAATAGCCCTTGTGGTGACAGGCTTCATGCGCATACAGCACCGGATAATAGAGCCGGGAGACATATTTGTTTCCGGTCATCTCCATGGTAAAGGGGTATGTAAAGCCGCCGATTCCCATCCATTCCAGAACATCGGAACAGAGCGCATCTTTCATCGGCGGATAGTAACCGGAAAGCCGCTGAAATTCCGAACCGAGCTGCTGCATCGCCTTGACAACGACTCTGTCAATTTCCGCTTTTTCCGGCATTTTCAGCCTGCCTTCCGCATCCCGCGGCGCATCATGCGCGGCAGTATTCAGACCGTTCACCGCATAATTCCGCAGCGCACAGAGCTGCTCTATACTGTATGTTCCGGCAGACTGATAGGTTCCGCCCGCACCGAGAACACTGCCGCGGAACGGGACAACCCAGTTTGCCGCATACAAAAAGCCCATGCAGACTGCCGCAGTCAGCAGCGTTCTTCCGTAGGATGCCGCAAAACGGCGATATTTCGGACGTTTCCGGAAAACCGCCAGCAGAATCAGGATCACTGCCGTCGCCGGAATCAGCAGAATACCGGCATACATCAGAAGTTCTCCGAGCGCAACCGGAAGCCATGCCGTCAGCCAGCCGACCGCACTCGCAAGATACGGATAAATATGATCGGTATACCGGTCGCAGAAGCTCTGCGAAAAGCTCAGAGCAATCAGCAGAACTGCTGCCGCAGCAACAGCAATCAGAAAACAATACAGCTTTTTATGCCGCTTCATGCAAAATCCCGCCTTTCTGATTTCAGTATAACGAAGAAACACGGAACTGTCAAGCGGAAAAATCTTGATTTCAAAGAATGATCATATTCTTTCGGAAAGCATTCACCTGTTCATTGCCTGCTTCATGCTTCTGACAAATGCGCCGACTTCCGGTGCGGCATTTCTGCCGTGCTGCGCAATCAGACGGACAATTGCAGAACCGACAATGACGCCGTCTGCCGCTTTCGACATACGCTCCGCCTGCTCCGGACCGGAAATGCCGAAACCGATCGCACAGGGAATATCTGTATTCTCACGGATTTTCGCGGTGATTGCCGCAAGATCCGTCCGGATCTCCGAGCGGACACCCGTTACGCCGAGACTGGAAACCACATAGAGAAAACCTTCTGCATCTGTGGCAATTTCCGCAATCCTGTTTTCCGAGGTCGGTGCAATCAGCGAGATAAAGTCAATGCCGTATTTCCGGCAGGCCGGCGCAAATTCTTCCTTTTCCTCATGCGGTACATCCGGCAGAATGATTCCGTCGATTCCGACCTCCGCACAGCGCTGTGCAAAGCGCTCAATGCCGTAGGAGAACACGACATTTGCATAAGTCATAAACACCAGCGGGACTTTCACATCCGAACGGATATCCTTTACAAAATCAAAAATTTTGTCCGTGGTAATGCCGCCGGAAAGCGCCCGGATATTCGCTTCCTGAATGACGGGTCCCTCCGCAGTCGGGTCGGAAAACGGAATGCCCAGTTCAATCAGATCCGCGCCGTTTTCCGCCATTTCACGAACGATTTTACCGGTTGTTTCCAGATCCGGATCGCCGCAGGTAATAAACGGAATAAATGCCTTGCCGTTCTGAAAGGCTGCCTGAATCTTACTCATGAATATCCTCCCCTCTGTACCGTGCAATCGCTGCACAGTCCTTATCGCCTCTGCCGGAGACTGTAATGACAATGATCCTGTCCTTTCCCATTTCCGGCGCAATCTTCATTGCATGTGCAACGGCATGTGCCGACTCAATGGCGGGAATAATGCCCTCTGTCCGTGACAGGTATTCAAAGGCATTTACGGCCTCGTCATCGGTCACGGCAACATATTCCGCTCTGCCGGTGTCATGCAGCCATGCATGTTCCGGACCGATACCGGGATAATCCAGTCCGGCAGAAATTGAATAAACCGGAGCAATCTGACCGTATGCATCCTGACAGAAATAGGATTTCATGCCGTGGAAAATTCCGAGCTTTCCGGTGTTGATTGTTGCAGCGGTCTCAAAAGTGTCAATGCCTCTGCCGGCAGCTTCACAGCCGATCAGGCGGACATTCCTTTCATCAATAAAATGGTAGAAAGAGCCGATTGCATTGGAACCGCCGCCGACACATGCCATTACGGCATCGGGCAGCCTGCCCTCCTTTTCGAGCATCTGCGCTTTGATCTCCTTTGAGATGACCGCCTGAAAATCGCGGACAATTGTCGGAAACGGGTGCGGTCCCATGACTGACCCCAGACAGTAATGCGTATCGGCAATACGGCTTGTCCATTCGCGCATCGCCTCGGAAACTGCATCCTTCAGGGTCGCGGTTCCGGTTGTCACGGGAATCACCTCCGCGCCGAGCAGCCGCATCCGGTAGACGTTCAGCGCCTGACGCTTTGTATCCTCCTCACCCATGAACACAACGCACTCCATCCCCATCAGTGCGGCAGCGGTTGCCGTCGCGACACCGTGCTGACCGGCGCCTGTCTCTGCAATCAGGCGGGTCTTGCCCATTTTCTTCGCGAGCAGAGCCTGACCGAGCACATTGTTGATTTTATGCGCTCCGGTGTGGTTCAGGTCCTCGCGCTTGAGATAAATCTTTGCACCGCCGAGCGCCTGTGTCAGCTTCTCTGCATAATACAGCCGAGAGGGACGGTTTGCATATTCATTAAACAGTGTCTCCAGTTCCGCATTGAACTGCGGATCGTTTTTATAGTGATTGTAAGCTGCTTCCAGCTCAATCACGGCATTCATCAATGTTTCGGGGATATACTGTCCGCCGTGAATTCCGAAGCGTCCCGCCTGATTGGTCATAATAATACCTCCTGTTCCTTGTCCGCATGCCGGACCTCTGTTACAAACGCTTTCATCTTCTCAGAATCTTTTCTGCCGTCTGTCTCTACACCGCTGCTGACATCCACGCCGCAGGGGCGGTAACCGGAAACAGCAGCAGCTACATTTCCCGGATGAAGCCCGCCTGCAAGCAGAAAGGGGCGCGAAAAACCTTTTTCCAGCAGGGAAAGATCAAAGCCCTCCCCTGTCCCGCCGATACCGTGATCAAGCAGAACCAGATCCGCCTCTGAATGCTCCGCCTGCCGCAGATCCCGTTCCGACTCAATTCGGAATGCCTGAATCACCGGCAGAGAGCAGCGCTTTCGCAGCTTCATCAGATAGGCGGCATCCTCCTGTCCGTGCAGCTGCACAAGCTGAATCAGCCCTTTTTCCGCAAAAGCGCAAATCTCCGCAATCTGCGCATTGACAAAGACGCCGGTCAGCGGAATATCCGGATTCAGCGCCCTGCGGATTCGCTTTACCGTTTCTGCGGATACTGTCCGCTTTCTGTCCGGCGCGAGAATCACTCCTGCAAAATCGGCGCATGCTTCACTGACATATTCTGCATCCTGTTCCGACATCAGGCCGCAAATTTTGATTTTAGTCCGGGAAGAAATGCTCATGTGCGGTCTCCTCTCAGTTCGTGCAGAGCTTTTGTCTTATCCGCCGCACGCATCAGCGTTTCACCGATCAGAACCGCATCTGCACCCGCATCCCGCGCAGCCTGCACATCCGCCGGAGTACGGATTCCGCTTTCCGCAACAAATAAAATCCCCTCCGGAACATATCCGCGCAGCCGGACGGCATTCTGCGGATCCACGGTAAAATCGCCGAGATTGCGGTTATTCACGCCGATGATGCGCGCACCGGCACGGACGGCGGTTTCAATCTCCTGCACGGTATGCGCTTCGGTCAGCGCCGAAAGTCCGACCGAGTCCGCAATTTCCAGATATTCCCGCAGCTGTCCGGCATCCAGAATCGAACAGATCAGCAGAACCGCCGATGCGCCGAGCAGCTTCGCCTCATAGATCATATACGGATCCACGGTAAAGTCTTTCCGCAGACAGGGAAGTGCAACGGCTTCCGCAATCTCCTGCAAATACCGGTTGCTGCCCAGAAACCGGCTCGGCTCAGTCAGAACGCTGATGCAGTCGGCACCTGCTGCTTCGTATTCCTTTGCAATTTGCAAATACGGGAACTCCGGCGCAATCAGACCCTTTGAAGGAGATGCCTTTTTACATTCGCAGATGAATGCAATGTCGTCATTTCTTTGCAGTGCATGTTCAAAAGCAAACATGCCTTTCGGCATATATTCAGCTTCTGCGCGGACGGAGAACAGCGGCCTTCTGCTCTTTGCACGTTCAGTCCGTTCGGCTGCATACGCTGCCAGTTCGTTCAGAATCTGCTCCATACCGCTCACCGGTTCGATGCCGCAACAAAGGCATCCAGCACGGCGAGTGCCTTTCCGCTGTCAATCAGCTCTGCCGCCAGTGCAACACCGTCCTTCATGGATATTGCCTTACCTGCGATATACAGAGCTGCTCCGGCATTCAGAAGAACGGCATTGCGCTTGTGTCCGCGCTCTTTTCCGGAAAGGATTGCACGGGTGATTGCCGCATTCTCCTCCGGTGTTCCGCCGGCAATATCTGCCTTTTCACAGCGCTCAAATCCGAAATCTTCCGGAGAAATTGTGTAGGTCTTGATATCGCCCTCCGCAAACTGGCAGACCAGCGTATCGGAGCTGAGTGATATTTCGTCAAGCTTATCCAGCCCGTATACGACCATGCCGCGGCGAACGCCGAGACGCATCTGCACCTGCGCGACAATCTCCGCCAAAGATGCATCGTAAACACCGAGCAGTGCATAGGTCGGATTCGCCGGATTGGTCAGCGGTCCGAGAATATTGAAGACCGTCCGGATGCCGAGTTCCCTGCGGATTGCACCGACGTATTTCATAGAGGTGTGGTATTTCTGCGCGAAGAAAAAGCACATGCCGACTTCATCAAGCAGGCTGACCGCTTTCTCCGGATCCTGCACAATATTGACGCCGAGCGCTTCGAGGCAGTCTGCCGTTCCGCATTTGGAGGATGCCGCACGGTTGCCGTGCTTGGCTACCTTTGCACCGCCTGCCGCCGCAACAAGCGCCGCCGTCGTGGAGATGTTGAAGCTGTTGGCATTGTCGCCGCCGGTTCCGACAATTTCCAGAACAGGCTCCGGATACCGGACCGGCGTTGCATGCTCCCGCATTGCAGCAGCGCAGCCGGATATTTCGTCAATTGTCTCTGCTTTTGCACTCTTAGTCGAAAGCGCAGCCAGAAACGCCGCATTCTGCGTCGGCGTTGTTTCGCCGTTCATGATTTCGTTCATAACACCGTATGCTTCCTGATAAGTCAGTTCCTGCTTATCCACGATTTTTTTGATTGCTTCGCTGATCATCTTTTTTTCCTCCTTTTTTTCACCTGAGGTGTACTGTAAAAAATTCCTGAGGATCTGTTTCCCGTCCGGTGTCAGTACAGATTCCGGATGGAACTGCACCCCGAAAACAGGGTAAGATTCATGCTGCACTGCCATAATCTCTCCGTCCGCCGTATATGCCGTGACGCGCAGACAGAACGGAAGCGTCTTTTCGTCGGCTGCAAGGGAATGATACCGCGCAACCTTCACTTTCTCCGGCAGACCCCGGAACAGCGGACAGCTTTGTGAAACAAATGTCTCGGACTGCTTGCCGTGCATCAGTCTTTTCGCATGGACAATCTTTGCGCCGAATGCCGCACAGATTGCCTGGTGTCCGAGACAGACGCCGAGAATCGGGATTTCCGCGCCGAGCTTTTGCACTGTTTCGATGATTACGCCCGCATCCTCCGGTCTGCCCGGACCGGGCGAGAGAATGATATGGCTCGGTTTGCGTTCCGCGATTTCCGAAACCGTCAGTTCATCGTTGCGGATGACTTCTATCTCCTGTGAAAGCTCTCCGAGATACTGATACAAATTATAGGAGAAGCTGTCGTAATTATCAATTAACAGAATCATGAATCCAGTTCCTCCGCTTCCTGCAAAGCGCGGATAACCGCGGCTGCTTTATTGATGCATTCCTGATATTCCTTCTCCGGAACGGAATCCGCGACAATTCCGGCGCCGCTCCGCACAAAAACCGTATGATTCTTCCGGTAAGCAATCCGGATGGCAATACAGGTATCCAAATCACCCTGAAAAGAAAGATAGCCGACTGCGCCGCCGTAAATTCCGCGTTTTGCGCGCTCCAGTTCTCCGATGAGCTGACAGGCACGGATTTTCGGCGCACCGGACAGAGTGCCCGCAGGCAGCACGGCATTGACCGCATCGAGCGCATCGCAGTCTTCCCGAATCAGGCTGCGAACCGATGAACCGATGTGCATAACATGCGAATACCGAGCAACAGAGTGGTATTTTTCTACCTCAACCGTCCCGAATCTGCTGATTTTACCGAGATCGTTTCTGCCGAGATCAACCAGCATGTTATGTTCGGCAAGCTCCTTTTCGTCTGCGAGCAGATCGGCTTCGAGCTGTCTGTCCTCCTCCTCGGTTTTTCCGCGCGGACGGGTTCCTGCAAGCGGAAAGGTATGCAGCACACCGTTTTCCAGCTTCACAAGCGTCTCCGGAGAAGCGCCTGCAACCTCAACGTCCGTTCCGGAAAAATAGAACATATAAGGCGAGGGGTTCAGCGTCCGGAGTACACGGTAGGTCTGAAACAGGGTTCCCTCAAACGGTGCGCTGAATCGGTTGGAAAGAACGATCTGGAAAATATCGCCCTCACGGATATAGTGTTTTGCACGCTCTACCATGCTGCAATAGGCAGTCTTGTCAAACAGCGGAACCATCTCTCCGGTCATCCGGCTTACCGGTTCGGAATGCCGTTTTCCGGATTTCAGCAGCTCCGTCATTTTCTCCAGTTCCGATAAGGCGTACCGGTAACCGTTTTCTCCATCACTGAGCTTCATGTTTGCAATGAGCAGCAGTTTCCGTTTGAAGTGATCGAACACAATCACTTTGTCAAAAAGCATCAGGTCAAGGTCGCGGAACTGATCGGCATCCTCTGCCGCAGTCCGGACGGACGGCTCCTGATACGCGAAATAGTCGTAAGAAAAATAACCCACAAGTCCGCCGGTAAAAGGCGGGAGCTCCGGCAGCCTCGGACTGCGGTATTTCTGCATCAGCCTGCGCAGGCAGGCAGCCGGGTCATCCGTTCGCACAGTCTCCCCGCCGATGTTCAGGATGCCGTCCAGCAGGCTGATTTCCGATACCGGATCGTATCCGAGGAAGGTATACCGGCTGTTGGATTCGCGCTCTGTGACCGATTCCAGCAGATACGTATGCGCAGAAACGGCTTTCAGGATCCGGAGCACCTCGATCGGGGTCAGTGCATCCGAAAGCAGCTCACAGCTGACCGGAAGGACATCGTATTCTCCGCGCTCCGCATATTGCATGGCTTCCGTCAGTGTCGGTTTTACGTTCATTTCTTCGGCTCCTTTCCGACGGGAGCCGGACATACAAAAAGCCCGCCCCCGACTGAACATTACAGTACAGTCAAGGACGGGCTGTTTTTCATAAAACATGCTCGCGGTGCCACCTTGATTCGCAGATATATTCTGCGCGCCTTTGCAGGATACCAGCATATCCCTGACAACTCACGTATGTCTGCACGTCACAGTTTTACCGGCATCTGCCGACTGTGCCCTCAGCGGGCCATTTACCGGTTTGTTTCCCGTCCGGCTCTCAGCTTCCCGGACTCTCTGTAGGGGCATCAACGGTTTTATCTCCGCTTCAACGGTTTAATTGCTTATTATTTTAGCGCGTTCCGTCAGATTTGTCAAGCGGTTTTATAAATATTTTTCTTTTAACAATAAAAACGAAATAATCCTGTGCAGTGCCCCCGAACCGCTTTTCTGAAACTGTTTTTAAAAAAGCCCGGTTTTTGTCCGTATCGCACAAAAACGGAATCTGAAATTCAGCGTTTTCACATTAGCATTATTTTGTCAGATGTGGTATAATAATAACATAAGATATACCGTCTCCGACCCGTCAGGAGGGATGATTATGAAACTGAAACAAGTATGCAGCAGAATGCTTTCCGCCCTTTTTGCCGCGGTCATTCCGCTGACAGCGGCGATTCAGCAGGGACCTTCCGTCTCCGCTGCCGCTACGCCCGAAGAGGAAATTCGCAATGCAATCGAACAATGCAGAAAAACCTCTGTCGATATGACGAAATATTTTATAACCGCTGATGAACTGACAGATTTGTTTTACTCAATGATGTATACGGAATCCAGCTGGTTTTATGTCCGTTCCTTCTCATACGGAACAATTGCTCCGGGAAGCAGTATCGTCCAGAATTTCAAAATCAACTATTTTTTTGATACCGATGATATTCCTGAAATGAAGGATGAGCTGAATGATGCCATCAGCCGGATTGTCGGCGGAATTCACCCGGAATGGAGTCAGGCGGAAACCGTTCTGTATCTTCATGACATGATGACTGACCGTTCTGAATATGACTTCTCTTATACCAATTATGATGCATACAGCGCTCTAATCACCGGAAAAGCAACCTGTCAGGGCTACGCGCTGGCGATGAATCTGCTCTGCCGCGCCGCCGGAATCCCCTGCTACGCAATTACCAGCAATGCATTGAAGCACATGTGGAACGTGGTTCAGGTTGACGGAGAGTGGTATCAGCTCGATTCAACCAATGATGACCTTGCACCGAATATGCTCGGACATGCAATGCACAGCTACGTATTATGCAGCGATGATTACATGCAGGCGGATGAAAACCACAGTGCAGATGACTGGAACTACTATTCGGACGGAAATGTGATTACATGCAGCAGCAAGGCATATGACGATGCATTCTGGGTCGGTTCGCTCGACACGTTTGAGGCGATGCCGGACGGAACCTTTCTCTATGCCATGATGAACGATCCGGAAACAATCCGGTATAAATCACAAATCTATACAGAGCTGCGGCGCGGCAGCCTGACCTCCGCCCCGGTTTCGCTCGGTACACTGAAATCATACTGGAATACACCGGACGGAAATATCTATACAGGCTGCTATATTACGACGGAAGTATATCAGAACAAAATCTATTATCATACCGCAGACGGTATTTACAGTATGCCGCTCTCCGGCGGAAGTGCAGAACTGATCTATACGCTTTCGGATGCGGAAAAAGAAGTCGGTTCAATCTACGGAATGCAGATTGACGACCGGACAGGCATACTGACTTATCAGATCATGGATCGTGCAGACTTTCCGAGCTCAACGGATCTTACAGTACAAAGAGAGTTCCATACCATTCAACTGGCTCAGCCGGTCATTGCGGATACCACAACAACGGAAACAGAAACCACCACGACAACGACGGATACTTCAACCACAACAACATCCGAAACCACAACGACAACAACATCCGAAACCACAACGACAACAACATCCGAAATCACAACGACAACATCCGAAGGAACAACAACCACTACAACTGTGGAATCAACGACAACCACAACCGCTGCGGCACCGGAAACAACTACAACCGAAACAACCTTTGAGATTACCACAACCACAGCAGCGCCGGAAACCACAACAACAGATTCCACAACAACAACCACCTCTGAAACCACAGCAGCACCGGTCAGTACACTGCGCGGCGATACGGACTGCAACGGAGAGGTTAATATTATGGATGCCGTTTTGCTGGCGCGGGTTGCCGCAGAAGACACCAAATGCGGCATCACCGAGCAGGGCAAGCTCAATGCGGACACAACGCAGGACGGTACAGTTGGCTCAAACGATTTGACATGGCTGCTCAAGTTCCTTGCGGGATTATTTGATCAATAAAGCGAACCCCGAACGGTTATATATGCTTTCACCGGGCTTTATGCCCGTGGAGGGGGTCGAGGGGCAAGAGGGAGGAAAAGTGCCGTTTTCCTCCCTCGAATTGCAGAAACGGAGCCTTTCGGCTCCGTTTCTGTTTTCATATCATTCTGATACCGGCTTTCCGGCGTTTTTCGCGAACCTTCCGAACCTTTTTCTCCGGCAGAACGGTTGCTGTCCCTTCACGGAGGATCTCCGCTTTGATGCCTCTTTTTGCTGCACCGAGCGCAGTCGCGGTAACACATCCGCATTCATCCAGTCCGCAGATGTGCAGCATATCATAGCCTTTTTCACGAATCATTTCCAGCAGTTTTTTATTCGTGAGCGCATCTCCGAAGTATTTGTCAAAGCAATAATCCGATACAATATCCAGACCGCCGAACAGCTCCGCGCCCTCCGTTCCGGCAATCGAAAAGCCGAACAACAGCCGGTTGGTCGGAAGATTCTGAATCAGATGACGGATATAAATGACATCGCTCCCCTGCTCCTGATAACGGTGAATCAGTGCATTGACGGAAGCAGTCAGTTTTTCTGTATCATATGCGAATTTCTTCTTGCGTTTCTCCCAGAGATAGTCATTCTGCATATCAATCACAATTAAAGCCGTTTTCATCGGGATTTCGTCCTTTCGTTTCCGTTTGGCTGAATTTTCCGCAGAAGCGCAGCCGGAACAGATGAGATGATATAGAACAGCAGATTCACAAGAATGACGCTCGCACCGACTGCGGTATCGAACCACAGTGAAAACAGCAGACCGATCAGGAAGCAGCTGACCGATACTGCAACCGCCGTCAGCACCACTGCCCGGAAGCGCTTACAAAGCCGCATTGCCGTAACAGCCGGAAAAATCATCAGGCTGGAAATCAGAAGTGCGCCCATCATCATCATGCCCAGCACAACCGTCACTGCCGTCAGTACCGCAATCATCAGATTGTAAAACCGCACGTTCAGCCCGGTTGCGCGGGCAAAGTTCTCGTCGAAGGTCACAGCGAAGATTTTATCGTAAAACAGCAGATAAACAAGCAGCACGCATACACTCAGAATCACACTGAATATCACATCGCTCCGGCTCATGGCAAGGATGCTGCCGAACATATAATGACTGACATCCGTTGTCAGATTCGCCTTGGACGATGCAAAAATACCCAGTGCCAGCGCTGAGGCTGAAAACAGCGCAATTGCCGTGTCGCCGCCGAGCCGGCTGCTCTCAGACAGGCGAAGCAGGATATATGCTGCTGCGATGACAACCGGAACGGTCACCTTCATCGGCGCCCAGCCCATTGCAATTGCAATGCAGAGCGTTCCGTATCCGACATGCGACAAACCGTCCCCGATCATTGAACACCGCTTCAGAACAAGACTGACGCCCAGCAGACTGGAGCAGAGGCTTACAGCAATTCCTGCAATCAGTGCCGGCAAAAGAATCACCGAAATGTATTCCGGTGTCAGGATTGCGGAAAGATCGTTCATTCCGAAGCCTCCTTTCGGTGTCCGTGCGCACAGTTTTCACAGTGTTCCTGCTCTGTATTTTCACCGAGAAAGCGTTTGCCGAGTTCACTTTTTTCATATTCCGCACAGCTTCCGAAGAAGCTGTCCTTTTTCCCGATATGCAGTATGGTTTTTGCATGGCGCACCGCGCATTCCACATCATGCGTAATCATAATGATCGTGATGCCGTGCTCCTCATGAATATGGCGCAGAATCGCATACAGTTCAGTCGCTACAAGCGGATCCAGACCGGTCAGAGGCTCATCGAGAAGCAGAAGCTTTTTGGTTGCACAGAGCGCCCGTGCGAGCAGCACCCGCTGCTGCTGCCCGCCGGAAAGTTCCCGGTAGCAGCGGTCGGCAAGAGCTGTGATATTCAGACACTGCATCTGTTCCGCAGCCCGCGCCTTGTCCGCTTTTGTATAAAACGGATGGAAGAAACCGCCGTTCAGGCATCCCGAAAGCACAACCTCCCGGACGGATGCCGGAAAGCTCCGCTGAATCTGACTCTGCTGCGGCAAATAGCCGATTTCATTCCGTTTCAGTCCGTCCCCGAAGGTCAGTGTCCCGGCATCAACGGATTTCAGTCCGAGCAGACATTTCATCAGTGTACTTTTTCCGGAGCCGTTCTCTCCGACAATACACAGATAATCTCCCTTTCTGACCGTAAAACTCAGATGCTCCTGAACCGTCAGGGATTCATATCGCAGCGTAATATCCTCGCAGGTTATATATGCCATTATTTCAGCGCCTCCCGGATTGCATTAAGGTTTTCGCTCATGATTTCCTGATAATGCCTGCCTGCATTCATATCCTCCTTTGAGACATTGTTGCAGGATTGCAGCATAACCGCATTTGCGCCGGTTGCCTTGCAGACGGCATCTGCAATTTTCCGCTGGGAGTTTTCCAGATAAAACACGGTCTGAATCTGCTCATCCTTTACTTTCTGAATCAAAAACGCAAGCGTCGCAGCGGAAGCATCCGTATCACTGCTGCATCCGGGAAAAGCAGCATAGTATTTCCAGCCGTAGGCATGCGTCAGATACCGGAACGGGAATCTGTCTGCAAAAATCAGTGTATCTTTCGGAGATGTTTCCCGGATTTCACGCGCCTGTGCATCCAGCTCCAGCAGCTCTGTATGAATCTCACGGAACGCTCTGTCACAGGCATCCGCATGATCGGGCTGCATTTGTTTCAGTTCGCCGCTGATTGCATTGAGCATTGCATCCGCATTGAGCGGCGCCGTCCAGATATGCTCGTCTGTTTCTTCATCTTCGTGCTCATGTTCATGCTCGTGTTCTTCTTCCATGCCCTCAACGGTTTCCTCGGAAAGCAATTCCACGGTATCAAACAGTCTGAGATTCCGCTTGTCCTTCCGGGAACTGCCGATCAGCTTCTCCGCCCACTTTTCAGAGGTTCCGCCGATATACACAAAAAGGTCACAGCTCTGAACGGCAGATACATCGGAGGGAGTCGGTTCATAGGCATGACTTTCCCCGCCGGGTGTCAGCAGCAGTTTGACCTCACAGGAAATGCCGGCGCGCTCCGTCAGCTGCTTTGCAAGGTCATATGTCGCAAAAACCGTGGTAACAATTTTCATGTTTCCGTTATCTGCCGTGCTGCCGCATCCGCCGAGCATACCCAGCATACCGGCGCCCAGCAGCATTGCCGCGCCGAGTGCCTTGATTCTATGAAATAAACGCTTCATGATTATTTTCCTCCGTTTCGCTGAGATTCCTTTTCCGCACAAATACTGCACAACCCGTAAAAAGTCGTGCGTGCCGGATCAATCGTAAAACCGTGGTCATTCCGGACATGCTCGGTAATTTCCGAAAGATGCCCGCAGTCCAGATGAATCAGCACACCGCAGACGGTGCATTTCAGGTGAAAATGAGAATGGCAGGTTCCGGCTTTTGCTTCCGCCCCGCCGAACTGCCAGCAGGCGCTCCCGCCGTCATCGGACGAATAGCGCCGCACAAGCCCCTGCTTTTCGAGCCGTTCGAGCTGGCGGTAAACCGTCGCCGCACCGACCGGCGTACCGTTCTGATTCAGCGCCTGAACCAATTCCGCGGCAGTGATATGACTTTCAGGATGCTCCTCCAGATAATGCAGGACATGGGCTTTCTGCTTTGTCTGATATTCATTTTTCCGGTTGCTTTGCATGACAAATCATCGCTCTCCTCAAATTGAAAATAAGAACCGATATCAATTTCATGCTATTATAGCATATCTTTTATATTTTGTCAAGGTTTTCACCGCAGAGGAAGTGAGTGGAAAAAGCGAGTCTCCCCCTGCCTGCGGCGGGAGGCGCCGCAAATGTGCAAACGCCGTTGCCGTGCCCAGCCCCGCGCTGAATTCACTCCAGTTGAAGAAAACCGCCGTCTCCGGGATAAACCGGAAACAGCGGTCAGTTCAGAACGTCACAACCTCGGCGGAAATCACGCCGGCGGTCTGTTCAATATGTGCAAGCAGCGTATCAATTGTCGTATATTTGTGCGAACGGAGGGAAATCAGCGCCGTATACAGCGGCTCGTCGGATTCATTGCTTCCTGTAACCTTGAGATTGCTGATCGAATACCGGTTATCCTTACAGTAACGCAGAATCTGATCGAGAACTGTTTTTTCGCGGTAGCACATCTCAAGGTGAAAGACCGGCTTCCGCTTGATCTGACGGCTGATCCGTGCAAAAATAATCTGCACAATCAGAACAAGCAGAGAGGTCAGCAAAGCGCCTTCATAAAAACCGGCGCCGATTGCAAGACCGATAATACCGGTTGTCCAAAGTCCTGCTGCCGTTGTCAGACCCTTGATTTTTTTCTTTTTGGTCACCAGAATCGTTCCGCCGCCGATGAAGCCCAGCCCGGAAACCACCTGCGCCCCCAGACGGGAAAGATCCGTCGGGAACTCGCGGTTCACAGCAAGATAAATGCCTGTCATTGAAGCAACCGTTGCACCGAAGCAAACAAGAATATGCGTCCGGAAGCCGGCAGGTCTGTTTTTATAGGAGCGCTCCAGACCGATGATGCCGCCGCAGAAAAATGCCAGCAGCATTCGAAGCAAAACGGTAAATGTCGTAATATCGCGATATTCATCAAGAAAATGCAGCATAATATGTCCTCTTCTGAGTTTATGAAATCAGTTCCCGCACACCGAAAACACAGGGCAGCTCCGCAACAGAGGAAAGCATGGCAGAATGCGATCCCTGTTCCTTTGCAAGCTTCACAATCAGAATCGCGGAAAGATTCTGACTGTCCGTTTTTTCCGAGTTTTCGATTTCAAGATCAAAAATCTCTGCGCCGAGCCCGTGTATCGTATCGGAAATCATCCCGATATCCTCAATCGAATCAAATTCCACAAACATTGTGATAATATAAAGGCGGCGCTTATACGTGACCTCAAGAGACTGCATCCCCTCCATAGCGATGATAATGAAAACAGCTGAAAAGATCACACATTCATAGAAGCCGGCACCCGCTGCAATCCCCATTCCGGCTGCCGCAAAAAGACCGATGGCAGAAGTCAGACCGGAAATCTGCTGATGAGAAACAGAAAGAATCGTTCCCGCAGCGAGAAATCCGATGCCGCTGATGACCTGCGCGGCAAACCGCGTCCCGTCAAATTTGATATTCACATCATTTTCAAGCCATGCCCAGTGCGTACAGAGCATCTGATATTCATACATGGAAATCAGAACAGTCAGTGCCGCTCCGATACTGACCAGCGTATAGGTTCGCAAGCCCGCATTCCGCTCCTTGAGCGAGCGCCCGTAACCGACAGAGAAACCGGCGAGTGCTGCAAGCAGCAGCCGAAGAACCACAGAAAGCAGATGAAACTCCCGAAGATATTCCAGAAAATCCCGCAAACCACTCCCTCCTTTTCTATCCGAATCTGAAACAAGTATATCATATTACGCAGAAAAATTCAATGGTTTCTGCGAATTATCGCAAAAAAGTATAAAAAAGAAAAACAGCCGCCCAAAGACGAATAAAATACGGCAGAATACTTGACAAATCATACAAAATGTGATAGACTGTCTATCATAGGGTATATTATAAATAGTGAAAAAGCCGGACGGAACAGACAGAATAAAAACCGTTTCCGCAGCACGAAGGAGGTCTAAGCGATGGAACCGCAAATGATTGCTGACAGTCAAAAATCCAGGCGCATTGAACATGCAGTGGCAATCAGTGCAAAAATGTTTCTGAAGAACGGAATTGATGCCGTCAAGATGACAGATATCGCGGATGCCTGCGGTGTCGGTGTTGCAACGCTGTACCGCTATTTCGGTACAAAAACCAGCATTACAATTGCAGCCATGACCCATCTCTGGTCAGAACTCAAACGTATGTATGAACAGGTCTTTGAAACGGATACGTTCCGGAGCCAGTCCGGAATCAAGCAGCTCAGCGACCTGATGCGGATGTATCTGGTTCTGTATGATTCTCACGGTGATTTCATGCGTCTGGTCGGAGAATTCGACCTGATGCTTCAAAGCGGGGATGTGCCGAAAGAAGCACTCCGCGATTACGAGCAGTCTATTATCAATTTCTACCCGTTTCTTGAAAACGCTTATCTCACCGGACTGAAAGACGGAACCGTGCGCGACGATATAGATTTCAAGCTGTTTTATCTGACCTTCGGACACTCCATGCTGGAGCTCTGCAAAAAGCTCCTGCGCGGTGAGCTGCTCCCCTCCGACGATTTCTCGGCTGCGAGAGAAGAACTTTCCATGCTTGTAAAAATCGGGGTGTCATACCTGGAAAAACAGAAGCAGCCCTGAAAAAACGAAAACAGACAGAATGCAAGCAGGAGAAAGGGAGGCGAAGAATTTGTACGGAGCATTTATTGCAGGACTGACCGGTCAGACCGGCGCAGGCAAAACAACCGTCAGCAGGTTCTTTGCCGAAAACGGCTTTGCTGTCATTGATGCGGATGCCGCTGCAAGAACAGTCGTGGAAAAAGGAACTCCCTGCCTGCGGGCACTGCACCGGATCTTCGGAGACAGAATTCTTAATCCGGACGGCACCATGAACCGCAGAGCCGTTGCAGCTATGATCTACGGAAATTCAGAAATCAAGCAGCATTATCAGGCGGTGATTTATCCGTATATTACGCAGGAAATCCGCAGAAAAGCCGCAGAACTTACCGCTGCGGGAAACATGCGCATCCTGCTGGATGCACCGACACTCTTTGAAAGCGGAATCGACCGCTTCTGTAACAAAATCATTTCTGTCATCGCTGACCGTTCCGTCCGCAAAAACCGGATTCTCAAACGGGACAGCCTCACCGATGAACAGGCTGAACAGCGCATCAATGCACAGCATTCGGAGGCTTTTTTCCGCACACATTCCGATGCAGTGCTTGAAAATAACGGCAGCACAGAGATGCTGCTCCGCTCCGCCGGGAATGTACTGGAAATGCTTTTGCATGCCGCCCGGCAGATGCAAACGCAATCTGTTTACGAAAAGGAGAAACCTGTCATGGAACAAAACAGCGACCTGAAGCAGCTCAAGGAACAGCTGCTGATGCAGAAAAAAAATGCGGCTCTGCTGCTGGATGACGAAAAAATCGCAGAGTGCGACGCATTCTGCGAGGACTATAAAAAATTTCTGGACAACGGCAAAACCGAGCGTGAGGCGGCTGCCTATGCTGCTTCTTTGCTGAAATCTGCCGGCTTCCGCCTCTGGAAATCCGGAGATCCGGTTCAGGCCGGCGACAAAATCTATTCCGTAAACCGCGGAAAGGCAATCGTCGCCGCTGTCATCGGTACCGATCCGCTGGAAACCGGAATCCGGCTGAGCGCCGCGCATATTGATTCTCCGAGGCTGGATCTGAAACAGTGCCCGCTCTATGAGGACAATGAGCTTGCACTCTTCAAAACGCATTATTACGGCGGCATCAAGAAATATCAGTGGACGGTTCTGCCGCTCGCACTCCACGGAGTCATCATCAAAAAAGACGGTTCTGCTGTTCATATCAGCATCGGTGAAAACGAGAACGAGCCGGTATTCTGCGTCACGGATCTGCTTCCGCATCTTGCTCAGGAGCAGGTAAAGCGCACGCTTGGTCAGGGCATCAAGGGAGAAGAACTCAATCTGCTGATCGGCTCACGCCCCTTCCGCAGCGATGAGGGCAGCGAACTCGTCAAGCTTCGGATTATGCAGATTCTCCATGAAAAATACGGTATCACGGAAGAAGACTTCCTCTCTGCGGAGCTGGAAGCCGTGCCGGCGGGAAAATCCCGCGACCTCGGCTTCGACCGCAGTATGATCGGCGGATACGGACACGATGACCGCGTCTGTGCCTACCCGGCGCTTGCCGCACTGCTCCGTACAGAGCATCCGCAGCACACCGCAGTCGCAGTTCTGACTGATAAAGAAGAAATCGGCAGCGAGGGCAATACCGGTCTGCAATCATCCTATTTCCGCGATTTTATGAAAGATCTCTCCGCTGCATTCGGCACGCAGGCGCATACGGTTTTTGCAAATTCCCAGTGCCTCTCTGCGGACGTAACTGCTGCATTTGATCCCACATTCTCTGATGTCAATGACCGCCGGAACTGCTCATATCTGAATTACGGCGTCTGCATGATGAAATTTACCGGTGCCCGCGGAAAAAGCGGTTCCTCTGATGCCTCGGCAGAATTTGTCGGCAAAATGAGAACACTCTTTGACAATGCCGGCGTCATCTGGCAGACCGGCGAACTCGGCAAGGTCGATGCCGGCGGCGGCGGCACCGTGGCTGCCTATCTTGCAAACCTCAACATTGATACTGTTGACCTCGGCGTACCTGTGCTGTCCATGCACGCTCCGCTCGAAGTCGTCAGCAAAATTGATGTCTATATGTGTTACGCAGCTATTCTTGCTTTTAACGCCTCTTAACCAAACTGATGCAAAACAGGCTCAGCCGATTTTTGATCCGGCTGAGCCTTTTTCTTTTATGCTTCCATTTGCCGTCCGAGAAACTGTGCTGCTGCTGAGATCAGTGAACGCTGCAAGTCGCTCGGAGCCACCGCCTGTTCGGCATCAGCCGGATCCAGAAACGCGACCGCCCCCGTCACATCCCCTGCCGTCAGAATCGGCAGACAGGAAAATGCTGTCCGCGGCAGTCCCTCAACCGGACGCATGTGCCGGCTGCTTTCTGAATCAACCGCATAAAACGGCTGACGGTTTTCCATCAGTTCCTCCAGCGCCTGCGAGACCCGGCGCTCGTGAAATTCACGCTTCTGCGTTCCCGCTACCGCTACAACATGGTCACGGTCAAATACCAGTACACCGCACCCCGCGAGCCGATGCATGATCTCTGCAACCTGAGTCGCGTTTTCACTCATCTCCCCCAGCGCTGAATATTTCCGGAACACAACCTCCCCTTCCGGACTCGTGTATATTTCAAGGGGGTCGCCGTCACTGATAACATTGACACTGAGAATTTTGCCGGTACTTGTCGTAACCACGGCAAACTGTGACGATTCTATGGATTTCTCAGTGCCGAACTCAAAATTTGCGGCTGTCTCCTCGTAATTACGCTCCGGCATCGTGCCGGTTTTCAGCAGCATATCAATGTCCGGACGCAGCTTGATGTCGATGTGATCCTCGTAAACTGTGATACGCTCGATGATGAAATCGACATCGGCTTTCGTCAGGCTGTCCTTGTTCAGAATCGTGTCAAAGACCTCCATGACCGTTTTCGCGGTGCGGTTGACATTGACGATCATGTTATGCTTATCGGCGGCAAGCTGCATCTGATTGCGCAGACCTTCCAGCCGGAGCGTCAGTTCGTCGAGCTGCTCCGTGTAGATTTCTTCGAGCATCTCCTCACGGTCGGGATGCTTGGCAATGTCGCGGACGTGCTGCCGTGCAAGCATCTTGATCTCGGCGCGGGTATCCTCCATTTGCTGATTGAGCATCTCGACGACCGACTTGCTTGATGAGGTTTCGTTGCGCTCACGGTCAATGGATTCCTGCAATTTGTCCAGCATTGTCTCGGAGTTTTCCTTGACCTTCTGAATGAACGCTTTGAGCAGGCTGTCGAGCATATCCACGCGGGTATGATGCGAGCTGCACGCCTTGCTGCCGCGCTTGTGATAGGTGCCGCAGCGGTATGCCGGTGCAAGATCGGCGCGGCTCATGGAGAACATCGGACTGCCGCAGTCACCGCAGAACAGATAACCGGAATACACATTGTCATACTTCTTCACGCCGCGGTAATTGGAGCGCGTGCGCTGCGCGATCTGCTCCTGTACGCCCGCGAACAGCTTGTAATCGACAATCGGCGTGTGATTGTCCTCGAATACAAAGTGATCTGTCTCTTGCAGCTTCATGTCGCTGCCGTTGATCTTCTTGCGGCGGTATTTCCCCTGCCGCAGCGTACCGATATAGAAGTCATTGCGCAGAATCTCGCTGACCGTGACAAGGCTCCATTCCGGTTTCCCGCGCAAGGTGCATTCCTCGCCCTGTGCCTCGCGGCGTTCCTTTTCCGCCATGCGCGGCGTGGGGATATGCTGATCGGTCAGGTAGTTGGCAATGCGCTTGTAGCCCCAACCCTCGCTGTATAGCCGGAAGATCTCGCGCACGACCTCTGCGGCGGGTTCATCCACTTCAAACTGCATCGTCTTGCTGTTCGTCATGATGTAGCCGTAGGGAACCGCGCAGATCCAGCGCCCTTCCTCCTGCCGCCGCTTCACAACCGAGCGCACCTTCTTTGAAGTGTCCGTGACCGGCATCTCATTGATGAGAAAGCGGAACTGGATCGCTGTCCAATCATCAAAGGTCGGATAGTCGATGCTGTCCCCGATCGAGATGATGCGCATTCCGGCATCGCGCAGGTCTTCCAGCTCGACTAAGCCTTTGCTGTTGCGGCGCGAAAAGCGCGAGAAATCCTTGATAATGAGGATATCGTACTCGTGCCGCATCATCTTCCGCCGCAATACCTGATAGCCCTCGCGCTGCTCAAAGGTATAGCCGGAGCGGTCGCGGTCCTCGTAGAAATCGAGGTCTGCCGCCGGAAACTTCTTGCTCACATAGTCCGCGATGATCGCTTTCTGGTTCTCGATTGAGGTATTGTCACGGTCAAGCTCGTCATCGACGGAAATGCGGCAGTAACCGGCGATGTGCAGTTGGTCGCCCATGTTGGTCTCCTTTCATACAATGTTATTTTGGTATTCTGATATATGCTAACATCATTGTAACATAAGCAGTGTCAAAATACAATCGGCAAAGTATACAAATCTCATGCCCTCACATTTTTACGCAGCAGACTGCTCATGCACTCGGTCAGATTGGCACTGCCCGAAAGGAAATAGACGACCTTGCACTTCTTCGGATGACCGGCATCTTCCAGGATCTGCGCGGTCAGCTCTTTGCGGTCGATTGTCTCCTGCTCCTCGTTCGTCATCCACACTTCGATGAATCCCTGCGGTTCTCTGTTGTAAATCAGCAAATTCTGCCAGCCCCTTTCTCAGTCTATTATCGGTTTCAGGTCGGTCTGTTATGCAAAATTCGTGCGGATTCATCTTCTTCTCACCCCCGTATTTGCGTTGTAGTATCCGTTCGGAATGATCTCCGAACGCTTGCGGTCAAACACATTGTTCAGCATATCCAGCACATAGGTGCCGTTCATGATCTTCTCCACCATTTCAAGTCTCTCGGCAGCTTCTTTCAGTTCTGCCCGGACTTCTTCCAGATGTTTGCGGGCTGTTGCAATTCTTTCAGTGTAATTCTCACTCATGTACCCCAGATTTTCGACTTCACGCTCTGCCGCTTTCTCCTGCTCGGTCAACTCATGGAATCGGCGTCGGATTGTATCGACCGTTTCACCGCTGTTGATTGCAGCATTCAGCGCGGTCAGCTTGTCAAGCTCTGCATCGTTCATCCATGTGAGCGGTTTATCCGGTCTGCGCTTGCGAATCTGCAGCCGGTACTCGATGGAGCACTCCATATATTGCCGCTCCGTCAGCAGCACCATAACATTCGGCGCTTTCTTGGCTTCGGCTTCCTTGATCTTCTCTGCAAGCTGCTTTTCGTATTCCTTCAATGACAGCAGCCGGTTCCGGAGCGCCTGTTCACTGTAAAACTCTCCAAGCGACTTGAACCGGATATACCGCTCGGCATTCCACGGTTTTGCAGCAATGTATTTGCCAGTCTTGATACTGTATCCTTTATTCGCCAGTTTTTGCAGGAAGTCCCTGAAATCCTTTGCACCGAGCATACAGCGGTCAATGTCTTCCTTCAGCTGTTCGCGGAATGAAACTGGCTGTCCGTGATAATTCTTCTCAATACTGCGAATCGTTTTGATATGGCACTCCTGCGCCTCAAAACCGTTCTCCGTCTCGCGAAACGGGATGCCCATTTGCTCCAGTTGCTGCATCACATATGCCTGCTTGTCGTCCGTCGCATAAAAGAATTTCACATACGGAGACTCTTTCTCCGCTTCCAGTTGGCGGAAGGTTTGCTGCGACGCTTGCAACTCTTCTTTCAGACGGTAGACCTCAGTGCGGGTTGCTTCTTCTTTGGAAACCTTCTGTGTCTGCCGGAGCAACGTTTCCATGCGGCAGGAATCCTGCAATGCTTTATATTCTCCGACACTCATGTGCGCATAGTCGGCGTGCTTGTCCTCGCGCAGGAATCCGCGCCGGTGCAGAAGGTACTCCATTTCTTTGCGCTCCGATTCCTCCCACAAGGTCAGCTGATTCTTGCCGTTATGCTCCGGAACAAAGCCCTGCTCAATCAAAGCCGCCCGCATCGACACACCCTTTTTCAGTCCGCGCTGCCGTTCTTTCGTATAGAACGGAATGAAGTCGATGTGCAAATGCGGCGAGGCTTCATCCAGATGCATGACAGCATTGAAAACGAAAAGATTGGGATTCCGCTTTTCAAAAGCTATCATGTAATCATTGAGCATCGTCTGCGCCGCATACCACCGCTGTGTCCCCGGCTGCACCGTCCTGCAATCTCCGAATTGCACGACCGCTTCATAGAATGGCTCCTCCCGATGCCCGTTTGCGATGTGCGAATAGTAGTCTGTAATCCGGCGGCAAGGGCGTTTTTGCTTCTCGTTATACTCTCTGACTGCTTCTCCGAACAGTTCCTCATAGGCGCTTTCGACCGTTTGCATCTTATAGCTGATGTTTTTTGAAGTCTCCGCCGGATTGATGTTGTCCGCAAGGAACTTCCGGTTGTTGTGATTGACATTTGCACCGTGCGCGGCACTTGCTTTTCCGAGCGTAAAGCTGATACTAAACCTCTCCACTGTCATTTTCCCCTCTCTTCTTCACCTGACCTACCGTTTCGGTACTTTAGCACCTATGTTCACCCAATGTCAGTAGCGGACACTTGCGCATCCACTACTGAATCGGGCTGGATTCAAAATCCAGAGGGCGTTTTTCTGCTCCGCAGCTGGTGATGCCCCAGGCCCCCGCGCTCACCTGTTCTCATTGCCGATCTCGCTGACCAGGTTCGAGATCGCGGAGTTGTCCTGCTCGTCGGCGATTGCCTGCAATCTCTGAATTGCCGCCGTTTTATCCCCCTGACCGGAGAACAAAGTGCCCAGCGCATTGAGTGTTGCATTGATATCGCTCGGCGTCAGATCGCCGTTGAACATCATCGCGGAAAGGGCTTCTCTCTGCTCGTCCTGCATCAGCTGCTTGAACTCTTTTTGCAGTTCGCCGAGTCGCTTCTCCTTCGCTTTCAGATCATCGCGCATCTGTCTTGCCTTGTTCTCATAATCCTCTTTCGCCTTTTTGATTGCAGCGCGCGTATCATTGATCGCAGCTGCCTGCTTTTCCATTTCTGCACGCACCGTTGCGGCAGTTCGCTTCTTGATTCCCTTCGGCATTGCACTCATCCTTTCTGTTTGTGTTCGATGATCGGATAATAATCCCTGACTGCATCCACCTTGACTGACACGATCAACAGCAGGATTTTCAGCAGCGGGAGAATTTCGTTCTGAAAAAGGAGAATCGACACACAATCTTCGCCGTTCGATTGGAACGCCTTACCATACCGCAGAATCTTGTCCTTGAGTTTCTGCGCCGAGATTGCCATTTCGTTTTTCTCATCCGCGTGAATGATGAGATCAAGTGTTGCAAGCAGGCTGTTCACATGGTTCCGCGGCAGATACAGCGGCAGCGCGTTCTTCGGAATCTTCTGTCCCATTTATCTCCCCCTCCTGTTCAACATTGCAAGGATGCAAAATTTCCTTGTCTTTGCATTCTTGCATCCTTGCATTGTTACCATCCGGCAGCGACCAATACCATCCATCCGATTTCTTCTCTGACTGAACGCCGAGTGCTTTTTTCGCAGCAACCATTGTCCGTTTAGAAATGTCGCATTCCTCGGCGCGTGCAAGAATCTCCTTTTGCGATTTTGCGCCCTCTCTCAATTCATGCATCAACAACTGTTCTGCGAGCTTGCCTTTCTTCTTTCCTCCGGAGCCAGACAGCAATTCGTTCGGATCACCGTCATACTCTCCGATATAGCGGAAGCCGTTGCCCTTGTCGAGTTCAAATGCAACCGGTTTTCCCTCCGGCGCGAGGCTGCTCTTGGCGTGGATCATAACGCGCACCTGCGGATTCTCCTTGTCCCGAGCAACAATCAGTACGCTCCGGGCCGCCGCCGCAAAGTCAATGCTGCCAAGTCCGCGATAGGACGCTTTCTGCCCCGATGACTTGTTCATATGTCCGATCAGCACGATGGCACAACCGTATTTCTCCGCGATGTTTCCGAGATGCGCCATGATCGGGCGGACTTCATTCGCCCGGTGCATATCCACCGCCGCGCCGAGATAAGCCTGAATCGGATCAAGAATCACAAGCCGAGCATTGGTCTGCTGAATTGCGGCTTCCAGTCTCCCGTCTGTCATCGAAACACATTGCTCCGTTTCGTCTATCACGAGCACGCGGGAGCAGTCAGCATTTGCGGCGATCAGTCTTGGCTTGATCGTATCTGTCAGACCGTCCTCCGCTGTCTGATAGATCACTGTCACTGACTCCTGATGTTCTTCGGAACCGAGCATCTTTCCGCGTGTCAGCGCTGCCGCCAAGTGCAGCACCAAAGTCGTCTTGCCTTCGCCCGGATCACCCTGGATGATCGTGATCTTGCCGTATGGGATGTATGGATACCAGAGCCACTTTGTGTCGGTCGCTTCGACCTCATCCATGTGAATCAGTTTCAGCGGGAACTCCTGCTGCATTGTCTTTTCGTCTGTCATTGAATCCCTCCTTTCTTTTTTACCTGCCCCGAATCAGTGCTGGAGCGATGCGGTAACAATTCGTTACCCCATATATGTGCGGACTGTCTCTGATCATTGCATCACCATCCTCTCGATTCTCACCATGCTTTTTCTGCTATTCAGTTGTCAAGTTACTGGCGGCTTTGTGCCGTATTATCCAGTGTAGCGTATTTTGCTGCAAAATGCAAACACGTTTCCGTCTTAAACTATAAAATAATTAGTATCACAAAATAAAAACTAGTTTATTATTGGATTTTGGCTTGACAAACGCCCTACTTAATCGTATAATGGAAATAAAAAACGGGGAGGAACACCCACTATGAACCTGAAATTTCGCTTCGATCCGGCAAAGACAACTATTCATTTTCGCGCAGACAATACCGAAGCCGAATGCACCTTCACGCAAGCCGTGCAGCAGATCAATCAGCTTGCGGCGAATCTGCCTGTCATCAATGATCTGGCTGATAAAGCAGAGGACCGCATCCGCAAGGGTACAAAAGAAAAAGGACTGCACGAAGCAGTCCAAAACTATAAAGATGCAGGGTATAACGGCGCGTTCTGCGTATTTTTGCTGGATTCGATCCATGAATACGCCTTATATCATAATGAGGAGATCATGAGAATCAAGCTGAAAACGGTCGGCGGTCATATGAAAGATCAGGTGCAGCCCGGCTTTGAACAGCTCCGCAGATTGCTGACCGCGTTTCCGGCAGGCACTTTGCCGGAGCTCGACGGCTTCGTTCTCTTTCAGTCGGTTCAGGCAGAGATCATTGGCGGGCAAACTTGGTACAGCTCTGTCTTCCCATGCAATGCATTCCTGCTGGTGTTCCGGGATATGCTGCAACAGACCGGATTAGCGGTTTGCACCTGCACCGTCTGCGGAGACTATTTCTGCGGTAAAGCGGGAGAAGATTTCTGTGGCAATCCTGATTGCAGAAAGTATCTGGAAAGCTCGGATCCTTACCAAAAACAAAAGGATCTCTCCTCAATCTCTGACACCGTCGGCATCCGTGTGCGTAATATCCGCTCTCAGCTGCGGGATATTTGCGGCACTGAGCAAGCAGTAGTGGATTTCAATGAATTTGCGAATCCAAGGAAAGATAAGATCATTGCAAAGGTGAAGCTGTTGCGTGAGACAGACGCACCTGTGAAGGCGATTCGGCAGCTTCAGAAGGAAAAGGCAGCGCTTTATGATGAGCTGAACGCAAAGCGGGACGAGATCATAGCAAAGTATGACATTCCGTCAAAATATTGACTGGCACAATAATAAGGAAAAATAGAAAATACTCTGGGTATCGAAAATAGTCAGAAAAATTTACATGGAAGAACATTGATTTTTTGTGCGAATTGTGATATAATGATAGTAGTTGCCGAAAGAAAGGAACGCCAAATTATGAAATTAACAGTTGATAAGCTTGTCTCTGAAGCTGTACGCTTTAGTGAATGGTTTTCTACTTTGAATCACAATGCGCTGATAGGTGTTACAGATGGGAAAGCTGTTGGAACATATGTTGAACACGAATTTCAAAAGTATCTCAGCAAAAAATATGAGATGTCTGTTGGCAGCTCTGCTTTGGGAATAGATCTTCCTTCCGTTAGCACAGATATCAAAACTACTAGTATAGTTCAACCTCAGAGCAGCTGCCCGTTCAAGTCGGCAAGGCAAAAGATTTTTGGCTTAGGCTATAATCTATTGGTTTTCGTATATCATAAAAAAGATTCGCCAAATAGATGCGATTTGACAATAACTCATTGCACTTTTATCGATGCCAATCGTACTGCTGATTATACCCTCACCAAAATGATTAGGCAAATGCTGCAAGTTGATGCTAACAAAGAAGATATCATTGCTTTATTAACTGATAAAAATGTGCCCGGAGATGAGATTACATATAACGAATTGGCAGATGAAATCCTGTCTTCACCGCCAGAACAAGGTTACCTTACAATCAGTAATGCTTTGCAGTGGAGACTGCAATATAAACGAGTTATTGAGCTGGATAATCATATTCAAGGAGTTGTAAATTATGTCTGGCAGTAAAAAGGAATTCGGTGATTACCAGACTCCACCTGCGTTTTGTAAGCGAGTGTGTTCATATATAATAAATGAAGGATTTTCACATCACATCGAGGCAATCCTTGAGCCGACATGCGGAATAGGCAATTTTCTTTCTGTTGCCGTGAAAATGATTAGTAAACCGGCATATGGCATTGACATAAATCCTGAACATATTCGCATTGCATTGCAAAAGATACCGACAGCCTCTTTCACCGTCGAAAACATCTTTAATATTATTCCTTCGGAAATATGTAATTGCAAAGATGTCCTTGTGATTGGAAACCCTCCGTGGGCAACAAATTCAAATCTTAGTATTAATTTACCGAAAAAAACGAATTTCAAAGGATTACGAGGTATTGATGCATTAACAGGGGCATCTAATTTTGATATTTGTGAATATGTGATCTTGCAAATGATTGATTCTTTTCATGGAACCAACAGCGTCATTTGTATGCTCTGTAAAACCTCTGTTGCAAGAAATGTAATTGTTGAAATTGACCGCAGACAGATTCCTCATGATAGAATTGAAATGCTAAATTTTGATAGTCATAAAGTGTTTGGCGTATCCGCTGCTGCGTGCGTACTCATCATTGAGCTTTCTTCCAATGCGTTAAGCAGTCAAACAGTATGTCGTGTAAAAGACTTTGACTCAATGATTTGTGAGGATACTTTGATTGTCAACGATGGCGTTCTTTCTTCTACAAACCTTTCTAGCTTTGATTTCGAGGGCTATTGTCAAATGACATGGAGAAGCGGTGTTAAGCACGATTGCGGAAAAGTCATGGAACTGGAATTAGTCAATGGACAATTAATAAACAAAAACAAAGAAGTAGTTGACATAGAGGGGGATCTCGTATTCCCGCTAGTAAAGTCGAGTATGTTTAAATCCCCAGTTCTTACGAAGTTTTCAAAGTATGTGATTGTAACTCAGCAACAAGCCAAACAGGATACTGGTTATATTGAACATGATTATCCCATGCTTTGGTCATATTTAAGCAACCATATCAGTGATTTCAAGAGGAGAAAGAGCATTATATACCAAAAAGCTGGAGCATTCTCGATGTTCGGGATCGGGGATTATAGCTTCGCTCCGTATAAAGTAGGAGTATCTGGATTTTATAAGAAACCGCTTTTCAGTTTGCTTTATTCTTCCAAACCAGTCATGACCGATGATACATCCTACTTTTTGTCTTTTGACAATTATAATGACGCATATGTTGTTATGCTCCTTTTAAATAGTCAGCCCGTTCAGGAGTACTTGACTTCGATTGCCTTTTTAGATAGTAAAAGGCCCTATACCGTTAAACTCCTTTCAAAGCTTGATTTAATAAAATGCTTTAAAATAGTCGATCTTAGTAACCTAGAAAGAACAGAAAAACAGCTGGGGCTTTCTGGAACCATCAACGAAACTATGTATCAGCACACAATTAAAAAAATGCAATCATCTTAGATTCACATTTATTATGATATTTCTCATGTCGAATTTGCAGCTAAATTATATATTATTCAAGATAGATTACAGCAGGAGGTACGAATATGAGTGATTTACACTTGCAGATCAAAAACTTTAAGAACATTTCTTCATGTGACATTGAGCTTCCACTTGATAGAGGATTGTATGCAATAGTTGGAGAAAATGGATGCGGAAAGAGCACTATCATGCAAGCGATGTCTTTGCTTGTAAAACCTTCATCACACAAAAGTTTCAGAAAGTTCGATTTTACTGATGATTCAACAATTGATATTGAAATTGATAGAACAGAAGATCACTGGATTGTGTCCGAAACTGGATGGACTACCACCACAACAACGCATGGGAGTAGGATTCAATGTCAAAGATATCATGGCTTTTATGAAGGAAGTATTTTCTATGGCTCTCGTTTTTATGATTATAACCTTGTTGATACTTTTTTAAGCAAGTCGGATTTCACTTCACTGATACGATTAGCCGATGATTTTGTAATCAACACCTTAAGTTATATTCTTCACGGGGATAAAAGACACTACAAAGATTTATATAAAATCAAAACAAAAGAGGTTGCAGAAAAGAACAGGTTTAAAGGTATTCCTTATTTCCTGAAATGCGGTGAGCACTATATTAGTCAGTATAATATGAGCAGCGGCGAAAGCATGCTGATTTCTCTCATAGATTTCATCAATAATCTAACAGAACGAAATCGATATCTATCACAGAAGCCACTTCTGTTTCTGATTGATGAGGCTGAGCTTGCATTGCATCCTGCAGCTATTCATCGGTTAATCGAATTGTTCAATAATTTGATAAAGCGCGTCAACATGGTAGTTGTGTTTTCTACCCATTCAACAGAAATCATCAATAAAATCAAACCTGAAAATATATTTATGATTGAGAACAAAAACGGAATTGTATCTACAGTTAACCTTTGCTACCCTAATTATGCCATCAGAGAATTATATGTTCCAAACGGCTATGATTTTATTATACTTGTAGAAGACGATTTAGCCAAAGCTGTTGTTGAACGCTTGATTCGTACGAATAACATTTGTACAAGTAGACTGTGGTATGTAGTGCCAAGCGGTGATTGGGCACAAACATTGAAACTTCAAAATGATATTCAGAAAAGCAATCTTTTAGGAGTTGGTAAACGAGTAGTTGGTATTTTAGATGGTGATATCCAAGATGACGGTAACGCTAAAGCAAAAGAATTGAATATTTCTCTATTTTCATATTTACCGATTAAAAGTGTAGAAAAATACTTGCGCAAAAAATTAATTACTGATGTTGATTCAACGTTTATTAAATTAATCGGGGACAAATATTTTACACAAAGAGCATTGACAGATATCTTAGCTGATTATCAAACTAATTATGATGTGACCAAAGATAAATCAGGTAAAAAATTATACAAGATGCTTTGTGCAAATCTGTTAAATGTCGGAATATCAAAAGAACAGTTTATTCAATATCTCTGCGAAGACATTTGCATGCATGAAGATTTTACTAGCTTTATAGCTACTTTGTCAAGATTGCTCTCATAAAATAAGGTTAATCAAATGTGCACTAACAAACCTGTTCAGATACAAATAAGTATGCTTAAACAAACCGCCGCCTGACGATCAATCAGACGGCGGTTTCACTATGTTCTTTTCCCGATGTACCGCTCCGCAGCGCATTCTACACTCATGCAGAACACCATATCCTGTGTCAATGTTATCAGTGAGGGGGCGCCCATCCTAATCCGGAGTGTTCGGCGAATTTCTTTCGGTATGACGACTCTGCCGAGGTCGTCGATTCTTCTCACAATACCGGTTGCTTTCATTTTGTGCCTCCTATGGTTTTGCTATTTGCGATAGCTTATCGGTATTGTTTGCCGCGGATGGGGATTTATGCATGGATAAGATTTTGACATTTTTTGCGATGATCCCAAAAACAAGTCTGCATCGCAGATTTCTACGCAGTAACCCGCTCATGCAGTCAGTCAGATTTTCACTGCCCGAAAAAATAAAAGACCACCTTGCACTTCTTTGGATGTCCGGCTTCTTCCAGGATCTACGCGGTCAGCTCCTTGCGGTCGATTGTCTCCTGCTCCTCGTTCGTCATCCTCACTTCGATGATTCCCTGCGGTTATAACTGCTTTTCTTAACGTAAGCGTAAAGTATTCCGCGTCTTCCCCTCCGGTGTCAAAAATGGTATAATGGAGTCCTAAGCAAGTCATTGGACTTCTTTAGACCGCTTGAGGCAGTCTAAATTAGTCCAATGGACTAATTTGGAGTGTTCTAGACTGACACGAGGAGGAATCGGTATGCAATCGGAAACCACAACAGCAATCACGGCAGTAAAGCAAGACGTTCGTCTGCGGGAATGGGCGGAACAGCTCGAAGCACAACAGGCAAGCGGGCTGACCGTTCCGCAGTGGTGTGCGGAGAACGGAATCAAGACCAAGAGTTTCTACTACCGGCTGCGCAGAGTCCGGGAACAGTATATCCAGTCTGCACAGGCGGTCGTCCCGCTGACGGTACCGCAGCAGCAAAGTGCAGATATCAGGATCGAGAAGAACGGAGTGCGTATCTCATTGCCGACCAACATAACACAGGATACGCTGCTGGCATTGGTGAATGCGCTATGCTGAACGATTTGCTTACCATTCAATACTTAATATTCAAACAATAGACCCACCTTCGAGGTGATACGCTTATATACATTCTCTTCTGTTTATACCACAACGCAGATGCTTTGTCAATAGGGGTAAGGATACCTTGCTGGCCCCCCAAAAAAGAGGTAGCTCAATAGAGGACGTCCCCTAAATCAGACACTTTTTCGACACGTTGAAACGCTCCAGTATGCTGCATGACATACAGGAGCGTTTTCACTTATGTATTTCTCTTCTGATAAAGCACCAGCTCCGGCTTTGCGCCGTCTTTGCCGTAGGTGCTGACGAGTATGAACTCCATATTGGCAAGTACCCCGAAGCATCTTCCGCTATCGTCGGTGCAGGCAAGCTGATTGCCGAGATACGTTGCGCCGTCATCCAGAAATTTCACGGCACAGCCGTTCGGGAGCGGATATGCGAGATTGACATAGTTGCCGACAAGCGCATTCAGCTTTTCGAGCTTTGGCATCCCCGGTATTTCCAGAGCGTTGATCTCCCGGACAAGCTGCTGCTTGAACGCTTCAAATGCACCGCCGTCACTGAGCTCGCTGTGCCGCTTCCAGTAATCGAGCTTCGGCAGCATATCCTGCAGATAGGAGCGCACCTCATTCCCCGGGTGCTCAGCGCTCGCCATATTCTTCACGCAGACCTCGATGAGATCGTCCATATCGCTGTACATGTAGGTGCCGTCCGCATAGCACCATTTGCAGTAATCTGCGTTCGGGGAGCCGTCTTTGTTGCTGCTGATGATGGCTTCCTCTAGTGGCATGCCGCAGCACTGGCAGATCATCTGTTCGGAGGCACCGAGCAGCGTATTGATGGAGACACCGAACAGTGCCGAAAGCAGTTTCAGCGCTTCAGTGTTCGGAAGGGTCTCGCCGGTTTCCCAGCGGGAAACCGCCTGCCGCGTGACAAACAGCTTTTCAGCGAGTGCGTCCTGTGATAATCCGTGTTTTGTGCGGAGTTCGTGAATGATTGTTTTGGTTACCATAGTGATATCCCTCCTTGTGGCACCATTATAGCATATCTGTATGCAGCAGTCAAGCAACGCTTTGTTGCGGAGGGCAGCGGAGAAATGGTGTCTGTCTGTTGTAGAGAAAATGCACGAATTGCTGCTGTCCAGTTCTGTGATCCATGCAGACGAAACACCGGTTCAGGTTCTGCATGAGGAAGGCAGGAAAGCAACGACCGAATCAAAGATGTGGGTGTACTGCAACGGCAAAATGAATGACCGCAGCATCGTCATTTTCGATTACCAACCAACCAGAAAAGGCGAGAATGCGCAGGCGTTTCTGCAAGGATTCACCGGCTATTTGGTACGGGACGGATACAGTGGGTATCCTAGGGTGAAGGGTGTAAAGCACTGCGGATGCCTGATCCACTGTCGGAGATATTTTGTCAATGCGCTGCCGAAGGAAAAGAAAG
>JAFWVK010000071.1 GCA_017518255.1 Oscillospiraceae bacterium
AGAATTATACGCTTGACCGCGATCAGAAAACCTTTATGAAAAACGAGACATTCTTCGGCAATGAGCTTGTCCCGACGACCTATAAGCTCTGTCTGATGAATCTGTATCTGCATAATATCGGCGATATTTACGGCACGATTCCGGTCACGCTCGGTGATGCGCTGCTCACGGACAGCGGTGTGCGCGTGGACTATGTGCTGACGAATCCTCCTTTCGGGAAGAAATCCTCGATTACCTTTACCAATGAGGAGGGCGAGCAGGAGGATGAGGATCTCGTCTATAACCGGCAGGACTTCTGGACAACGACCTCAAACAAGCAGCTCAATTTCGTGCAGCATATCAACACGATCCTGAAAGCAACCGGAAAGGCTGCGGTTGTCGTGCCGGATAATGTGCTGTTTGAGGGCGGCGCCGGTGAGATCGTCCGCAAGAAGCTGCTGCAAACCTGTGATCTGCACACCATTCTCCGCCTGCCGACCGGTATTTTCTATAAGCCGGGTGTCAAGGCGAATGTCATCTTTTTTGATAAGCGTCCTGCGAGCGCGGAGATGCAGACGAAAGAGGTCTGGATCTACGATTTCCGCACGAATATTCATTTCACATTGAAAAAGAATCCGATGACCGACAGCGATCTCGATGATTTTGTGTCATGCTATCAGCCAGAGAACCGGCATAACCGCACGGAAACATGGTCGGAGGAGAATCCGGAGGGACGCTGGCGCAGATTCTCAGTTGAGGATATTCTCGCCCGCGATAAGACCAGTCTTGATATCTTCTGGATCAAGGACAAGTCGCTTGCCGATCTCGATCATCTGCCGGAACCGGATGTACTCGCGGAAAGTATCATTGAGAATTTGCAAAGTGCCCTGGAGAGCTTTGAGGAGTTGAGGGCGCAGTTGAAATAAGATATGGCAACACGAAAAAGCGAAAGGGGTTGATTATATGACAAAAGAAATAACGGAATTTGTCATTTATATCATCAATGAGATCGCCAATGCACGCGGACTTGCGCCCTCTAAAATATACCGGATTCTGGACAGCACAGGCTGTATCAGCAACTATCTTGTGCCGTTCTATGATGTGCTGCATACGATGAGTTCTGGAAGCGTGATGAATGATGTGCAGGAATATGTCGAGGCGAGAGGAGTAAGTATATGATCGTTTATCATGGTTCAGATATCGTAGTCAGACAGCCGGATATCCTGCACTCTGCAAAGCGGCTGGATTTCGGAATGGGCTTTTATGTTACGACTGTCCGGAAGCAGGCGGAGCGCTGGGCAAAACGAAAGGCAACATTGCGCGGCGCACAAAGCGGAATTGTCAGCGTATACGAAATGAACGAAGCAGACGGAATACTGATTCAGGATTTCGCGGATGATCTGGAAACATGGATTGACTTTGTATGCCGGTGCCGTGACGGTGCGGATGTGTTCAAGGCGTATGATGTCATCAAAGGAAAAGTCGCCAATGACAAAGTGTTCCGCGTGGTGGATATGTATAAGCGCGGCATCTGGGATAAGGAGCGCGCAATCAAGGAAATCCGCGTTTATGAAACCTACGACCAGATCGCGTTTATCACGCAGAAAGCGATTGATACAATGTTGACTTTCCGGCAGCAGATCGAGGTGGAATTATGACAGGAAACGATCTTGAAAACTTCTATCGGGAGCATCTTGAAGAGGATATTGTGCTTTGCCTAAGTGAGCGCCGGAACATTCCGCCGGAGGATGCCATGCGCCTTTACTATCACAGCCGCCTTGCGGACAGAATTCATGAGGGCGAATACGGGATTCAATATCTTGATTACTCCGTTCTGACAGATATTCTGGAGCAGGAATTGAGGATGAATATGGAAACCAATGAAGCAAAAGAATTAAAAGAAATAGATGATTTCATCAAAGCATTTTTGAAACTGGAAGCGCAGAAGTGCAATCCGACAAGGGACGGAATGATTCAAGCATTATCGGAAGCACAAAATGTTGCCTCAACGGAAATCATATCCGTTGAGCATCAACAAGGTGATGTAATTCCAATGTTATGGAGTGAATTTAGCAATCAGGACTTATATCGAAAACTCTTGCAGTATCAGGAAGGTCTGTATAATCATGCTGTCAAAAAGTATGGAGAAGAATTAATCAAAAGAATTCTCTCAGAATATAACTGATACACGAACTCTAGTGTAAAAATCTTTTATCTCGACAGCACATGATGAATAAAAAAGCAACCGGCTCTTTCCAAATTCAGAAGGAGCCGGTTGTGCAATCGTATGCTTTGCTTCATGTAAATCACATCGAATCCGAGCATGAGATTCATCATTTGCTTCACTTTTTGTTCATGTTAAAATTGTAACGCAAAATGAAATGGGTTCGGGAATGCCCGACTGCGGAGCAGCACCCTTCTCCCAAGTACGAAAGTACTTGCCCAATGAATGAAGCCTAGCGGAATGTTCTGTTTTGATAAGACGAAAACGGCTTGTCAAAACAGATATTGGGTGGCGTCAATCCATAGGGGCAGAAAATCGACGATTTCACACGATTTTCACATCGGTGTTTGCGATTGTGAATGTCGTAAGATGAGGGTAACTCATCATTTTTGTTTCAGTTTTAGAGAAGACAGCCTTTCACGAATTGAAAAAAAGTAATCGGTATTTGCAACAGTCAGAGACGAAGCATGAAAAATATGCTTCACAAAAAAATCACTTCACGTTCAGCGACCATCCGTGATCGCCGTGATAAATCATCAGCTTTGTCATGCCGCCGTCAATGCAAATGTTCTCGCCGGTGATGAATCCAGCTTTCTCCGAGCAGAGGAAGAGCACCATGTTTGTCCCGCATGGTTGCTGAATCGCATCTGCGCCAACATACTCGGTGCCGGTCGTGTCAATCCAGCCGGGCGAGATCGAATTGACGCGCACCTTTCCCGCGAGACTGACCGCGAGCGCGTGTGTCAATGCCGCGATGCCGCCCTTGGCTGCCGTATAGCTTTCGGTTTGCGGCTGGCTCATACGGTCGCGCGAGGACGAGATGTTGATAATCGAGCCGCCGTCACGGAAATGCGGCAGAAACAGCTTGGACAGATAGAACGGCGCAGTCACGCCGACTGCCATTGCATACTGAAACTCATCGTAGCTGCAATCATCGATGCCCTTCATCAGCGGCAGCGCGTTGTTGATGAGATAGTCGATGTGTCCATGCTGCGCGATGACGTGCCTGGCAAAGCGCTCCAGCGTTTCGCGGTCGGAGATGTCCCCGACAAAATGATCGCCGTTCGCTTTGTCGATCACGCAAACCGCCGCACCCTGCCTGCGGAATTCTTCCGCGATGCATTTGCCGATTCCGTTTGCTCCGCCCGTGATGACGGCGACCTTGCCTGCAAATTCGTTCATAGGATCACTCCGCTTTTCCCTGATATTGTTTCAAAAGTGGTTTTATTTTCTTATAATAATCTTTTGCAGCAGCATTTCCAAATGTTTTTTGAAACAAGGTATGAATTTCCTGCTTGGACTTTGAAGAAAAAACGATATTGATGATTATATCTTTATCCTCATCTGAAATACTGCCTTGACTGATTTCATTCAAATATAGAAGCAGCCTATTCTGCTCGAAAATGGAATGAGCGCTTTTAGTGAACATCTTTTCCAGCATATTAGAAATATAGGATTCGGAAACAGATCCTTTGATACCGTTTTGATGTAGCTGCTCATTAAGTTGCCGTGTTAAAACTGAATAATCCGGTTTATAATCTTCACGATTCTGTGGCTGCGTAAAGAATTCCTGCGGGATAGCCAATACATCATTGAGTATATTGCTGCCATTCTGCTGATTGTAGCATAAAGCTGCCATGCATATTTTATGACATAGGTATGTCACATCAATAATCATTCCCCGAAAAGACGCCGCACCATTCCTGATATCAAAGTGAGTTGAACCAGACCAAAAAACTGTTGCATCACCGAGAATCAATATAAATCTATCAAAGCGATTCTCCTTTGCTTTCACCTTATCTTTATTGATTGTCGGATTTCCCTGATGCAGAAATGTGTTTCTAAGATTATAAATAACCTCACCGCTTAAATATGAAGAATCTCCTGTATCGCGTTCTTTTCTCTCATTATCACCGATGTATTTATCATACCAGTTGATATACCGTTTGGTGACGGATGCCTCATCGGGATATTCTGCCGCTCCGCAAATATCCGGCAAAGTCAGACTCAAAGCAAGTGCCGCAAAATAACACCGATTTTTCAGACAGGTTGCTATTTCTTGAACATATACTTCAATCATTCGCTCACCTCCAAAGGATTCTATTGTTATTATAACATAGGCTGGCGATTGCGTCAATACAGTCTTGCGTTTCCGAAGCAAATGTGGTATAATAGGCATTTCACACGGGAGGAGGAGCGCACAAGTTAAAGCGGCGTTGACGTGCCTCGATTAATGAATGTTGGGCTGACCGCTGTATTCCGGCGAGCCGTTCCGGTGTGCGTGACGCATTGCATTCGCTGAAAGAGATATAGTCGCTTACGCTCCAATTCCCGCATGAAAGCAAGAAAACCGCCGAATGGCGGCAAAAGGCGTGCCGATGAAAAATCGGCACTCTCAGTTCGCAAGCACGGCATAACCGCACTACAAATTTGAAATTTGAGTGCTTTTATACACTACTCGGCAGAGGGCTGGCTGCCCCTACAACCCCGCAAAGAAGAAGAGAAAAATTCAGCCAAAATTCTGATGAATTATTTGCTGAAAAAGATTGGAGGAACGCTGCATATGGCGACAACAAAAATATTTCCGATACACGAAGATGTGGAAAGCTCGCTTGTCTACATTGCTAACCCCGAAAAAACCGACAACGCAGGCTCGTCTATTCGTATTAGCTGTTTTCTGTTATCCCGCTCGCTTTGATGCTCTTTTTATGTGAACAGGCTCCAGCTGATAAAAAAGCCCTTGCCGGACAATCAACCCGGCAAGGGCTTTTCATTCAAGCGACGGAAGACTGACTTTACACCAGATTGAATCACTGTCCCTTTAAGAGTATTTGTTTCAGGAGTGTGAGATCAATTCCGTTGATTTTTCCGTCTTTGTTCATATCGGCGATTGCGCCCTGCTCCGGAGTCAGTGTGCCGATCGTCAGCAGGTAATCCCGCATCATGACAAGGTCAGTTTTATTGCACACGCCGTCTGCGTTGATGTCACCGATCACAAGAGCAGATTGCTGTGCGGTGACTGCAACTGCATAGTTGACGCAGCTTGACTGATTGACTTCGCCGAGTCTGACAGTTTCCCCTGCTGCAAAGTCCTTTTTGTAAAGCTGGTAGGTTACCTGCGGATCGCCGTCATCCGTGAGCGTCTCGGCGGTCTTTTCCCATGTACCGAGCCACGACGGAACCGTGATTCTGGTATCCAGCGCGATAAATGCTGAAATATCCGCGCCTGCCTTGAATGCTGCTTCCTCGCCTGCAAACTTTTTGGAATCACAAGCCGTCTGGATCCACTCTGCGCCGTCCAGTGTCTTCGGAACACTTGTAAACTTGAATGCTCTGTCGCCGAAGACCTCACTGCCGGTCTGCTTCGGCTGCGTCACAACAGACCAGTTTGCTGCATTGGCTGTATCGCTGACTGTCAGACCCGTGATGTACTTTCCGTCAGTGTACTTGATCGGTTCGGGCGGATTGACCGCTTCGCCGTTGATGACGACCTTCGGCCGTGCGGGCAGCGGCGCGTCAGAGCCGAGATAATAGCTCGTATGCGGCGGCTGATTGTAGGATGCCTGCTGACAGCAGTTCTGTGCGCGGTACTGCATATCGTGCATCAGTGTTGTCAGGCGGACATTGGTCGGCGCTGTGCTGCACCATACGCGGATGTGCTTATTATCATTTGTGCGCATGATGAGCTCCTCGCGCCAGTCGCCGAAGAGGTCAACGGTCATGCACGGAACGGATTTTGTGCTGTTGTTGGATCCGCAGCCGTCTGCGGTGAAAATCGTGGAAATCTGATTCTGCCCCGTCATCTTGGTGATCCACGTGCCGTCCAGAAGCTCACGCTCCAGATCGCCGTCCCAGTAGATCAGGAAATTCTGCGCCGGCTGCTTGTTTCCGATCGTATTTCCTGCACTGTTCATTACAGTATTTGCAGGTCTTGAACCCCAGAATTCTGCACCCTTATTTCCAGCCCAGATATTGTCGGCACAGCATCTGCCGGTGTCCTTGTCGCCGTCCTTATGGAAGATCACCTTGCCGTTTGCAGCATCGAACAGGGTAACGCCGAATTTTCCGCTTTCGTGGCACTCCCAAAGCTCCAGACCGGGACGGTCAGGCACGAAATCACCGAGATGCTGCGCATCGCCGTGTCCTTTGCCGGATGCCCAGAGCAGCTTGCCGTTGTCGTCGATCACGCAGTCGCCCATACTGATCTCCTGCCTGCCGTCGTTGTCCACATCGGCTGCCATGAGGTTGTGATTGCCCTGAGAATAAGCCGCGCCGTTTCCGCTGTTATTGGAATCAAAGATCCAGCGGACTGAGAGCTTTCGATTCACAACGTCAACGGCTGAAATTGTCATTCTCGAATAGTATCCGCGGTTATAGATCGCAGAGGGATGTACACCGTCGAGATACGCAATGCCGCCGTTGAAGCGGTCTACGCGGTTGCCGTAATTATCGCCCCATGAATTGACATTGCCGCGCGGAACCGGAAAGTTGATCGTGTCGAGCGCAGCGCCGGTCTGCCCGTCAAAGAGTGTCAGGAATTCCGGCCCGGAAAGCACTCTGCCGTCCCCGTTCCGATAATCCTTAGAGCCGTCGCCGATGACCTTGCCCTTGCCGTCCTTTGTACCGTCTGCGGTTTTCGTGATGAGCTCTGCCTTGCCGTCACAGTCAAAATCTGCGACGCACATCTGTGTATAATGCTGTCCGGCACGGACATTGACGCCGAGATCGACACGCCAGAGCTGCTTGCCTGTCAGTGTATAGCAGTCAATATAGACTTTGTCGGTTTTACCTGCCTTGGAATTATCCTGCGAATTGTTCGGATCCCACTTGAGAAAGATCTCGTATTGCCCGTCGCCGTCTACATCGCCCACACAGCAGTCGTTCGGCGAATACTGCGTGCCGGGGCTGTTCAGTGCAATATCAAAATAATTGGTGCCGGATTTGAACTTGCACTCCTCCGAGCTGACAACCGCACCGTTTACGACGGTATCAACGCGGTATTTCGATCCGGTGCCGCCGCCGTTGTCCTGATAGCTTGTCGCGCCGGAGCCCGCCTTGCTTGTGTAGATCAGATTCCCGTCGCGGTAAAGCCGGAACTCTGCATTATCCGCGTCGTTTGCATTCCAGCGCCAGCTTACAAACATCCCGTTTCCGGATTTCACCGCATAAATGCCGCGGTCAAGGTACTCCATGATCGCGGTACTGTTTCCGCCGGCGCCGTATGCTGCCGAAGCGGGCAGCGGCGAAGCGGCAGATGCGCACAGCACGAGTGCCGCTGTGAATGCTGCCATTCTTCTTGTTCTTTGAATCATATTGATCCCCCTGTTCTTCCCTTTATTATTATTCGGGAGTATGACAATTCTCCCGATTTCATTATAGACGGTTTATTTTTTTATCGCAATCACAAATTCTCTCATTTTCATGACATTTTCTGTCTGAATTGGAAACCTGCATTTTCGGGAATGAATCGTGCATGAAAATGATAGAATCGGTCATTGAAAAGTGCAGAATGCTGCGGTATAATAATTGCAAAGAAGTTCAGATTCGTTGTCGTTCAGCGGGCGGAACTTCTTCCTCCCCCTTTTTTTATACCCGTCTGTGTAAGTACAGACGGGTTCTCTTCTTTTGTGCCGGAACACATAATAAAGCCCGCCTGATTGCGCAGGCGGGCATTATTTACTGTTTTGACTGCCGGAACTGGAGCGCCGTTATACCGACTTTCAGCTTGAACTGCCGCATGAAATGGGATTCATTGCGGTAGCCGCACTGCAATGCGATCTCCTGTATTCGCATATCGGTGAATTCCAGAAGCTGCTTTGCTTTTGCAAGGCGATGTTCGATGACATCATCCATCAGATTGACATCAAAAATCTGTTTATAAAGCCTGTGCAGATGGCTTTTGCTGATGCACAGCCGCGAGGCAATATCGGAGATATTCCAATCCTCCTGCGGGTTTTCCTGAATATCCTGCCGAAGCCGTCGGATCTCTGCATTGAGGTCTATGCCTGCTGATTCCGACTGCTCTTTCAATGCAGCGGCGGCCAGCATCACCAGCTTTTCGGTTTCCCGCATGGAACCGTCTGCAATACAGACACTGCGTGTAATCAGCCGGATCGTATTGTTCAGTTTCCCGATCAGCAATAACAAAGCCGCATCAATCTTATTTCTCAGTGCTTCTTCACTGATGACGTTTTCCGTATACAGAATTGCAAGCACGGAATCATCCAGCCGCATGGTCATGGCACGTCCCTCGGATACCTGCCGCAGTGCATTGGAGAGCACCAGCAGCGGATCAAACGGCAGCAGTTCCCCGCTTTTTTGCCATGTTACCAGCAGCAGAGACGGAATATGCGATCTCGTGCGTGCGGCCGCCAGAATCTCCGGCAGACGTTCAGCGAGGCCGCGGCGATTAAACAGTCCGGTATCCGGATCGCGCACGTTCAGCAGTTCCATCTGTGTCCTGATGTATTCGCGGTGCATGATGTGCTGCAAATTGTCAAGACCGTTTGCGGCGGCTTCACACCAGCTCAGATAAAAGTCGTCGGCGCAGATTTTCTCCGGTGCATCATATGCAGTTGCCAAAAATCCGAAGATCTGCCCGTGATTTTGCAGCGAAGTCAGCAGCAGGAGCTTGGGCTCATGCTGCATTTGCAGTGCCGGAAGGATGTCTGCGGTCGGGAAAAGATACCGTTCAACGGCGTTGATGCCGCGCCTCTTGGAGAGTGCGTGCAGCATCCTGTTGGGATAGCCCTCTGTGCGGAAATGCTCCGGATGCTCCAGATCAAAACACCAGTCCTCACAGAGACAGATCTCCAGCCATTCCCAGTCCGGCAGCACATGGCCGACCTGATCGGCTGCTTCGATCCACTTATACAGACCGTTCTGATTGCGCATTTTGTTGATTAGATCGGAGGCATAAAACTGTTTATGCCAGATAGTCTGGCGGATATGATACCGGAAATAATGCTCCAGTACATAGGCGTCGATCGTTTTCCTGCCAATCCGCTCCGGCGTGCAGCCGCAGCTGTCACCGAAACAGATTTCCTGCTTTAATGCAGATGGTGAAATCTCCCGCCCTGTGATGATACCGTACAGCTTCCGGACAGCATCTGCGCCGAGCTGCAAATCGCGCCCGGTCACGGTCGTGAGTTTCAGCTTGTGCGCCCACGAATCAGAGCTGCCGTCAAAGCCGGTCACAGCGATCTGCTCCGGCACGGAGATGCCGTTTTCTTGCAGCGCTTCGCAGAGCGCCGCCGCCATACTGTCGCTTGCGCAGACGATGCCGTCCGGCTTCGGCAGGCTTCCCTCTGCGATCTGTCTGCCGATCTGCTGCGGAACCTCACGCCAGAAATGGCCGTAGAAAATATCCTGATCGGTAAACGGCAGTCCTGCTTCCAGCATTGCCTGCCGGTAGCCCTCCGTGCGTTCAGCAGAGGGACGGTTGTCCGGAAATCCGGTGATGCAGTAGATCTTTTTGCAGCCGTGTGCGTCAATCAGATGCCTGGTCATGCGGTACATCGCATCCTGCTGCTTCGGATAGATTGCTTGCAGCGGCGGACGATCCTCACCGAGCACAAGACACGGAATGCCGCACTGTATGAGCATATCCTGTATTTTATCGTTCAGCTCCTGATTGTGAAAGCGGTCTGCGGCAAAAATCACGCCGTCCAGCCGGTGATGCAGCAGCAGCGTGAAGATGTTTTCCAGTCCGTGCGTATAGGCATCCTGCTGGAGCTCTACCTGCGAATTGTAAATGCTGCAATAGACAATCACATCATATCCCAGCGCAGCAGCCTCCGTATGGATGCCGCGCAGCAGGTCATAATCCAGCGGGTCCACGATCTCCGGCAGCAGCACACCGATTTTCCCGATGCTGTCCATATTCTATTCCCCCTGTAAATTGGCTTCTATGTTTTTTATTTTAGTATATCATAGATTACCGGGATTGTCAATCAGACAGAATTAATCATTGAAATGAGAGAATATGTGATTGTGATTCTGTTTTCTATCCGTTATAATGAAATCATGAAATAGAACGGTTTGATGCAAATGCTGACTGTCTCCCCTTCGGCAATCGGCGGCTGCGCGGCACCGATTTGTGGAAAATCTGATAAATGGGGGAATTGAAATGAAAAAGAATAAACTGCTTTCATTCCTGCTGGCAGGCGCGCTCGCACTGACGGGTCTGCACGCAAATCTTCCAGCAAGGGAAGCCTCGGCAGCGGCAGGAAC